>JAJPKN010000040.1 GCA_021323695.1 Actinomycetota bacterium | reverse complement strand
TACAAGGGGTTTTCCCCATCCTCGCAGCATTCGGGCACCGTTTGGTGGATCCTCGGGCGCGAAAGTGCAGGTCAGGACCCTGGTTTTTCGGGAGCTAGTAATCTAGCCGATGTGAGCGTAACCGAGCAAGAACTGGCCGACCAGCCCCGGTGCTGGCGCCTGGCGGCTGACATGGCCCGACCGTCCGCTCCCCTGCTGCCCGGCCCCGGCGCGCGTGCCGTGGCCGTTGGCTGCGGCACCTCCTACTACATGGCCCAGGCCTATGCCGCCCTGCGGGAACAAGCCGGGCTCGGGGAGACGGACGCCTTCCCGGCCTCAGAGGTGCCCCTGAGCCGTGGTTACGACCACGTGGTGGTGATCACCCGCTCAGGGACGACCAGCGAGGTGCTCGACCTGGTGGGCCGAGCCCAGGCCAGCTCCCGGGTCACTGGGGTCACCGCCGTCCAGGGCACCCCGCTGTCCGAGCTGGTGGCTGGGACGATCGTGCTCGGCTTCGCCGACGAGGCCTCGGTCGTCCAGACCCGCTTTGCCACCTCCGCCCTGGCGCTGCTGCGGGCACACCTGGGCGAAGACGTGACAGCACTGGCTACGGCAGCTGAGCGCGCCCTGTCAACGGCGCTACCGGTCGACCCGGGGCGCTTCGAGCAGTTCGTCTTCATCGGTCGCGGCATGGGCGCCGCCCTCGCCAGCGAGGCAGCCCTCAAGCTCCGCGAGACGAGCGCGGCCTGGACCGAGGCGTACCCCGCCATGGAGCTCCGCCACGGGCCGATGAGCACCCTGGGCCCTCGCTCGGTGGTGTGGTGCCTCGGGCCGCCGCCCCCAGGCCTCGAGGACGAGGTGCGCTCCACGGGGGCCACCTGGGTCTCTTCCCCGGAGGACCCCATGGTGGGCCTCGTCTTGGTGCAACGCCTGGCCGTGGCCAGGGCGCTGTCCCGGGGCCTGGACCCTGACCACCCAAGGTTCCTGAGCCGCTCGGTAGTCCTGCCGAGCGGTACGTCCACCGTCCGTTAGGAGGAGGCAACCTATGAGAACCGCCCAGTTGCTACAAAAGCAGCTCAACCGGCTGGCCCTTTGCGCCCTGGTCGCCCTGGGTGGCGCCAGCTTGCCCATCGGCGCCGCAGCAGCGAGCACCCAGTCGATCACCGTGGCCATGCACTACCCAAGCCCGCCCAGAGCGCTCCTCGACCAGTTCACCAAGCAGACGGGTATCAAAGTCAACTGGGTGGAGATCGGTTGGGACGACCTCCAGACCAAGATCGCGGCCGCGGCCACTTCGAACGTCTACTTTGCGGACGCCACCGACGTCGACTGGTCGAAAGTCGGCGAGTACGCGAAAACCGGCTGGTTCTACCCCCTGAACCAATGGTTCAACCCCGCCCAGTTGAAGCCTGACGTGCCCCAGGTCGACACCTTCGAGGTGGACGGCCGGCTGATCGGCATGCCCTTTGACGCTTCTTTCATGGTCACCACCGTGAACACCAAGGATTTTCGTAACGCTGGCGTCTCGCAGGTCCCGAGCACCCTCGCGGGCTTCACCTCAGCCCTAAAGCGCGTGCAGGCAACAGGTATGGCCCACCCCCTCGACATCCACTTCGCGGCAGCCGAGGGCCTGTCCACCTGCTGGTACCAGATGACCGCGGCCTTCGGTGGGCGAGTGCTCGACCGCGCCGAGAACCCGGCTTTCACCTCCCCCAGCTCCCCCGGCTACAAGGCCATGGCCTGGATGGTCAACGCTTACCGGGACGGCCTGGTCCCCAAGGGCAACATCAACATGCCCGATTACACCGGCTTCACCACGGAGATGGCTAAGAACAGGGTTGCCGCTGTCCTGTGCGATTACTCAGGCAGCGTCGGGTCCATCTACAACGTGCCCAGCTCGTCCAGCGTCGTCGGCCAGACCGCCTACGTGCCGACGCCGGGCGCCAACGGCCCCGGGGCCAACGTGGCCAACCCCGACGGCATCGGCATCCCCAAGACCGCCAGGGACCCCAAGGCAGCCGCACTGTTCATAAAGTGGTTCACAGGTACGAGGAACCAGGCGATATGGGCCGGCCTCAACGGCCCCAAGGACGTGATCGAGGGGTTCCCGCTGCCCATGCGCCTGTCCAGCTTGGACCTGCTGGCCAAGTCCGGCAAGCTGGCGCAGGCCCAGCAGCTCGAGCAGCTGCTCCGTCAGCATGCTGAGGCTCCCTTCCTCGAAGGTGCCCCCTCCTGGTACCCGGCGTTCAGCAATGCCGTGTACACCAACATCCACGAGGCGGCAGCCGGCCAGGAGTCCGTGCAGCAGGCGGTACAGGCCATCGCCAGCCAGGTCCGCCAACTGAAGTCCTGACGGCGCCTGAGCCGAGCGCGCCGCCCGCTACCAGGTCACCGGACGAAGCTTCCAGGTCACCGGATGAGCTACAGCCACAGGGCGCCGGCACTGGCGGGCTGGCTGCGATGAGCCGGCCCGCCAGCCAGGGGCGACTGCTGCCGTACATCTTGATCTCCCCCCTGGTAGTCTTCATCGGCGCCCTTTCGTTCTACCCGACCGTCCTGAGCACCGTCCAGGCCTTCTTCCGGGTGACACCCCTGGACCCGCCGACCAGGTTCAACGGCCTGGAGAACTTCCGGGACCTGTTCGCCAGCTCGGCTGTCCGCACCTCGATCGCGAACACAGCAGCCTACGTGGTGATCGGGGTTGTCTTCTCGGTGGTGCTCGGTACCGCGATTGCCTCTGCCCTCCAACAGCACTTTCGCTTCCGTGGAGTGGTGCTCGCCTTGGTCGTCCTCCCGTGGGCACTGCCCGGGGTGGTAGAAGCCGTCATCTGGAACTGGATGTACGACCCCAACTTCGGCGTCGTCAACAGCGTCCTGCGTTCCTTGCACCTCATCGGCAGCTACCAGGTTTTCCTTGGGCTGAGCCGCTGGTTGACCGTCGCCCTGATCGAGCTGTCCCAGATCTGGCAGATCACGCCGCTTATGGCGCTCATCATCCTGGCTGCCCTCCAGTCCGTGCCCAGGGACTTCTACGAAGCTGCGCACGTCGACGGGGCCAACCGCCGGCAGTCCTTCCGGTACCTGACGCTCCCGCTCATACGCCCGGCCCTAGCCGTGTCCTCGGTGGAAGCCCTCGTCCTCTCCCTCAACATCTTCGACCAGGTCTACGTGCTCAACGGGAACGCCACCTTGGGGTCTTCCCTCATGCTGCAGACCTACATAGTGACCTTCCAGGACCTGAACTTCGGCCAGGGCTACGCCCTTTCCCTGGTGGCGACAGTAGCCACGGCCCTGCTGTCGATGACAGTAATAGCCTTGCTCTACCGGCGGTCCCAGGCATGACAGCCACCACCCCGGCAACCAGGCCTCCCCGGGCAACCTCGAGCTGGTCGGGCCCCGGGCAGCCCAGACGCCCGGCACAGCGGGTGGCCAGAGTGCTAGGGCGGCTCGTGGCCCTGGCCGTGATCTTGTTGTGGTCGCTGTTCCCGCTCTACTGGGCCCTCAACACGAGCCTCACAACGCTCTCGGCTGCCACCAGCCGGCCTGCCCGCTACTGGCCGTCCCCGCTGGTCCTAGGCAGCTACCAGCAGCTGTTCGGTATCAGCACCTCCCGCTCGGGGGTCGCCTACCAGTTCGGCAGGTCACTGCTCAACGCCACCATCGAGTCGGGAGGGGCGATGGTGCTCTCGGTGGTGGCCGCCGTGTTCGAGGCGTACGCCTTCGCTCGCCTGCGCTTCCACTTCAAGCGGGCCATTTTCGTAAGCGTGCTGGCAACATTGCTCCTGCCAGCCTACGCCACCCTCATCCCCCTCTACCGGATCATGAGCAACGTCCACCTGGTGAACACCTATATTGGCGTCATCCTCGTTTACACCTCGGGGTTCTTGCCCCTTGCCATTTGGGTCCTGTTCAATTACTTCAACAACGTGCCGCCCGAGCTCGAGGAGGCAGCCCTGGTCGACGGCACCTCGCCAGTCGGGGCGCTGCTCCGGGTGATCGTCCCGGTAGCCCTGCCCGGCATAGCCGCGACCGCGATCATCGTCTTCCTGCTCGGCTGGGCACAGTTCCTCTTCCCCTTGGTGCTGACATCAGACCTCTCCACCCAGCCCGTCACCGTCATCGTGGCGGCGCTCAACGGCCAGCGCATCGTCCCCTTGACGCTCCTCATGGCCGCCGGGACCTTGGCGGCTGCCGTGCCGGGTGTGATCGCGCTCGTCTTGAACCGCCACATAATCCAGGGCGTGACCGCAGGGGCAGTTAAATGAGCTGGCCTGGAGCCGCTAGCTGCCGAGCCGGCTGTTAGCCAGCACCCGGTCGGCGTACGACTCGGCTTCCTCCCGGGTGGCCTGGGCATCGGTACCCCCGCTGGCCCGGGTGGAGAGCGCGCCGCAGGCAACACCCAGGGCCAGGGCCCTCTCCAAGGGGTAACCAGAAAGGGCCCCCGCCAAGTAACCGGCGTCAAAGGAATCGCCAGCACCGACGGTGTCCACGGGGGACACCCCGTCCAGGGAGGCTGCCCGCACCACCCGGCCGCCCCCAACCGCCAGCGCTCCTTGCGGGCCCAACTTGACGACAACGGTCGGGCCGAGGGCGGCCAGAGCGGCGGCTGCCGGCTCCGCCGCGTCGGCGGTGGCCGGTTCCTCGGCGGTGGCCGCCGGGTCGGCGGTGGCCGGTTCCTTGAGGGCAAGGCCCGTGGCCCCCGTGAGCGCCCTGGCAACGTTGCGAGCTTCTGTGCCGTTCGGGAGGAACTGGTCCACCATGGGCAAGAGGCTCGCCAAGCCCTGGTCCCAGGTCCCGGTCGGGTCCCAATTGGGGTCAACCGAGACGCTGGCGCCGTGGTCGCGGGCTTCCGCCAACAGGCCGGCCAGGCCCGGCCACAGCTGCGCCTGCAAGAAGTACGAGCTCACGTGGACATGCCTCGCGGCTCGGAGCAAGGCCAGGTCGACGAGGCCCGCCTCCAGGCACGCGATCGTGCCGGGCTGCGTGAGCATAGCCCGGTCTTCGCCGTGGACAAGGTGGACCGTGAGGCCGGTTGGCACCACAGGGTCAACTTGCACGGCTGACACGTCCACACCGCGCTTGGACAGCTCCTCCACCATGAACCGCCCGAGGACGTCGTCCCCGACTACGCCGACCATCGCCACCCGCAGCCCGAGGCGGGCCGCCCCGCTGGCGCAGATGCCGCCCGACCCGCCGATCGTCAGCTTGGCTTCCTCGACCAAACGTTCCTGCTGGCCAAAGGCCGGCACCACGTTGTCGCCCCGGACAACGAGGTCAGCATTGCAATCGCCCAGTACGACAAGGTCAACCCGAGGCACTTAGGCCACAACTTAGCCAAGGTGCGCCCCGGCTCGCCCGCCCGGGAGGCGGCCCTAAGGGCTGCCCGTGGCCGCGGCCTCCAACAGCAGGCGGGCCAGCTGGGCAGCATTGCGCACCCCATAGTCCTGGTAGCAGTTGTTCATGAGGAGGTGCACCCGGGAGGCCCGCTCCGCCAGGGCGCGTGCCCGGGGCACCCACTCCAGCAGCTCGTC
This sequence comes from Actinomycetota bacterium, assembly GCA_021323695.1. GTDB lineage: Bacteria > Actinomycetota > Acidimicrobiia > Acidimicrobiales > Palsa-688 > JAKAWM01. The sequence goes on along the minus strand of JAJPKN010000040.1, from coordinate 51,209 downwards.
TTGGTCATAGAGGTAGCGGAACCGCTCGGCCGCGCTCTGGTGGCGAGCGTTCCAGGTGGCACCCGAGCGCCCGTGGAACCGCACCACGGCCAGGTCCGGCTGCGTCACCTCCACCACCGGCACCAGGCCAGACGACGGGGGGGCGTCCACCACCACGTGGGCCAGGCCGAGGTCACGCAACAGCGCCAGGGTGCGGGAGCGTTCCCCGGGGGCCAGCCAGCCCGGGGCGCGCAGCTCGGCATAACCTAGTAGCCCTCCTAAGCGCCCCTGGAGGCGCTCGAGCTCCTCCCGGTTGGCCCGCGAGGGGACGAACCACGGTGGGTACTGCAACAGGATCCCGCCCAGGCGCCCAGCCTCCCGGAGAGGCCCGAGGGCGTCCACGAACCGGGCCCAGGCCTCCTCGATGGCCTCAGGAGGCAGGTGGTGGGCATAGACCCGGCCCCGCTGGCGCGCCTCTTCGGGGGCCAAGTCCCGGATGTCCGGCCACAGGGTCGCCAGGTCCACGGGGTGGCCCGTTAGCAGCCCGTAGGCCTTCACGTCGAAGCAGAACCCCGGGGGCACCCTCCCAGCCCAGGACCGGGCCAGCTCCCGCGAGGGCGGACGGTAGTAAGTGGCGTCCACCTCCACCAAGGAGAACTGCGTCGCGTAGTACCCCAGCCGCTCGGCCGGGCTCATCGAGCGCTTGGGGTACCAGGCCGTCTGCTTGACGAGCGTCGGGTCGGCCCACGAGCACGTGCCCACCCTGACCTGAGCCGGGCCCATGGCCACGACAGCCGGGACGGGCCCCTGGTGGCCATCCACCTGCTCGTCCTTCGGCGCCGCCTCGTCCCCGGGCAGCGCCTCGCCCCCGGGGCAAAGCCCGGTCAATTCCCGACCACGACCAAGATCCGCCCGCACTGCTCGCAGAACTCGAGCGAACCAGGGGGGGTGTGGCGGATGCGGTCCAGTTCCATCGCCGGGAGCGAGAGGTGGCAGCCGTCGCAGCGGCCTCCCACCAAGCGGGCCACTGCTACTCCCCCCAGGCGCTCCCGCAGGCGTTCGTAGGTGGCCAACAACGACGCCGGCACTTGGCTCTGGGCGCCCGGGCGACGGCCCAACAGCTCCGCCAGCCCTTGGTCGACTTGGGCCTCGGCGGCCTCGAGCGCCTTGGCTGCCTCCGCCCGGCGGGCCCCCAGGTCAGCCAGGTCAGCCTCCAGGGAAGCCACTTGGGTGTCCAGGGGTTCTATTTCGTCCATCAGGGCCAGGGCCCGGTCCTCCAGCTCCGAGGCCCGCTTGCGCAACAAGTCCTCATCGGCTGCCAAAGACTGCAGCTCCCTGGTTGCCGTCACGTCCCGGCTGTACAGCCGGGAGCGCACTTGGGCGATCCTGGCCTCAGTGGCCTGTAGTTCCCTTTCCACCTCTGCCTGGCGGGCGGCCACCTCGTTGCGACCGGCCAGGACAGCAGCCTTGTGCGCCTCCTTGTCGGCCATCTCGGCCAGCAGTTCGTTCAAGCGGGCACGTTCGGGCAGGGTGGCCTTGCGGTGCCTCTCTTGGTCCACCCGGGTGTCGAGGTCCTGCAACGCCAGCAGAGCTTCCAAGTCGGCGCTGGTCACGGCCCGCCTCCCGGGCCGGCCGGAGGGGCCGTAGCCTGGGCCGTGCTCAGCGGTTGAGCCGACGAAGTGGTTGCCGGGGCGCTGGCCTGGGCCGCCGTGGTGGCTGGGGGCTGGGGCCGGGCTGGGGGTGCTTGGCTTGGAGGGGGGACAGTAGCCAAGGGAGACGCCGTGGTGGCCGGGGAGGCGGTGGTCGCTGGGGCCGTGGTCGCTGGGGCCGTGGTGGCCGGGGAGGCCGTGGTCGCTGGGGCCGTGGTCGGCGGGGCCGTGGTCGGCGGGGCCGTGGTGGCCGGGGCCGGCTGTGGGCTGGGGCGGGGAGGTGCGGCCGTGCCTGCTGGTGCCGTAGGCGGGGCGGTCGTGGCTGGGGCCAGGGTCGTGGCTGGGGCCCTGACGGTGGCGGGGGCCGAGGTTGTGGCGGGAGCGACAGTTGTGAGGGGAACGGCGGTCGTGGCCGGGGCCAGGGTCGTGGTGGTGGCCGGCCGCGTCGGGCACGGCTGCTTGGCACCGCTGGCCACGCATGTGGCCGGCCCTGCCCCACCATGGGAGAACAAGTCGTCGCGGCGCAGGGCGGGTGAGTCGATGTACTTGATGGGAGGCACCAGCGCAGGGTCAGGGGGCGGGAACGACGCCACAGGCGCGTCCCGGAGCGCGAAGGCTGCTACGTCGTGCCAGATCTGCGTCGGGTAACTGGCCCCGTAGACCTCCACCCCGTTGTCGTACATTGGCACTTCGCCGTCTGGGTCGCCCATCCACACCGAAGCAGCCAGGTCCGGGGTGACCCCGTTGAACCATGCGTCCACGCTTTGCTCCGTGGTCCCAGTCTTGCCGGCCACTTCCTGGTTGGGGAGCGCGGCCGCGGTGCCCGTGCCGTACTGGACCGTCGCCCGCAAAGCGACGAGAGCCTCAGCGGCGACCTGCTCTGAGAACACGCGCCGGCCTGTCAGGTCAGCCCGGTAAATGACCGACCCAGTGCTGTCTTTTACCTCGTTGACAAAACTGGGCTCATGGTAGATGCCGCCGTCGGCGACAGTCGCGTAGGCCGCTGCCATCTCTATCGGCCTCACCGCCTCGGTGCCCAATACGAGCGAGGGGGTCAGGGGGCTCAGGGTGGCATCGGACAAGCCCATGCTCTTGGCCACATCGACCACTTTGGCCAAGCCGACTTCGTGAGCGACACGCAGGTACGCACAGTTGATGGACAAAGCCGTGGCCTGCACCAGCGTCACTTCACCCGAGGGCTGGCCGGGGTCGTTGTGCAGGGGGTGCTGGGCGTCATAGCCGTTGCCGTAGGGGTCCCCCGGGAAGACCACGGCGCAAGGCGAAGCGGCCAGGACCGAGTCCTCCACGTTGTAGCCCTCTTCAAGCGCCCCTATGAGGGTGAAAAGCTTGAAGCCGGACCCAGGTTGGCGCTGGCCTTGGGTGGCGACGTCGAACTGGCTGCGGCCATTGCCACCCACCAGCGCCTCGACGTCTCCCGTACGAGGGTCGATCACCGCCAACGCGGCCTCCACCTTGGAGAGGGCCGGCGGGATGTCGGCTACGGCCACGTGCTGCGCGTAGGCCTGCAAGGAGGGGACCTCGTTGGTGTAGATCTTGAGCCCTCCGGCGAACAGCTCCTGTTCGCGCTGGGCCAGCGTGGCGCCAAGCGGGCTACCCGGGCCTAGCAGCATGTTGACCACCTGGTCCAGGTAGTAACCGTGGCTCGTGTAGCTGAGGGTGGGGGCCTCATGGACCACGGTCGGCAAGGGCGTGGCGTTGGCCGCCGCAGCTTGCTGGGGCGTGATGGCCCCGTAATGGACCATGTTGGCCAGGACCTGGCTACGCCGTTCCCTGGCCCCGAGCGGGTTGGTGATGGGGTCGTAACCGCTGGGCGCTTGGATCAGGCCGGCCAGTAGGGCGGACTGGGCCACGCTCAGGTGGGCCGCGTCCCGGTTGAAGTACTCCTCGGCTGCCGCCTGCACGCCGTAGGCACCGTTGCCCAGGTAGACCGTGTTCAAGTAGTCATCGAGGACCTGGCGCTTGGTGCACTTCTGCTCCAACCGCTCGGCCAGCACGGCCTCTCGCATCTTGCGCACAAGGCTTTTCTCGCTGCCGAGGTAGGTCTGCTTCACCAGCTGCTGGGCTATGGTCGAGCCGCCCTGGACCGCCGAACCTGCTGCCGCGTCGGCTACAAAGGCCCTGGCGATGGACCTCACGTCCACTCCCCCGTGGGCCCAGAAAGCGTGGTCTTCGGTGTCCAAGACGGCGGCTACCAAGGTAGGGGAGATCCGGCTCAGAGGCACCGGCTGGCGGTTGAAGGCCGAGCGCAAGGTGGCCAGGACAGACCCGTCGGCCGCATAGACCACCGAGGGGACATCGGCCGTGGCGCCGCCACAAGCCAACGGCAGCTCGGTCGCAGACGCCGAGTCGTGCACCAGGCGGCTGGAGGAATAGGCCAGCGCCGCCAGGCCCGCGGCCAGGATGGGCCCCGCCATGGCCACGACCAGGGCAAGGCGGGGGAAGCGGGACATCTGTCAGCGGATCGTAGCGGCCCGGCCTCACAGCTCCAACAAGCGCCGGACAGCTGCCTCGATCGTCTCCACCTGAGGCAGGACCGCTCGTTCCAGCCCAGGCTCGTAGGCCACTGGGGTGTCCTGCGCCCCCAGCCTGCTCACGGGTGCGTCGAGGTCGCCGAAGCAATGCTCGCCCACCCAAGCCGCCACCTCGGCACCAAAGCCACAGGTCAAGTTGTCCTCGGACACGACCAGCAGCCGCCCAGTGCGGGCTACGGACCCCGCCACCAGTTCTTTGTCCCAGGGCATGAGGGAGCGCAGGTCGATCACTTCGATGCTGGCCCCAGTGGCGGCAGCCGCCTTCAAGGCGCGCTGGACGGTAGCGCCATAGGTCACGACGGTCAGGTCCCGGCCGGCCTGGGCCACGCTGCCCACCCCAAAAGGCACTCGGAAACCCGGTTCCGGGAAGGGGTCTTCGGTGTAATGCTGACGGTAGAGGTGCTTGTGCTCCAAGAAGAGCACGGGGTCTTCGCCCGCCAGGGCGGTGCGCAGGAGGCCCACGGCGTCCCTGGACCGGGATGGCATGACCACCACCAGGCCGGGGACCCCAGCGAACATGGACACCCCGGACTGCGAGTGCCAGATGGCCCCACCGCTCACATAACCCCCGATGGCCACCCGGAGCACAAGTGGGCTCGCCCAGGCCCCGTTCGAGCGCCAGCGCATGGTGGCTGCCTCGCTCTTGATCTGCTGCATGGCCGGCCATATGTAATCGAAGAACTGGATCTCCGGGACTGGCCGCAGCCCTCGCAGGCCCTGGCCGACGGCCCGGCCCACTATGTTGGCCTCGGCCAGGGGCGTGTTGTAGCAGCGGTCCGAGCCAAAGCGCCTCTGCAGGCCAAGGGTGACCCCGAACACCCCGCCTTGGCCCTCCAGCTCGTCGAGCAGCTCGTCGGGCGCGTCAGCCACGTCCTCCCCAAAGACCCTCACCCGAGGGTCGGCGCTCATGCCCTCAGCCAGCGCCCGGCGGATGGCCTCCCCGAGCACCACTGGTTCCCCGCTGGCGCCCAATCCCTTGGCGCCCTCCTCGCTGCCGCCCGGGCCGCTGTGGCCCAGGCAGCTGGCACCCATTGCCTCGTGCCCGGCCTGCCCGAAAGCACCCAGGCTGAACAGGTGCGACTTGACCGTGGCCGGGTCCGGGCGGGGGGCCATGAGCGCCTCCTTGGCCGCGCTGGCCACCAACTGCCGGGCCTCTTCCCGCATAAGAGCCGCCTGTTCGGAGGAGATCAGGCCAGCTTGGGCCAACGCCCGCTCCAAGCGGGCAACTGGGTCCTGCCATTTCTCTTCTTCCAGTTCCTGGCGGGAGCGGTACTTGAGCTGGTTGTCGGCAGAGGAGTGCGAGTACGGGCGGGTGACGGTAGCATGGACAAGCGCCGGCCCGTGGCCACTGCGGACCGAAGCCACCAGGTCGGGTACGGCCTCCCGTACCCCGAAATAGTCGCACCCGTCGAGGAAATGGACCGAAAGCCCGGGGAAACCCTGGACCAGCTTGGACACCGGGGCGGGAGCCTGCTGCGAGGCCCGGACGGATATCGCATAACCGTTGTCCGCCACGACATAGAGGACCGGGAGCCTCATCTGGCACGCGGTGTTCAGGCTTTCCCAGAACTCTCCCTCAGACGTTGCCCCTTCTCCCAGCGAGACATATGTCAGCTCGTCGCCGTGGGCAGTGCAACCCTCCATGAGCGCTTCCCGGTGGTGCCAAATGTACCTCCCCGCCTCCGCGCACCCGACCGCGGGCAGGCACTGGCTCCCCGTAGGGCTCGACTGGCTCACGATGTTGAGCTCCCGGGCGCCGAAATGGCACGGCATCTGCCGCCCACCTGATGCCGGGTCGGTGGCGGCACCTACGGCCTGCAGCAACATGTCCAATGGTGTCACGCCGAGCGCCAGGACAAGCGCCCGGTCCCGGTAGTAGGGGAAGAACCAATCGTACCCTGGGCGAAGCGACCGGGCCAGCGCCAGGCCAAGCGCCTCGTGCCCTGCACCAGAAATATGGAAATAGGCGCGGCTTTGCTTTTGAAGGGTTATCTCCCTGTCGTCGAGGCAGCGCGAGACCAACGCCAGTTTATAATCTGCCAGCAGTTCGCTGACCGGGATGCCACGATATAACTCCCGCTTGGAGGTGCGCAAAGGACTGGTGGCGGGCGTCCTCGGGGATGGCTGGCCTGGGCCCACAAGGCCATGGGTGGCGGCTAAGGCCATATCCGGGGCAGTTTACCGGTTCTACGAGCCAGTGCAAAGAAAGGTGTGCCTAGCAACAATTCTGGTGCCAGACAGTACAATGACCAACCAACGGACCTGCAAGTAAGGTCGTGCTTACGGCTGCCAGACCATCAGGGCCAGCGCCACAAGGAAAAGCAGGTCGCATGCCGCTGCCCCCTCGCTGGCCAACCGGCCGGCCCGGACCAGGCGGGAGGCTGGCGCCCCATCGGTGATGACGGGCGGGCCCGAGGCGGCGGGCACAGCCGAGGTGTTGGGCACAGCCGAGGCGGCGGGCGCAGCCGGGCCTCCCGCTGGCGTGCGGGCGACGAGCATGGCTCTCACCTGGTCGACCGGCGCCCGGGCCTGGGCTCCTGGCGGCGTGGGGGCGACGAGCACAGCCCTTACCTGGTTGACCGAGGGGATGACGAGCCCGGCGGCAACGAGGGCAGCGAGCAGCCACACAACCACCGCGGCCACGGCCCAGGGCTGGCCGAGGCCTCCTCCGTTAGGGTCTTCGACCAGGGCACCGAGGCCAAGCAAGGGGACCGCGAAGATCGCCACCCACAGGCGCGGTGGCCCGGCAAAGTAGCGCAGCAGCTCCTCTATATGTTCGTCTGGCTGCTCAGGGCCGAGCTGGGCCGCTCGCGCCCCGTAGAAACCAGCAAAGCCGATGCTCCCGAACCCGGCCAGAGCAGCCAGCACGTGGGCACCGACCAGCACCGAGAACACCACGTCCTGGCCCCTGGTCCCCGCTGCGGCCACCAGCACAACTGCATACTGCCTGGCCAGGCTGGGCACCCGCCATGCGCCTGCCCGCCCGGTCCTGGCATCATCGTCTCGTGGCCAGTCCGCGGCTCCCAAGTGGGCCAGGTGCCGTGGCGGCTACGCTGGCGCTCCTGCTGGCGGTGGGGGCCGGGAGCTGCGGCCGCGCGGTGGCCACCCGCACCAGCGCCACCCACACGGCTGGCCTGCGAACGACCACCTCAACCCAGGAAGAAGGCTCAGCCCAGGGGCCAGGCCCAGCCCCGGCTCCCAGCCCAAGCCCCCGCGCCCGGGCCCCAGCCACGCAGGCCACTGCCACCCGTGCCCCAGTCACCCGGGCCCCTGCCAGCCGAGCCCCCCGCGCCCGCCCCGTCACCCACCACCCGGCCACCACCACCGGCCGGGCCGGGGCCGCGGCGGCCCACCGGACAGCCCCCTGGCGGCCGAGCCAGCCCGCGCCCAGCGCGGAGCAGGCCGTCTATGACGTGGTGGAGGCCTGGTACCGCCACGATCGCTCCCAGGCCCTCGCGGTCGCCAGCCCCGGTGCGGTGGCCTTCCTGTTTTCCCATGCCTTCCCGGCCGCGGGGGTGCAGTACCGGGGGTGCAGCACTACCCCTGGGCAACGGTCGAGCGACTACTGCACCTACCGATGGGGTGCCCAGAGCGAGCTGCTCCAGCTCACGGTGGTCCGGGCGAAGGGGGGATGGGCGGTCACCAGCGCCTCGTTGCTGAGCTGAAGGCTGCGGCGGCAACGGGGGGGCGGGGGCCGGCCATGGGGCCTGAGGAACCACGGCCCAGCTCAACTTGGTTAAAGGACCTGACGGGAAGGGGTGGGGGGCTGGTCACGGCCGGGGCCAGGGCTGCCTGCACGCCCCCGGTGGGGGCCCGCCGGTACCCTTTTGCCGCTAGGGCTGACAGAATGGGGAGGACATGCCGCTACAGGGTACCTTCGACGTCTTGGACTTCAGCTCGCTGCTGGAGCTGATGTCCTCACGCAAGATGACAGGCCGCCTCCATGTGCGCAGCCGGTCTTTCACCGCCAACCTGTTCTTGGTCGACGGCCAGATCGTTGGCGCTGACCAGTCCGAGCACCAAGCGGCGGCCGTGTCGGGTGACGTCCCGACCAAGGTCCAAGAGATCTTCTTCGAGCTCCTGGGCACCGACCGGGGCAGCTTCGAGTTCCAGCCAGGCAAGCTGGGGGCCCCTGTGGGGGAGACCAACATGGAGGTCTCCGAAGCCATGGAGCAGGCCCGCCGCCGCCTGGCTGAGTGGCGGGAGCTGCAGCTTTTGATCCCCAGCCTGGACGTGCAGCCTCGGCTGGTGAGCGAGCTGGACCCAGGCCAGGTGACCTTGGACCGGGACCAGTGGAGGGTGCTCACGGCAGTGGACGGGCGCCGGAACCTGAGGGCGATCGGCCGCGCCCTCAACCTCTCCGACTTCGAGGTCTGCCGGGCCATAAGGGAGCTGCTCAACGCCAAGGTCATCGAGCTGGACCTGCGGCCCGTGGGGATGGCCGGGGTGAGCGAGATAGAAACGCCGCTGGCCACCGAGCAGGTGACGATCAATGGCAAACGGGCCACCCGGGTCCGCCCCGACCGGGCGCACACCAAGTCCGGCCCGCTGGAGGGCCAGGAAGCGACTTCCCTGGGCCCGACCATCGTGATCTCCGGGAAGCTACCCGCTCGCAACCAGGCGCCGGCAGCTGCCGGTCCCGAAGAGGCTCCCGTTCCCCCAGACAGCCAGTAGGGCGCCGCCGTACACCACAGTTCTGTGGTTCTTTGCCGTGCCCAGCATTCTGTGCCGCGAAAAGTGGCCAAATGGCGGCGGGCCAGGGCACAGAACGCGATAGCCGGGCAAAGAACGCGATAGCCGGGCAAAGAACGCCCCTGCCAGGTGGGCAAGAGTACCTAGCAGGTGCCTAGTAGGTGCCTAGTAGGGCAAAGAACGCCACAGCCGGGCAAGAACAGCTCAGGCCGTGCCCAGGGCATGGGCAGGTCCCCTCAGGCCAGGCCTGGCCGTTGCGCTATCCTCGGCGTCGGTGCCGCCCGTGGAGATACGCTACGCCGAACACCTACGGCTCGAGACGGGCACGGCCCGGGTGGAGGTGCGCCCGGTAGGCTCGCTGTTGTCCAAGCGGCGCTTCGTGGACGTGCCTTTCCGCCTGCACGGCCATGACCCCAACTGGGTACCGCCGCTCAGGCTCTCGGTGTACGACCGCCTGTCGCGTCGGCACCCGGCAACGGCCCACCAGCGCTGGGCCCTGTGGACAGCCAAGCGCGACGGCAAGCCGGTGGGCCGGATCGGTGCCTGTGTGGACTCCCTGTTCAACGAGCACTGGGGCGAGCAGTGGGCGTGGGTGGGCTTCTTCGACTCGGTAGACGACAACGAGGTGGCCCGTGCCCTGTTCGAAGCCGCCCTCCAGTGGTGCCGCCAGCAAGGGGCCAAGTCCGCGGTCGGGCCGGCCAACTTCACCAGCAACGACGAGCTCGGGCTCTTGGTCGAAGGCTTCGATGCCCACGCCACCATCATGACCCTGGAGAACCCGCCGTACTACGAAGACCTATGGGTCGGCAACGGCTGGCAGCCGGTCATGGACCTGTACGGTTACGAGTTCCGGCGCCACACCGTGGGCCTGTCGGAGCGCCAGCGCCACACCCTGGAGCGGCTGCGCCAGCGCTCCCAGGTGAAGGTGCGGGAGATGAGGGCTGACGACTACGACGCCGAAGTGGGGCGGTTCTTCAAGCTCTACAACGAGATCTGGCGGGAAAACTGGGGCTTCGTGCCCATGCCCGAAGCCGAGGTCCGCCACTTGGCCAAGCAGATGAAACCGCTGCTCAACCCTCGCTGGGTCTTTGCCCTGGAACGGGCCGGCGAGCCGGTGGCGGTCTGCCTGTGCCTGCCAGACGCCAACGACCTGATGCTCAAGCTGCGCAGCGGACGCCTGCTGCCACTGGGGTGGCTCACGCTCCTGCGTGGCCTGAAGCGGCTCAAGCGGGCGCGCATCATTGCCCTCGGCATCCGCCCTGATGTGCAGAACCTGGCACTGGGCCCGTTGCTGTACAACGAGATCGTCAACCGGCTGGTGGCCGATGGGCTGGAGATGGCGGAGGCGTCTTGGACGTTGGCCACCAACCACCGCATCAACCGCCAGCTGGAGGACATGGGTGGCCGGCGCTACAAGGTCTGGCGGCTGTACAAGCAAGACCTCTGAACCGGTCATCATCGGCCGCCCCGCCTCTGGTGCGCTCTTCGCCCCTGCTGCTGGCTCCCCGTAGGGCCACGCCCGCCTGAGGTCACCGCCTCGTCAGGTCACGGCTCCCGTAAGGTCGCTTCCCGTAAGGTCACCGGCTCCCGTAAGGTCGCTGCCTGCCCTCTGTGCCTGCGGCCGGAGCCCCCCTACCGGTTACGAGGATGGGAACGCCAGCTCCCCCTGCCCCGGTTCAGGGCCGCCTCGAACACCTGTGCCGAGGTCCGCTGGGGGGCCCACCCGAGCAGCTGCCGCGCCCGGGCCGGCGACAGGGCCAGCGGCCCGCTGACCAAGGCGGCGCGGTCCGCCCCGAAGGGGGCCAACCCCAGGGCGCGGCCCAGTTCGGACAACCCCATCAGCACCGGCCGGGGGACCGAGACCACTCGGCTGCCGGCTGCCCTGGCCATGTCGTGGGCGCCGAGCCAGTCTGTGGGGGCGAGGTTGATGACCTGGCCGTCCACGTCCGCAGCTGGCCCCTCGTGGCCGTCCACGTCGCTGGCGGGCCGCTCGTGGCCATCCACGTCACCGGCGGGCCGCCCGCCACCCGGGCCCCCGCCCCCCCCCAGGCCCGCCCCGGTCAAAGCCCGTCCGGCTGCCAGCAGCCCGGCCAGGGCGTCGTCTTCGTCCAGCCACTGGACCGCCTGCCGGGCGCCGCGCACGGCCGGCACCGCCAGCCGGTAGCCCTGGAGGGAGCGGGCCACCCTGGCATCAGCGTGGGGCCCGAGGACCGCCGCCAAGCGCACCACGACCCGCCTGCCCACGTTGCCGTCCTCCAGGCAGGCCCGTTCGGCAAGCAGCTTGTGCTGGGCGTACGGGCACTCAGGGTTGGGACGGACTGGGTGCCGTTCGTCCATCGGCACCGGGTTGTCGGGCCAGGCCCCGTAGACAGACGCCGACGAGGCGAAGACCACCGCCCCAGGCTTGGCGGCCAGCACGTTGCGGGTGCCGCCCACGTTCACGCTGTACATCCGGGCCAGCGCGCCAGGGCCGCGCCCCTGCCAGACCTGCGCCCCCAGGTGGTAGAGGACGTCCACCCCCTGGAGCGCCCGGCGAGCGTCCGGGGCGGAAAGGTCGGACTGGACGTGCACCAACCGCGCCCGCCCTGCTCCGCTGCCCGAGCCGGCGGCACCCGCACCGCCAGTGCGGCCGGCCCACGCCGAAGGGCGCGCCCCGCCCCAAGGGCCAGCCCCGCCCGAAGGGCCAACAGTGGCCAGGGGGCCAGACCCGCCATCCCCCCTGGGGCCAGCCCCGCCCCCTGTCGAGCCAACCACGGCCAGGGGACGGCGGGCGACGCTGCGCACCTCGGCGACGGTGGGGTCGGCCAGGAGGGCGCCCAGCAACAGGCCACCCAGGTGCCCGGTGGCGCCCGTCACCCCCACCACGAGCCCGTCGCCGAGCGTCACACGTCCCAACTTCGAGCGCCCCAGCCCCGGCCAGCCGGCCAGCGCCCAACCGGCGCGGCTGGCGCTACCAGCAGCGGGCAGCCAGGCACCAAGCGCCAAACGGGCGCTGGCGCTACCAGCAGCGGGCCAGCGGGCCAGCTCATCAGGGCCCGGGCTGCACCAGCCCGGCGAGCCGCTTGCGCTCCGCCTCCACCACACCGCCCCGAGCGATCTCCTCGAAAGCCGAAAGCGCCCGGTCAATGTGCTGCTCGGTGTGCGTGGCCATCACCGAGGTGCGCAGCATCGGCCGGGGCGCCGCCGGGGGCAGCGTGCAGTTGGAGTACACCCCCCGGTCCAGCAGGGCCCGCCACAACAGGCCCGCGTCCCACTGGCTTTCTTGGTGGACGGGGACGATGGCGCTCTGGGAGCTCTCCCCCACGTCGTAGCCCAGCTGAGCCAAGCCCCGCCGCAACCGCTCAGCCAAGGCGAGCACCTTTTCCCGGCGCCAGCCCTCGGAACGGGCGATCTTGGCTGCCGCCAGAGCCGCCCCGAGCGACGCAGGGACATTGGAGGCGGTGAACAGGAGGGGCCGCCCGAACAACCTGAGGTAGTCGACCACCTCGCCCGGCCCAGCGATGAAGCCCCCGCAACTGGCCAACGACTTGGAAAAGGTACCCATCACGATGTCGGCCCGGGCCCCGGTGGCAGCAGCCGTGCCGGCACCTTCGGGCCCGACCACGCCCAAGGCGTGCGCCTCGTCCACGAGAAGGCGTGCCCCGTACTCGTCGCACAACGCCCGGATCTCGGCCAAAGGCGCCCAGTCGCCTTCCATCGAGTAGATACCGTCGACCGCGACCAGCACACCACCGCCGGGGCGGCCAGTACCGCCCGCCGGGACGCCCGTCCCCGGCCCCACCGCAGCGACCGGCCCCACCGCAGCGACCGGCCCGACCGCACCGACCGGCCCCGAGCCCTGGCCATCAGGGCTGCTCTCAGAGGCTGGTGGGGCGGCAGCGCCGGGCTGGCGCCAAGAGCGCAGCCCCCGGCGCAGGCTGTTGGGCCGGTTGTGGCGGAAGGCCCGCAAGGCTCCTTCGGCCATGCGGGCCCCGTCCACCAAGGACGCGTGGGCGGCCGAGTCGCAGAACACGGCGTCGCCGGCTTGGACCAGGGTGGAAATGAGGGCCAGGTTGGCGGCGTAACCCGTCGTGAAGACCAGGGCGCGCTCCATGCCTACCCAGTCGGCCAGCAGTTCCTCCAGCTCGCCATGGAGGGGCAAGGTCCCGTTCAGCAACCGGCTGCCGGTGACGCCCGTGCCGTAACGCTCGGCCGCTTCCACCGCCGCCTTCTTGACCCGGGGGTCGGTGGTGAGCCCGAGGTAGTTGTTGGACCCCAGCATGACCGCTTCGGCGCCCTCATAGGTGACCGTGGGCCCTATCTGGCTGGCGATCTCCCGGTAGAAGGGGTTGAGCCCCAGCGCCTCGGCCGCCCGGTACTGCTCGATCTGGGGCGTGTGGCACTTGGCGAAGAGGTCCGGCTGGCGGCCGGGGGCTTTGCGGTTGCTCAATTGTTGCTTCCCCAGCGCAGGCCCTCCACCCGCCGCTCCCAGGCCTCATGGCGGTTGCGGGCGTCCTGGATGAACGGGGACCAGCCGATGGCCTTGATGAGCGCCCGGTTGACCTGGTCCGCCGGCGGGCGCAGGGGCCGCAGGACGTCACAGAACAGGACCACCCGGACGTCGCCGGTGCCGTTCCAGGCCTCGTGGGTGTAGCCGTCGTCGAAGAGCAAGCCCTTGCCCTCTTCCCAGTGCGCCTCTTCGCCCCCCACCCGGATGCCGGAGGCGGACGCCGGCTCGGGCACCTTCAGGGCCAGGTGGTAGCGCAGCACGCCCCGCCAGGGGCCTCGGTGCGGGGGTATGTGCTTGCCTGGCGAGAGGATCGAGAAGAAGGCGGTCACCATGCCCGGGATGCTGTCGATGAGCTTGGCCGTCTCGGGGCACCGACGGCAGTTGGCCTCCGAACGGAACCCGTAGGCTTTGAAAAAGAACGTCTTCCAGCCGTCGTCATTGCTGATCGACGCCTGGTCGATGGAAATGTCCTGGAAATTGGGCAGGTCCTGGTGGTGGCTCAGGACCTCTTCGAGCTCCTTGCGCACCACTGGGGCCATGTTTTCCATGCGGCCCGTCCAAGGGAAGGTGCTCAGGGGCAAAAAGGGCGTGGTCGGCACCAGCGACCGGTCGAGCACCCATTTCTCGGCCCGGTGGAGGACCTGGGCACCCACGTTGGTGGCAATGGTGACGGCCCGGTCACGCAGCGCGCTTGGCCGGGCTGCGGGCTCGGAGGAGGTCGACATGTCACCGCAGGCTACCTCGCCCAGCGGGGTGCTGCGAGAGACGAGCCGGCCTCCCTCACCACCTGGGGACGTAGGCACCCCGCCCCAGGGCGGCGCTCTCCTCCCAGTCGATGTCCTCGTCCACGCTACCGATCACCTCGGTGACCCACTCGAGGCGGTCCCGGAGGATGCGTTCCACCCCCGCCTGCAGGGTGCTGGAACTGATGGCACAGCTGCTGCACGCCCCCTGCAGCTGCAGCTCGACCACTCCCGTCTCGACATCGGCGCTGACCAGTACCAGGTCACCCCCGTCTTGCTGGATGATCGGCCGGACCATGTCCAGCAGCTCGGTCAGCTGGGCCAGGCGCCCGGCCTTCTCCTCGTCGCTCAGCAACGGCTGGGAGACGACCTCGCTCGGCCCTGCGCCCTCCTCACCCGGCACGGCCGCCATCCTACCGGCTAGCGCTCGGCAGCCGTCCCCGCCCGCCGCCAGCGCAGGTAGGCCTCCATGAACGGGTCGAGGTCCCCGTCCAAGACGGCCGCCACGTTGCCCGTCTCGTAGCCCGTCCTCAGGTCCTTGACCAGCTGGAAGGGCGCCAGGACGTAGCTCCTGATCTGTGAGCCCCACCCGACCTGGGCCTTGGGCCCGGCCATGGCGGACAGCTCGGCCGCCCTTTCCTCCCGGGCGCGCTCAGCCAGGCGAGCCGCCAGGATCTGCATGGCCCGGGCCTTGTTCTGGTACTGGGAACGTTCGTTCTGGCAGGAGACCACGATGCCGGTGGGCAGGTGGGTGATGCGCACCGCCGAGTCGGTCACGTTGACGTGCTGGCCCCCGGCGCTCGAGCTCCGGTAGGTGTCGATGCGCAGGTCCTTTTCGTCGATTACGACCTCGTCGCTCAAGTCCTCGAAGAACGGCACCACCGTGACCGCAGCGAAGCTGGTGTGCCGGCGGTGCTGGGCGTCGAAGGGGGACATCCGCACCAGGCGGTGGACGCCTCGTTCGGACGCCAAGAGCCCGTTGGCGTAGCGGCCCTTCACGATAAAGGTGGCCGACAGTACCCCCGCCTCCTGGCCTGGGCTGACGTCGTCCAGTTCCATCTGGAAGCCCCGCCTTTCCACCCACCGCTGGTACATGCGCAGGAGCATCTCGGCAAAGTCCTGGGCATCGGTGCCGCCGTCTTTGGCGTGGATCTCGACCACGGCGTCACGCTCGTCGTGCTCGGCGGTGAACAGCGACCTGAGCTCGAGCTGCCTCAGCTCTTCCTCCAGGGCGCTCACCATTGCCTCCAGCTCCCCCGCCACTGAGTCGTCCCCTTCTTCGCGGGCGAGCTGGTACAGCTCTTCGGCCTCGGCGGCCCGGGCCTCGATCGACCCCAGCAAGTCGACGTCGTCTTTCAGCGCCGCGTACTCGCGGGTGAGGCGCTGGGCCACCTGAGGGTCGTCCCAGAGGTCCGGGCGGGCCAGCTCGGGCTCCAGCTCAGCCAGGCGCTTGCGGCTCGTCTCGATGTCCAGGTACGTGCCTGCCTCGTCCACCCGTCGTCGGAGCGACCGCAGGTCCTCCGTGAAGTCTCGCACGGGTTACCTCCCGTGGCAGAACTTGAACTTCTTGCCGCTCCCGCAGGGACAAGGCTCGTTGCGCCCCACGTGGTCGAACGGGCTGGCCGAAGAGCCGCCCCCCGGCCCAGCTGGGCCCCGGCGGGCACCCGCAGCAGCCGACAGCGCCGCGGCGGACATGGCCGCGGCCGCCCCCCCCGCCCCGTCACCGCCGGCCCGGCCCCGCCCGGCACCGTCACCCCGCCCGGCCCCGCTAGCCAGGCCTGCCTCCCTCCCGGCACCGAGCTCGGCCCCGCCCTCAAAGGCCAGCTCCTCCCCGGCCACCGGGCCGGCAGCCAGGGCGCCGGCGATGGCCTGGGCACCCAGCACCGGGCCCTCCGGGGCGATGTACTGGGCGCCGGCCAGGCCCAGCTCTATGGCCGGCTGGGGCACCACTTGGACCTGGGCGTGCATCACGTACTTCACGTAGTCGTCGTCGATGCTGGCCATCATCTGGCTGAACATCTCGTAACCGTCCCGCTGCCACTCGACCAGGGGGTCGCGCTGGCCCATGGCTCGCAGGTTGATGCCCTCCCGCAGGTAGTCCATCTCCGATAGGTGCTCGCGCCAGCGCTGGTCGATGAGCTGGAGCATCACCTCCCGCTCCAGCTGGCGCATGGTGTCCTCGGGCTTGCCTAGCGGGTTGCCGTCTGGGCCGATGCCCACCGGCATCGACTGCTCCCGCTCCTCGTAGTACTCGATCGCCTCCCCGAGGAGCATCTCGTAGAGGGCGTCGGTCGTCGCCGCCGTCTTCAGGTCCTCCACGCTCTTGCGGGTCGGGAAGTACAAGCGGGCCTCGGTGAGCAGGCCGTCTAGGTCCCATTCCTCGCTGAAGTCCGACGGGCAGTGCGCCCGGACGATGGAGTCCACCGCCGAGGTGAGGATGTCGATGGTGCGTTGGCGCAGGTCCTCGCCTTCCATGATCTGGCGGCGCCGGGCATATATGACCTTGCGCTGCTCGTTCATCACCTCGTCGTACTTGAGGACGTCCTTGCGGATCTCGGAGTTGCGAGCCTCCACGTTGTGCTGGGCCCTTTCGATGGCCCGGGTGACCATGCGGTTCTCGATGGGGACGTCCTCGGGGAACTTGCCCATCGCCCATTGCATGAGGCCCTGGGCGAAAAGCCGCATGAGCTCGTCTTCGAGGGACAGGTAGAAGCGGCTCTCCCCGGGGTCCCCCTGGCGGCCGCTGCGGCCCCGGAGCTGGTCGTCCACCCGGCGGGCCTCGTGGCGCTCCGACCCGAGGACGTACAGGCCGCCCAGTTCCCGCACCAGGTCGCCCTCGGACGCGCACTCTTCTTTGAACTTCGCCAGCAGGACCTTGTAGCGCTCCTGGCCCTCCTCTGACGACGGGCTCAGGCCCTCCGCCCGCAGGGCTTCCAGGGCGAGGCCCTCGGGGTTGCCCCCCAGCAGGATGTCGACCCCTCGGCCGGCCATGTTGGTCGCCACCGTGACCGCGTGCAGGCGCCCGGCCTGGGCCACGATGGCCGCCTCCCGAGCGTGGTGCTTGGCGTTGAGGACCTGGTGGGGGATGCCCCGCTTGGTGAACATCTTGGACAGCAGCTCGGACTTTTCCACCGAGGCGGTACCGATGAGCACCGGCTGGCCGGCCTCGTAGCGCTGGGCCACGTCCTCGACCACTGCGTTGAACTTGCCCTGTTCCGTGCGGTAGATGAGGTCCGGGTGGTCCACCCGGACCATCGGCTTGTTGGTGGGGATGGGCACGACCTGCAGCTTGTAGGTCGAGCCGAACTCGGCTGCCTCGGTCAGGGCCGTGCCGGTCATGCCGGCCAGCTTTTCATAGAGCCGGAAATAGTTCTGCAGCGTCACCGTCGCCCAGGTGTGGTTCTCCTCTTTTATGGGCACGCGCTCTTTGGCCTCCACGGCCTGGTGCAGGCCGTCGGACCAGCGCCGGCCCTCGAGGATCCGGCCGGTGAACTCGTCGACGATCTTGACTTCGCCGTCTACCACCAAGTAGTCCTTGTCCCGCTTGTAGAGCTCCTTGGCCCGCAGGGCCTGGGTGAGCTGGTGGACGAGGTTGGCGGTGCCCAAGTCGTAGAGGTTGTCGATGCCCAGCGCCCTCTCGACCTTTTCGATGCCTTCTTCGGTAGGGGCCACCGTCCGCTTTTCTTCGTCCACCTCGTAGTCCACGTCCCGGGTCAAGCTGCGGGCCACGCCCGCGAACTGGTAGTAGAGCCGGGCGGACTCGGTGGAGGGGCCGGAGATGATGAGGGGGGTCCGGGCCTCGTCGATCAGGATGGAGTCCACCTCGTCCACGATGGCGTACACATGGCCTCGCTGCACCATGTGCTCCAGGCTGCGGGCCATGTTGTCGCGCAGGTAGTCGAAGCCGAACTCGGTGTTGGTCCCGTAGGTCACGTCGCAGTTGTAGGCGTCCTTCTTGGCCTGCCAGTCGGGGACTTCGGGCGACACCCGGCCCACCGAGACACCGAGGAACCGGTAGATGGCCCCCATCCATTCCGCGTCGCGACCGGCCAGGTAGTCGTTCACGGTCACGACGTGGACGCCCCGCCCTTCCAGGGCGTTCAGGTAGACGGGCAGGGTCGACACCAGGGTCTTGCCCTCACCGGTCTTCATCTCTGCGATCCAGCCGAAGTGCAGGGCCGCCCCGCCCATGAGCTGGACGTCGAAATGGCGCTGGCCGATGGTGCGCTTGCCGGCTTCCCGCACGACGGCGAAGGCCTCCACCAGCAAGTCGTTGAGGTCCTCGCCGTTGGCCAGCCTCTGTTTGAACTCGACGGTCTTGTGGGCCAGGTCCTCGTCGGAGAGGGCCTCCAGCTCAGGCTCCAGGGCATTGATGTCCGGTACCAGCGACTGCAGGGCGCGCAGCTTCTTGCCCTCGCCGATCCGGAGGAACTTGGACAGGACGCTCATGCGCCCACCAAGCTACCAGCGGCCAGCCCCCAAGGGCTGCACAGCCCGGGGCACCCCAGCCCCGTGAGCTCACCCGGCCAGCGGCTGAGCCGGCCCTGGCTATGGCCCCGCAACGAAGCTAGGCCGGGCCGGGCACCGGGGCCGGACGGGGCACCGGGGGCAGGCCGGGCACCGGGGCCGGGCGGGTGGCTAGGCAGGCTCGCGGGGGTCCAGGATGCGCTTGCGCCAGGCATAGGTGACCGCCTCCATCCTCGAGTGCAGGTGGAGCTTCTCCAAGATGTTGCGGACGTGGTTCTTCACCGTGTTCTCGGAGATGTACAGGGCCGAGGCGATGTCCTTGTTGCTCTTGGACTGGGCGATCAAGCGGAGCACCTGCATCTCCCGGTCGGTCAGGCCCGGCGGCGGTGCCTCGTCCCCTTCGGCGGCCCGCCGGGAGAGGCTGTTGAACTCAGCCAGCAGCTTGGACGTCATGGAGGGGGACACCGGGCTCTGGCCCTTGACGACGGCCCTCACCGTCTCGGCCACCTCGTCGACCCCGATCTCCTTCAGCAGGTACCCGCTGGCGCCCGCTTTGACCGACTCGTAGAGGTCCTCCTCCTCGTCGCTAACGGTCAGCATGAGGACCTTGACTTGAGGGTACAGCCGCCTCAGCTGGCGGGCCGCCTCGATGCCCCCCACCCGGGGCATGCGGACGTCCATCAGGACCACGTCCGGCACCAGTTCCCCCGCCTTGGCCACAGCTTCTTCGCCATCGGCGGCCTCCCCCACCACCTCGATGTCGGCATTGGAGCTCAGCACCACCGCAAGCCCGCGCCGGAACAGCGCCTGGTCGTCAACGATCAGGGCCCTGATCGCCGCGGGGGTGGCCGCCCCAGTGGCCCCGCTTGCCTCGCTCACAAAAAGAACCTACCTTGCTGGCCTCCAGCCCCGGCAACCGTTGCCGCCGAGCGCGGAGACCCCAAATGCGGCCAGCACTGCACCTACGAGCTCGCCCAACCGTTCCCCGCGAGCGCGGAGACCCCGGCGGCTGACCTGGTCTTTGCCCCCACACTCGCCTGCTGCGGTGTTGGACGGGCGGTGGTGGTGGCCTGAGCCCGGCACCACCGGCTCCCGCTTGGCGCCGTCTCCGCCCCGGGGCCGTCCATCGGCCTTGGGCGGGCAGGGCTTACTCCTAAGCCGCACCATGCTCAGCAACCACAGGTTGCCTTACGTGGGTCGTTTTGCCTGCGGCTGGCATCGACTTGCAACCACAGACCCGTCGGGGTCTCGCTGGCCAGCCTATTGGGCAGCTCGGGCGAAAGCGACGTCCCATCGGGCGCTCCTTGGCGTCCCCTCCGGCGCTCCTTGACGTCCCCTCTGGTTCAGCCCCCGGCCAGCTGGCGCTTCAGCCAGGTGAGCACCTCCACCGGGCCCGGGTCCACCCCGGCCTGGGCGGCCAGCCACAACGACACGTAGTCGCCGAAGTAGACCAGGTCGAGCAGCTGGGCCAGGTCCCCGTCGCCTTGCGCCCGCACCTCGACCACGTCCGACACGAGCGGCCCCACCAGGGAAGCTGTGATGTCGAAGCGGCGGCCCACCTGAGGGTGCTCGCTGTCGTGGCGAAGCATGACCAGGCTCAACAACGCCCCTATGTCCTTCGCGCTGTCCGCCCAGCCACAGATCTCGTTGTGGCAGAGCTCTGGCTGCTCGCTTGAAAAAGCCAGCCGCTTGGCGTTCTCGTTGACTTGCGTACGCCAGCGCTTGGCCGCGGCCGACCCGATGTAGCCTCCGCCGTGGACCACCGGCACCGTGGTGCCGATCCGGCGGGCCACCTCGGCCGCCGGGGAGCCAGCCCCGCCACCGGCCAGCTCGTCCCGCCGGCGCTTGAGCTGGCGGACCGCTTGCTCCACCCACTGGTCGGCTGCCGCCAGCAGGCCCATCCGCCACAGCACTACGAGCAGCGGCACGGCCATGGCCCCCAGGGCGGCCCGGGGCTGGGGGATGTCGGGGGGGACCCGCACCAGCGGTGCCCGCCAGATCTTGGCCAGCTCGGCCAGCTCCCCGCCGGCCGTGACCACCACCATCCTGGCTCCGGCCAGGGCCGCGTCCGACGCGGCCTGGATGGTCTCCTCGGTCCGGCCCGAGGCCGAGACGGCAAAAACGAGGGAGCTTTCCCCGATGAAGTGGGGGCACTCGTAGCCCTTGACCAGCACGACCGGCACCGCCAGGAGCGGCGCGGCCACGGTGGCCAGCACGTCGCCGGCCATGCCGCTGCCCCCCATCCCCACGACGACCACGTTTTCGATCTCCTCGCGCGCCGGCAGCCCGCTGACCGTGGAGGAGCGGTGGAACGCCTCTTCGACCTGTTCGGGGAACCTTTCGGCCAACCCGAACATGCCCACGCTGTCGGTTATGCCCATGGCTCCCCCACCGGGCCGCCCTGGCTAGCAGGGCCTTCCTCCCCCACGGGGCTTCCCTGGCCCAGGGGGCCGTCGTGGGCCGAAGGGGTGAAGTTCAGCCTGACCCCCTCAGCCTCAGCCTTGCTGACCAGCCGCAGGTGCTCCTCGCTGGAGACCTCCTCTGAGTCCTCGACCAGCATGTCCGGGATCCCGTCCCGTACGGCGTAGCGCCGGTGCAGCCGCGGGTTGTAGAGGCACTCCTCGTCGGCGAAGTAGTACAGGGGGCCCTTGTCGACCGGGCAGGCGAGGATCTCGAGCAGGAGCGGGTCGAGCGTCACAGCTCTGCCCGTTCCTTGACCCAAGCCAGCACCTCCTGGGTGTGGGCATCGCAGCTGGCGCGGTCCCGGGCCTCGACGTTCAAGCGCACGAGCGGCTCGGTGTTGGAAGGCCGCACGTTGAACCACCAGTCCCCGAAGTCCACGCTCACGCCGTCGAGGTGGGACTGGGACGCCTCCGGGTGGTCCCGGGCCACGGCCTCGGCAATGGAACGTACGACCTCGTCGGGGTGGGCCACCTCGGTGTTGACCTCCCCCGAAGCGGCGTAACGGTCGAACGGCTGGCGCAGCTCGGACAGCGGGACGCCGGCCTTGGAGATGACTTCCAGCACCACCAAAGCCGCAATGGAGCCCGAGTCCGCCCGGTAGTTGTCCCGGAAGTAGTAGTGGCCCGAGTGCTCCCCGCCGAACACGGCCCCGGTCTCGGCCATGACCGCCTTGATGAACGAGTGCCCCACTCGGGTGACGATGGGGGTGCCCCCGTTCTCCCTGATCACCTCGGGCACCGCCTTGGAGCAGATGAGGTTGTGCAGGATCTTCGCCCCCGGGTACTTCTCCAGCATGGCCTTGGCCACTATCGCCGTCGTGGTGGACCCGCTCACCGGCTGGGCCTTGTCGTCGACCAGGAAGCAGCGGTCGGCGTCGCCGTCGAAGGCCAGGCCGACGTCGGCTCCCGTCTCCAAGATGCGCGCCTGGAGGTCCCTCAGGTTAGCCGGCTGGATGGGGTCGGCCGGGTGGTGGGGAAAGGTCCCGTCCAGGTCCGGGTAGAGCATGTCCAGCTGGAAGGGCAGGCCCTCGAACACGGCCGGGACCACCAAGCCGCCCATCCCGTTGGCGGTGTCCGCCACCACCTTGAGCGGGCGCAGCACCGAGACGTCGACAAAGCTGCGCACCTTGGCTGCGTAGTCAGCCAGCACGTCCCGGTGGGTGACCTTGCCCCGCTCGGCCTCGGGGACAACAGGGAGGTTGCCGGACTCCACCGCGGCCCGGATGTCAGCCAAGCCGGTCTGGATCCCCACCGGCCGCGCACCCGCCAGGCAGAGCTTGATGCCGTTGTACTGGGCCGGGTTGTGGGAGGCAGTGAACATCGCCCCCGGCGAGCTGAGGGCGCCACTGGCGTAGAACAGCTCGTCAGTGGAGGTGAGGCCCAGGTCGACCACGTCCACGCCCGCCGCCGTCACCCCCTCGGTGAAAGCTGCCACCAGCTCGGGGCCCGAGGGCCTCATGTCGTGGCCGACCAGGATCTGGGGGCTCTTGGCGAAGGCGGCGAACGCGCTGCCCACCCGGCGGGCCAAGTCGGCGTTCAACCCGTCGGGTACCACCGCCCGGATGTCGTAAGCCTTGAAAACTTCGTCCAAAGAGGTCATGTCCGCCATGACCTTAGCCGGTGCTGAGCCCGGCCGGGCAGGGCCCGAGCGGGGTACGTCAGGCAGGGGCCCGTCCCCCGGGCCGGGTGCACCGGGCAGGGGCCCGTCCCCCGGGCCGGGCCCGGGTGCCAGGCCGCCCGGGCCCAGGTGGGCAGGCGCCGCCGGGTAGTGGGCCTTGCGTGCCCCCGGGCCCCGCCCCAGCCCCTCCAGGGAGCTGACGGCCAGCGCGGCTCGGGGCCGGCGGACGAGCATGGCCAGCCCCACCAGCCCAAGGAAGCTCAGCCCCCAGCCCTCGTAGTCAACCGGGGTAAAGCCGTACCACATGTGGACGTGGTGGGACGTGGGGACGACGACCATGAGGTTGGGGCTCACGCGGAAAGGGCCCTTGGCCCCTTGTACCTGCCAGTTGGGGAAGTACGAGATGGTGACCACGACGGGGGTGCCCACCCGGGAAACGTTGAAGTCGATGGAGGCGTTGTGCTCCACCACGTCGCTCACCTGGGCCTGGGGCGCGGGCGTGACCGGCAGGTCGGTGGCCCCATAGGGGACGCGGGCCCAGCTGGCCGGGCCGCTGGCCGCCACGTAGACGTCCCAGTCGCTCGGGTCGTCGTACCAGGTGGTCATGTACCGGAGGTAGTGGGGCTGGCTGGCGTTGTCCAGGCCCCGCATGACCACGGGCCAGTTGGCCAGGGGGTGCACCCGGGGGGCGTTGCGGACCAGGTATATCTTCCAGTAGCGGGCCTGTTCGCCGCTGAGGCCGCTCCCCCCGTTGGTGGTGTAGTTGACCTCGAACGGCCCGAGCGTGGCCAGCAGCTGGAGCGAGGGGTCGGCGTCCGCCTGCTGCTGGATGGAAGGCGAGATAGCCATGAAGTACTTGACGCCCAGCATCTGCAGGTGCTGTACTCCCAGGGCTACCTCGCGGGTGCTCGGGTAGGGGAGGCCCACCATCGGGTCCGAAGGCGCCAGCGACAGCTCGGACTGGTCGATGAAGTGGAACGGCGTCGTGGCCGAGGCCTCGTAGTAGAGGCCCTCCATGGACCCGATGCAGCCATTGGTCCAGTACGGCAGCGTCGTCAGGGCGTCGGGAGTGCCGTAGTCGTTCATCTCCGACTGGTACTCCCACATGAGGTTGCCGCAGCCGTAGCTCTTGGAGAGCAGCTCCATCTCGGCCACGACCTTTTGGAACTCCGGCCAGCGCGGCTTGTCGCAGCCGACGTCGGCCGAGTTGCAGCCCGCCTGGTAGCCGCTGTAGTTCCAGGTCACCCAGCTCGGGATGTAGGACTCGCTTTTCTGCTGGAAGCCGAGGAAGCCGAAGGTGCCCGAGGCCATGTGCTCGCCCGGCAGCGCCCGCAGGGGGAACAGGACCCAGCCCAGGGCCAAAAGGAGCACGAGCAGCGGCCCCGGCAGCATGGCGTAGCGCAGCGTGACCGTGTAGCTGGTGGCCCGCTCGGCCACCATGATGTAGGCCTCGGCCACGGCCAGGGCGGCCAGCATGTACAGGGCCAGGAACCAAAAAGGCAGCACCCGGGCGTTCCAGAGGATGCTTTGGGGCATCAACCGGAAGGCCACCGCCGCCAGCACCGCCACCACCGAGAAGAACTCCCCTATCCGCCGCCGGCGCGAGATGCTGAGCATGGCGCCTATCCCGGCCATGATGAACAGCCAGGTGTCGCCGCTGGGGAACAGCGTCGAGACGAAGCTGGTGATCCTCTGGTAACCCATGTTGGTGACATAGGGGAAGCGCTCCTCGAAGGGCCACGCCCACCAGGCGGCCAGGAGGCAGCCCACCAACCCGGCCGGCAGGGCCCAGTGCACGACCGGGCGCCAGTCCCGGGTGCGCACGGCATGCATGACCACGAGCACCACCGCTCCCACCACGGCGAACATGAACGGGTCGATGTGGGACATGAAGGCGCAGGCCAGGACCACTGCCGCCCACGCCCGGTACCGGCCGGTCTGCAGCCCCCGCATCACCAGGCCCAAGAACACCAGGGCGAAGCACAGGCTCCACCCGTCGGCGAACTCCCCCGCCAGGGTCGAGGCTATGTTGCCACCGTAAATGGAGTACTCCGTGCCGAACATGTACGGCAGGGTGGCCACCGCCAGCACGGCGGGCACGGGGAAGGGAGCCTTGGCGACCCGCCCCATGAGCCAGGCGGCCAGCGGCATGAGCACCATGGGCGCGGCGGTCACCAGCTTGAAGGCGATATTGTAAGGCAGCAGCTGGGCCAGGGCCACGGCCGAGTAGATGGGCAGCGGGAAGTAGAACGTGACCGCGGGGAAGCCGTCCCAGTTGGACGATGTCCACCCGGTCAGGCGGAAGTTGGGCAGCAGCTGGTGCATGGCCACCCAGGGCAACAAGATGTGCGCCCCGGTGTCGCCCCCCGAGATGGTGGTGTTGCGGAACAGGTTCGAGGGCTGGAACCACACGAACACGAACACCACGCAGGCGGCTACCACCGCGAAGGTGACCACCCCTTCGGGCCGGGCCAGCGCTGCCGCCCGCTGCCCCAACCAGGCGCTCAGCTGGGCCAGCGCCTCGTAAGGACGGCGCTCTGGGTACTCGATGGCCCCCTCAGCACCGTCCCCAGGACCGTCCCCGTCCCCACCGGCTGGGCCCGGGCTGGCCCGGTCGCCCGCCGTCCCCCCGGCGCCCGGTGCCGGCGCTCCCCCGGTGGTGCGAGGCATAGCCTCCTCGCCGGTGTAGGTCATCGCCTGCCATTGTTACCCGCGCGCGTGTGACAGGGAAGGTCACCGGGGCAGGTGGAGCGCCGCTTCAGCGGGCTGCTGCAGCCAGGTCGAGCACCCCGGCCAGCGACGTCGCACCCTCCGGGGTCTCCCACCACCGCAGGTCGCACGACGAGCAGCTGTGCAGGGTCACCTGTTCCCCCCCCACCATCATCGTTATCACGACCATCTCTTTGGTCCGGCAGTTCGGGCACTTCATCGACCACTGCTCCTCGTCCAACTTCCTCGGGCCGCTGTCGCAGGACGGCCCCCACTAGTACATCGGCCGCCTAGGCCCCGAGCCTTAGGCCCCGAGCCGCCCCGGCGCGCACCTGCCCACGCCGGGCGCCCCGAGGCGCGGCGCTCGGCCCCTTTGACCATTGTGTGAACAGCCGGTGCGCGCTGTGTGAAGGTACCCGCCTCGGCCCCACCTGGGCCAGCCCCGCCGGGTAGACGGTAGTTGGGCACGGCACGCCAACCGGTTCGCGGGCCGTGCAGGAACAAGGAGGTACACGGTTGACCAAGGGACAGTTACGCAAAGCAACAGGTACCACAGCATTGGCTCTTCTCGCTGCCGCCCCGGCAATGGTCGCTGGGCCCGCAACGGCCCAGGACCTGGTCAGCACCCAAAAGTACGTGATCGGCACCGGGCCGGTGGCCAACGCCACGGCGGTAGCCCAGCCGGCCACCGCAGGTGCCACCGCCAACTACACGATCGGCTTCACGACGCCGTCTGCCCTCACGGGCGGCTCCAGCACCATCACCCTGGCCGACCAGCCCGGGGGCACGGTCTTCCCAGCCAGCCGGGACGCTTATTTCATCATCGACAACACCAATGCCGCCGGGGACCAGCCCGCAGCCAGCGCCTCGGCCCAAAGCGGCGGCCACAGCGTGGTCTTGGGGCTGTCGTTGTCGGTGGCGGCCAACAGCTCGCTTTCGGTCTACGTGATCGGGGCCACCAACCCAGCCGTGCCCGGCTCCTACAGCCTGGAGGTGTCCACGTCGGCCAACACGGCCCCCGCCAGCACCGCCACCTACCAGGTAACGGCCGCCTCTTCGCCCCCGGCCTTCAACCCGGCCGCCCTCCCTGCCCTGGTGGGGGGCTCGTCCACCTACACCATCGGCGCCTTCCCGGCAACGGCCGCCCTGGCCCCCGGGGACCTGGTCCAGATCTCCTCGTACGCCAGCGCAGCCACCGATGACAACGTGGGCTTCCCCGGTTCTCCCGCTTCCTACAAGGTCGCCGACCTCACCACGGGCCAGTCCAGCACCCCGAGCCAAGTGACCATTTCCGCCGCCGGCACCGGCCTGAGCGGCCAGGTGGTGACCCTGGAACTGGCGACGGCCGTCCCGGCCGGGGACGAGCTGTCGGTAACGGCCAACGGGGTGCGCAACCCGACCACCACCCAGTCCGACACCATCTCGGCCGCCGCGCCGAGCACGGCCAAGCCGCTGACCGCCACGCTGCTGATCGGCACGTCGGTGGGCAACGCTCAGCTGGCCATGTCCCAGGCCACCGCGGGGGCCACCGGCGTCGCCTACACGGTGGGCTTCAAGCTGTTCACCGCCCTGCCGGCCGGTGGGAAGGTCTACTTCGTGGCGCCCCCGGGCACGTCGTTCTCCCAGGCCCGGGTCACCGTGGTGGACGTGACCCACCCGGGTTCGTCGGCCAACATCCCCACGTCTTCGCTCCAAGCGTCAGCCAGCGGCTCATCTTCGACCTACAACCAGCTCAGCTTCCCGGTGCCGGCGGCCATCAGCGCCGGGGACCAGGTGTTCGTGAGCGTGCAAGGCGTCACCAACCCCCCAGCAGGCACCTACGGGGGCTCGGCGGGCAACTTCACGGTGGCGACGAGCACAGATGTCATCCCGGCCGGCGTCGCCTCCTACGTGGTGAGCGCGGCCCCGGCCCCGGTGCTGGCCAGCATCGAGCTCAGCTCCACCTCTCCGGGGGCGGTCGCCAGCTACACGGTCGGTGACCTCAAGCTCACCGCCAACCTGGTGGCCGGCAGCTCCACGGTGCAGCTCCAAGGGCCGGCGGGCACCATGTTCCCAGGCGTGGCCGCGGCGTACAACTTGGCCGACCTGACCCGGCCCAGCGCCAGCGGGCACCCCCGTGCCGTGTCTGGAGGGGGCACCAACGTCGTGACCCTCGTCGTCGGCACCAACCTGGCATCGGGCGATTTCATCGACGTGGTGGCCAACGGGGTGGTCAACCCACCTCCGGGGACCTACTCCCTTACACTCGCCGGCGACCTGGTGGCGGCCGTGCCTCCGGCCACCCCGCCTCCCCCGCCCACAAAGGCGCCGACCACCACCACCCTGTCCGTGTCCCCCAACCCCGTGACCGTCGGCGCCACCGTGACCTTCACAGCCACCGTGCGGCCCGCTCCCAGCACGGGCACGGTGGAGTTCACCTCCAACGGCACCCCAGTCCCCGGCTGCCAGGCGGTGCCGGTGCACAACGGTCAAGCAAGCTGTCCGACCACCTATTGGAAAGGGGGCGACGTCGCGGTCCAAGCCTATTTTTCAGGGGCAGCCGGCTTTGCCCAGTCACACTCGTCCATAGTGGCTGAGCTGGTCCGGCTGCCCGCCACCGGCTACTGGCTGGCCACCGCCACCGGGGCCGTCTACGGCGTCGGCGCGGCTCCTTCCCTGGGCGGGGTGCCGGTCAACGCGTCGACGGGCAGCATCGTCGGCATCGCCAGCACCCCGACCGGCAAGGGCTACTGGGTGGCCACCTCGAACGGCACGGTAGTGGCCTTCGGCGATGCTCGTTCCTACGGCGACCTGCCCGAACAGGGCGTGCACGCCCATGACGTGACCGCGATCGCCCCCACCTTCGACGGCCGGGGCTACTGGCTGGTGGGGCGGGACGGAGGGTTGTTCACCTTCGGCGACGCCCGCTTCCACGGTTCGGTGCCCGGCCTGCACCTCCATGTGACAGACGTGGTGGGCATGGTCGCCTCCCCGGGCGGGGGTGGCTACCTCCTCGTCGGCCAAGACGGTGGGGTGTTCACCTTCGGCTCGGCCCGCTTCTATGGGTCCCTGCCTGGGATCGGCCGCCACGTACGGGACATCCGGGCCATACTGCCCGCTTCCAGCGGCCGTGGCTACGTCCTGGTAGGAGCCGACGGGGGAGCGTTCATCTTCGGCAAGGGCGTGAGCTTCCTGGGCTCGCTCCCCGGCCGGGGCATCAAGGTGCACGACATCGTCGGCATCGCCCTCACCCCCGACAACGGTGGCTACTTCATGGCCGGCTCCAACGGGGCGGTTTACGGCTTCGGTGACGCCGTCCCGGGCCCGGTGCCGGCGGGCCTCCCGGGCAACCTGCCGGTGGTGGCCATAGCCGGCACGTAGCACCCGCCACCCCCAAGCTGGCCGCCACGGCCGCTACGTAGGCTCGAAGCTGACCTCGGGTTGCATCACCCGCTCGAAGCCCACGTAGCGGCGTGGCCCGGCCATCTGGTAGCTGAGGCAAGCCCGGATGTCGGCGCTCGAAGCCCCCACCTCGAGCACCACCTCCCCCTCGTCCACCACCCGACGGCCGTCTGCGCCTACGTACGAGGTGAGGTCGGCGTGCAGCTCGAACACCACGGTGCGGGCCTCCCCCGGTGCCAGCTCGACCCTCTGGGCGGCCACGAGCTGCCGGGCCGGGCGCGCCACCTCAGCCACCGGGTCGTGGAGGTAGACCTGCACCACCTCGGCGGTAGCCAGGGCCGAGGGGTTGGCCAGCGAGACCGCCAGCCGGCTGCAACCGTCGGTCGGCCACACCTGGCCCGAGCGGCTCTCCACCTTCGCCCACGAGGCCGGGGCGTACGACAGCCCGTGGCCGAAGGGGAACAGCGGGGTCGGGTCGACGCTGCTCACCTGGCTGTGCTGGGCCAAGGGCGGGGCCAGGTAGGTCCCCGGTTGGCTCCCCCCCGCCCCCGGGAAGCTCACGGGCAGGTGCCCCGACGGGTTGACCCGCCCGCCCAGCACGTTGGCCAGGGCCGTCGCCCCCTCTTCGCCCGGGAAGAACCCGCACACTGCACCCGCCAGCCGCTCGACCTGGCCGGATATGTCGTAGGGACGTCCCACCAGCAGCACCAGCACCGTCGGGGTGCCGGTGGCCAGCACCGCTTCGAGCAGCTCCTCCTGGCGCCCAGGCAGCCGCAGGTCGGTGACGTCGCAACCCTCCCCCGAGGTGCCGGCACCGAACAACCCGGCCCGGTCCCCCAAGACGACCAGGCACAGCTCCGAGTTGGCCGCCACCCGGGCGGCTGCGGCGATGTCGTCGTCCTGGCCACCCACCACCGGGCACCCCAGGGCGTAACTGACCTGGTAACCGGCGGGGTCCTGGCTCAGCGCCTCGACCACACTGGGCACTTCCACCCCCAGCGGGAGCTGGCTGTAGTTGGCGCCCACGTGCCGGGGGAACGAATAGCAACCGAGCATGGCCTGGGGGTCCCCGGCCAGCGGGCCGACCACTGCCAGCCGGGTGCCCGGCCGCAGGGGCAGCACGCCCCGGTTGGAGAGCAGCACCACCGAGCGCTCGGCCAGCTCCCGGGCCAGCTCCCGGCCCTCGGCGCTGTCCAGGGCCCCGTCCTCGCTGAGCAGCGGCGGGTCGGGCGACCAATCGGGGTCGAGCAGGCCGAGCTCGCACTTTTGGGCCAGCACCCGCCGGGCAGCCCGGTCCACCACCTCGACCGGGACTTCTCCCGACTCCACCAGGCCGACCAGTTCGTCACAGTACGCGTGGGCACTGGGCAGCTCGACGTCGATGCCAGACTCGAGCGCCTTGGCCGCGGCCAGGCCCAGCGTGGTGGCAACGTGATGGAGGCTGTGCAAGAAGGCGACCGAGAAGTAGTCGGACACAACCGTCCCCCCGAAGCCGTAGGTAGCCCGTAGCAGGTCGGTGAGGAGGCCCTGGTTGGCAGCCACGGGCAGGCCGTCGATGTCGGTGTAGGAGTTCATCACCGAGCGCGCCCCGGCCTTGATGGCCATCTCGAAGGGAGGCAGCAGGACGTCTGCCAGCTCTCGGGGCCCGATGGACACCGGGGCGAAGTTGCGCCCAGCCCGGGACGACGAGTAGCCGACGAAGTGCTTGAGGGTGGCGACCACGCCCGCCGACTGCAGGCCCCTCACGTAGGCGCTGCCGATGGTGCCCACCAGGAAGGGGTCCTCCCCGATGGTCTCTTCCACCCGTCCCCAGCGCAGGTCGCGGGCCACGTCCAGCACGGGTGCCAGTCCCTGGTGGACGCCCAGCAGGCGCAGGGTGCGCCCGATCTGGGCGCCCATCCGCTCGACCAGCTCGGGGTCGAAGCTCGCCCCCCAGCACAGCGGCGAGGGGTAGATGGTCGCCTGCCAGGTGCTCACGCCGGTGAGGCACTCTTCGTGGGCCATGGCCGGGATGCCGAAGCGTCCCGCCGCCACGACCGTCCTTTGCAGCTCGGCCAGGCGCCGGGCACCCGCCCGTGGCTCCACCGGGGCCGTGCCGTAGGGCCGGGTGAGCTGCCCCAGGCCGTCTTTGATGAGCTCCTGCCAGTCGACGTCGATGGCCGCGAAGTCCTGCTGGTGGGGAGCCACCTGGCCGGCTTCGTCCGTCGCCAGCCACAAGCTCCGCAGTTGGGCCACCTTCTCGGGCAACGACATCCGGCCCAGCAGGTCTTCCACCCTGTCCTCGAGGGAGGCAGTGGCCACCCGCCACACCTGGGGCTCCAGGGCTCCCGGTGCTCCTACGTCACTAAGTACTCCTTCAGTCACGAAAGTAGCGTAACAGCTTCGAAACACTGACCGAGCTTGACATAGGCCAGGCCGCGTTGACATTGGCCGATGGGTGGTCGTATGCTCGCCCTGCGACCGGACCAGCCGTCCGGCGGAGATAGTTGAGGGGAGATAGATATATGCGAAGACTTCGCCACTCAGCGAAACTTTTCGTAACGGTAGGGGGCCTCGCAGCCATGGTCGCCTCGGTGACCACGACCGCCACCGCCGCCACCACCAACGGCAAGAACATCACGCTCACGTGGTGGAACAACGCCACCGCCGGGGTCTTGTTGAACGTGTGGGACAATGCGGCCAAGGCCTTCCACAAGATGTACCCGAACGTGACCATCCAGAACGTGCCCATCCAGAACGAGGTGCTCCAGAACACCAAGATCCCCCTGGCCCTGCAGAGCAACAACCCTCCGGACATCTACCAGCAGTGGGGCGGGGGCAGCGAGGCCACCCAGGTGACCTCCGGCAAGCTGATGGACCTGACCGCCGCCAGCGCCAGCTGGGTCAAGAGCGAAGTCGGTGCCGTCGCCAGCGGTTGGCAGGTGAAGGGCAGGCAGTACGGCATCCCCTACGACCTGCATGTCGTGGGCTTTTGGTACCGCAAGGACCTGTTCGCCAAGGCAGGCATAAAGTCGGTCCCGACCACCATCGCCCAGCTCGAGGCAGACGTAGCCAAGCTGCGGGCGATCAACGTCGCCCCCATCGCCGTAGGCAGCCGTGACCGCTGGCCCGATGCCTTTTGGTGGGAGTACTTCGCCCTGCGCGAGTGCTCGCTCAGCACCCTGAAGACGGCGATGGCAACTATAAACCTGAACTACCCGTGCTTCGTGAAGGCCGGCCAGGACCTCACCGCCTTCATCAAGGCCAACCCCTTCAACACCGGCTACCTGGCTACCCCGGCCCAGACGGGAGCGGGCAGCTCGGCCGGCTTGGTGGCCAACGGCCAGGCCGCCATGGAGCTGCAGGGCGACTGGGACCCAGGGGTCATGCAGCCGTTGACGACAAACAAGAACATATTGAACGACCTCGGTTGGTTCCCCTTCCCGGCCGTGAGCGGCGGGGCGGGTAACCCGACCGAGATCCTGGGCGGTGGCGACGGCTTCTCATGCACCACCCACGCGACCAACTACTGCCCGCTGTTCCTCAAGTACATCGACAGCAAGCCAGTGCAGGTAGGCGTGGCCCACGCCGCCGTCGGTCTGCCGGTCAACGCTGCGGCCGCCTCGGCCATCACGGTACCGGGCGAGAAGACCGCCATCAGCTACTACAAGAAGGCGGCCTACCTCCAGACCTACTTCGACATCGCCTTCCCGACCAATGTCGGCCAGGCGCTGGACTCGGCCATAGCCAACTTCTTCGCCGGCTCCGGCACACCCCAGACCATCATCCAGGCAGTGGCCAAGGCAGCAAAGAGCCACTGACCACCTGAGCACCGACGAGCATGGCGACCGACCGGGCAACCTTGGACCAAGGGTTAGCCAGCGGCCTGCCAGGGCCAACCCTCGCAAGCCCCGGCCGCACCGGCACGGTGCGGCCGGCGGCGCGCCCGGGCCGGGCCCGCAGGCGCCTGGAGCTGGCCGCGCTCATAGGGCCGGCCCTGGTGCTGTTCGCCTGCTTCGTCCTCGTCCCCATCGTCATCGCCGTCCGCTACAGCCTCTACAACTGGAGCGGCTACGGCCCTCTCTCCGACTTCATCGGGCTCCACAACTACCGGGCGGCACTGGACGACCCCGTGTTCCGGGGCGCCATCCTGCACAACTTCATCTACGCCGCCCTGTCGGTGGTCTTCCAGTTGCCGATCAGCCTGGGCACCGCCCTCCTGCTCAACCGGAAGCTACGCGGCCAGCGTGTGTTCCGGCTGGTGACCTTTGCCCCCTACGTGGTCTCCGAGGCCACCACGGCCGTCATCTGGCTGCTCATGCTGCAGCCGGGCGGGTTTGTCGACCAGGTCATGAAGGACATGGGGCTGGGCGGGCTCGTCCAGACCTGGCTGGCAGACATCCACATAGTCCTCTACACGCTTTTCGTGGTCATAACCTGGAAGTACATAGGCTTCGGCATCATATTGTTCCTGGCCGGGCTCCAAGGGGTGCCGGTGGAGCTCAAGGAAGCTGCTTCGCTCGACGGCGCCACGCCGGCGCAGTCCGTCCGCCACATCACGCTCCCCCTCCTCGGCCCAACGATCCGGATCTGGGTGTTCCTGGCCGTTATCGGCTCGCTCCAGCTGTTCGACCTGGTCTGGATCATGACGCTCGGCGGCCCGGCCAATGCTTCGGACACCATGATCACTTACCTCATATACAACGGCTTCCAAAGCAACGAGTTCGGTTACGGCAGTGCCGCCGCCGTGATCCTGTTCATAATCTGTTTCGCCTTCGCCCTGCTCTACCAACGTTTTGCGCTGAGGCGCGACACCGCCGGCGCCCTCACCCGGATAGTGAACTGAGCCATGGCCGCTACTACCTGGGCACCGCCTGCCCTCCCCGCCCGGAGCGCCGCGGCGCCCAAGCGCCGGCGCTGGTCCCTGGGGACCCCGTTCAGCTACATGACGGCTTTCGTAGTCATGGGCATCACGCTGGTGCCCATCTTGTACGTGGTCATCAGCGGTTTCCGGACTTCGGCTCAGATCAACACCGCCCCGGTCGCCTGGCCCCACCCCTGGGTGTTCACCAACTACACGAGCGTGCTGAAGTCGAGCGCCTTTTGGCACTATGTGGGCAACAGCCTGTTCGTAGCCCTCACGGCTACCGCCCTGACCGTGGCCACCGGCTCCCTTGCCGCGTTCGCCCTGGCCCGGTACTCGTTCAAGGGCCGCGAGGCTCTCTTCGCGGTCTTCATGGTGGGGCTCTTGTTCCCAGCCGGTGTCGCCAGCCTGCCCCTGTACCTGTGGCTGAAGAACCTCGGGCTGCTGGAGAACCTCATGGGGGTGGCCCTGCCCGAAGCCGCCTTCTCCCTCCCCTACACGATCTTCATCCTGCGGCCGTTCCTCCGGGCCGTGCCCGGCGAACTGGAGGACGCGGCGGTCGTCGACGGGGCCAGCCGCTTGCGGTTCTTCCGTTCCATCCTCGTCCCGCTGTCCCGGCCGGCCCTGACCACGGTGGCGATACTCAGCTTCATCACCAGCTGGAACGCCTACCTGCTCCCCTTGCTGGTCTTGAGCAACCCCATCCACTACACCCTCCCCCTGGGCACAGCCAGTTTCCAGACCACCTACTCGCAGGACACGGCCGCTATCTTGGCCTTTGCCGCTCTGTCGATGGTCCCCGCCCTGGCGTTCTTCGTCCTGGCCGAGCGGCGGATCGTGGGCAGCTTGACCGGGGCCCTGCGGGGCTAGGCGAGGGCCCCGTTCGCCGGGCCCCCCCGTCGGGCGAGAGCGGCCAGCCGGGCCACCCATTGCGGCGTCAGCTCGACGCTAGCTTTGCGCTGGTAGCTTTACGCTGGTCTTGCGCACGCAGCGCAGGGCCCCACGAGCGGTACCCAGTTCGCGTAAAGTTCCTGGCGACAAGGCTGCGCTGACAGGCCGGCCTCACGGCAGGCCGGCCTCACGGCAGGCCGGCCTCACGACAGGCCGGTCGAGCCGCAAGCCAAGGAGGCCCCCGATAGCACGACCGAATGGAGGTGCCCGCCATCCCCCTTCCCGACCACCGGCCCGGTTGGGCGAGACGCCCTTTGTCGGCCGCCAAGCGGAGCTGGAGAGGGTGGCGAGGCTGCTTGCGCCCTTTTGCCCGGTCAGCATCGTGGGGCTGGCCGGGATGGGCAAGAGCCGCCTGGCACGCGAAGTTGCCTACCAGCGGCCCAGGGCGGGCCTGGGGCACCCGGTGGTCGTCGATGCCTCGGGTTGCTCGAGCTCGGCTGAGCTGGCCCAGCAGGTAGCCGCATCCTTCGGTTGGGCCCTGCCTCGTGGCCAGGCTCGGCCCGTGCTCGAAGCTCTGAGCCAGGCCCAGGCGTTGCTGGTACTCGACGGTTGTGACAACCTGGGGGCTGAAGCCATGGAGTGGGCCGGCCGGTTGGCGGCGAACTGCCCCGGGTTGGCCATCCTGCTGACCGCGCAAGCACCCCCGCGGCTGCCTGGGGAACAGGTCGTGCGGTTGGGGCCCCTGTCCGTGCCAGAGGCCGAGAGGCCGGCCCCGGACGAGCTGCTGGCCCATGACGCTCCGAAGCTGTTGCTGGCCGCCGCCGCAGCCGCCGGGGCAAGGACCTATGACGTCACCGACCGGCCGGCAGCCGCCGACATCGCCGCCCTGTGCCGGCACGTGAACGGCATACCGCTCGGCCTGGAGGTGGCCGGCGACATGCTGGCCCGAGTGGGTGCCCGGGAACTGGCAGGTGCCCTGGAGAGGTACCGCTGGTCTTCGGACGTGCCAGCAGGCTGTGACCGGTCGCAGGCTCACGCAGCCGCCACTTTGCACCGGGCCCTTGATGGCCTGGGCCCACTGCCGCGCCGGTTGGTGGAAGTCCTCAGCGTCCTGCCGGCGGGTGCCGACGTGGGCCAGCTCGTGGCTGTCTCGGGCACCAGCAGGGCAAGGCGCCCCGCCGTGGTGAGCGCGGTGGCCGACCTGGCCAGGGCCTCGGTGGTGCGCTGCCGGGCCGACGGCGAAGCCGCCCGTTACGAGCTGCCCCTTTGGGTGCGCCTGCACGTCCTCGCGGAGGTAGGCACCAGGGGGGAGCTGGAGGAGCTGAAGCGCCGGGCCCTGCGCTGGTGCCTGGAAATGGTGAGCGGTGCGACCCAAGCCCTGGTCAGCGGCTCCCACCAGGGCCGGCTCCTGGACCGCTTGGCAGAGGAGTACCCCAATCTGCGCTCCAGCCTGGAGCACGCGCTCGCAAGGGGCGACGCCGAAGCCGCGGCCCGCCTGGCCGAGGGCCTTTGGCGCTTTTGGGAGCTGCGGGGGATGCTGAGCGAGGGCCGCTCCTGGCTGGAGCGCTGCCTACTGGCCGGGCCTGTCAGCCCTGGGTTGCGAGCGCGCCTGCTGGACGGGGCCGGGATGCTCGCCTGGCGCCAAGGTGACTTCGCGCCAGCCAGCCAAGCCTTCAACGAGGCCCTGGCAACCATAGGGCACCGCCCTGGTGACATGGCCATCCGGGGCCGCTTGCACAACCACCTGGGCCTGGTGAGCCTGTTCTCCGGTGACATCGTCGGGAGCACCCGCACCTTCGAGGTGGCCTTGGCCGAACTGGAGGCGGCCCTGTGCCCGGGCGAGGCAGCGGCGGTGAGGGCCAACCTGGCCCTGGCTGCCATTGAGGAGGGCCGCCTGAGCGAGGCCGGGCAGCTGCTCGACGATGCCTTGGCCGTACAGGTGGCGGTGGGAGACCGCCACGGCCAAGCCATCTGCCTCTTGCACCGTTCCATCGCCCGTTACTACTCGGGCGACCGGGCCGGTGCCGCATCTGATGCTCGTGGCGCGACGAGCACGTTCAACGAGCTGGGCGACAGGCGCAACCTTGCGTTCAGCCTCCTGGTGCTCGCGGGCTGCCTGGCCGAGCTCAACCCCGGCTTGTCAGTGCAGCTCGCCGGCCTTGGCCAGGACATGTACCAGGACATAGGTGCCTATATGCCCGGTAGCTGGCACCAGCGCCTGGAGGAGGCCATGGCACCGGCCAAGGAGGTGCTAGGCCACAAGGCTGAGCACCTGAGGCGCCAAGGGGCGGCGCTGAGCTTGCCGGCAGCCCTGGCAGCCGTGGACGAGAGCCTGGCCGGCGTGCCCGCGCCCGCCTTGAGCGGCAGGCCGGCAGCCCCAGAACAAGGGCGCACCTGGGCGAGGGTCGAGGTGCTGGGCCGTTGGCGGGTAACCCGCTTTGGCAGGACAGTGGCCCTCGCCCCTCAGGTTGCCCGGCTCCTGAAGCTCATTGCCTGCCGGGCCGGCCTGGCTCACGTCGACGAGGTCCTGGAAGTGCTCTGGCCCGGCGCCAGCCCCGAGCGTGGCCGCCGCCGGCTACGTAACGTCCTGGCCCGCCTGGCCCGCTCGGCTGGGCCCCTGGTCGAACGCCGAGGGGAGTGCCTGGCCCTGGCCGAAGGGGTCGGGCTGGACGCGGCAATGTTCGAGACGAGCGCCCGTCAGGCCCTCAGCCTGTTCGCCAACCAGGGAAAGTACCACGAGGCGGCCGGGGCCGCCCGGGCCGCGGAGGCCCTTTACACCGGGGACTTACTGCCCACCGACCCCTACGAGGGATGGGCCGACGAGCCGCGCCAGCGCTTGGCCCGCTTGAGGCTGCGGCTGCTGGAAGCTTGGGCCTCGGCGGCGCGCGACATCGACCCGGACGCAGCAGAGCAATGCCTGCGCTTGGCGGTCATGGCTGACCCGGCCGACGAGGCGCACTACCTGATGCTGGCCGACCTCCTCTACGACCGGGGCCGCAGGGGGGCGGCGCTGGAGGTCCTGGCAGAGGCCAGCTCGTGGGCCGCCGGCATGGGCTTCGACGTCTCCCCGGCCGTGGCCAAAGCCATAAGGCGCATGTCCATGAGACCATAAGGCGCATGTCCATCGGGGGCGGGCCGCTGCTGGCGCAAGCCCCGCCCGCAGCGGCGGAGCCGGTCCGGCTTCATTCCCCCGGTGGCACTGCCTCCCCAGCACCCATCCCTGGGTCGTGGTAGCGGGCCACGGTGAACGCCATGACCATAGGCACGTCGACGGCGAAGACAGCCAGGGTCGCCACCAGCACCGCCAGGGTGGCACCGCGGGTCCCGTCGTACACGAAGACGAAGGCCAGCAGGCCGGCGATGACCAGGTAGGCGAGCAGGGCCCAGCGCGCCACCAAGTAGAACACCTTCCAAGCAAAGGGCCGGGCCCGGCTCATCAAGGCCACAGCTACGGCCGTGAGGCAGGCGCCACCGGCCAGTAGGCCGCCCGGCAGCGCGAGGGGTGGGCGCCCGGGAAGGTGGGCGGCCATGAGGACCCCGCCGGTCAGCATGAGCGCCAGGGAGGTGACGACAAGCTCGGTCACCGGGGGGTACCGCCGGTTGGCCACGTCTTGGGCCGGCGGGGCACCCTCGGGCCCCTCGTCCCGGTCGGCCGCCCTCATGAGGTGGCCAGCCTGGTCATTATGACCAAGGTCGCAACCTGCATGGCGCCGGTGATGCCGGCGGTGGCGATGAACCGGCGCATGAGACGGCCGATGACCTCCCCGTTGGGCCGGGGCTTTTTGAGCTCGAACAGCACGGCCAGGTTCGCCGGTTCAAGCAGGCCGAGAGCAATGACGGCCATCACGGCTACCACCACGAACGAGGCCACCACCCACCCGTGGTCCGGGTAGGTCGGGTACAGGTACCCGAGATGACGGGCGAGCTGGAACCCCGCGGCGAGCGTGCAAATGACGACCGTTGGCATTATCAGCATCAGCTTGGGCATGAGGCGGGTGGTCAGCTCGACCCGGGCAGGGACGGGCAAGCGCCCGAGGATGGGGCCCAGTACAAAGCCAAGGAAAAGGTCGAGCGTCGTCCAGATCCCGCCTGACACCACGTGGAAGAAGTCGAGGGACCAAAGGGCGTTGGTGGCAATGGCCGCCACCAAGCCCGCCAGCACTGCAGCGACTGCGTACAGGCCGCGCAGCGGCACGATCCGGAAGTCTTTGCTGACCGGGTGGGCGCGGCCGGCACCGACGGCCACGGCGGGAGAGCCGGACGGCTCCGGTGCCAGAGCCTGTTGGGCGATTTCAGTCATGTCCCACTGCCTTTGTCAGGAGCTTGCTTCTCGGCAAGCTTATTGCTTGTCAGGAACTGGGCCGGGCGGCCCCATGGTCACCGCCACGCCGGCAGCGGCCATGGGGCCCCGGTGCGCAGGGCTCGGTGCCAGGCCTTGTGGGAGGCCAGGCCTTGTTGGGTGGTCAGGCCTTGTGGGCGGCTGCCTGTACCCCCAGGAACGAGTTGGTGGCGACGCCGGCGACGTTGACGGGCGCCGAGTACCAGATCCCGTAGGTGTCCCCAGAGATGGTGTTGCCCCGGACCGTGATGGACAGGGGCCCGACAGCGCCCACCAGCACGCCGGTGGTGGCGTGGTCAGGAGGGGTGAAGTCGACGTCCCCGGTGATGTCGTTGACACCGATGGTGTTGCCCTCGATGACGTTGCCGTCCAGGTACTGGCCCGGTGCGTGCATGTGGACGGTCACCCCCGACTGGCCGTTGCCCTCGATGAGGTTGTCAGCAACGGTGTTGTCGTAGTCGGCTCCCCCCGGCAGCGCCACCGCCAACAAGATCCCGGCACCCTGGCCCTTGGTGCCGTTGCCGATGACCGTGTTGTGCTCGACCACGTTGTCGTACACGCCCCCAGCCGTTGGCACCAGCTTGCCCTTCACGAAGGCGGTGGCCGAGTGGCTCGGCATGGTGATGCCGCAGTCCAAGACGTTGCCCCGCACAACGTTGTACTCGACCACGTTGTGGTCCGCCGGCCCGAACTCGTCAGTGACCAAGATGCCGCCCGAGTTGTCCTCCACCAGGTTGCCGGAGACCACCGAGTTGGCAGCGACCATGAGGTGGATGCCCTCGCCGCAGTCGCCGGGGACCTTGCCCGAGGCGTTGCACTCGCGGTAGTGCGAGGTGCTGATGGGGGCGCCGGTAGGGTTGCCCAGGTCGTTGCCCCTCACGATGTTGCCGCTGATGGTCACGTGGGAAACGGGGTGGCCGGGCTTGCCTACGACCAAGATGCCCTCCCCGGTCGCCCCTTCCACCGTCAGGCCCTCCACCGTCGTGCCCGGCACGGGCACGGTGACCCCGACGTCGGAACCAGAGGCGTCGATGGTGGCATCGACCCCGACCAAGGTGAGGGGCTTGGTGACCACCACCCCACCGTGGTAGGTGCCCGGGCAGGCGACCACGGTCGAGCCGGGAGCGGCGGCGGCAATGGCAGCCTCAAGGGTGCTGTAGCGGGCAGTCGCGCACGAAGTCCCCGCCCCTCCAGCTTTGGCCGACGGCGAGGCAAACGTGCTGCCTGGGGCAGCAGCGGCAGCCGGGCCGAGCGTCCCCACCCACGAGGCTGCTGCCAACCCGGCTCCGGTCGCAGCAGCCAGCAGCCGCCCGGGCACGCGTCTAGCCGCCCCAGAGCGGTTGTTGTACCTGGCTCCGTTCTCCATCAGTACCTACCTTTCCTTGCCTGGTGTGGCTCCTGGTCTGGTGTGGCTGTCCGTTGTCCTGGTACGCCTCCTGCTCCCACGGCATGCCGCGGGCACAAGGTCCGGCAAAGCCCTCCAGGCTCCTGGGGCAAGCTTCACGAACGAGTTTGGCAGATCCGCGCATCCACCGCGCACCCAACCGACGGTGGCAGTGGCGGTAGCCCTCTGGCCGTCCCTCGGGGGTGCATGATGGCGTGAGG
Organism: Actinomycetota bacterium; assembly: GCA_021323695.1. Classification (GTDB taxonomy): domain Bacteria; phylum Actinomycetota; class Acidimicrobiia; order Acidimicrobiales; family Palsa-688; genus JAKAWM01. The sequence goes on along the minus strand of JAJPKN010000040.1, from coordinate 10,790 downwards.
CCGGTGCCAGGGACCAAAGGACGAAGGAGGAGGCAGATGAGCTTGTCCCACGAAGAGCCAGCCTGGGGAGGCCGCGACCGCGCCCTGGCCATCTTGGCAACCGCGACGGCGCTGTCCACCTACGCGCTGGTGGTGCTCGGTAGCACGGTACGGGTCACCAACTCGGGCATGGGCTGCCCCAGCTGGCCCCTGTGCTACGGCCATGTCGGCCCGGTTGACCAGTACCACGCGCTCGTCGAGCAGTCCCACCGCTACCTTGTGGCCCTCGTCACTGCCGGCGTGGGGGCGACTGCTCTTCGGGCCTGGCAGCCACGGGCTCGTCGAGCAGCCCTTGTACCTGCGGTCGTAGCCGCGGTGCTCGTCCTAGCCCAGGCTGGCCTCGGTGCCCTCACTGTCCTGGCCAAGAACGCGCCCTGGACGGTGGCTGCCCACTTGGTCCTCGGGCTCGTGTTCTTCGCCACGACAGTGGTCACGGCAGTGGCCGCGTGGCGAGGGGGACGGGCGCGTTGGTGGCCCAACGGGGTGGGCCCTTGGGGTTGGGCCACCCTGTCTACCACCTTGGCGACCATCGTCGCTGGGAGCCTCGTGGTGGCAAACGGCGCCGTGGAGGCCTGCCCGTCGTGGCCGTTGTGCCCGAAGCCCGCGACAGGTGCCGCCTGGCAGCTGCTCCACCGGTCGCTGGCCACCACGTGCGGGGCCGGGACCGCCGCCTTTGTCGTGAGCCGTTGGCGCCTGGGTGCCCGTCTGCCTGCCTGGCGAGCGCTCGCTGTAGCCCTGTGCGGGTGCTTCGCCGCCGTGGTCGGCATCGGTGCTGCGAGCGCCCTCACCCGAGGTGCCCCCGCCTGGCAGGACGCTCACCTCGCCGTAGTGGCGTTGCTCTGGGGGGTTCTGGTGACTCTGGCCACGCTGGCCGCCTCAGTGCCGACGGACGGTCGGCTCAGCTCGCCCAGGCACAAGCAAGCACCCGCGTCGGTAGCCAGCGAGACCTGACCCCGAGGCGGCCGGGCCCCGGCATCCCGGTGGCCGGCCTCTGGTCACCATGGGACGGGAGGCCGAGTGAGATAATAGGGGTCTTGGCGACTGCTACCACTGCCACCGCCCCTCGTGCCACCGCCCCTCGTGCCACCGCCGCTCCTGCCACCGCCGCTCGCCCCCACACGGACGAGGTGGCCGAAGTCCTGGTCGCTTCGGGAAGGGTCGTCCCGGGCCTCGAGGTCGTAGGCGGCGGCCGAGCGCGCTCGTGGTGGTGGCCCCTTCCCACTGCGTCGCAGAGGGCGTTGGTCGGCTCCTTGGTCGAGGCACCGGAGCTCGGCTCCCAGCGGTCCGCGGCAGCACGGCTGGCGGAGGCGGTCGACCGCCTTGCCCGCCAGCGCTTGGTCGCCGCAAACGCCACCATCGCCCCCCGGCGGGCGGGGCGGCCAACGGTCCCCGAAGCCTGGGCGCGCTCACTGGTCTCGCTCGACCCTTGGCTGCCGGCCAGCCTGGACGCCACCAAGCTCGCCGCCCTGGCCGCGGCCGTGCAGGCGTGGGCTCGTTCGGGGGCAGCCATCGGCGGCAAGGCCCAGCTCTGCCTCCGGCTGCACGAGCCAGCTCCAGCCCCACCCCGCCGACAGGCCACCCCGGCCTGGACGGTGGAGCTGCTCGCCCAGGACCGCGACGAGCCCAGCCTGGTCGTCCCCCTCTCGGAGATCTGGGCTGGCCGGTCACCCTTCGGCCCCGAAGCCGTTGAGGACGTCCTCGCTGCCCTGGGACGGATGGCCCGCCTCGCCCCCGAGCTGGCCAGTGCCCTAGAACAAGCGGCTCCCTGTCTGGTCGAGGTGGACGACAAGGCAGTGGTCGCCGTCCTCGGCCTGCGGGCCGGGCTGCTCGAGGACGCCGGCATCTCGGTGCTGCTGCCCTCGTGGTGGGTACGGCCAGCCCGCCTGGGCCTTCGGGCCCGGCCAGCGCGCTCCGAGCCCGGGACGGGCGCGGTCACCAGCGGGGGCCTCGGGCTGGAGAGCCTGGTCGACTTCCAGTGGCAGGCCGCCCTCGGCGACCAACGGCTCACCAAGGCTGACCTGGACAGCCTGGCCCGGGCGGCAGAGTCAAAGTTGTCGCTGGTGCGGGTGCGCTGCCAGTGGGTGCACATCGAGCCGGGCAAGCTCGCCGACCTGCTCGCCCTGGCCGGTGCCCGGGGCCGGGCCTCGGCCGCTCAGCTCCTACGGGCCGGGCTGGGCTTGGACAACCTGGACCTGCCCGAAGGCCTCGCGGTGGTCGGCGTCGATGCCACGCCTCTGCCCTGGTTGCGGGCGCTCCTGGACGGGGCGGTCCACGCCAGGGTAGAACCGCTCGCCGACCCCCCCGGCTTCCAAGGGGCGCTCCGGCCTTACCAGGGACGCGGAGCCGGCTGGTTGGCGTTCCTCGGCCGGTTGGGACTGGGAGCCTGCCTGGCCGACGACATGGGCTTGGGCAAGACCGCCCAGCTCATCGCCAGCATCCTCGCCGACCGGCAAGCCAGGCCTACCTTGGTGGTCTGCCCCGTGTCGGTACTGGGCAACTGGGAGGCTGAGCTGCGTCGCTTCGCCCCCGGCCTCAAAGTGCTGGTACACCACGGAGCAGGCCGGCACTCGGCCCGAGGGAGCTTTGCCAAGCGGGCCAGGGCCCACGATGTGGTGCTCACCACCTACTCGCTCCTGGCCCGGGACCAGGAGCACCTGGGCGCGCTCAGCTGGGCCCGGGTGGTGTTCGACGAGGCCCAGCAGGTCAAGAACCCGTCCGCGGCGCAGACCAAAGCGGCGTACAGGCTCAAGGCCGACCGGCGGGTGGCGCTCACCGGTACCCCGGTCGAGAACCGCCTGAGCGAGCTGTGGTCGATCATGAACGCCGTCAACCCAGGCTTGTTGGGCTCCGCCCGTTCGTTCCGGGAGCGGTTCGCGGTCCCGATCGAGCGCGAGCACGACCCCGAGGCGACCGAGCTCCTGCGCAAGGTGACCGGACCGTTCGTGCTGCGCAGGCTGAAGACCGACCGCTCCGTCATCGCCGACCTACCGGACAAGATCGAGACGGTAGACCGCTGCCCCCTGACCCGGGAGCAGGCGACCCTCTACCGAGCGGTGGTGGACGACATGCTCGCCCAAGCCGACGAGGCGGAGGGGATCGAGCGGCGGGGGGTCGTCCTCGCCGGCCTGCTCAAGTTGAAGCAGGTGTGCAACCACCCGGCTCACTTCCTAGGCGACGGCTCAACCCTGGCCGGCCGCTCCGGCAAGCTCACCCGCGTCGAGGAGCTGCTCGAGGAGATCGTCTCCGAGGGCGACAAGGTGCTCTGCTTCACCCAGTTCGCAGCCTGGGGGGACAGGCTCCTGCCTTACTTGGAGCACCGGCTGGGCGTTGATGGACTGTGGCTGCACGGCAAAGTGCCCCGCGCCAAGAGGGACGAGATGGTGCGCCGGTTCTCGGAGCCGGACGGCCCTCCCCTTTTCCTTGTGTCCTTGAAGGCCGGCGGTACCGGCTTGAACCTGACGGCGGCGTCGCACGTGGTCCACTTCGACCGCTGGTGGAACCCGGCCGTCGAAGACCAGGCGACCGACCGTGCCTACCGGATCGGCCAGCACCGGACCGTGCAGGTGCACAAGCTGGTGAGCAGCGGGACAGTGGAGGAACGCATCGACGAGATGATCACCTCCAAGCGCCGGCTGGCAGCCCGGGTGGTGGGCACCGGCGAGGACTGGTTGACCGAGCTGTCCACCGCCGAGCTCCGCCAGCTCGTGTCGCTCGCTCCGGGGGTGAGCTGATGGGGCGAGGCTGGTACGAGCCGTGGGTGCGCTTTCCCGCCTCGGTGCCGCTCCCGGCCGAGGGAGGCCTCCCCACTTCCAAGCAGCGGGGGCCCATGGCGAGCACCTGGTGGTCGAAGCGCTTCACCTCGGCGCTGGAGTCCTATGGCTTGGGTGCCCGCATGCAGCGGGGGCGGCGTTACGCCCGCAGCGGCCAGGTCCTCAGCCTCGAGGTGAGCCCGGGCGTGATCGCGGCCCAGGTGCAGGGGTCCCGCCGCACGCCCTACCTGGTCACTGTGTCCGCCGCCCAGCCGACGGCCGACCAATGGCGCAAGGTGGAGCAGGCCATGGCGGCCAAGGTCGGCTTCGCCGCCCGGCTGCTCGGCGGCGAGGTGCCCGAGGAGCTGGAGGAGGTTTTCGTGTCGGCGGGGGTGCCTTTGTTCCCCTCGGCATGGAAGGACCTGCGCTCGAGCTGCACCTGCCCCGACTGGGAAAACCCTTGCAAGCACATCGCTGCCGTCCTGTACGTCTTCGCCGACCGCCTGGACGAGGACCCCTGGCTGGTCCTGGCGTTCCGTGGGCGAGGCCGTGAGGAGCTCATGGCCGCCCTGACCGGCCTTGACAAGGCGCAGGGCGCCAGGGCCGAGGTCGCCCCGTGGTGGCCGTTCGTCCCCGGCCCGCTACCAGTGCTCCCGGCACCCGGCCTCCTGCAGGCGACGGCGGCGCCCGACAGGCCGGATGCGGTGCTCGACGCCATGGAGCCGCTCGACGTGAGCATCGGGCCGGCGAACTTCGTCGAGCTGCTTCGGCCCCTTTACGAGGTGATGACCGGGGGCAGCGAGGAGACAGGCGAACCGTAACTGCGCCTGCGGCCAGGCCCTCGGGATGGGCGCCAGCGAGCCTTACGCAGGTGTGCTGCTTGAAGACGTGGGCGCTGACGAGGTGGTGGCATTAGCGCGCAACCCGTCTAGGACCACTGGGAGCAGCCGGAGGGCCTGCTCATCGGTCAGCGTGGGGCTGCTGCACACCGGCCCGAGCAGCTGCACCACATCTTTTCCCTCGATGTCGCCACGGACCACGCCGGCGCGCTGCGCCCGCCCGATGACGAGCGCGGTCGCCTCTTCGACGCGCTCGCGCAAACGGCTCTTGGTGCCCGGGTCTCGGTCAAAGGCTTCGCGCAGCTCGTTGAGGAGGGTGCGCTTGGCCCGGGCATAGCGGGTGAAAGCCTCCAAGAAGGCGACTACCGACGGCCACGGCTCAAGAGCAGCGACGGCCTGTTGCGCACTGCGGACAAGGTCCTCGACGTCGTCCTCGTACACGGCCTGCACCAGGTCGATGCGCCTGGGGAAGTGGCGGTACAGGGTCCCGGTGCCGACACCGGCCTTGTTGGCAACGGCCTCCATCGACGCACCCCCGCCCTCGGCCGCGAACACCTCGCGAGCCGCTGCCACCAGCTTGTCGTGGTTCCGGCGGGCGTCGGCTCGCAGGGGCCGGTGGGCCTCCCCGGTGGCTGGCGCCTGTGCCACCGCTCGCTCCGTAGCCAAGGTCTCCCTGGTCACAGACATTTTTACCACTTCCGGTCTGCAGTAGGCCACAAGCGGAGGGATCCTCCGTATAGTAACCGGAGTGCCCCTCCACTTAGTAACCGGAGAGGCCTTCCAGTTCCAGGTTACCAACTCGAAGGTGGACGCCAATGCCTTTCATCCCAACCACCCGCTCGCCCCAAGAGGCATCCCTGGCCCGCCGGCTGCAGCACCGCACCGTGGTGTTGGCCGTGGTCCTGTTGGCCCAGCTGATGGTGGTGCTCGACACGACGGTCGTGAACGTGGCCCTGCCCCCACATCCAAACTGGGCTGGGCTTTTCCACCACCAGCCTCTCATGGGCCATCAACGCCTACGTCCTTGCCTTCGGCGGGTTGCTACTTCTCGGCGCCCGGGCCGGTGACCTCTGGGGCCAACGCCGGGTGTTCCTGTTGGGCATCGGCTTGTTCACCTTGAGCTCGTTGGCAGGTGGGCTGGCGACCAGCTCGTCCATGCTGCTGGCCGCCCGTGCCCTCCAGGGGGCTGGCGCGGCCCTGGCCGCCCCGACGGCGCTGTCCCTGCTCACCACCAGGTTCTCCGAGGGGCCAGCGCGGCTGCGGGCCATCGCCCTGTACGCCACCGCCTCAGCCGCCGGGGCTGCCCTGGGCCTCGTGGTAGGTGGGGTCGTGACCGAGGTGGCGTCGTGGCGCTGGGTCATGTTCCTGAACGTCCCGATAGGTGCTGCGGTGTGGCTTGTCGGCCGGGCGGCCGTCGCCGAGACCCCGGCCAGCCACGGGCGCTTGGACCTGTTGGGGGCGGCCAGCTCCACCGTCGGTATGGGGAGCATCGTGCTGGGCCTGGTCGAGGCGGGCAGCACCGGATGGGCTGACCCCCTCAGCTTCGTGGCGCTCGCTGTTGGGGCGGCCACCCTTGCCGCGTTCGTTTACAACGAGTCCCGGGCAGACGAGCCCATCCTCCCGCTCCGCTTGTTCGCCCACGGCACGAGGACGGCGGCCAACGCCGGGCGCGGCCTCGTCTATGCCGGCTTCTACGGGAGCTTCTTCTTCCTGTCCCAGTACCTACAAGACGTGCGCGCCTTGTCGCCGGTCGCCACCGGGCTCTTGTTCTTGCCCATCCCGCTGGCCATGTTCAGCTCCTCCCAGCTCACCAGCCGGGTGCTCCTGAGGCTCGTGCCGGAAAAGGCGCTCATGCTGGCTGGTACTGCCGTGGCCGCTGCGGGCATGGCGCTGGCGGCCATGCTCGGGCCCCGCACGCCGTACGGAGAGATCATGCTGTGGCTCGCGCTCCTCGGCGTGGGCGGGGGTGTGGCGATGGTAAGCCTGACGTCTGCCTCCCTCGCCATGGTCGCCCCCAAAGACGCCGGGGCTGCCTCGGGGCTAGTCAACGCCTCCCAGCAGTTGGGGGCTGCGCTCGGTCTCGCTGTGCTCGTAAATGTGTTCGGTTCCCTGAGCGGCCACAGCCAAGCCGGCCCGGGCCGGGTCACCCGCTACGTGCAGACCCTCGATGTCGTGTTCGCCCTGGCGGCCGGCTTCGCCGTGCTGGCGCTGGTGCTGGTCGCCGCGTTCGTGCGGGCGCACCTGGCCCCGGCTACCGCACCGGCCATCCCCAAGGAACTGGCCCTTGACAGCGAGGAGCTGGCGCTGCTCGAAACCCGCGTGCTCGTAGAAGTACCCTGATGCCTCGCCACGTGGCTGCCGCCTGGGCCACCGAGCGGCACGGCCGCAGCCTCGGGACGGGCCCCTGAGGGGCCCCCTACGTAGGGGTAGCCGTCACAGGTGAGCGCTCGGTGCTCGGGGTGCCGAGCTGGGGGCTGTGCACGGCAGCGGTAAAGGGAGGCCGTCTTGGGTGAGGCCGACCATGACGCCCCGGTCGGGCGGGAGGGGACGAACGAGCCGGCACACAGTCACTTGCAGTGCCCCCGCAGTAGTCGCCGGGCTGGTGCACGACGGCCGCCAGCCCACCCAGGTGGAAGTGCCTGCCGAACACGTGCGACAGGTCCACGTTGATGTCCTCGCTGGCCCCCGGGTAGGCCCTGGCCAACAGCCGCTGGAGGGCCGGGTCAGTCGCCCGGGTGAAGCCCGGGCAGGCCCTGGACGGGCCCTGGCGGGGATCTTGGGCACAGAAGGTGAAACTGGTCCCGAAAAAGTGCTTGAACTGCTGGTACGACTGCCCCTGGAACATGTAGGGCGGGGCCGGGTCGTTGGTGAAGCGGGCTCAGCCCTTGCATGGCAGCCTGCCCGGCAAGGAAGTGGCGGGGGACGTGAGCGTCCCAGTCCGCCGGCGCCGGCCCGGCGTAGGTTGTCGACCAGTGCCCGGAGGCCCAGGTCTCGATGGCCGCCGCTGCCGGCTTGGACCAGTCCTGGCCCACCGCGGCACAATATGACGCGCTGTGGCAGGAAAGCCCGTCGATGTACTGGGGCCGCAGCCCGCTGGCAGAGGTGACCGGGGCCCCCAGGGGCCCTCCGGACGCGGACAGGGCCTGGAACAAGGCGTAGTAGCCCGAGCCGGGCTTGGTCGTCGTGGCCGTGCCGGCCATCGCGCACCCCGTCGCCCAGCAGCTGAGCGCGTTGGCGTACCAGACGTCGTAGCCGCCCAGGGTGGGCAGCACCCGATGCGACCAGGTGGCACCTCCGTCGCTGGTGGCCCAGGTCTGGCCGAAGTGGCCCGGCGTGCCGGTGCCGCACCAGCACCAGTTGAACCAGTCGCCCACCGCGCTGCAGCGCAGAGCCGACTGGCAGGCGACCGCGGTCGGCCCGCCCCTCCCGCCCTCGTTACACCTTGCGGACCTGGAGCAGCGGATGGGCTCTCGCCATCTGGTCGTAATCGTCATCCTGGGTTACCACCGGCAGCCCGAGGTCGATGGCGGTGGCAGCGATCATGGCATCGGTGAGTTTTACCGTGCGCTGGATGCCAGCGCTTCGGCAGTCGCTCACCAGACGGGCCCACGCGCTCATGACCGACTCGCTTATCGGGACGGGATCCATCTTCCTGGCCAACGCCAGCGTGCCTGCTCGGCGCGCTCGCAACGCGCTGTCCGCGGCGCTGAGCACGCCCAGTTCGAGCTCGCCGATGGTCACGACCGACACCGTCACCCGGTCGGGCAGCGCCCCCAGTGGCCGGTCGACCTCACGGGCGATGAAGACCGAGGTGTCGAGCAGCCCGGCCGGACCGCTCAAAGTTCGACCAAGGTCTGCCCGGCGAGCTCGTCGAGGTCCTCACGCAGTCCCGGGTCAGCTGCCCAGTCCGCCAGCTCCCGACGCAGGAGGTCACCCGAGACCCATCTGGACCGCTGGGCGTGGGGAACGATGTCGGCGATCGCCTCGCCGTGGACGGTGAGCACCACGCGCTCTCCTGCCCGGACAGCGTCGATGACCTGGCTGGTCCGGTTCCGGAGGTCACGCACTCCGATCTCCATGTGCGACAGCGTAGCACCACCTCAGGATAGATGGTCGGGCCGACGGCCGGCGGGCCGAGCCCACGCCACGACGAGGGGTGGTCCCGCCCCGCAGAACAGGCCCGCCGCTCCGCACCCCGAGCGCCGAAGGAGCTCTTCGACCAGGCCGGCCCGAAAGGAGTGCGCGAGCCAGCACCAGCGGTGGACCGGGAGCCTGCCGAGGCCGTGGAGGGCCCTGAAGGCTGGCCACGGTGCACCTCCACTTGCTCCTATACCAAGCGGCGAGCGTGACCGGGCCCGGGCTGAACCACTCGGGGAAGCACACACGCACCGTCTTCCCACGCCCCCCTGCAGATGCCGGCATGCCTCGTTGACTTTCTCCCGAAAAACTCAGGCATGTAATGCGCCTGTGCCAGGCAGACGTTGACCGGCCAGAGTGTAGTTCCCCCCAGGCCTCGCCCCCTCCCCTTTTGTGCCCTCCTTGGGCCATCTCTGCCTCGGAGGGTGTGCGGGGAGGGGCGAGGGCACGGGTCTCAGGTTGTCAGGCTCCCAGGTGGCGCTGCATGGAGTGGCGGGGCGGGGACGGGCGGGCCGGCGGCCCGTGGTCTCGGCGGGGAGCGCCGGGGCGGTGGGGCAGCGTTGACTTGCTGTTGTGAGGCGAGGAGGGCGACCTTCACGGCCTTGTGGGCGAAGACGCCCCACCCGCACCAGGTAGAAGCCCCGACGGTGCCGTCCATGAGCGTCCTGGCCCAGCCTCGCTTCATGGCTGCGGCCCTGCCTTCGCAGCCGGTCCGCCACTCCACGATGTTGCAGAAGCTACGGGAGCCCTCGGTGCTCCTCCTCGCCTTGGAGAGCTTTCCCTTGCGCGGGACGACGACATTTTTCACGCCCAAGCCGGCAAGGTTTTCTTCGGCCCCAGCCTCCCAGTAGCCGCGGTCGGCGGCGACGGTGCGGGGGGTTTTGCCAAATCACGCCACTATCCTCTTCATTCCCGGCACGAGCAGGGAGGCGTCCGACGGGTCCCCCTTGTAGACCTCGTAGTCGAGCACCACCCCGTCGGCGTTGTCGACGAACTGAGCCTTGTAGGCAAACTCGGCTGGCTTGCCGATCCGTCCCTTCCTTATCGGCCGGGCGTCGTTGTCGTGGAAGCTCACGACGCCCTCCGCTCCTCCGGGCATCGCCCCGGCCCCACGCTGGCCAGCCTGTTCGGCCACCTTGGCGAGCATGGCCGCGACGTCGGCCAGCTCTTGGAGCGTGGCCTTGGCCCGGGCGGGCACGGCCTTCCCACGCCGGCGCAGCGAACGGGCAGAGCTCTGGGCGACCCTGGCTGCGCCGGCGAGCACTGCTCCTGCGATCTCGGCCATCTTGCAGGTGATGGCGAGCACCTCGTCCTTGGCCTCTTCTGTTCGCCGCCTCAGCCAGTTCCCGATGGCGGGGCCCCTGGCTGCCAAGCAGCGGCGCCGGTCCCGCACCTTGGTCCTGGACAGCTCCCTTCCCTGCTCGGGGACCAAGGTCAGCGCGGGTCAGTCGTGTAAGCGATGGACCGGTGACGAACGGCGAGCACGCGTACGATGCGCTGATCGTCATCGAGCTGGTAGATGATCCGATAGGTGCCGACTCGAAGCGACCGCAGCCCGCGAAGCCGTCCCCGGAGAGGGTGACCTGCCCCCGCTTCCCGTTCGAGCAGACCGAGAGCCTCGACAACGGCGTCGGACAGCGGCCAGTCAAGATCGACGATCTCTTTGCGGGCTCGCCAAGCGAGCTCGACTCGGCTCACCTACGACGAAGCGACTGCAGATCTCGACGGAGCTCTTCGAGCGTGACGGTCTCCCCGCGCCCCACCTCGCGTCGCCCCTCCTCGATCGCCGCCAGCGTCTCGGGGTCTGACAGGATCTCCGCCGTCTCCTCCAATGCCTCGTACTCATCTACTGGGACAAGGACGGCCGCGGGACGGCCATGGCGGGTGATGATGACATGTTCACGCAGGTCGGCAACCTGATCGATCACCTGGCTGAGCTCACTACGAAGCTCGCGAACCGGAACGGTCTTGCTCATGCTTGAAGTGTACCATATTGAGTACACATTAGCTGGTGGGCGCTAGATTA
>JAJPKN010000032.1 GCA_021323695.1 Actinomycetota bacterium | reverse complement strand
CAGCGCAAACCGGGAGGCTACCGCAAGCCCAACTTAGCGGCGCGGGTGCTGTCCGTCATCCCCGCGGCTGAGCACGCTGAGCTGTTCCAGCAAATCTGGCATGTCACTGGGGCCTCAACGGCTAACCACCCTGCCCCTTACCCCCTTATCTTGGCAGAGCGCCTGGTGCGGATGTTCTCGTTCGCAGGCGATACGGTGCTCGACCCGTTCCTCGGCACCGGTACGACCTCCGTGGCCACGGCTCGCTGGGGACGCAACAGTATCGGCTTCGAAGTCGACCCTGAGTATTTCCGCGGCGCTGTAGAGCGCGTCGCTGACGCCCTGGCCGCACCCGTCCAAGGCTCGCTCGGCCTCTCTGCCTGAGCACCACATGCCCGTGCAACCAGCCGACCGGACGGGCCTGCAACTCGTCGATGGCCTCCCTCGCCTCACGAACCCATCGGTCGATGACTACTGCAGGGCTGCCGCCGAATATATCCGGCACGCTACAGACCTTGGGCCAAAGCGAGCCAAGGCCGCCCAGATCCGGTTATCCAGCACGCTCGCCAAGGTAACGCTCAAGGCTCTTCGCGCGCAGGGCCTCGAGCTGCGATCGGCAACCGCCGGAGAGCACGAGGTGGGCGGTGGGCTCAGGACGGTAAAGGCTGACGTGTCCGAAATAACGCGGACTGATGGGCTAACCCTGGCGGTGGAGCTGAAACCTGTGCACCTCGCTGTGGGACGGGCTCTGTGGAACCGCTTCGGCGACATGCGAGCTTTTGCTGTCAACATCCACCTGAAGTTCCCATTCGCCGTGGTGGGTGGGGTCTTGACCCTGCCCACCACCGAGCGCGTGCGCTCCAATGACGACAGCGCCTGGAAGCCCACATCAGACCTTCTATTGCGCGCCGTCGGGCGCTTCGCCAGAGCGGGCAGCCGGCGTACCGAGGGCGATGCTGGGCACCTCCTGGAGGCTATTGCTGTTGTCGCCTTCGACAGGCTTACCGGCTGCAAAGAAACCGATTTGCCAGCAGCTGGGACAGGGTTGCGCTGGAACGACTTCATCGAGAAGATAGCTGAGGCTTACAGCGCCAGGTTCGGGGTGGTTTGAGAGTTCCCGCGGCCCGAGCCTAGTCAACGCCTGCGATGACTAACTTTCTGAATGGCTAATGTCGCCACACCTTACCCAGGCGACCCCGCCCAGGTTCGCCCCGGTGGCCCACCTTAGTCTTAGTAGTGGGCCCTCGTAGGCCTGCACCACGCCAGCGGACGTCCCCCGACCGCCAGTCCGGCTGCACGGCAGAACAGCGACCCGCCAAAGGAGTTGCGAGCGGTCGGCCCAGTGCTGGCGAGGACCACCCGACGCCCCCCTGGGGGCACCTCCGCCCGGCACCCCGGGCGGGGCCCCAGGCCGGGCCCCGGCTAGCCCTTGACCGCCCCCGCCATCCCGCCCGGGCGGATGTACTTCTGGAGCATGAAGAACAGCACGGCTATGGGCAGCACCGTCAACGTGGCCGCTCCCAGCTTGAGCGGGAACTGGTTGCCGGCCGACAGCCCCCCGCCCACGATGTTGGCCAGCCCTGTGTTGAGCGTGAAGTACTTGGGCGAGATCGTAGCTATCTCGTAGAACTGGAACTCGTTCCACGACCCCTGGAACGACAGGATGAGCAACGTGAGCAGGCCGGGCCGGACGACGGGCAGCACGATCCGCCAGTACACCTGCCAGATGCTGGCGCCGTCCACCCTCCCCGCCTCCTCCAGGGACACCGGGACCTGCAAGAAGAACTGGCGCATCAGGAATATGCCGGTAGCGTCCACCAGCATGGGCAGGATCATCCCCTGGTAGCTGTTGAACATGCCCAGCTGTTTCAACATCAAGAACTTGGGGATCAGCAGCACCACCCCGGGCACCGCCAAGGTGGCGATCACGAAGGCAAATACCAGCCTACGGCCGTGGAACTGCAGCCGGGCCAGGGCGTAGCCCGCCAGGCTGTCCAGGAACACCCGGCCGACAGTTATGGTGATGGAAAGAAAAGCGCTGTTGAACAGCCAGCGAGGGAAATCGGTCACCGAGGCGGCGGCGCCGATCCCAAAGATCTGCTTCCAGGCCGTGAGGTCCACCGGGTTGGGTATGGGGTCCAGGGCGTGGGCGGTGGCGGCCGGGTCGCTCTTGAACGAGTTGCCCACCTCTATGACGAAGGGGAAGATGTACAGCCCGGCGAACACCGCCATCACCCCGTAACGGAGCGCCAGCCTCCAGCCAGACTTGCGGCCCGCGCTCATTGGGTCAGGTCCTCCTTGATGAACTTGCGCTGCAGGACAGTCAGGAAGACGATGAGGCAGAACAACAGGAAGGCCACGGCTGCACCGGCCCCGAAATTGCTGTCCTGGAAGCTGATCTGGTAAGAGAAGTAGGCGGGGGTGATGGTGGCCGGGTTGAGCGGTCCGATGAGGAATATCTGGTCGAACACCTGCCAGGTCGATATGAACCCGAGCACCAGCACCAGCACCAGGGTCGGGCGCACCAGCGGCAAGGTGACCCGGCGGAAGCGTTGCCAAGGGGTGGCCCCGTCGATCTCGCTCGCCTCGTCGAGGTCCTCGGAGATCTGCTGCAGGGCGGCTAGGAAGAACAGCATGAAGGTGCCCGACGTCGTCCAGACCAGCATGATGATCACCACGCACATGCCGAGGGACGGCCCCGCCACCCAGCCCCACAGGTTCAACCCGAGGAACCCGTGGTTGACCAGCACCGACGGGTTGTTGACCCCAAAAGCGTTGTATATGAGCGTGAACAGGCCGCGGGTGTCGTAGAGCCAGTTGGGCCCCTGGACACCGAAGGCCCCCAAGATGGTGTTCACCACCCCGGTGCCCTGGAACAGGAACATGAACACCACCGTTATGGCAATGGAGCTGGTGACCGACGGGAAATAGGCCACTGTCCTGAAAAAGCCCTTGGCCCGGAGGAACTTGTTGTTGACCACAACGGCCAGCAACAAAGCGAGCCCGGTCTGCAGGGGCACGGTGAACAGGACGAAGTACAAGTTGTTCCGGATGGCCGTCCCGAAGTCCTGGCGGTACAGGCCAGGCTCGCTGAGCAGCGTCTTGTAGTTGGCCAGGCCCACCCACTTGACGCTGGAGCTGAGGGGGTTGGTAAGCCCCGACCAGTTGGTGAAACTGATGTAGAGGGCCAGGAGGATGGGCACGAACAAGAACAGCAACAGCACGGCCAAGGCCGGGGACACGAACAGCCACCCGAACAGGTGCTCACCTCGGCGCAGCCGGCCGGTGCCCGTCTGCCTGGGTGGGGTGCCCTTGGCCCCTTTGCCCTGCGGGCCGCGGCGCCGCGGACTTCTGACTTGTGGGCTGGCAGCCGCTTGAGCGCGTCCTGCCGACGACGCGGAGGCGTCTAGCGTACCGGCCACAGGCTTGTCCTTCAGGCTCATGGCACCCACCGTTGCTTCAGCTGGCCAGGGCCGTGGCCCGGCGTGGTGCCGGCGGGGCCGGCCAGCACCACGCCCGCCACAGCTATGGCCGGGTTAGGGACGGAGGAGAGCCTCGGCGTTGGTCTGCAACTGCTGGAGCAGCGCCGCCGGGTTGATGGCAGCCAGGTTGGTGGTCTGGGAGTCGAAAGCCGCTTGTACGGTGGGGAACCCGAGGGTCGCCACCTGGGGCATGGCGTAGGCGTCACCCTGCACGAACGCGCTCACGTTGGGCGTCTGGTTGCCGCTGGCCACCGGGGTGCCCGAGTGGGTGGCGGCCCACTGCTTGGCCACGGCTGGCCGGGAGGGCATGACGCCGAACGCGTTGGCGAAGCGCAACTGCTGGGCCGGGGAAGCCAGGTACCGGACGAAGCTCACCGCGGCAGCGGTGTTCTTCGAGTTGGCCGCTATGCCCCAGCAGTTGGTGAACACCAGGGTGCCGTGCTCGCCGGTGGGGCCAGCGGGCAGGGGGACCACCTCATAGTTGATCTTGGGGTAGGTCGACTGCATGGCGCCGATGATCCAGTTGCCCTCTATGGTCATCGCCGCCTTGCCGGTACCGAAGGCCTCGCCGCCCCAGCCCGAGTCCACCTGCGGTGAGGTCTTGAGCACGCCCTCTTGGGCCATGCGCTTCAGGTAACCGAGGGCAGCGACGTTCTGAGGCGAGTTGAAGGCGAAGTTCGTCCCCTTGGAGTTCATGTAGGACCCGCCGTTCTCAGCAAAGAACGCCCCTATGCGGTCCAGGGTGGGGCTGATGACCAGGCCCGTCACCCCGTTGCGGGTCAACGCCTTGGCGTCCGCGGCCAGCTGTGCCCAGGTGGTGGGAGGGTTGGTGAGCCCCGCCGCCTTCCAGTCGTCCACGTTGATCTCCAGTGCCAGCGTGGAGGAGTCCTTGGGCACGCAGTAGAAGGTGTTGTTGTAGGTGAACTCCTTCACCAACGACGGGTAGAAGTCCTTGGCCGGTGCCACCAGGTTGCCAGACGGCAGCAGTTCACCGTTCTTCACCAGGCTCTCGAACATCGAGGTCTGCCCGTAGAAGACATCTGGGGGCGAGCCGCCAGCAAACGCCTGGGTCAACTGCACCTGGAAGTTGGAAGCATTGATGACGTTGACCGTGTTGCCGGTGGCCTTGCCCCAGGCAGCGGCGGCCGCCTTGTCGGCGTTCGTCTCAGCTGTCCCCGAAGACGCGATCATGAAGGTCAGCGTCACACCGTGCAGCTTGCCGGTGAGCTTGACCGCGGTCGCGCTCGCGGACGGGCCCGCGGCCGTCAACATGGCGACCGAGGCGCTCAGGCACAATATTGCTTTGGTTTTCCATCGCTTCATTTCTGTGGTCCTTTCTGTTGTTCTCCCAGGTCGAGACTTCACGCCTCCGCGGCTCAGCTGGCTGCCTTGCGCCGGGCTGGGGACGGGAGGGCTGGGCCGGGGACGGCCTGGGACCGTTCCTGGGCCCCTGGAGCCACCTGGCTCGACTCCCGAGCGACCAGCCAGGGGGCGAGCAGCTGCCGGGAGGGCTTCTTGCGGTCCCCGGACAGCTCCTCCAGCAGGACCTCGATGAGCTTTTGAGCGACGGCTTCCACCGGCTGGCGGACGCTGGTCAGCCGGGGCCGCAGCACCGATGCCACCGGGCTGTCGTCGAAGCCCACCACCGAGACGTCCCTGCCAGGGACCAGGCCCCGGTCCTCAGCCGCCCGGATGGCCCCCAGGGCCATGGCATCGCTCACGCAGACGAAGGCGGTGGGAGGGTTGGGCTGGGCCAGGAGCTGCTCGGCGATGGCCCGGCCCGAGGCGATGCCGTCTTCAGCCCGGGCCACCGTCGCCTTTGCCAGCAGCCCCCGGGCCGACATTGCCTCGTGCCAACCCCGGTAGCGGTCGTCACCGACGCCGTTGCCCTCGGGCAGGCCCAAGAAGGCCACCTTGGTGTGGCCCAGCCCGGCCAGGTGCTCCACCGCCTGGCGCGTGCCGCTGGCACCGTCCACGTCCACCCAGGAGTGGCTGGGGTGCTCCACGCCCCAGGGACGGCCAAAGGCCACGAAACGGGCGCCCTCGGCCAGCAACCAGTTCGGCCGCACGTCCCCGTGGTGGGTGTTGGTGAGCACGAAGCCGTCGACTGCCCCCCGCCTCAGCAGGTCCTCGAACACGGCGATCTCCTCGTCGTCGGTGGGCACCGAAAAGGTGAGGACGTCGTAGCCCTTGGAGCGGGCGGCATCGCACAGGGCGTGCAACAACCGGTCCAGGACCCCTCCGGTCCCCCCGTAGTTGCTGGGCAGCAGGCGGCAGCCGATGACCCGTGTCGAGCGGGTCCGCAGTGCCCGGGCGGCATGGCTCGGCCGGTACCCCAGCTCATCGATCGTGCCCAAGACCTTGCGCAAGGTCTCCGGCTTGAGCAGGTGGGGCGCGTTGGCGGCGTTGGAGACGGTCTGGCGGGACACGCCCGCCCGTTTGGCAACCATCTCTATGGTCGGCCGCTTCTTCACCGCTCCACCGGCCTTGCCCTCATCCCCTCTCCTTGCCGGCGGTCCCCCGCCGGTGGCCTGCCCGCTCGTGGTCTGCCTGCTGATGGTCTGTTTGATGGCGGTCTCCCCGCTGGTGGCGTTTGAACGTTCAAAGATGCTACCGTCACGAATATGAACGATCAAGTCGCCTCTGAGGCAGTTGCCACCGAGCCTCCGGGCGGCTCAGGTCCCCAACCCCGGCTCCCCGCCCCGGGCCCGGACCCTACGAAGCGGTACTTGAACGACCTCGTGTCGGCGGTGTGCGCCCCCGCCATGTGCCTTTCCGGCCCCGACGGCCAGATCCGCCCGGGAGGCGCCCAGGGGCTTTACGTGCAGGACCGCCGGGCACTGAGCGAGCTGGTGGTCACCGTCGACGGCCGGGAACCGGTGCCCCTCGGCCATGAGCTGGTCGGGGGGGAAAGGAACGAGTTCAGCGCCACCGTGCTCACCAGCGCGGCCAAGGTGCCCGACCCCATGGTGTTCCTCCTGCGCCAGCGGGTGCTGAGCCCCCACGGCATGGAGGAACGCCTGGTCCTGACCTCGTACTCGCCCCAGCCTGAGCTCGCCTGCCACGTGGAGGTGAAGCTCCAGTGCGACCTGGCCCCGGTGGGGACGGTCAACGCCGGCTTGCCCGTAGCCAGCCGCCAACCCGAACAGGCCACCGGCGGGTTGGCTTGGCACGGCCCCGCTGGTCTGGAGGTGGTGGCCAAGGGCGTCCCCGAGCCGGCCCGGGTCGACCCGGGGACGGGCACCATCGCCTGGGACGTGCGCCTGGGGCGGACAGCCCCGGCCGTCTTGTCGGTAAGCGCTGTGCTGGGAGCTCCCGGGGCGCCCCTGTTCCAGCGGCCGTCCCCACCCCTCACCTTGCCCTCGCCCGTGGTGGTCTGCCGTGACGGCCGTTTGGCCCGGTTCCTCCAGCTCAGCCTGGCCGACCTCCAGGCCATGGCCCTGGCCGAACCAGGCACCCAGGGGCAAGCCTTCCTGGCCGCGGGAGTGCCGTGGTACCTGACCCTGTTCGGGCGCGACTCCCTGTGGGCAGCACGCATGTTGCTGCCCCTGGGGACGGAGCTGGCTCTCGGGACCCTGCGGGCGCTAGCCCACCGGCAAGGCAGGGGCACCGACGCCAGGACGGGCGAGGAACCGGGCAAGATCCTCCACGAGGTCCGCCGGGAGGCGCACACCGCCCCCTCCGCTGGCGGCCTGCAGCACCTGCCACCGGTCTACTACGGGACCGTGGACGCCACCGCCCTGTGGGCCTGCCTGCTGCACGAGGCCTGGAAGTGGGGCGCGCCCGAAGCCGAGGTGGGCAAGCTCCTGCCCACCCTGGAGGGGTGCCTGGGCTGGGTGGAGCACGCCGTCCGGCAGGGCGGCGGGTTCGTGACCTACGTGGACAAGTCGGGCCAGGGGCTCTCCAACCAGGGCTGGAAGGACTCCTTTGACGGCGTACAGTTCCGTGACGGCCGCTACGCCCGGGCACCGGTGGCGCTGTGCGAGGCTCAGGGCTACGCCTACCAGGCGGCGATGGCCGCGGCGGAACTGGCCGAGCACTTCGGCCGGCCGGGGAGCGACCGGTGGCAGGAGCTGGCGGCCAAGCTGGCTGCCCGGTTCCGGGAACGGTTCTGGGTCACCGACCGGGACGGCGCGTTCCCGGCCCTCGCCCTGGAGGCAGACGGCACCCCGGTCGACGCACCCAGTTCCAACATGGGCCACCTGCTCGGCACCGGCATCCTCAGCCCGGAGGAGTCCGAGCTGGTGGCGAGGCGCTTGGGCAGCCCGGAGATGGACTGCGGCTACGGGCTGCGCACCCTGAGCAGTGCCTGCAAGGGCTTCAACCCCCTCAGCTACCACGTGGGCTCCGTCTGGGCCCACGACACCGCGATAGCCATCAACGGCCTCGCCCTGGCCGGAGGGCCGGCGGCGCAGGCTACTGCCGCGTCTCTCGTAGACGGCCTGCTCGGCGCGGCCGAAGGCTTTGCCTACCGGCTCCCCGAGCTCTACGGCGGCCACACCCGGGCCCTGTGGGCCCGGGCACCGCTGCCCTACCCTCCCGCCTGCCGGCCGCAGGCCTGGTCAGCCGCCTCCGCCGTGGTGGTGCTGGCCGCGCTGAGCGGCCTGCAGCCGCATGTGCCGTCCGGACGCGTCCGGATCTGCCCGTTGCCGAGCGCCGTGGGGCTGCGCCGTGTCGAGGGCGTGGTGCTCGGGGGCCTACCGGTGACGGTCACCTTGGGGCCGGGCGGGCCGAAGCTCGAAGGCGGCCCCCCCGGCCTGCAGCTGGCCGGGCCGGCACCCGCCAGCTGAGCCGGGCGCGGCCGGGCGCGGCCGGCCCCGGGGCGCCGTCCTCGCCTCGACGGCCGCCAACGGGCACAATGGCGCACGTGCCCGACCAACGCGCTACGAACCCGCCGGCGCGCCGCCGGCCCTGGCTGTCCTGGGTGGCTCTGGCCGGGGCGGCATCAGCCACCCTGGCCGCCGGCCTGCTCCCCCGCGCCACTGCCCTACCTGCTGGCGCTGCCGCTCCAGCTGGGCCGGTGCGCCTCCAGCCGCCGCCCTACCGCTCCAGCCAGACCGCCCGGCAGCCGTCGAGCGGGTGCGCAGCCCGCCCGGCGGGCGCCCTGGGCTGGCCCACCTATGGCGGGGGCCCCTTGCACGGTTCCTACGACCTAGGCCACCCCCCCGCCGCCGGACGGCTCCACGTGCGGTGGAGGACCCCTCGGCTGGACGGGGCGGTGTACGCCGAGCCGGTGGTCGCCGGGGGCTGCCTGATCGTGGCCACCGAAGACGACAGCATCTACGCCTTCGACGCCACCTCGGGCGCCCTGCGCTGGCACGTCCACCTGGCTTCCCCGGTTACCTCCGGGGCACTGCCCTGCGGGGACATCTCACCCCTGGGGATAACCGGGGCCCCCGTCGTGGTCCCCGGGCGAGGCGAACTGTGGGCCGTGGAAGAGACCGAGGGCCGCAGCGGCCCCGAGCACCTCCTGGTGGGCGTGAGCTTGGGAGACGGCCGCGTCCTTTCCACCCGCCCGGTCGACCCCCCCGGCTCGTCGCCCGCAGCCATGCAGCAAAGGGGAGCGCTGGTGGTCGCCCACGGCAACGTGTACGTCCCCTTTGGGGGCCTGTACGGCGACTGCGGCAACTACCACGGCACGGTGGTGTCGGCCCCTCTGACGGGCACCGGCCGCCCCGGCTACTGGGCCGTGCCCACCGGCCGGGGGGCAGGCATCTGGGCGCCCGGAGGGCCGGTGGTGCTCGCCAACGGTGACCTGCTGGTGGCGGACGGCAACGGCGCCGCCGGCCCTGGCCAGCGTTGGGACGGGTCCAACGCCGTCATCCTGCTCTCCCCGGCCCTCAAGCCCCTGGGGTCCTGGGCACCTGCCAACTGGGCCCAGCTCAACGCTTCGGACCTCGACATCGGTTCCACTGCCCCCGCCGTGCTGCCAGACGGCCTGGCCCTGCAGGTGGGCAAGTCCGGGACCGGCTACCTCCTCCGCACCGACCACCTCGGCGGCGTGGGCGGCCAGCTCGCCACAGGCCAGGTCTGCCCCAGCGGTGGCGCGTTTGGAAATGATGCCGTCGACGGCGCCACCGTGTACGTCCCTTGCCAGGCCGGCCTCACTGCAGTGCAGGTCCAGGGGCACCGCTTCAGGGTGCTTTGGACGTCGAGCGCCGCCGCCGCCGGTAGCCCGGTCGTCGCCGGGGGCAGGATCTGGCTCGTCACTGGCTCGGGCCAGCTGCAGGGTATCGACCCCACCTCGGGCCGAGCGGTGCAGTACCTGCAGCTGGCCAACCCCATAACCCACTTCCCCTGGCTGGTGGCCGTGGGCCCCACGCTCTACGCCCCCGACGGGGACCGGGTGGTCGACCTGGCCGGGCTGTAAGGGCTCCTGTCCCCGTGCCCGCCCGGGCCGGCCCGGTTGCAAGCACCGTCCACCACCAGGTCCACGACCGTCCGGACGAAGTGGTCGGACAGCGGCAGGTGCTGGTGCAGCAGACGGTGGTAGGCGGCGCCGAACACCAAGTCGAGCACGGCGTCAGCGTCCGTTGAAGGCGGGACTTCTCCTCGCTCCATTGCTCGCTCGACGATGGCCCGGTGCTGGGAACGCAAGGGGTCGAAGACCCGCTGCCGCCACGACGCAGCTACCTCGGGGTCTCGTTGCGCCTCGGCTATCAGCCCGGCCAGCATCCGGCCTGCCCTCGTCTTGGTGACCGCCCTCACCCACGCCCGCAGGGAGGCCAACAGGTCCCCCCGCAACGACCCCGTGTCCCGGACGGGCAGCTGCGCCTGGAACTCGGCCAGGAACGCGTCGAGGGCCAGCGCCCCCCGGGAGGGCCACCGCCGGTAGATGGTGGCCTTGCCCACCCCGGCGCGCTCGGCGACCTCCTCGATGGACATGCGCCGCAGGCCCTTTTCGACCAGCAGCTCGATGGCCGCCTCCAAGATGGCCTGCCCCGCCTCTGGGCTGCGAGGACGGCCGGGACGGGCAGGCAACCGGCCCTCCGGCCGCTCGGCCAGCTCAACCGCAGGAACAGGAATAGGTGCCCCCTTTCTCCGGTTGTCCTATCGAAACGGATCGTATCGTATTATTATGCGGAGGGATGCGCGACCGGATGGGGACCACCATTGGAGCTGCCCTGGGGCCCCGGCTGGGCTCAACCGGCAGCCCGGGCCCCGTCCGGGGCACCCCTGAGAGCCCTGGGCCGGGCCCGGGTGGCCCCAGGCATGCCCCTGCCCAGCAGCCAGCCGCCCACCAGCCCGGCCCAGGCCGGGCCCTGGCCCGTCCGGAGGAGGCCGGCTACGGCCGTCCTGCCCTGGCGCTCATCCTCATCGCGGCCTTCATGGTGGTCCTCGACTTCAGTATCGTCAACGTGGCCCTGCCCTCGATCGAGCGCGAGCTTGGCTTCGGGGCCTCCTCTGTGCAGTGGGTGGTGACCGGCTACGCCATCACCTTCGGGGGGTTCCTTGTGCTGGGCGGTCGGGCGGCCGACCTCTTCGGGCGGCGGCGCATGTTCGTTGCCGGGCTGCTGGCCTTCTCGGCTGCCTCTCTGGCCGGGGGCCTCGCTCATGACGCCGCCCTGCTGGTTGCCTCCAGGGCAGTGCAAGGGGCCGGGGCCGCCCTGGTGGCCCCGGCCGCGCTGTCCCTCATAACTACCGGTTTCCCTCAGGGGCCGAGGCGTACTGCCGCCTTGGGGGCCTACGGGGCGACCTCGTCCCTGGGCTTCGTTGCCGGGCAGGTGCTCGGCGGGGTGCTGGTGGAGCTCTTCAGCTGGAGAGCCGTGTTCCTGGTGAACGTGCCCCTGGGCCTGCTGGCGGCGGCGCTGGCCCCCCGCCTGCTCCGTCCCCCCGCGCCCGAGCCACGGCCAGCCGGCTTGCCGGCCAGCCGCCGCCTGGACACCCGGGGCGCGGTCCTCATCACATTGGCTGTGGCTGTGCTGGTCTTCGCCGTGTCCGAGGCAGGCGTCGTCGGCCTGCGCTCACCCACCGTGCTGCTGGCCCTGGCCGGCGGGGGCCTGGCGGCCGGCGGTTTCGTAGCAGCCGAGCGCCGCCATCCCGACCCGCTGGTGCCGCTCGGGCTCCTCGCTAGGCCCAACCTGCGCCGGGCAACGGCCCTCATGGCGCTCCTCGGGTTGTGGAACGGCGGCGAACTGCTCGTGCTGTCGCTGTACCTGCAACAGGTCCTGCACGACTCGCCGCTGGCCAGCGGCCTGGTCATCGCCCCCCAGGGAGTGGTCGGCTTCGCCGCCGGCTTCTTCGGGGCCAGGCTGGTCCACCGGCTGGGCACCAACCGCCTCCTGCTCCTGACCGGGGCGGCTGCTGCCATCGGCTTCCTCGCCCTGACCCAGCTGCCCGCGAGCGGTCACTACGGGCCTGCTCTGGCCGCCGTGATGCTGGTCGGCTTCGGCACGGCAGGCACCTCGTTCGCGGGGATGGTGACCGCCACCGAAGGGATGGCCAACCAGGACCAGGGCCTGGTCGGAGGCACGATCAACACCAGCCGCCAAATAGGTGCCGCCCTGGGAGCGGCCCTGCTGCCCGCGGTGGCGGAGGCTGTCAGCCACGGTGCCCCGGGCGTGGGAGGCGACCGGGCCGCCATGCTGGCCGGTGCCCTGGCTGCCGGCTTGGCCACCTTGCTGGCTGTTGGCACTGGCCGGCCGGTCCTGGCCGCCTGGCGCGCCCGGGCCAGCTGAAGCGGCCTGGCCCGCACCCTCGACGTGCGCCCCACCGGGGCGCAGCCCGGCTGGCCGGGTTAGAGTACTGAAGAGTGCAAGCTCATTTTCAGCCCGTGACCCCCGCCCACGCCGGCAAGGCCTACCGCATGGGGCGGATTTTTGGGCCGGACGGCAAGACCGTCGTCCTGCCGCTCGACCATGGCAGCATGCTCGGCCGGGTCCCCGGCCTGGAGGACCCGGTGGCCGCGCTGGAGAGGTTCGCCTCCCTGCCCTGCGACGGGTTCCTGGTCGGGCCCGGGGTGCTAGCCAAGACCGCGCCCCTGTTCGCCCGCCGGGGTGCTCCCGCCCGGCTCCTCACCATCGACTCGTACTGGAACGACGGCCCTCAGGGCACCTCGGCCATGATCAGCAGCCTGGCGACCGCCAGCGCCTTGGGCGTGGACGCAGTCAAGGTGCTCATGCCGTGGAACGTGGCCGCCCGCGACCGGGCCCCGGTCGTGAGCCTGGTCTCGGCCGTGGTCGAGGCGGCCGCGCCGGTCGGGGTGCCGGTCATGGTCGAGCCGATCGCCTACCAGATGGAGCGCGGCCCGGAGGCTTCCAAGGTCGAGGCCGACGGTTGCCGGGTGGCCATGGAGCTGGGGGCGGACATCTTGAAGGTCGCCTACCCGGGTGACCCTGCCACCCTCGAGGCCTGGTGCCAGGAGCTCCACTTGCCCATCGTCATGTTGGGCGGGCCCCAGGGAGGCACCCTGGAGGAGCTGTTCTCGATGGTCGCCGACGCGCTCAAGGCCGGTGCCAGCGGCGTGGTCATCGGCCGCAAGGTCTGGCAACGGCCGGTCGACGAGGCGGCCCGAGCGTTGGAGCACCTCTACTCCATCGTGCACCCTGGGGCCGCCCGGCCCTGAAGCTGTCTCCCGAGGGCGGGTCACAGGCCGTCCTTTGCAGAGCCGGCTGCACGTTAACTACCGGGTGCTCCCTTGGGGCGCAAAGGGCGCAGCCGCGCCAGGGGCCGTCAGGCAGCGGCAACCTAGGTCGGGGCGGGTGGCGCCGCTGGGCAATGGCAGAGGCCGAGCCCTCCGGCGCAAGGCCGCTGCCTAGTAGCGCTTGAGGCAGGACGTGGCCCATGACGCGATCTGCTTGTGCACCTCGTCGACAGAGAGGGTCGCCGCTCAGGTCGTGAAGGAGGACCAAGCCCTCCTGAGGCGCCTCGCTCAGCCGTGACGGCCTACCTTGACCTCGACGCGCCCCTCGGGCTCGTCCCCTGAGGTCCGCGATGCCGGCCCACCCCAGTCCGCCATCGGCCAGCCTGCGGCCAGCGCGTTTGGTGCTGGCGCCTACCCAGGTACTCTAGGGACATGGCAGTGGAGAGGGAGGTCGAGTTCATCTTCGAGCCGGACCCCGACGGCGGGTACCACGCCTACGCGCCTGAGCTTCCGGGCCTGCACAGCGAGGGCGACACACTGGAGGGGGCGATGGCCAACGCCCAAGAAGCCCTCGAGCTCTACGTCGAGGGGCTCCGAGAGGAGGGCCGCAGCCTCGACATGGGCGTGGTCCGTCGCAGGTTGCCACTGCCAGCTTGAGCGGGCGGCTCCCGGCCGTCTCTGGCGCGGAACTAGTCGCGGCCCTCGGCAAGCGAGGCTGGGTGGTTGTGCGCCAGAGGGGGAGCCATGTCCGGCTACGCCACCCAACTTGGCCCGTTCCGCTTGTAGTGCCCCTCCACCGGGAACTGAAGCGGGGCACGCTCGCGGGGATCCTCCGTGACGCTGGCATCGACGCCCAAGAACTACGCCGGCTGCTTTGACCCTGACGTCCGGGCGGCGCACTGGCGAGACCGAGCCCTTCGGTGCAAGGCCGCTGCCCGGCAGCACTCGGTGCAGGACGTGGCCCGTGACGCGGTCCGCTCCCACACCTCGTCGGCCCAGAGGGTTGCCGAGATCGCCCCTCAGGTGGTCGAGGAGGACCAAGGGCTCCTGAGACGCCTTGCCGAGCCGTGACGTACCTTGACCTCGACTGGTTCCTCGTACTGGCCGAGGTCGCTCTAGGTGGCTGGTGTCTTTCGCGCAACTGCCAACAGCCACTTTCACGTCGTGCCGACCGGCCTGCAGAGGCCTGCTCACCGTACCAGCGACCTGGTGCCGGGGCTGGGGACTGCGAGCCAGTGGTTGGCCCTAGCTCAATTGGCCCTTCGTCGTCTTGGCTGCCTGGGCGTACTTCTTGTGGAGCGCCTGGGGGCTCACGCCGGCCCAGGCGGCGATGCGCGCCCAGCTGTGCCCTCCAAAGGCGCCTCGTCCATCAACCTAGGTCGATAGCGGGTGGGCTGCACGGCGAGCTGCCCCCTGCGACGTTTTGTGCCCCTGAACAGCCAAGATGCTGCCGGTGGAGCGTGCTTCCTGTGCCTGTGCTACCGCACCGGAGCATCGTCTTGCCTGCTCAGTCTGCCTCGGCGCACGCCTGGGCGGCTGCCTCCAGGACCTTCGCCAGGAGGGTGCAGCCAGCGTCAGGGTGGCCCAAGGCGCGCTCAGGCGCCCAGCTGGCCCGGCCCACCCGGGGGAGCATGGAGGCGGTGGCCTCGGCGGCTTGTGCCGCGGCCCGGGCGGCCGCTTGGAGGCCTGCCGCCAGCGAAAGGCCTGCCGCGACGCTGCCACCCAGGCTCGTGCAGACCGCGTCCAGCCCGTCGACCACCGTCCGGTCGCCCACCGAGGCCTTGCCCCGGGCGGCCACTGCGTCCCGGGCCGCCACGAAGCACCGCTCCAGTGCCGGCAACCCACCGCCACCGCCCTCGGCCAGGGCCTTGGCCGCCCGGAGCAAGGCAGTAGCCGTCAACGTGCCGCTGGTCGACGGTGCCCCCCGGGCGATGGCCGCGCCGCACGAGGACAGCAGCTCGGGCCCTTGCCTGCCATCCTGGGCCCCGACCACCTCCTTCACCAACTGGGCAGCCTTGGCCATGGTCACCCCGAAGTCCCCGTCCCCGGCATAGCTGTCCAACTGGTTGAGCTCGGCGACCGAACCGAGGACCACCTCCGCTGCCGCCAGCAACGACTTGGGAAGCAAGGGGCCGTCTGCCATCAGGGCCCCGCCGGCGAAGGGAACCAGACCAGGGGCGATGCCGCGGGCGCGTCCAGGAGGCTCAAGATGTCCGGGCTCAACCGGAGCAGGGAGACCGACGCACCAGCCATCTCGAGCGAAGTGGCGTACTCGCCCACCCATGCCCGCCGCACGGTGAGGCCCGCGGAAGTGGCTATGGCATGCACGGAGCGGAACAGCACGTAGAGCTCCTCCCGGGGAGTGGCACCCAGGCCGTTCACGAGCACCGCGACCTCGTCTCCGGCCTGGAAGGGCAGGTCCGCCAGGATCTGGGCCATCAACTGGGCGGCCACGTCCTCGGCCCGTTCCAACGCGCCCCGGCGCACGCCGGGCTCCCCGTGGATGCCCATGCCGACCTCCATCAGGCCCACCGGCAGCTCGAAGGTGGGCCGCCCGGCCGCCGGCACGGTGCAAGGCGACAGGGCGACGCCCATCGAGCGCAAGCCGGCCGCCGCCCGCTGGGTCACTTCCACCACCTGGGCCAAGCTGGCCCCTTGCGCCGCCCGGGCACCTGCCACCTTGTACAAGAACGCGATGCCGGCAACCCCCCGCCGCCGTTCCCGGGCGTCCGCCGGGGCCGAGGCTACGTCGTCGGCGGCCAGGATGGTCGCCACCTCGGTGCCCTCGGCCTGGCACAGCTCGGCGGCCATGTCGAAGTTCATGACGTCACCGGAGTAGTTGCCGTAGAGGTAGAGCACCCCGGCCCCTCCGTCAACCGCCTTTGTCGCCTCCACCACCTGGTCGCTCCCCGGCGAGGAGAACACGTCCCCGATGGCCACCGCATCGGCCAAGCCCTGGCCCACGTAGCCCAGGAAGAGCGGGAGATGGCCGGAGCCCCCGCCGGTGACGATGGCCACCTTGCCCCTTTCGGGGGCGCCGGCCCGCACCAGGACGCGCCGGGCGGGCGCCTTCAGGCTCTTGGGGTGGGCCAGCAAGAGGCCATCGAGCACCTCGTCCACGAAGGCCGCCGGGTCGTTGATCAGCTTTTGCATCGCCGTCCCCCAGTCATGTCCATCGCCTAGTCATGCGACCTTGGCCGTGCGCTCCATCGCGCCTGGCCGTGCGCTCCACGGCACCTTTCTAGGCAGCCCGAGCGGCCGGCCAATACGCTCCATCGCACCTTGGTGGGCAGCCCGGGCGGCCGGCCACAAAGCCAGCCTAAAGAACCAAGCCTGAGGAGGCCAACCCGAAGACGCCAGCATCAGGCTAAAGAGGCCGGTCGCCTGGAGGCGGGAACTCGGCTGGGCCCTGGAAAAGCCCTGCTGCCATCCCCCCGAAAAGTGCTGCCCCCCTGGCCCCGGCCTCGGTCACCTCCGGCCACCGGGCCCGGGGGAGCAGCGCCGCCTTGCGTCGCCGCAACCCGGCTGAACGGGCCCACCCTCCGCTCAGCACCAGCTCCTCAGCCGGGCCGGCAACCCGTCCCATGGCCTCGACCACCTCCGCCGCCCCGGCCGCCACAGCGTCCAGGGCCGCGTTCCAAAGGCCGGCCGGGGAGGCATCGGCCTGGAGGCCTACGATCGACGCCGCACCAAAAGGCTCCCCCAGGACCAGGCGCAGGGCCCCGGCGCCGGTGGCAGCGGCCGCCGCCTCCAGGGCGCTCAGCGCCTCGGGCCGGTCGGCTCCCAGCAGGCGCAGGACGCGGTCCAAGACGAACCCCAGCTGGTGGCCCCGCAGGAGCGCGTAGCACCCAGGCACGGTGTGCCTGCTCACCTCCAGGCCTTCTGCGGACGCGTCGGCCAGGGCCTCTTCCCCCATCGGTGCCACCGTGCGCACCAGCGCCTCAGCCGTACCGCACGAGTCGAGGACCTGGTCAGCACGGATGGCACCGGTCCCGCAGGCCGCGCACAGGTGGTCGTGGCCGGCCGAGGTCAGTGCCGCACCGGCCAGGCGTCCCATGTCCCGGCCGCCGTCTTGGACCAGGTGGAGCGCCACGTGGCCGGAGGCGTGCCCGGCGCTCACCACCGGGGGGAACAGGCCGGGCTTCGCCCCCGCCCAAGCCAGCCCTTCCTCCCACCAGCTCGGGCCGGCCAGGCTCAGGGCACCCGTCCGCGACGCCAAGGAGGCCTCCGCCCGCTGCTCGCCTCCCATACGGTGGACGACCCAGTCCGCGATGCTGAGCGCCCGGGCCGGCTGGCAATGGCCGTGCCGGGCCAGCCAGGCCAGCTTCATCAGGGTGCGTATGGGCGCGGGGGACAACCCGGTACGCCGGGCGAAAGCCTCCAGCCCGAACACTCGAGCCGCGTCGGCGGCTTCCTCGGCCCCGCGGCGGTCGTACCACACGATGCACGGCCCCGCCAGCTCGCCCTGGCTCGTGAGCTGGACGACCGACTCGGCCAGGCTGGTCACTCCCACGCCCACGACCCTGCCCGGAGGCGAGGCCGCCAGAGCAGCCGCGGTGGCCTGGCACACGGCACCGAACAGGTCCTCGGGGGCAGCCTCAGCCCCGGTTGGGACCTCGCGCCAGGGGGTGGGGGCTCGGCCCCACGACAGCTCCCGTCCGTCGGTGCCCACGACGGCGGCCTTGGTCATGGTAGTGCCGATGTCGATGCCGACCAGCAGCTCAGCCATGGGCCCGGGCCATCGGGTAAAGACCGGTGCCAGCCGGTGGCAGCTCGCCTGAGCCGCGGGCCACCACGCTGGTGGGCACGATGATGCGACGGGGCCGCCCCTCGGGACGGTCCAGCTGCCGGCATATCAGCTCAGCCGCCTGGCGGCCGACCTCCACCGGGTCGTAAGCCACCACCGAGACCGGAGGCGTCATATAGGCGGCCAGCTCGAAGTCGTCAAAGCCCAACAGGGCCGGCCGCGGCTGGCGCCCACCCATGCCCGCCAAAGCAGCCAGCACCCCGAAGGTGATCCGGTTGTTGCAGGCAAAGATGGCTGTGGGCGGGTCGGGTTGAGCCAACAGTTCCCGAGTGGCTTCGGCCGCGCTGGTGGTGTTGTGGCACCCGACCCGGACCAACCCCCTGTCGTAACCGAGGCCGGCCGAGCGCAGCGCAGCCCGGTAACCCTTGGCCCGCTCGGCGGTGGTGAAGACCTCTGGCAGGTCGCCAACAAAAGCAACCCGGCGGTGGCCGTGGTCGAGCAGGTGCTGGACGCCGGCGCGGGCACCCCCGAAGTTGTCCAGCAGGATGGTGTCGGCCGCGATGTTGTGGCCAGGCCGGTCTATGAACACCAGGGCCGTGCCCATCGCCATCTCAGCAGCCAGGAAGCTGTGGTCATGGCCGGTGGGCACCACGAGCAAGCCAGCCACCCGGCGTTCGCAGAAGATCTCGAGCAAGGCACGCTCTCGTTCCGCGTCCTCGTCCGAGCTCCCGGCCACCACCAGGAAACCTCGGTCCCGCACCCGCTCTTCCACCCCCCGGGCTATGGCCGAGTAAAACGGGTTGGACACGTCCTTGATCACGAGGCCGAGCATCCCGAGCGCCCGGTGCTGGCGCAAAGCCCGTGCGTGCTCGTTGCGCCGGTAACCCAGTTCGGCGATGGCCCGGCGCACGGCCAAGGCGGTGGAGGCAGTCACGCTGGCCTCGTCGTTGACCACCCTAGAAACCGTTTTCAGGCTGACGCGGGCCGCTCGGGCGACGTCCGTCATGGTCGGCCGGCCGGCCCCCGGGCGCGACGACGGGCTCACGGCACCGGCCTATCGTTCACGGCACCGCCCCTGGTCGGGCCCGGCGCCGGCCCAAGAGCCCTTGGCCATGTCCCGGGCCCCAGCACTGACTGGCCCTCCTTGACAAGCGGTTGCTCACCTGTTACGAATGCCGCTCATACGACAACGTTGTCATCGAATGGCCGGGCGGCGCAAGGCCCACTTGCCCGGGCGCAGGGCCCATGTGCCGGGCAGGGCCCACGTGCTCGAGGACAAGGCGCATGCGCCGGGCACGGCCCAGGTGGCGGCCGAATGAGGCCAGGAGGTGCCCATGGCAGGTCCGATGGCAGATGAAATGCCCGAGCCACCCGGCGACCAGGCCCTCGGCCCGGGCCAGGCCCCCAGGGGTGAGGGCCAGGTGCCGGTGATCGCCGCCCGCGGGGTCACCAAGCACTTCGGCAGCGTGCAGGCCCTTCGCGGCGTCGACCTGGACATCTACGCCGGCGAGGTGGTGGGCCTGGTGGGCGACAACGGCGCGGGCAAGTCCACCTTGGTGAACATCCTCTCGGGGGGGCTCCAACCCAACAGCGGCACCATCTTCGTGGACGGCCAGAGGGTCAGCTTCAGCTCGTCGCTCGAAGCTCGGCGCCTGGGCATCGAGACCGTCTACCAGGACCTGTCCCTGGCCCCCGACCTGAGCGTGTGGGCCAACATCTTCCTCGGCCGGGAACAGACGGTGAAGGGGCCGCTGCGCCTGGTCGGCTGGCTGGACCGCAAGGCCATGGCCGCCTCGGCCGAGGCCGACCTGGAAAGGACCCGCATCAAGATCGGGTCGGTAGGCAGCCCCGCCGGCCGCCTGTCGGGTGGCCAACGCCAAGCCATCGCCGTGGGGCGAGCCGTCGCCTGGGGTTCCCGGGTGCTCCTCATGGACGAGCCCACCGCTGCCTTGGGCGTGGAACAGCAAGAGAGGGTGGGCGAACTGGTCTCCTCGGTGGCCTCCCAGGGCGTCCCCGTCCTTTTGATCAGCCACAACCTGCCCCAGATCCACCGCCTCTGCGACCGGGTGGTCGTCCTGTTCCGTGGCCAGGTGGTGGCCAACCTCCGGCCGGCCGAGTGCCACGTCGACGACATCGTGAGCTGGATCACCGGCGCCGCACTGGGAGCCCGCCGCAGTGCTTAGGGGTGCCGCCGCGCGCAGGGGTGCCGCCGTGCGCAGGGGTGCCGCCGCCGAGCTGCGACCGGGCCGCACGACGGCCATGAGGGGCGGCCGTGCCCGTTAGGCTGCCCGCTGCCTTCTCACCGCCGGCCAGTGCTCCCCCGGCCCGGCCGGAGGGTGCCTCCCCGGGGGAACGGCCGGCCTGGCTCGACCTGGTGGACCGGGTCGGCGACTTTTGGATAGTCGGCGTCCTGGGCCTGCTGGTGCTGGTGTTCGGCCTCCTGAACACTCAGTTGTTCACCAAAGGGGCCTGGCTCAGCATCTCCAACTTCTCGGTCGAGTACCTGCTCCTCGCCATCGGCCAGACGTTCGTGATCTTGACCGGTGGCATCGACCTGTCCGACGGGGCCGTCCTTGGCTTCACCGGCATGATGTCGGGCTGGGTCATGCAGGGAATGCTCAACTCGGGCGACAGCAGCCTGCTCACGACCATCGTCGGCTTCGCCCTGGCCATCGCCATAGGCTTTTTGATCGGGGCCGCCAACGGCTTTTTGATCACTCGGCTCAAGCTCCCGCCCTTCATCGTCACCCTGGGCAGCCTGACTGCTGTCGGCGCGGCTCCCTCCTTGGTCAACGGGGGTACCGAGGTGTCGACCCTGCCCCCCCAGATCGGCAACATCGGCAACGGCGCGGTTGGAGGCTGGATCTACACCACCTTCCTCGTGGCCGTGGTGGCCACGGTCGTCTTCGGGCTGTTCTTGCACCGGACCCGCTTTGGCTTGAGGACCTACGCCATAGGCAGCAACGGGCTGGCCGCCCGGCGGGCCGGGATCAACGTCGACCGTCACCTGGTGTGGGTCTACGCCATCTCGGGCCTACTGGCCGGCCTGGCCGGGATGATGGTCATGGCCAACCAGGCGGTGGCGTCCCCCTTGTCGGGCCAGAACGACGAACTGGACGCCATTGCCGCGGTGGTGATCGGGGGCGCCAGCTTGTTCGGGGGCCGGGGCCACATGCTGGGGACCTTCGTTGGCACCATGATCATTTCCCTACTGGTCACCGGCTTGGTGCTGGTGAACGTCAACGGCAGCTGGACCGAGGTCGTGACCGGCATCATCATCATCGGGGCGGTGGCTTTGGACCAGGTACGGCTCCGCCTGGCTGAGCTGTGACCGCCGAGGTGCTGAGGCCGCAAGCCATGTGCCTGGCACTAACAAACAAATCTCTGGCACTCACAAACAACCCAAACACAAAGGAGGAACAAGGAATATGAGGGAAGTAACAAAGCCGGTCTCCCGGCGCCGGGGCTTCCGGTTGGCCACCGCGGCCGCCGCCGTCTCGCTCATGTCGGGCGTGCTCATGACTGGCGCCGCCGGGCCTGGGGCAGTTGCCTCCGGCGCCGCCTCGAAGTACAACGTGGTCCTCATACCCGGCCTCACCACCGACCCCTTCTACATCACCATGGGCCTGGGGGCGAAGCAAGAAGCGGCCAAGCTGGGCGTCAACCTCATCTGGAAGGGCGCCACGACATGGAACAAGTCGCTGCAGATACCGATCGTTTCAGCCACCCTGGCCACCCACCCGAGCGCTCTTTTGATCGCCCCGACCGACGATGTGGCCCTGTTCAAGCCCATGGACGCCTACGTGAAGGCGGGCATACCCGTCATCGCCGTGGACACCACGCTGAAGGACACCTCGATTCTCACCGCCGCCATCAGCTCCGACAACTACCAGGGAGGCGAGACCGCGGCCGATGCCATCGCCAGGCTGGCCCATGACAAGGGCGAGGTGGCGGTGATCAACGTCGAAAAGGGCGTCTCCACAACTGACCTGCGCCAGGCGGGCTTCCTGGCCGAGATGAAGAAGTACCCGAACATGAAGGTGGTGGCCACCGAGTACGACAACGACAGCTTGACCACAGCGGAGTCCCAGGCCCGGGCGCTCATCCTGGCCCACCCCGGCTTGGTGGGGATATTCGGGACCAACCTCTATTCCGCTGAGGGGGCAGCCAAGGGTGTGGACGCCGTGGGCGACAAGGGCAAGGTGTTCGTGGCCGGCTATGACGCCGAGCCCGCCGAGGTGACCCTCCTGAAGCAAGGGGTCATCAACATCCTGGTCATCCAGAACCCAGCGGAGGAAGGCCGGCTGGCTGTCTTGGACGCCTACAACTACCTGACCGGCCACAAGTCCGCCATCCAAAAGTCGGTTCTGTTGAAGAACGTGGTAGCCACCACCGCCACCGCCAACAACCCGGCCGTGGCCAAGTACTACTACAAGACCTCGTTGTAAGCCCTCCGGCCCGTCGGGGGCAGTTCTCCCTCAGGCACCTGCCGGCTGCCCCGGGGCGGCCGGCAGGTGCTTCATTGGCGGGCGGGCGGTGCTTCATTGGCGGCCGGCACGTGCCTTGCTCACCGGCGGTCGGCACGCGCCTTACCGGCGGGCGACAGCCGCCGAGGAGCCACCAGCAGCAGACGGCTGGGGGCCGGTGGCCGGGCCCGGCGGGACGGGCTCAGCCGGCCACTCCGGCCGGACGAGCAACCGGCAGCCGGCCCGGCGGGGGTTCTTGGCCACCAGCTCTTCCACCTCGATGCCCCCGAGGCCCTCGGCCAGGCCCCGGGCCAGGCCCCGGTGGACCTCGCAGACCGCCTTGGCATTGACGGCTGCGGCCGTCTCGAACGGGCAGTTCTCGAGCACCAGCTCCAAGCCCCGCGGCCGCTCGCGCCGCACCGGCTTGAAACCGGCCCGGGCCATCTCGTGCTCCAGCGCGGCCACCGGGTCGGCTACCTGGCCACGGCGGGCGATCTCCCGGGCGCGAGCCAGTCCCAGCCGGTGCCCGACCTGCTCGGGCGCGGCGCCGGTCCGCATGGCCTCGGCCAGCGACGCCGCCAGTTGCTCGTAGGGGCCGGGGGTGCCCCACAGCCCGGCTGAGCCCGGTGCCGCCTCGTAGAGCAGCCGTGGCCGCCCGGGCCGGTGCCGCTCCTCTTGGCTCTCGACCACCAGGCCCGCCCCGGTCAGCACCTCGAGGTGCTGGCGCACGGCGTTGTGGTTGAGCTGCATGTAGCCCGTCAGCTCAGCCACGTCCACCGGCCGGGCCGCCTCGAAGATATAGCGGAAGATCCGGAAACGGGTGGGGTCCCCCAGTGCCCGGGCCTGGGCCTGCACGTCGTCAGGGACGGTGCGGGGGGTCGACAAAAGTGGGCTCATCTTTGTAACAATGTACCACCCCGCTGGGTACTACCACGTCTGTCCCTGCGAGCCCCCTGCACCCGCCCGCCATGTATTTCTAGATTTGAACAGACCTAGTTGGTGCGGCTACGGTACCGGCTCATGCGACCAGTTGCACCCGGGCCGGCCCGCCGAGTAGCGCTCGACAAGTTGGGGGGCCGGGGCTACGGTGAGCCGTGATGCGGCCTACATCGGGCCCCGAGGTGATCGCCGACAGCGGCCTGGTGCGCCCGGCCCGCTACATCCAGCGGGGCGAGCCCTCCCCCGACAGCCGGGAGCTGCACCGGCGGGGCGGGCGCCAGGCCGAGGAGTTCTACCGGGAACGCTGGCGCCACGACAAGGTCGTGCGCAGTACTCACGGGGTCAACTGCACGGGGTCGTGCTCCTGGCGGGTGTTCGTCAAGGACGGGATCATAACCTGGGAGACCCAGGCGGTCGACTACCCCTCCATCGGGCCTGGCTCCCCTGAGTACGAACCCCGGGGCTGCCCGCGGGGGGCGTCTTTTTCCTGGTACACGTACTCGCCGGCCCGCGTCCGCTACCCGTACGTCCGCGCCGCCCTGCTGGAGGCCTACCGGCAGGCCCGGGCCCGGCTGGGCGACCCGGTCAAGGCCTGGGCCGAGCTGACCGGGGGCCCCCAGGCCGCCGCCTACAAGCGGGAACGGGGCCGGGGCGGCTTCGTACGGGCCAGCTGGGACGAGGTGCTCGAGGTCATCGCCGCTGCCCACGTGCACACAGCCGCCACCTACGGCCCCGACCGCACCGTCGGCTTCACGGTCATCCCGGCCATGTCGATGACCTCCTACGCGGCGGGCACCCGTTTTTACTCGCTGTTCGGCGGCACCGTCCTGTCGTTCTACGACTGGTACGCCGACCTGCCCGTGGCGTCCCCCCAGACCTTCGGCGACCAGACCGACGTGCCCGAGTCGGCCGACTGGTGGAACGCCTCCTACCTCATCATCTGGGGCACCAACCTGCCCATCACCCGTACCCCGGACGCCCATTTCATGGTCGAGGCCCGTTACCGGGGCCAAAAGGTGGTGGTGGTCTCCCCCGACTACTCCGACCACACCAAGTTCGCCGACGACTGGCTGGCCGCCTCCCCCGGCACCGACGCCGCCCTGGCCCTGGCCATGGGCCACGTGGTCCTCTCCGAGTTCTACCGGGACCGCCGCGTGCCCCGCTTCGAGGAGTACGCCCGCACCTACACCGACCTGCCCTTCTTGGTCGGGCTGGACGAACGGGAGGGCACCGGGGGCTACCGGGCCGGCCATTTCCTCACCGCGGCCGACCTGGGGGGCACCGGCGAGGGGGCAGCCTGGAAGACAGTGGTGCTCGACCAGGCCAGCGGCGCACCAGTAGTCCCCAACGGCTCCATCGGCTTTCGCTGGGCCCCTGACGGCAAGGGCCGCTGGAACCTCAACCTGGACGGCACCCAGCCCGCCCTGTCCCTCTACGGCCGGCCTGAGGCGAAGGCGGTGCTGGTCGACCTGCCCCGCTTCGACCTGCCCGGCACGGGCCAGGGCGGCAGCCTGCTCCGGCGCTCGGTACCGGCCGTCTGGGTGGCCGGCCGCTGGGTGACCACGGTGTTCGACCTGGTCATGGCCCACTACGGGGTGGCCCGGCCCGGCCTGCCCGGTGACTGGCCCACCGGCTACGACGACGCCTCCTCCCCCTGCACCCCGGCCTGGCAGGAAAAGCTCACCTCGGTACCGGCCGCCGCCGCCACCCGGGTGGCGCGCGAGTTCGCCCGCAACGCCGAGGTGTCCGGGGGGAGGTCGATGATCGCCATGGGGGCCGGCACCAACCACTGGTTCCACTCCGACCTCAACTACCGGAGCTTCCTCGCCCTGCTCCTGCTGTGCGGTTGCGAGGGGGTGAACGGCGGCGGCTGGGCGCACTACGTGGGCCAGGAAAAGGTCCGGCCCCTGACCGGCTGGTCGACGCTCGCCTTCGCCGCCGACTGGGTGAGGCCCACCCGGCACATGGCCGGGACCCCGTTCTGGTACCTGGCCACTGACCAATGGCGCTACGAAGCCAGCCACGCCAGCGCCCTGGCCAGCCCCCTCGGGCGAGGCCTGTTCGCCGGCAAGAGCACTGCCGACCTCTACGCTTACTCCGCTCGGCAGGGCTGGCTCCCCTCCCACCCGGCCTTCGACCGCAACCCGCTGGAACTGGCTGACCAGGCCCAAGCTGCCGGCAAGCCGGTGGAGGACTTCGTGGTCGAGGAACTGAAGGCAGGCCGGATGAGCTTTGCTGCCAACGACCCCGACGACCCCAGGAACTTCCCCCGGGTGCTGTTGGTGTGGCGCTCCAACCTGCTGGGTTCCTCGGGGAAAGGCCACGAGTACTTCCTGAAGCACCTCCTCGGCGCCGACAACGCGGTGGCCGCGGCTGAGTGCCCTCCAGAGGCCCGGCCTTCGGAGGTCACCTGGCACGACCAGGGGGCTGAGGGCAAGCTCGACCTGCTCGTCTCCATCGATTTCCGCATGACGTCGACCGGCATATACGCCGACATCGTCCTGCCCACCGCCACCTGGTACGAAAAGCACGACCTGTCCTCGACCGACATGCACCCCTTCGTGCACAGCTTCAACCCGGCCATCGCCCCGCCCTGGGAGGCCCGCAGCGACTTCGAGATCTTCGCCGGGCTGGCCGAAGAAGTGTCGCGCCTGTCGGAGGCCCACCTGGGCGTACGGCGCGACGTACTGGCCGTGCCCCTCCTCCACGACACCCCGGACGAGTGCGCCCAGCCCGGTGGCCGGGCCCTCGACTGGAAGACCGGGGAGTGCGAGCCGGTCCCGGGCCGCACCATGCCCCGCCTGGTGGTGGTCGAACGGGACTACCCCCACCTGGCCGAGCGCTGGCGCGCCCTGGGCCCGTTGGTCGACGAGCTGGGGGCCACGGTGAAGGGCGTCCGCATGCCGGTGGGCCAAGAGGTCCAGTACCTCCGCCAGCGCAACGGCACCGTCCGGGGCGGGCCGGCCGACGGCCGGCCCCGGCTGGACCGCGACGACCTGTTCTGCGAGGCCATCCTGGCCCTGTCGGGCACGACCAACGGCCGCCTGGCCGTGGCCGGTTTCAAGGAGCTCGAGGAGCTCACGGGCGTGCCCCTGGCCGACCTGGCCCACGAACGGGCCGGGGACCGCATCACTTTCGCCGACACGGTGACCCAGCCCCGCACGGTCATCTGCTCGCCCGAGTGGTCCGGCACCGAGTCCGAGCGCCGCCGCTACGCACCGTTCACCATCAACGTGGAACGCAAAAAGCCCTGGCACACCCTGACCGGCCGCCAACATTTCTTCTTGGACCACGACTGGGTGGCCGAGATGGGCGAGATGCTGCCCGTGTACCGGCCGCCTCTCGACATACCGGGGACCTTCGGCGACCAAACGAGGGCGGACCTGGGCGGCAAGCAGCTCGTCGCCCGTTTCCTCACCCCGCACAGCAAATGGTCCATCCACTCCGAGTACCAGGACAACTTGCACATGCTCAACCTGTTCCGAGGCGGGCCGGTCATCTGGGTCAACGACCTGGACGCCGCCCGCATCGGAGTGGCCGACAACGACTGGGTCGAGGCTTACAACCGCAACGGGGTGACGGTGGCCCGGGCGGCGGTCACCCACCGGGTGCCCCCCGGTACCGTGCTTATGTACCACGCCATTGACCGCCACCTGCAAATGCCCGTGTCGGAGGCCTCCGGCCTGCACGGCGGGACGGACAACTCCCCCACCCGGGTGGTGATGAAGCCGACGCACATGGTGGGCGGCTACGCCCAGCTTTCCTACGGCTTCAACTACCACGGGCCCACCGGGTCTCAGCGGGACGAAGTGGTGGTGCTGCGCCGGCGCTCCCAGGAGGTCCGGTTCTGATGCGGGTGATGGCCAATGTGTGCATGGTCATGAACCTCGACAAGTGCATCGGCTGCCACACCTGTTCGGTCACCTGCAAGCAAACCTGGACCAACCGGCCCGGGGCCGAGTACATGTACTTCAACAACGTGGAGACCAAGCCCGGCCTCGGTTACCCCCGCCGCTACGAGGACCAGGGCCAGTGGAAGGGGGGCTGGGAGCTGGACCGCAAGGGCCGCCTCCGCTTGAAGGGGGGCAGCCGGCTCCGGCGCCTTTTGTCCATCTTCTACAACCCGGACCTGCCCACGATCGAGGACTACCACGAGCCTTACACCTACGACTACGCCCGGCTCATAACCGCACCCGCCGGCACCCAAGCCCCCTCGGTGTCCACCCGCTCCGCCCTGACCGGCCGGGAGATGAACCCCACCTGGGGGGCCAACTGGGAAGACGACCTGGCCGGTGCCCCCCAACGGGCCCTGGGCGACCCCAACATCGAGGCCATGGCGGAGAAAGTCGTCTTGGACTTCGAGTCGGTGTTCATGTTCTACCTGCCTCGTATCTGCGAGCACTGCCTCAACCCCTCCTGCGTGGCTTCGTGCCCTTCGGGGGCGATGTACAAAAGGCAAGAGGACGGCATCGTGCTGGTGGACCAGGACCGTTGCCGGGGCTGGCGGTTCTGCGTGTCCGGGTGCCCCTACAAGAAGGTCTATTTCAACCACCGCACCGGCAAGGCCGAGAAATGCACCTTCTGCTTCCCGCGCATCGAAGCCGGCCTGCCCACCGTCTGCTCGGAGACCTGCGTGGGCCGCCTGCGCTACCTCGGCCTCATGCTCTACGACGCCGACGCGGTGGCCGGGGCGGCCGCTACCCCCGACCCCCAGGACCTCTACGAGGCCCAGCTGTCAGTGTTCCTCGACCCCCACGACCCCGCCGTAGCGGCTGAAGCCGAGCGCCAGGGCGTGCCCCACGACTGGGTGCTGGCCGCCCGCCGGTCCCCCGCCTACTCGTTGATCGCCCGCCACCGGGTGGCCCTCCCCCTCCACCCCGAGTTCCGCACCATGCCCATGGTCTGGTACATCCCGCCCCTGTCCCCGGTGGCAGACGTGACGGCGGCAGTTGGCTACGACGATGCCGACCCCGCGGCTGTGTTCGCCACCATCGATGCCCTGCGGGTACCGGTCGAGTACCTGGCCAACCTCTTCACCGCCGGGAAAGTGGAGCCGGTCCGGGCGTCGCTGCAGAAGCTGGCCGTGCTGAGGGCGATGATGCGCGCCCAGCAGCTGGGTGTGCCCTTCCGGCCGGGCGCCGCCCTGGGCGGGCTGTCCGACGCCGACGCCGAGGACCTGTTCCGCCTCCTGGCCATCGGCCGCTACGAGGACCGCTACGTCGTCCCTCCCGCTCATGCCGAAGACGCGGGCCGCCTCCTGGCCCAGCACTCCCTGTCCGGCTGCTCCCTGGAAAGCGAGGGTGGCCCCGGCATGGGCGGGGACGGCCCGCCCGACGGCTTCCACCTGGCCCGCCGGGACCGCCAGGGCCGGCTCCACCTGGCGCTCAGCCCTGGCGGCCGCCCCGCCCCTCGGGGGCCCAGCGTGGAGGGCAACGAATGAAACGGGCCCACGCCAGCTGGGTTTTCAGCTGCGCCTCAGTGCTGCTCAGCTACCCCGACGAGGCCAGCTTCGAGGCTGACTTGGCCGCGGTGGCCGGGACCCTGGGCCGCCTCCCGACCGGTGCCGCCCGCTCCGGCCTGGAGCACTGCCGGCAATGGTTGGCAGGGATGAGCCCGCTCGAGGCGGCTGCCACTTACGTCGAGACCTTCGACCTCAGGAGGCAACGGAGCTTGTACCTCACCTACTACCGCTACGGCGACACTCGGGACCGGGGGGCTGTCCTGGCCGAGCTGGCCCAGTCCTACCGGGCCGCCGGCTTCCCGCTGGCCCCCGGGGAACTGCCCGACTTCCTCCCCGCCCTGCTGGAGCTGGCCGCAGCCCACCCACGGGGCCAGGCCCTGCTGGTAGAGCACAAAGACGCCCTGGGCTCCCTGCGGGCCGAGCTCGAGGGGGCCGGCAGCCCCTACGCCCCGGCGGTAGCGTCCGTGGCCCTGGCCCTGGGGCCGGTGGGCCGCCCCGGCAAGGCCGCCGCCCGCTGGCGGGAGGACGGGCCGCCGTCCGAGCGCGTCGGGCTGGGCCAGGCCGTCCCGCCCACCCTGGTGGCCCTGCGGTGAGCGGGGCCAGCGGCGCCAGCGTGCCGCAACTGTTCCTGTGGGTGATCCTGCCTTATGTGACCCTGGCCATTTTCGTGGTCGGCCACATCTGGCGCTACCGCTACGACCAGTTCGGTTGGACCAGCCGCTCGACCGAGCTGCAGGAAAAGAAACTGCTCAAGTGGGGCAGCCCCGTCTTCCACTACGGGACCTTCGCCGCCATCGCCGGCCACGTCATCGGCATCCTTGTCCCCGAACGCTGGACCCGCGACATCGGGATCCCCGAAGCTGCCTACCGGTGGTTCTCAGCCTCGGCTGGCACCCTGGCGGCGGTGCTGGTGATCGGCGGGGTGGCCGTGCTGGCCGCCCGGCGCATCTTCGTCACCCGGGTACGGGCCACGACATCCCCGGTCGACTGGGTGGCGCTGGTCCTGCTCGCCGTCGTCATCGTCATGGGCATCATAGAGACAGTCGGCGTCAACCTCTTAGGCAGCGGCTACGACTACCGCCAGAGCGTGTCGCTTTGGTTCCGAGGGCTCTTTGTCGGCAACCCCGACGTGCGGGCCATCGCCCACGCCCCCATCATCTACCAGCTGCACGCCGCCTGCGCCTGGGCCGTGCTCGGCGTCTGGCCGTTCAGCCGGCTGGTGCACGCCTGGAGCTACCCGGTCTGGTACCTGTGGAGGCCCTTCGTCGTGTACCGCAGCCGGGTCGCCACCCGGCCCAACGAGCCAGGTACCAGCGGCCGGCGATGGCGGAAGATCGGCGTCCGCTACTGACGCCGCCCGGGCGCCTGCCCCGCGCCCTGGCTACCTTGGACCCCGGCTACTTCGCCTGGGTCATGGGCAGCGGCATCGTCTCCGTCGGCACCGACCTGCTCGGCTACCGCGTGCTGTCCCGGGTCGTCCTCGGCGTCACCATCGCCGCCTTTGTCCTGCTGAGCCTGGCCTATGGCGCCCGCGCCGTCCTGTACCGGCCCTTTTTCCGCCAGAGCCTGAAGGACCCGACGACGGCCATGGCCTATTTCACCGTGGTGGCCGGCACCGACGTGCTGGCGGC
This sequence comes from Actinomycetota bacterium, assembly GCA_021323695.1. Taxonomy (GTDB): domain Bacteria; phylum Actinomycetota; class Acidimicrobiia; order Acidimicrobiales; family Palsa-688; genus JAKAWM01. The sequence continues at coordinate 4,551 of JAJPKN010000032.1, read as the reverse complement.
CCGCCTGTCGATGGCTGGCCACCCCTGGGCCACCTTGGCCCTCGGGGCGGCCGGCGCGCTGGCCTGGCTGGTCCTCAGCTATGGCCTGCCCTTTTCCATCATGGTCGCCGCCCGCCGGGCGGTGCTGAGGGAGATCAACGGGACCTGGCTCATCTGGGTCGTCGCCACCCAGTCGGTCTCGATCGTGGCCTCGGCCGCCGCGGCCACCTCTCAGCCTGGCCCTCTGCGGGAACAGCTGCCCGTGGTGGCCGTGACCTTTTGGGCCGTGGGCGTGATGCTCTACATCGTGCTGATCGTGGCCATATTCCTCCGCCTCCTCCTGGTGGAGGTCACCGCCGGCGAGATGGGCCCCGCCTACTGGATCGCCATGGGGGCCACCGCCATCAGCACCCGGGCCGCCGCGGGCATCTTGGTGCTGCACGGGCCTGGCTCGGAGGGCCTGGTCCGGGACATGCACCCGTTCGTCCTAGGTTTTTCCTTCCTCCTGTGGGCCTTCGGGACCTGGTGGATCCCCCTGCTCGTGCTGTTCGGCTTGTGGCGCTACGTGGTCCGGGGCTACTCCAAGGCCTACGAGCCGCGCCTGTGGAGCGTCGTCTTCCCGCTGGGCATGTACACGGTGGCCTCCCTGTCGCTCGGCCGGGCCGCCCACTTGGGCTTCCTGGTGGCCATTGCCCGGCTGTGGGTGTGGGTGGGCGTGGCCGCTTGGGCCGGGGTGAGCCTGCTCATGGTGGCGGCACTGGTACGGGCGCTGACCGAGCCGGGCGCCGTGGGCCGGCCCGCCCCGGGCGCCCTGGACGGACCAGCTTCAGGTTGAGGGCCCGCTCTGCTCGTCGCTCCTCCTCCAGCAGCTTCTGGCGCGCTTCTAGGAGGTCGAACTGGGTGACCAGGCCCACCAGGCGCCCGGGGCGGGCCCGCTCGACCACGGGCAGGGCCCCTACGCCCAGCGCCGCCATACGGTCGGCGACGGCCCGCAAGATCTCGTCCGGGTAAGCCACGGCGAACGCGGTGGCCATGACGTCGGCCACCGTCTTGGCTTCGTGGCGCGCCCCCAGCACCGATGACCACGGCAGCACACCAGCCAAGCGCCCGTGGCTCACTACCGGGTAGAGCCGCTGGCGGCGCTCGGGGGACCCCTCTGGCATGGCCCGGTACAAGTCGGCTACCGGCCGCCACGGCTCCACGGTGTACACGTCTGGCTCCATGACCTCTCGGACGAAGGTGGCTTCCAGCGGGTCCACGGCGTACTCCCGGGTGACATGGAACCCACGCCGGGCCACCTTTTCGGTCAGGATGGAGCGCTTCAAGACGAGCACGCTCACCAGGTGGGCCACCGTGGCGGCCACCAGCAGGGCGAGCAGCACGCCCTGGTCGTGGGTGAGCTCCAGGGAGAACACGATGGCGGTAAAGGGGGACCGGGTCACCCCGCTCAAGGCACCGGTCATGCCGATAAGGGCGAACACGCCTGCGGGCACCCCGGGCAGGGCATGGCCGAGCGCCCCGCCCAGGGCGGCGCCCATCATCAGCACCGGGGCCAGGATCCCACCGCTCGTGCCACTGCCCAGCCCGACGGACCAGATGACCAGCTTGACGGCGAGCAGCGCCACCAAGGCCCCGACGCCGAAGCGGCCCAGCAGTTCGGCGTGGATGGTGCCATAGCCCACTCCCAATGCCTGAGGGCGGGCCAAGCCGCCCAGGCCGATGACGAGCCCCCCGATGGCTGGCCACCACATCCAGTGGAGGTGGCCGCTCAACTTCTTGAACAGGTCCTCGCAACCGTAGGCGGCCTGGGTCATCACCCACGCCGAAAGGCCCGTAGCCAGGCCGACCACTGCCGCACCAGCCAAGGCCATGCCCCCCAGCACGCCGTGGTAGGGCACCGGGAACAAAGGCTGCGGGGTGACCAAGCCGAGGTGGGCCGCCCACAGGCGCAGGCCGTCGGCCGTGGCCGATGCCAGGGCCACCAGTACCATGGAGCGGGGTTTCAGCTCGAACACGAGCAGCTCGACCCCGAACAAGGTGGCCGCCACCGGTGCCCCGAACACCGCGCTCATCCCGGCGGCCGACCCGGCTACCAACAGTGCCCGGCGCTCGGCCGCCGTCAGGCGGAACAGCTGGCCGGCTATGGACCCCACCGCCCCCCCGGTCATGATCACCGGCCCCTCGGCCCCGAAGGGGCCCCCTGTGCCGATGCTGATGGCGCTCGACAACGGCTTGAGCACGGCCAAGCGGGGCTGCACACGGCTGCCCTGGGTGAGGATCCGCTCCATGGCTTCGGGGATGCCGTGGCCCCGGACCTGCTCGGAGCCAAACCGGGCGACCAAGCCCACGACCAAGCCCCCGGCCACCGGGACGACCAGAGCAGCCGGGCCCAGGCCATGGGCGCCCGGGGCCACCAGCTGGGCGCTCAGGCGATGGTAGTAGCAGAGGTTGGTGACCAGCCCGATCATGTCGAGCAGGGCCAGGGCAACCCCGGCCCCCAACGCCCCCACGACCACCGCCAAAGGGACCAGGCGCAACACCTCCGGGCTGGCGGTGAAGTCCCCCAGGGGCGCGGGGGTGCCCTGGGGGGCCACGACCCCCGGCGTGAGCGCGCCCTGCGGCCGGCCGGCCCCGCTCACGGGCGTGGCCTACCCGCCGAACGGGTACCACCGATCGGGGGCCCACCCGGGTACTGTGGCAAGCGTGGACAGAAGGGTCCGGTAGATATCATCGTATCACGATGATATCGTAACTAGATGGCACTGCCAGACGAGGCCTACACCCGGCTGCTCGCCTTGCGGACCGGCCTCCGGCTGTTCGAGCGGTGGAGCGCCCAACAGGCCGAGGCGGCCGGGCTAACCCCTGCCCAGCACCAGCTCCTGTTGGCCATACGCGGCCACCCCGGGCCAGAGCCCCCGACAGTAGGCGACCTGGCTGGCTACCTGCTGCTCAGGCACCACAGCACCGTCGAACTGGTGGACCGGGCTGAGGCCGCCGGTCTCGTCTACCGAGAACGCGACGGCAGCGACCACCGGCTGGTGCGCCTGCACCTGACCGACGAAGGTGCCCGCCGGCTGGAGGCGCTCTCCGCGCTCCACTTAGAAGAACTGGACCGCCTGGTAAGGGACCTGCCTGCTGCTTGGCGCGGCCTCGCCCCCGTCCTGCGCCCCCGTGGCCCCGTGGGGCCCCAGCGCGCGAAGGCCGAGACAGGCACGTCAAGCCAGTGACAGAGCCGGCCCGGGGTGCACACCCCCGGCCAGCCCCGGGCACCGTGGCTCCCGGTCCCAAGACGCAGCTCGGCGAGGCCGGAGCCGCCGGCAACCAGCCCGGCGCCGGCTCCGTTGCCCACGCTGGAGCCGTTCACCCGTCGGTTTGGCAGCTCATCCCTCGGGTTGCCGGGCAATGAACGCAGCCATGCCGGGCACTGTGAACGCAACTACGCCGTGCTCCGGCGCGTAAATGAGCCCCTTGTGGATGAGCTTCGCGCGCACCGGCCCAACCGCGCTCAATGCCTTGCCCAGCCGGCGAGCCACTGCACCCGAGTGGCTATTGGCACCGCCGTCCCTGGCCATCGCCCGCATGTAATCGCGCTCGGCTGGCGTCGCCCGCTCCCAGCGACTTATGAAAAACCCCCGGTCGAGGCTCAGCGTCCCCTGCTCTACGCCGCATTGTGCGTCTTCGAGCCTGATAGCCTGTTGGGGAGCACAATCCCATGTCGCCTTACCGAACTCTTGCAGGAAGTACGGGTAGCCAGCAGATCGCTCAATGAGCAGCTTCACTGCACCTTGCTCCCACTTGACCCCGACTGCGTTAGCGGGACGCACCAGCGCGTCCGTCGCTGCTTGCTCGTCGAGCGCCCCGATCGGCCAATAATCAAAGAGCCGCTCGGCGTACGACCGTGCTTCGGCAAGAAGACCCGGCAGCGATGGCAACCCGGCCCCGACGACATAGAAGTGGCTACCCCTTTGGCCCGCCTCATGGCATGCTCGACAGATCGCTGCCAGCTCCTCGAGTGCCAGGTCCTGCAGCTCATCGACAAGGAGCAACACTCCAACGCCACGTTCACTTGCTGCTGCTGAGAGATCTAAGGCAAGGTCGGCGAGATCCATCTCGAGCACCCTGTACCGCCCCGACCGTGCTCGGTGTCGACCTCAATACCGACAGTCAGCGCCCCGCTCGGGTCGGCACGAAGAGAGAACGCCTTGAACGTAGCCAGCGCCTGTCGGAACACGGCAGCGGGCTTGGAAAGTCGCGTTGCCTCCCGCAGTGCACGGTTGAACGTCCCAGCGACCTGCTCGCGCAGGCCACGACGTCTCTCACCACGGTCGGCTTCGACTTTGCCCACAACCCAGCCATCCTTCGCCGCCGCCGCGGCAAGCTCGCAGAACTGTCTTGCCGACGCCTCGCAAGCCGGTCATGACGATGCTCCGGTTCGTCAGGCCATTGGCGACGCGTCGCCGGAGGACGGTCGAGTCCAAAGTGGTGGTGTATGACGGCCACCAACTCCAACCTCAATTACGAACTCTAATCACTTGCCTTCGCTAATGTCAAGTACCTAAGGCGCACCACTTG
>JAJPKN010000049.1 GCA_021323695.1 Actinomycetota bacterium | reverse complement strand
CCTCCCGGGTAAGGCCGCCACCGCCGTCGGGCAACCGACGGCTGCTTGAGACGTGCAACTAGAGCACACTCACAAGCAACGGTCAGTGGCCCCGGGAGAGCCAGGCCGCCACCAGTTCGGGGATGTCCCCGGCAACCAGGCCTTCACCGTGGCCTAGGCTGGCTGCTCGCCCATGCACGTGGGCGGCGAAGGCAGCGGCCTCGAACGCGCCCAAGCCGCGGGCAATGAACGCCCCCACCATCCCGGACAGCACGTCACCGGTACCAGCAGTGGCCAGGCGAGGCCCCCCAGAAGCCACGGCGAGCACCCTGCCATCGGGGGACGCCACCAGCGAGGTTGAGCCTTTCAACAGCACGATGGCCCCGCTGCGAGCAGCCGCCTTCCTGACGGCGCCCAGGCGGTCTGGGCCAGGAGGCTCGCCGGCCAGCCGGGTAAGCTCGCCCACGTGAGGGGTGATGACAGTGGGATGGGAACGACGGCGAGCAACCTCGGCCACCGCCTCCAGCGTGCCCATGGCGTTGAGGCCATCAGCGTCCAGGACCACCGGCACGGGCGCCCGAGCAACCAAAAGCCCCACTTCGCCACCCACCGTGGTACCACCAGGCCCGGGCCCCGTGCGGCCACCGGGCTCGGCTCCCCCGCCCTGGCCCAAGCCGGGCCCAACGACCAAGGCCTTGACCCTCTCCAGGCCCTCCAGGACCATGGTGTGCCAGCCCGTCGCCGGGACCGGGACGTGCACCACCTCGCTCGGGGGCAGGGCGGATGGGCTCACCCCGGGTATGGACAGGCGCACGTACCCCGCGCCGGCCCGTAGGGCTCCTCGGCTCACAAGCCAGGGGGCGCCGGTCATGGCCGGGGACCCCGCCACCACATGCAGCGCGGTCTGCCACTTGTGAGCATCGTGCGGGCGACGAGGCAGGGCCTGCGTCACGTCTGTGTCTTCCACCAGCCAGCACCGCGCGACCGCGTCAACCAGCGGGCCAAGGCCGATGTCGGCCAGCTCGACGTCACCGGCCAAGGCCGGCCCCTGCCCGAGCAACAGTCCGGGCTTCAAGGCGGCAAATGTGACCGTCGCCCGAGCTGGCAGAACGCCCCCGTCACCAACCACCTCACCCGTCAGGCCCGACAGGCCCGACGGCACGTCCACCGCCAGCACCGGGGTCCCCGGTGAGCTCGGAGGGTAGTACGGCCGTTGCAGGCCGGTGCCGTAGGCAGCATCGACCACGAGGTCCGCCTCGGGCAAACGCTGGCCAGGAGCCAGCGCGCCGGCCTCCAGGACCTCCACCCGAGCCCCCCCTCCAGACAGCAGCCGGGCAGCGGTGCGGCCGTCGGCGCCGTTGTTGCCCTTGCCGGCTACGACAACGACCCTCTTGCCGTAAACGCCACCCAAGAGCCGCCTCGCCCGCCGGGCGACCGCGGAGCCGGCCCGGCCGACCAGGACCTCGGCGGGCTCGCTGGCCTGGCGGTCGACGCCGGCCATTTCTTCTGGGGTGAGGACTGGGATCACGGGCAGCCGTCAACCGGGGTGCTGGGTGGCACAGGGTAGAGGCCCACGAGGCCGGGGCGCCGGGGCGCCCGAGCCTCCGGTGGCAGAGGGCTGGAGGCTGTGAGGGGGCGGCTTGTCTGAGCCACAGAGCCATTGTGGCATTGCCCCGCCAGCACAAGCCATGTCGGCGCAACTCCATGTCGGCGCAGCTCGGTCACGCCGTTCTTTGCCCTGTCCCGTGGTTCTCCACCCTATCAAGGGTCGGCAAAGCGCCAAAACAGGACAGAGAACCTCGTAGCCGGGCAGAGAACGCCGGGGCACGCCGGGAGGGGCACGCCGGGAGAGGCACGCCGGGAGAGGCACCCCGGGAGGGGCACGCCGGGAGAGGACGCCTTGGGGGACGCCAGCGGGCGCCAGGGGCCGGGGGCCAAGGGGTCAGCCCAGCGCCACGACCACGGCCGCGGCTACAGAGGCAGTGTGGGTCAGGGAAACTGCCCAGCCATGGGCTCCCCGCTCGGCGGCGAGCGACGACGCTCGGCCAGACAGGACGACCACCGGCGCGCCGCTCGCTTGGCGCTGCACGTCAACGTCCACGAAACGGAACGCACCGATGCCCACGCCCAGGGCCTTCATGACCGCTTCCTTGGCCGCGAAGCGCGCCGCCAGCGATGGAACGGGGTCGGCCAGAGCTTGGGCATAGGCGCGCTCACCCGGGGTGAACAGGCGGTCCACCATGGCCGGCCGGCGAGCGAGCACGGCCCCAAACCGGGGGACCTCGACCAGGTCGATCCCAAGGCCCACCAGGCGGGCCCCGGCGGCGGGAGCGCCCGGCCATAGCCCACTGCCACCTTCGGCACCACCGCCACTTTCAGCACCAGTGCCGCCACCCGCGTCCAGGCCCCTGGTCAACTGGACCAGTGGCGGGCCAGCACCGCAACTGGCTCGGTGAGCAGGTCGATCAGCTCGACCCGGCCAAGGACTTCGTCGTCGAAGTGCGGCTGGGCTTCGGTGACGGCGTCCACCAAGGCGGTGTAACGGTTCTGGTAGGCCTCCAGGACCGACCGGGCCGTCGCTGGCGGCAAGCGGTCGGCGAAGCGGGCATGCAGCAGGGTGAGCCCGATGACCTGGGCCCCTTTGACCTCGGGGACCATCACGCCGGTACGGCCGTCGCGCAAGCCCTTGAACACCGTCACCTCCCGCTTGTCGGCAGCACGGTGCTTGGTGCCCGTGAGCCTGGGGTCGGCCGCGGTGCGCGACACGATGGTACGGGCCACGCCCCCCTGGTCGACCACCGAGATCGTGGCACCGTCCAGCGTGCCCGCCTGGGGGGCGTCGATGCGGTAGCGGGTGAACCCGAGCACCTCCTCCACGGCCACGGCCAAGGCGGCCAAAGTGCGCAGCGACCGGTAGCCCAGGGAGCTCAACGCCGCGCCGGCCGCCAGCACTTCGGCCACCAGAGGGGAACGCAGCAGGGCTTCTTCGCTCCGCGAGATCCCTACCGTCACCGTCTTGGCCTGGTGCTTGATGGCGTCTATGGGGCGGGTCAGCTCGTCAATGGCGCAGCCCAGGGCGACGACCAGGTCCGAAGCGATCGCCGCCGGGGTGCCGACCTTGCCCATCTCGGCCTCGTAGCCTTCCACGGGCAAGGCGCCGGTCGCGTAACGCAGCAACGACGTCAGCCGAGCTGCGCTCGAGGCGCTGAGGTGGCCGTCGTAGGCGCCTGCCCGCAGCCCGGCCAGGGCGGGCGCCGCAGCCGCTTCGAGCGAAGCCGACAACGGCTGCAATGCCAACCCGGCCCCATCGGCCGCCAGGGCCGCTTGGAGCAAGGAGCGGGCCTCGCGCAACGGGGCGGCCTGGGAATCTATGGAAAGGGCAGCCTCGTAGCCGAAAAGGTGCCCCACCATGGCCGTCAGCACGAAGGCCAGTTCCGGGTGGCAAGCCGGCACCTCCACCACTTCCACACCGGGGCCGAAGTTGGCGGCCTGGCCCTCGGCCACTATGAGCACGGGGGCAGCCTTGTGGGCACGGAAAATCTGCGCCTCTTTGGCGATGTCCTGCACGTTGGGGCCGCTGGCCGAACCGGCGCAGACGACCACCATGGGCTCGGCAGAAAGGTCGATGTGCTTTTTGTCCTCCACCGAGTCGAGCGATATGGCCTTGTAGCACAGCTCGGAGAGCTTTATGCGGACCTCTGCGGCAGCCACCCGGTCCGGCCCGCTGCCCACGACCGCCCAGTTCCGCCGGGCCGGGGCCACCGCGGAAGCGACCCTGGCGACCTCCTCCCTCTTGGCCAAGACCTTTTCCATGAGGGTGGGCAGTTCGCGCAAGCCCTGCAGGACCTCCTGGCCAGCCTGGCTGGGGGGCGTCCCGGCGACGGCCGCCAGGGCCGCGGCCAGCAAGTGGCCAGCAACAACTTGGGAATAAAAGGCCTTCGTCGAGGCCACGCTCATCTCGATGTCCCGGCCGTCAGAGGTGTAGAGCACGCCGTGAGCCTTTTGCACCAGTTCGCTGTTGCGGCGGTTGACTATGGCGACCACGTGGGCGTGGCGGGCGCGCACCAGGTCGACAGTGCGGTTGGTGTCAGTGGTGGTGCCCGACTGGCTGATGGCCACGACCAGGCAGCCTGACATGTCGTCGGCCAGGCCGTCGCCCGAGAAACCCCAGCCGGAAAGCTCAGTCGCCGGCATGGCCTTCACGGTGGCCGAGGGCAGGGCCCTGGCCAGGGCGATGGCGACCGCCTGGCCGGCTACCGCGGCAGTGCCCTGGCCGATGACGGCCACTTGGTGGACCCGGCCGGCAGCCAGGTCGCGGGCCAGGGCCGGGGGCACCACGTCCTCGCCCAAGTGAGCACGGAGCTGGCCATCCTCCCCGGCTACCAACTTGGCGCGCAGCGTCTTGCGCACGGACTGGGGTGACTCGGAGATCTCCTTCAGGAAATAGTGCCGGTAACCGCGCCGGTCGACGTCCCGAGTCGTTATCTCTGCCTGCCGCAGGTCGCCTTCGGTCACCGGGAGCACCCTGCCGTCATAGCCCAAGCGGGTGAGCCCTCCCAGGGTGCCGGCGCCGGTACGGGAACAGATGACTACCTGGCCTCCGTTGTCCCCCTCGAGAGGCAAATAGCGGTCAGCCTCCTCGACCAGGCCATAGGCCTCGCTGGCCACGACGAAGGCGTCCTCGGCCAAGCCGACGTCCAGGCCCTGGCCGCTACCGCGCAGGGCTAGGTAGATCTCATCGGGACGGGCAAGGGCGTTCACCACGATGCCCACCGAGCCCTGGACCACGTTGGCGGCGTGCCGGAAGGCGTCTCCCACCTCTTCACCGGCCGACATGTACCGAGACACCAGCGTGGGCACCAGCTTGGCATCGGTCGTCACCTCGGCCGGCACCTGCAGCCCCTCCGACCGGCGCAGCTCGGCGTGGTTGTCGACGTCGCCGTTGAGCGCCCCGATCACGTAGGGCGCCCCCGGCCGGCCCAGTTCCTCGGAGTTGAGGGGGTGGGCATTGGCTTGGGAGATGAGCCCGACGCTCGCCCAGCGGGTGTGAGCCACCACGGTGGCGCGAAGGTCCTCCGAGGCCAGCGCCCGGGCCAGCAGGGGGTCGGAGCTCAGCGCCTGGCGCAGGGCAGCCACGTTGTCACCCAGCTCGCCTATTTCGGCTGCGGCCTTGTACACAAGGCTGAGGCACCCCTCCGATGCCCGCACCGCGCGCGTGGCGAAAAGGGGGTCATCGGCCCTCCCGGCCAAGAGCTGGCGGACTTCGGGCGAACCCAGGTCGAGGTTGTGGCCAGCCAGCGTCAAGTGGAGCCCGGCCGAGTCCCGCCCCCTCACCTCCAGGCGGTCCAGTGACCTGAAGGCCACCTGTACAGCCCACAGGGCCCTCATCGCAGCCGGGTGGGCCGCCAGGGCCGCCCCGTCGGCAAACCCCAGGCCCGAGGCCAGTTCCGAGACGCCCTGGGCGAGCTCCAGCCGGTCGTGGCCAAGGGCCCAGACCGCGTCCCGCAAGCGCACCAGGGCCGAGTTCAGGGCTTCGACCTGCGCCGGCCCCACGCTCACCCGGCCGCTGTCCAGTACGGACTCGACCGCTGCCAGCAGAGCCTCCAGGTCGTGGGCCGAGGCCCGCACGGCCCGGGCCAGCCCCGGGTTGGAGACCAGGCAGGTTGCCCCCGGCACCCCGCCCAGCTCCAAGCCGAGCCGGCTGAGCTCACCAGTCAGCGCTTCGAGGGCGCCCAGTTGCCCAGCCAGGTCTGGCGCCCGGGTGACCGCCTGGAGCTGGCGCACGGCCTCGGCGAGGCGGTCGATGACGGTTTGGGCCCGGGGGAGTTGGCGGCTCGCGGGCCGGACCAGGACCGCTGCAATGCCACACACACCGGCAAGGGTACTGCCTTGCCGGCCCGGCTGGCCCGGCCCGGCTCAGCTGGCCCGGCTCAGCTGGCCCGGCCCGGCTCTGGGGTGCCGGCTTGGGGCGCCTCGGCCAGCTGCGGCCCAGGTGCCGGCGGCCCACCCAGGGCAGCGTGGAGCGTAGCCACCAGGTGGTCGGCCGCCGCCTCGGCCTGTTCCTGAGAGGGGGCCTCCACCATCACCCGCACCACCGGTTCGGTGCCACTTGGCCGCAGGACCACCCGGCCTTGGCCGCCCAGCTCTTGTTCGACCTGCTTGACCGCCTGCCAGACCGGCTCGCCAGCGGCCTGGTCGAGCAGGTCCCGGCTGCCCACCCGCACGCTGCGCAGCACCTGAGGCAGGCGCTCCATGGCGGCCCTGGCCAGTTCGGCCAGGCTGCGGCCGCTGCGCACGACCAGGTCGGCCAGCAACAGGCCGGTCAGGATGCCGTCGCCCGTCGTAGCCAGCGAGCGGAAGATGACGTGACCGGACTGCTCGCCGCCCAGTGCCCACCCATGGGCGTCCAAGGCCTCGAGCACGTTGCGGTCGCCGACGGTCACGGTGTGGACGTTCACCCCGGCCGACTGCATGGCCCGGTGGAACCCGAGGTTGGTCATCACCGTCACCACCACGCTCTTGCCCGCGAGCTCGCCCCGAGCGGCCATGTCGGTGGCGAAGAGGGCGAGGATGCGGTCGCCGTCCACCGGGTGGCCGTCGCCGTCCACCGCGATCAGCCGGTCGGCGTCGCCGTCGAAAGCCAGCCCCAGGTCAGCCCGGTGGGAGACGACTGCCTGAGCCAGGGCGCCAGGGGCCGTCGACCCGCACTGCAGGTTGATGTTGGTCCCGTCTGGCTTGTCGCCAATGACCGCCACCACCTCCGCCCCGGCCCGGCGCAGGGCCCTGGGGGCCACCTCGAACGCGGCCCCGTTGGCGCAGTCCAGCACTACCCGCAGGCCACCCAGGCGCCGGCCTCCCAGGCAGCTCAACAGGTGCCGCTCGTAGTGGCGGGCAGCAGTGGCGTCCGTGACCAAGACGCCCACCTCGTCCTTGGCCACGGCCGGCTGGGCCGGGCCGCGCTCCAGCAGGCGGCCCAGCTCGTGTTCCAGCGCGGACTCGACCTCGTCGGTCAACTTGGAACCGCCGGGGCTGAAGAACTTCACACCGTTGTCCCAATAGGGGTTGTGGGAGGCGGAGATGACTGCCGCGGGGGCCATCTTCTCCACGGACATGTGGGCAACACCGGGGGTAGGGAGCACGCCCACGTCGAGGACCTCCACCCCCTCGCTGGCCAGGCCGGCCGAGAGGGCCGCCTGCAGCAGCGGCCCGGACAGGCGGGTGTCCCGGCCAACCACGAACCGCCGCCCGGCTGGCCGGCCCAAGCCCGGTGGCCCAGGCGGGACGAGCACCCGTGCGGCCGCCCGGCCCAGGGCCATCACCAGTTCCGGAGCGAGCTCGGCGTTGGCCAGGCCCCTCACGCCGTCGGTGCCGAAACGTAGCATGCTCGCCTGGGGCGGCCCGCCGGCCGTACCTAGCGCTTGGAGTACTGGGGAGCTTTGCGGGCCTTCTTGAGGCCGTACTTCTTCTGTTCCTTTTCCCTGGGGTCCCGGGTGAGGAAGCCAGCCCGCTTGAGAGGCACCCGCAGCTCGGGCTCCAGTTCGGCCAGCGCCCGGGCGATACCCAAGCGGAGGGCGCCCGCCTGCCCGGAGACGCCACCGCCGTCCAGGGTGGCTTCGATGTCGTAGGTGCTGGCCTTGTCAATGACCCGCAGAGGCTCGGTCAGCAGCATGCGGTGGGTGGCCGAAGGAAAGTAGTCCTCGACGGCGCGCTTGTTGACCGTGATCGTCCCGTTGCCAGGGCGGAGACGGACGCGGGCCACCGCGGCCTTGCGCCGGCCGGTGGACTGAACTAGGGGCTTGGGCAAGACCTGTCCTTTCCTCCTGGTGCTCGCCTCATGACTGGTACCTACTGACTGCTACCAGGCGACGCGCTAGGCCACCTTCGCCGGCCCCCCAGCCTGCTGGGCCGAGCCCCGGTGGCCTGCCACCCGGTCGGCGGGCACCCGGTGGGCTGGCACCCGGTGGGCCGAGTGGTCCAGCACGAGCGGCTTTGGCTTCTGGGCAGCATGGGGGTGCTCGGGGCCAGCGTAGACCTTCAGCTTCCTCGCCATCTGCCGGCCGAGCGGGCCCTTGGGCAGCATCCCCTTGACCGCCAGGCGGACCACGTCCTCGGGCCGCCTGGACAGCATCTCAGCGTAACTGCGAGCCTTCAAGCCCCCCGGGTAACCGGAGTAGCGGTAGTGGACCTTGCGGTCGGCCTTGCCAGCGGTCAGGACCACCTGGGCCGCGTTGACAACGACCACGTGGTCACCGGTGTCCAGGTGGGGCGCGAAGACGGGCTTGTGCTTGCCGCGCAAGATGCGCGCCACGTCCGAAGCCAGGCGGCCCAGGACGGCACCGCTGGCATCGACCTCCCACCAGTCGCGGTGGACCTCAGCAGCCTTGGGCGAGTAAGTGCGCACGGGCCCACCAGCATAGAGGGTGCCGGGCACCAAGGCCAGCCGGGCTGGTCGGGTGGCCTGTTGCCGGCGGGGCATGCCGCTGGCCAGTGCCTCAAGCGAGCACGCGCCCAGCCCCCCTGAGCTGGTGCCCACTGGGGCCTGCGTCTCGGGGCACAGGCCTGGTCCCGTGGCCCTGGGGGGTGCCTGGCCCGGCAGTTTGGCCAGGTAGGCACAGCGGTTGGTCAGGCGACGCCTGGTCAGGTAGGCCTGGTCAGGTAGGCCTGGTCAGGTAGGCCTGGTCAGGTAGGCCCAACGGGTGCCAGTCGGTGCCCCTCTGGCTTTCCCTGGCCCAACCTGGCGTTGCTAGTGTGGGGTACCAGTGAAGCACCTGCTGCCCGCCGTCCTCGCGGTCGTCCACTGGGGATCTCCCAACGGGGTCACCCAGCAGAGCCACTACGTCTACTGGCTCTGGGAGCTCACCTACTACATAGCGGTCCCCCTGGGCGCCATAGTCATCGGGCTGATCCTGTGGTCGGCCGTCCGCTACCGGGAGCGCCCCGGCCACCCCCGCATCCCCCGGCAGTTCCAGTACCACATCCCCCTGGAGATCTTCTACACGGTCGTCCCCATCGCACTGGTGACCGTGGTCTTCGTGTACACCTACCGGGCCGAGGACAGGGTGGACAACGTGGCCGCCAACCCGGCCCTGGTCGTGAGGGTGGACGCCTTCCGCTGGGGCTGGGAGTTCAGCTACCCGAACGGCTACCAGGTCCTGGGCAGCGTCTCCGCCGAGCCCAGCATCAACAGCACCGACCTGCCGGTGCTCACCCTGCCCGCGGGCGAGACGGTGCAGATAAACCTGTTCTCCGACGACGTCAACCACTCCTTTTACGTGCCCGCGTTCTTGTTCAAGAGGGACGCGATACAGGGGGTCAACAACTCTTTCGACATCAACATCGACCCCAGTGTGGCCGGCCAGCGTTTCATCGGCGAGTGCACGCAGTTCTGCGGGGTCTACCACCCGTTCATGCGGTTTTGGGTGCAGGTCATGCCCAAGGGGCAGTTCAACACCTGGCTGGCCCACCAGCATGGGCTCCACATGAACACCATCGGGAGATGAACACCACTATGCAGCCACCAGGCAGATGGAGCTGAGCCCACCATGACCGTGGTCCAAGAGCGAGCCGGCCGTTACGAAGCCCCCGAGCGCCGCCTCGTGGAGGTGGTGCCCGGGCCCAGGGCCAGGGGCGTCCTGGCCTACGTCACGAGCACCGACCACAAGCAGATCGGGATGAACTACATGGTGACCAGCTTCATCATGTTCCTGATCGCCGGGTTCATGGCCGTGCTCATGAGGGTGCAGCTGTCGGTGCCCAACAACAACTTCGTTGACCTGAACACCTACAACCAGTTGTTCACTATGCACGGCAGCCTCATGCTGTACCTGTTCCTCGGCCCTTTCGCGTTCGGGATGGCCAACTACCTGGTGCCCCTGCAGATCGGCGCACCAGATATGGCCTTCCCTCGCTTCAACGCCTTCTCCTACTGGTTGTACCTGGGCGGGTGCATCACCATGACCTCAGGGTTCCTCACCTCGTCGGGGGCCGCCAACTGGGGCTGGTTCGCCTACGCGCCGCTCACTGAGTCCATTTACTCGCCCGGCCCGGGAGCCGACCTATGGATAGCAGGCGTGGTCCTGGCTGGCTTCTCAGGCATATTCACCGCGGTCAACGTGATAAGCACCGTGTTCACCCTCCGGGCACCGGGCATGATCATGTTCCGGATGCCGATATTCACTTGGAACCAGTTGGTGACGGCGTTCTTGGTGCTGCTGGCGTTCCCGGTGCTGACCGCCGCCTTGGTGCTGCTGTGGTGCGACCGCCACCTTGGCACCCACTTCTACGACCCCACCCACGGTGGCCAACCTATCCTCTACCAGCACCTGTTCTGGTTCTTCGGCCACCCCGAGGTGTACATATTGGCCTTGCCGTTCTTCGGGATCGCCACCGAGGTCATCTCGACCTTCTCGCGCAAGCCCGTGTTCGGCTACAAGGGCATGGTGTTCGCGACGCTCTCCATCGGCGGCCTGTCCATGGGCGTGTGGGCGCACCACATGTACACGACTGGGGCGGTACTGCTTCCCTTCTTCGCCATCCTCACCTTGCTCATCTCCGTCCCCACCGGTATCAAGTTCTTCAACTGGACGGGCACCATGTTCCGCGGGTCGGTGCGACTCGACTCCCCCATGCTGTTCGCCTTGGGGTTCCTGGTCAACTTCCTGGTCGGGGGCTTCACCGGGGTGATGCTGGGCCAACCACCCATCGACTTCCAGGTGCACGACACCTACTTCGTCGTCGCCCACTTCCACTACGTGCTCCTGGGCGGTTCTGTCTTCGCTGCTTTCGCCGGCATCCATTACTGGTTCCCGAAGTTCACCGGCAAAAAGCTCGACGAGCGGCTGGCCAAGCTCACGTTCGTCCTCATGTTCATCGGCTTCAACCTGACCTTCTTCCCCCAGCACGACCTGGGGCTGCGCGGCATGCAACGGCGCATAGCCGTTTACCCGGCCGGCCAGGGCTGGGACTTCCTCAACATGCTGTCTTCGATCGGTGCTTTCATCACCGCCTTTTCCATGCTGCCGTTCCTGCTCAACGTCTGGGTCAGCCTGCGCAGCAGCAAGAAGGCCGGCCCCAACCCCTGGGACGGCATGACCCTCGAGTGGGCAGCGGAGTCGCCGCCCATCGAGCACAACTTCGCCTACCTGCCCCCCATACGTTCCGAAAGGCCGGTGTGGGACCTGAACCACCCTGACCACTTGACCCTGCCGCACGGCCGCCACCGCAACCAGCTCGTCACCGTGGGCACGGGAGGTACCGCCGGCCAGGCAGCCGTACGAGCCGGTGCGGGCAACGGTGGTGGGGGCGACGGCCATGCCGACGGCGGTGGAGCCAGCGGCCAAACTGGCGGCGGGGCCAGCGGGCGGGCTGGCGGCGGGGGCAACGGGCATGCTGCACCGGCCCAGGGCGGGGAGGGGCCATGAAGTTCGAGTGGCGCCTAGCCCTTGGCACAGCCGCGTTCTTGGGGGTAGCCGGGCTCGTCTACTGGGTTTGGAGCGGTGAGTTCGCCGGCACCGTGATGCTGGGCTTCGGGGGAGGTGCCTATGCGCTGTTGTTCGGCTACATCCTCTTGCAGGCCCTGCGCCGCCAGCACATCCCCCGGGTGGAGGACCGCCCGGACGCCAACCCCGAAGACGGGGCAGGCGAGATCCACTTCTTCCCGGGCAACAGCATCTGGCCAGCCGCCCTCGGCTTGGGGGCGGTGCTGGCCGTGGTGGGCTTGGCCTTCGGCAAGTGGTTCTGGGTGATCGGCGGGGCCATACTTCTCGGGGCCATCATCGGCTTTGGCGTGGAGGCGGAATCGCGCTGACACGGCACGATGTGGCTTGGCCGAGGTGAAGGCGTTGCCCAGGCCACCTGTGCCGGGTGAGGGACGAGGCTCGGGCCAGGTGAGCTAGTGCAGGCCGGCCGGTTGCTTTCCGACCTTATGGGCCGCTCCACCGAAGTGGCGGTTCGGGCCTGGGACGGGTCCCGCATCGGCCCCAGTGATGCCCCAGCGACCATCGTCATCCGCTCACCGGCCGCTCTGGCCCGGCTGGTCCGCTCCCCGGGCCAGCTCGGCCTGGGGCGAGCGTACGTGACGGGGGAGATCGACGTCGAAGGCGATATCTTCCGCGCCCTCGACCTGCCCCAGCAGTTGCGCCAAACCCGGCTGGGCGCCCGGCACTGGCTAGTGTAGTGTCCGCCAAATGCCGCGCGCTTGGGCCAGGGCAACCCTACCTCGCTTGACCTTCTCTATGATCTCAGCGGCAGTCTTGGTCCACTTGTAGGGCTTG
>JAJPKN010000035.1 GCA_021323695.1 Actinomycetota bacterium | reverse complement strand
CGTACAAGGGGTTTTCCCCATCCTCGCAGCATTCGGGCACCGTTTGGTGGATCCTCGGGCGCGAAAGTGCAGGTCAGGACCCTGGTTTTTCGGGAGCTAGTAGACTAGAGCTGGCCCAGCGGTACCTCCAGCTGCACGACCGTCCCCGAGTCGTTGTACATCTTGATCTTGCCACCCAGCTGGCCGACCACGAGGCCGCGAACGATGGCCAAGCCCAGGCTGGTCGACTCTTCCAGCGAGAAGCCCTCGGGCAGCCCGGCTCCGTCGTCACGCACCTCCACCTCCAGGTCCCTGCCCCGGCGAGCGAACGAGATCGTCACTTTGCCCGGGGGTAGCTCGCCCTGGGGGGAGTGGCCCTGGGGGGCGTGGGCCGGGCGGGCCCTTTCCGCACGGGCGCTGAAGGCGTGCTCCACCGCATTTTGTACGAGCTCGTTCAGCACCAGGGCCAACGGGGTAGCCACCTGGGCGCCGAGCTCACCCGCCTCCCCGTCCCAGGTGACCTCAACAGGTGAAGCGGGGCTGGACATGTCTTCAGCCATCCTCACCAGTGAAGGCAGGACCTCGTTGAAGTCGACCGCGTCGGTGGTGTCCCGGGACAGCACCTCGTGGACGAGGGCGATGCTGCGGACACGCCGGTCGGCCTCTTCCAACGCGTGGCGAGCATCGCCCGGCGGCAGGCGCCGGGACTGCAGCCGCAGCAACGACGAGATCGTCTGCAGGTTGTTCTTCACCCGGTGGTGCACCTCGCGCAGCGCCACGTCTTTGCCCAGCAGCAGGCGGTCCCTGCGGCGCAGGTCGGTCACGTCGCGCACGAGGACCAGCGCGCCGGTGGCCCTGCCTTGGTCCAGCAGGGGGATGCAGCGCATGAAAACGGCTACCTCGCCTCGCTCCAGCTCCAACGAAGCCGGGGACAGTTGGGAGAACGCGGTGGGCACGGGCGAGTGGTCGATGCCCAGCTCGTCCAGGCGGGCCCCGAGCACGCCCCGGTAGACGCCCAGACGGTGCAACGCGTTGACCGCGTTGGGTGACGCGAACTCCACCCGGGCCGCCGAGTCGAGCGTCATGACCCCGTCGCCGACCCGGGGAGCTTCATTGGACAGGGGCTCCTCGACAGGGAAGGGGAACGTCCCTTGGGTGACCATGCGGGCCAACCGGTCGAAGATCTCCACGTAGACGCGCTCCAGCTCTCCCGGGCGGCGGCCCACGACCAAGGGGGCCTGACGGGCCAGCACGGCCACGACCTCCCCGCAACAGCGGACCGGTATGCAAACCATGCGTGAGCGTTCGCCTCGCCCCAGAGGGACCTGCTCACCTCGGCCACCCAGCGTGACCTCTCCTTCCACCACGCTGCCCAGCAGCCAGGCCTGGCCCAAAAGAGCGGGCTCTTCTCCGTCCGCCTCCCGTCCCAGCAAGTCCTCCAAGTGGAGGGTCTGGCTGGTAGTGGGCCTCACTTGCCCGACCACGACGAAGGTACCGTCGGGCGAACGAACGAACAGCAACAGGTCGGAGAAGGAAAGGTCGGAGAGCATGCCCCAGCTGCCCACCAGGCGCTGCAGGTGCTCGACCGCCCGGTCCGGCACCTGTGCCCTGTCCCTCAACAGCTCAACCAGCGTGGCCAAGGGCTGGCACCTCCTCTGCCAAAGCTCCCCCACCGCGCCGCTGGTGTGCCCGGGCCACCGGTGCTGCTCGGTGACGACCGCTCGGCCCTGCCCACCTGCCCGCGGCCTCCTCGCCCGGGCTGCCCACCGCCCGGTCCCGCCCGGCTCGCCCGGTTGGCCCTGGCCACCCGGTCACTGGAGGCCAACCAGTCACTGAAGGGGTGCCCCCCGGGCAGCCCAGATGTAGCGGCCCAGCTCCAAGACGCCGGCCAGGTCGTGGACGTCGTCTTCCAGTTCGGGGACGCTCACGCTGAGCCGAGGCGGGCGGGCGAGGTCAGCCCGTTGGTTGGCCTCGCGCCGGGCCACCACTCCGACGTTGTTGAAGTTGACGCCCACTTCGCACAGCACCCGCTCGACCTGGGACGGGTCCCTACCGGCCAAGGGCGCGCTGGCCTGGCACAGGGCCTCGGCCAGTTCGCCGGCCCGGTCACAAAGTGCCTCGGCCCGCTCCTGCAGGCCATCAGCCAGCAGGTAACCGGGGAGCACGCGGTTGAGCACGAGCGCCCCCAGGTGCAGGCCCCGGGAGGGGAGCATGCTCATGAACGTCTCGGCTTCCCGGACCGGGCCAGGGCCGAGGGTGGTCACCACCACAAAGGTGGTCCTCCGGTCGGTGAGCAGGCGCCCCACTTCTTGGGCCCGGCGGACAAAGCCCTCCGACATGGTCTGGAACAAGATGAAGAACTCAGCTATGTCCTGCAGGAACTGGGTCCCCAGCACCCGGTCGGCAACATAGTAGAAAGGCCGGGAAGCCACGTCGACCAGCCGGCTGCGGTACGGGACAGTCAGGAACCGCAGCAACCGGGAAGCAAAGAAGTCCGCCACCCTTTCGGGAGCCAGGAGGAAGTCCATCGCGTTACGCGACGGCGGGGTGTCCACCACTATGAGGTCATAGGCCCCCTCGGAGTGCAGCTCGTAGAGGCGTTCTATGGCGATG
This sequence comes from Actinomycetota bacterium, assembly GCA_021323695.1. Taxonomy (GTDB): domain Bacteria; phylum Actinomycetota; class Acidimicrobiia; order Acidimicrobiales; family Palsa-688; genus JAKAWM01. The sequence goes on along the minus strand of JAJPKN010000035.1, from coordinate 22,259 downwards.
TAGTCGTGGCTCTGCACGAAGCGGCCGGCAATGTCCTGGTACAAGGGGTTGGTGAGCACCCGTTGGGCAGTGGCGCGGTCGGGGGCGTGGCGCGTCACCATCCTGTCCCAGCTGCGCTTGGTGTCCACCATGGCCGCCCACAGTTCCCCCTGCGGGGCGGCGCCTGCGGCGCGAAAGGCACTGCGCGGGACCTGCTCGGGCTCGTCGCCCGCGGCGGGCAACCCCAGGGCGCTGGCCAGCCGGCGGGCCGGGTCCACCGTTATGACCAGGACCCTGCCGCCCTGGTGCCAAGCAGCCATGGCCGCGGCGGCGGCAGCCACAGTGGTCTTGCCCACCCCACCGGGGCCGCACACCACGGCTATCTCCTTGGCTGCCAGCAGGGCCTCGATAGCACCCGAGCCTTCTTCGGGGGGCGGTGCCGGCCCCTGCCCCGAGCCCCGGGCAGTGCCGTCGGGAGTGGGCGGCCCGCTCGTCAACTTTCCATCTCCGCGGCGATAGCGGCCGCCACCTGGCGGGTGGCCCTGAGGCCGTAGGAGCGGAGGAACAGGTAGGGGACGTACAGCACGGGCACACTGGGCCCGAGAAAGGCGCGTAAGCGCTCGAGGTGGGCCGCTCTGGCCCGTCGCGTCCTGACCATCAGCCTGGCCGCCTCGAGCAGCGGCCCCGCTGGCCCCCCCAGCTCGGCGGACAGGGCGGCGGTGGCCTCGGGCTCGCCCAGTGCCTCGAAGATCTCCTCCTCCCGGTTCCCGAACAGCTCGGGCAGCACGCGGTTGACCACGACCCCGGCAAGCCCAACGGTGGTCTCCTTGGCCAGCCGGCCCACCAGCTCGATGGTCTCGGTCACCGGCATCTCTTCCGCTGTGGCCACAGCCAGTACCCCGGTGGTGGCGGGGTCAGACAGGATGTCCAGCACCCAACCGGTCTCGCTCCGTATGGGGCCGACCCGCACCAGCCGGTTGATGGCCTGGGGTGCCGCCAGCTGGCCGATGATGTGGCCGCTGGCCACGGCGTCCACCACCACCAGGTCATAATGGCGCTCCCTCACCTCCCAGCACAGCTTGCCGACCGTGACTATCTCCCGGACACCGGGCGCCGCGGAGGCGACGAAGTCGAGCATCCGGGCCAGAGGGGCGACATACTGGCCCCTGGGCAGCTTCAGCTGGAGGGCGAGGTACTGGCGCAGGGACGCTTCGGTGTCCATGGACATGGCCCACAAGTTGGGCGCCACCAGGCGAGGCTCGAAACTGGTCGGGCCCGCCTCGAAGCTCGAGGCCAGGTCACCTTTGGCATCGAGCTCACAGACCAGGACCCGCTTGCCCTGGGTGGCGCCCAGCTGCGCCAGGGCAGCGGCAACGGCTGTCTTGCCGACGCCCCCCTTGCCCGTGACGAAAATGAGCTTGCGGTCGAGCAGCCGGGGTGCCGTCAACCTTCAGACTGCCGCACCGAAGCCGACGCGCCGGAGGTCAGCGGCGGTGTCGAGCTCCACGTAAGCAAGCTTGGCCACCGGTACGCCCACCCGCCGGCCACGCCTGTCGGCCAACCAGAGCAACCCAGTCCCCTTGGCAATGGCTTGGTCAACCTGGGCCACCAGCTCGTCCGGGCCCACGCCGTCGGCCAGCTCCACTTCTATCTCTCGGGGTGCTTGGGTAACGCCAATGCGGACTTCCACCTCTCGCTCCAGTCACTCGGTCCCAGCTCGATGCTACGCCACCGCCGGGGGCCTATCGGGCCGCAGCCGAAGAACGGCCCGGACGGGGCCCGGGCCCATGAGGCCCCTGCTGCCCACGGGGGCCTGCCAGCCCGGGACCTGCTGCCCACCCGGTCCCCTCAGCCTTCCACCCCAGTTCCCCTCTGCCTTCCACCCCCGTTGCGGTAACCGTCCTTGGGCCCGGCTACCGTGTGCCCCATGCCATGGACAAGGGGCCCAAGGTGGGCCAGCAATGACCTCAGCCTGCCCAACGAAGCGGTGGTGCCCGGCCAGGAGGTGGTGCTGGCCCACGCGCGCTCCCCCCGGGTCGGGGCCAGCCTGGTGACGAGGCAGGCACGCGAGGAGGCCGAGGCGGGGTCGCTCGCGCCTGGGGCCACGCGGGCCTCTGGGGCAGGCAACCGGGCCGAGCCAGAGGCAGCTGACCCGCTGCGCACCTGCTTCGAACGAGACCGCGACCGGATCCTGCACGCCAGCGCCTTTCGCCGGTTGGCGGGCAAGACCCAGGTGTTCGTGTTCCCCAGGGACCACCAGCGCACCCGGCTCACCCACGCCTTGGAGGTGGCCCAGGTGGCCACGGCCGTCGCCCGGGCCACGGGCCTCAACGTCGCGTTGACCGAGGCGATCGCCCTGGGCCACGATTGCGGCCACGGCCCAGGGGGCCATGCCAGCGAGGAAGCCTTCAGCCCCTACCTGCCCGACGGCTACAACCACGCCACCTGGGGGGCGGACGTGGTCCTCGCCCCGCTCAACCTCTGCGCCGAGACCCTGGACGGGATCCGGCACCACAGCTGGTCCCTCCCGAGCCCTCTCACCCCGGAAGGCGCTGTGGTGAGCTGGGCTGACCGCTGCGCCTACTGTGCCCACGACCTGGAGGACGCCGCCCTGGCCGGGATCGTTGACCTGAGGGACCTGCCGCCGTCGGTGGCCGAGGTGGCCGGCCGCTCACGCTCGTCGCAGTTGCGGTGCTTCATCGGGGCGCTGGTCGAGGGCATCACCAGCTCCGGCCACATCGGCATGCCCGAGCCTTACGCCAGCGCCTTGGCCGACCTGCGCCGGTTCAACTACGAACGCATCTACACGCGCCCCGAGTCCATCGCCCAGTCCGAAGCCGTCATAGCCGTGCTGCGCGCCCTGGTCGAGCACTTCATAGACAACCCTTGGCGCCTGCCTGCCGCCTCAGCTCAGCAGGGCCACCTAGGCGATGCCGCCCGCCGGGCCGTCACCTACGTGAGCGGCATGACGGACCGCTTTGCCTTCGCCACCGCGGTCGAGCTCCTGGGCTGGCGCCCCGAGCGGCTTCCCCGCGGCATTGACGCCCCAGCCGGGACTGACGCCCCGGCCGCCCAAGCGAGGTGGTGAGCCACTGGCGAGCAGCGAGGCCGCTAGCCGCCAGTGAGCTGGAGCCAGCGCACCGAGCCCCAGACCGGCCCGACCAGGCTGTTGAGGGCCGAGCCGCTGAGGTCCTGAGGCGCCACCACCCCGGCCACGAACAGTTGCTGGAAGCCGCTGCCCTGTACCAAACCGGCGAACTCATAGATAACGTACGGCACGGCCGGGCCATTTTGAGAGGTCAGCGTCAGGCAGATGGGGGCAGCAACACCCTCGGGCCCGTTACCGGGGAGCTTGGCCGCCTGGGCCTGGCCGCAGAGCTTGGCGTCAGGGAACTTCTGGCCCAGCTGGCTCAAGCGTGACTGGAAGTAGTTGGTGAGGGTGTAGGAGCTGGCCTCTTGGGCGCTGTAGAACTCGACGTTGACACCGCGCGGCCCGTCCAGGAACAGGTCGTCCGCAGTAGAGACACTGTCTTTTGACCACCCCTTCGGCAACCGCACCGAAGCGACCTGGTTGGACACCACAGTCCCCGGAGGTGAGGGCGGGGCCGGAGGTACTGTCGTCGCCGTAGACGTGGGCGGGGCGGTCGTGGCCGTAGTCGTGGGAGGGGCAGTGGTAGCCGTAGTCGTGGGCGGGGCCGTGGTGGGCGGGGCCGTGGTGGGCGGGGCCGTGGTAGCCGCGGTGGCGGGGGGGACGGTCGTGACAGGCGTCGGCGGGATGTTGTGGTGCGAGATGAGCTTGGGCACCACTATGCCGGCAACGACAGCCAACGCCAGCAAGCCCACCACCCCCAGGGCCAAACCGGTGTTGCCAGCCCGCTGCAGCACCGGCGGGCGGTACGGAGCGGCTCCCGAGGGCCAAGGCGCGCCCCCCGGTGCCTGGTAGTAGCCAGGTGGGGCCGTCGGCGGGTAGCCAGGCTGGGGCTGCTCAGGGTACGGCGGCTGGGCTGGCCCGCCCACAGGGGGCTGAGGCGGCGGTGACTGAGGGGGTTGTGTGGGAAGAGATGGGGGTGTGCTTGCCCCGGGCGTCCCGGGGGCGGCAGCAGCGGCCAGAGCGGCCCCGCAGGCCTCGCAGAACGAAGAGCCTTCACTTACGGCAGCCCCGCAGCGCGGGCAGGTGCTAGGCATTGGCTTGCCCTGTGGGCGTCGTGCCCGAGCCCGGAGCGGCCTGGGGACCGGCCGCAGGAGCTGTTGGCGCGCTCATGGGCGCCCCGACAAGGGCAGCCGTCCGGGGCCCCGCGCTCACCGCCCCGCCGCACAACGGGCAAAACGCTGCCGCGCCGACGCTGTGGCGGCAGTGAGGGCAGACCACGGCCCGGAAACCGAAGTCAGTGGCTTCGTCCAACAGGGCGTCATGGACCAGGTGGCGGATGTAAACGAGCAGCCCGGCTATCACCGCCGCATAGAAGAAGACCTCGATGGTCTCGGGGACGCCGTGGTCCTGCAGGAGCTGCCCGACTGCCGAATAAAGGACATGGCCACCCAAGGCAACCGGGACCGCCAGGGCGTAGAGCGCCTTACCCAGCCGCCGGGGCTTCCACAGCGCCGCCACCAGGATCCCGGTGCACGAAGCCTGGAGGATAGGGTTGAGCACGGTGTAGGTGACAACATAGGAAAGCCAGTTGGCGGAGGCGGTGTGCACTGGCTCTGTCGCTATGACCCTGGACAGGTTCACTATGGTCTCCGCAGCTGCATAACCGAGGCCAGCCGCCACACCGAAAGTGAGGCCGTCGATCGTCTCGGTGAACTTGCCGGAGCCCCGCAACCCGAACACCGGCACTGGCTTTACGACCTCTTGGACGAGGGGCAAGACGATGGTGGCGCCGACCAGGTAACCGATCCCTTGGGTCGGCTTGAGAGGCGAGGAATGCAGCAGGGCCTTGGCCACCAGGCTGACCACCACGCCAAGCACGACCCCGGCGACCATGGTCAGCCCCAGGACCTTGGCTGGCTCGTCCCGGTAAACCTGCGCCTCGTACAAGTACACAAGGTAGAGGGCGGGCACCAGCACCGCGGCTGCCAAGATGGCGGCAACGACAAGGCCACCACCCACCAGGGCCACCACGACGGCCAAGCCGCCGATCAGCCCCCAGCGGAACTCATGGGCCCGGTGACGGGGCAGGTGGGGGAAAAGGGTCGTGACGACGCTCGGCTGGGCCACGTGCTCGCCCGCGTGAGCGGCATAATCATGACGGCGGGCCTTGGCAGCGTCACCGCTGCTCCCTCGGTGGGCCCCGCACCAGGTGCAAAACGCCTCATCGGGCGTGTCCCGCCCGCAGTGTTCACAGGGAGTCATCAGTCACCTTTCTTGTACCTTCATTGGCTCGTGCGGCCATTGCCTGGCCCAGCTATGGGCTCGTCCAGCGCCAGCGGGCAAGGACATCGTCGTAGCCCATGACGTCCTGGTTGCCGAAGCCGCTTTTCCAGTTGCACAGGTAGGCGCCATTGGGGGCATTGGGCGTGTAACCGGCCACGGCTGCCCAGGTGCCGCCGGACTGGGCGGCCACGACAGCCAAGAGGACCGGTACCAGTTGGCCACCACCCTCGTCATAATTGGCGCAGTAAAACTCGCCCTGGCCGGGGGCAAAACCTACCTGGGCACCAGGGACCGGCCCTGCCGGCTCGGCTCCCACGACCGGGGGCCCGATCTTCTGCAGAGTGGACTGCACCAGCACGGCCAGGTCCTGGTGCCCATGGCCGGACCACACCAGCAGCTGGCCCCCATCGGGCTCCTGGAACGCCACCTCGGCCCCGAACTGGGCCGGGGCCATTGCCATCGAAGCCGGGTAGCCAAAGGAAAACCCCAGTGAGGCGGCTTGGGAAGCCGAGCTGGGGTAGCTGTGGGCGTCAGGCTCCAGCGGGCCAGCCGAGGGGCCGCAGGAGTACACGCAGCGGTGCTGCGGAGGCAAGACCGCCTGCACGAGCGCACCGACGAAGGTCAGCCCGAGGAACAGGGCACCCAGCTTCACCAGGGCTGGCAACCGGGCAAAGGTGCCCTGCCGGGCCGGTCCGGCTGCGCCCCGGCCGGCAGCCCCCGCCTGGGCCGGGGCCGGCACCCAAGCCCCCGCTGCCGGGCGGGCCCCGGCGGCTGCCCCGCAGTTGGGGCAAAAGCGTGCGTTCGCCCGCAACGGTGCCCCGCAATGGCCACAGGACCTGGCCACCGCGGCAGGGGGGGCAGCCGTGCCCGGAGCGGTCACCGGGTGCCTCGTTGGTAAGCGATGAGGTCATCGACCAAAGCCGAGGCGTCGGGAGAGCCCCAGCCGGTGGCGAAGTCCCAACCTGGGGCCGCCGGGTAATAGAGGTTGTTGCCAAGCCTGACGTCGTGGAAAGCGGGAGCGGGGAACCGGCCGGGGTTGGCGCCAAAGTCGTACAGCGCCGGGTTGGCGAACCCGACCGAGGGCAGCCCCCGCTCGGCCAGTGCCTGGTCAGCAAGCGCCACCAAGGCCGCCCACAAAGGTGCTGCCGCTGAGGTCCCCCCCACCGGCACCCACTGGGGGTCGGAGAGAGAACTGTAGATGTCCCAACCGGTGTTGGTGTCGGCCAGGGCCGAGACGTCCGGTACCTGCCGGTGGCCATTGGAGAACTGGTTGAGCACCCCCGGGCCGGCCTGCCAGGAAGGGCGGGCGAAAATGGCGCTCAGGCCACCCCCGCCCCCGGCCTCTTCGACCGGGTCCCCCCAGGCCGCTTCTTGCCCGTAGGTCGAACCGGCGCCCAAGAAAGCGGTCGTCCCTCCGACGGCCGTGGCATAGGGGCTGTCTGCGGGGACCTGCGTACCTGGCTTGCCCGCGACCGATGTCCCGCTGTCGAGGCAACTATAAGCACCGCTGTCGCCCGAAGAAGCAAGGAACGTGCCACCGTGGCTCACCAGCTGCTCCAAGACGGCACTGAACTGTTGGGCGTCCGCGGGATCCTCGCCAACGAGCCCTGGGCCACAGGCAACATCGGCCAGGCTGTAACTGAACACCGCATGGGGGTAGGCGCTCACCGCGGCCTGCAAGGCGGCCACCATGCCGGCTGAAGTCGCAGCGGACTCGTAGACGACCAGGTGGGCACGGGGAGCCAGGGCGTGCACCACCTCCAGGTCAAGGGTGGCTTCGGTTGGCTCAGTGCTGGCCGTGGCCGGCTGAGGGCTGCCCCAGGCCGGGTCGAGGACCGGGCCGGTCATGACCGGGGCGGGCAGGCCAAAGGCGTTGGAGTAGGACACTATGTCGGCTGCCTGGTAGGCATCGATCTCCAAGAAGACGACGGTTTGGCCGGCCCCGTCCAGGCCACCTTGGTAAAGGGGGCCGAAATGGTACAGGCCGGCCACCTGGGACGGCGTGTAGCCACCCGCGCTCTGGGGGCTGCTGGAGCTGTCCCGGCCTGCCGCGGTGGCCCCCAAGGCGACCGGGGCGCGCCCAACCGGGTAGTCGTCCAACCCGAGCACCGAGGTGACCAAGCCCCGCAGCGGGCTGGCCAAGCGCGGCTGGGCGGCCGGGGCATAAAAGACGCGGCCACGCTCGCGGCCAACCCTCACCCGGTAGCGGCTGAGGGCGACCGAGAACACCCGCTCCAGGGCCGAGGCCCGGCCGCTCACCTCCATGACCGCATCGCCGGGCGCCCAAGCAGCCCTCAGGCCGTAAGAGCCGAGGACCCTTTCCGCAGCGTGGACGGAGGCGGGGCCGGGGCCAAAATCCTGGCTGTAACGCAGCGCCTGGACGGCGCGGCCTTGGCCCAGCAGCCTCGCCAGCAGGAGCTCGTTGCGCTGGCGTAAACCCAGGGTCACCACAAGGTCCCGGTCACCTGGCAACGCGCCCAGCCGCACCACCTGGTTGCCAAAACTGCCGCCTGTGAGGACAGAGGCCAGCCCGGGACGGCCGGCCCGAGGGTGCTGCGGGCCGGGCCCGTAGGGCTGGCGGCCGGCCTGGGCAACAGGCTGCCCCAGGGCCCAGGACGTGGCCACACCGGCGCACACCAACCCGCTCGCCAGCCAAGCTGCAACCCAGGCCCGCCCGCGCCGAAATGACCTTCGCCCAAGCACAGCCGGGGCGCCCCTACCCACGGGAGCTACCGAACGCCGGCATCAGCCAAAGCCGAGCAAGGAGAACGAAGTGGCGACTTGGAAGCCCATGGAGTCCCGGCCAAACCAAAAAGAGGACTGCCCCGGCCCATAGACAATTACCACGGCGACAGCGTAATCGTCGACAACGTTGGAGGCAATGCTTTGGTCCTGGTTGGCTTGGCCCGGGGGGACCCCACTGGGGGCAATTATCCCGGCACCGACAAAAGCACGCACCCCGGTGCTGGCGCTCGTGTAGAAGCCCGCCATCATGTCGGAGGTGTCGTTCCATATGTAGCTGTAGCTGCGGTACTGGCCTTGCAGGGCCAGGTCACCCGGCAACGGGGAGTGCCCCTCGAGCAGGCCCAATGCGTACTGAGCCACCGGCACCACCAGATCTTGTTGAAGCTGCTGCGGGCTGCCTGAGTAGGCGGTCCTCTCGGGGTAGAGACGGAAGATATAGGCTCCCTCCAGCCCGTCGGCGGAGGCGTAGTGGAGCTCCGCGGTCGACAGGGGGCCGTGCAGCTGCACCGAGGTGCCCCACACCCTCACATTGGCCACGCTCGGGGGCTGCATATGCCAGCTGGAGGGGACGCAGAGGCCCATGTTCATGTAGCTGCCCAAGGCCGGGGACAGGGCGGTGGCGACGTAGTCGCCCGGGGCCCCGGGCGTAAGGGCCACCGACCCAGCCAGGGAACCGTCTACGAACACCTCGGCTTTGTACTGCAGGTTCGTGTAACAGGTTTGCGCGCCGCTCAGGAGCTCGGTCTTGGCGACCAATGAGCCGTCCTGTTTGGTGAAGCACCTGCCCCAGGGCCAACCGGCGGGGCCGCCCCAACAAGCGGTGGCGGCGATCCCCTCCCAGGTTGCCGAGCTGTTGGCCCGCTCGAACCACAGGACCGTTACTGGCCCAGACGCCAGGCGCGCCGCGTCGCCAGGCGCGCTCAGCTCGATGAGGTTGGGGGCCACCACCGCGCTCAGCTCGACCTGGGCGGTTGGCGGCCCCGGGTCGCTTACCACCCTGCCGTCAGCGAGGGAGGCGGTGAGGATCCCTTGGGCGTCAGCCAGTGCCGCCCTCAGCCCGGGGGAGCTGGCCGCGGCGGGCGTCTCCCCGAGGTTCATCAGGTCCTGCAGGCCGCCCGCCAGCCAGTCGAGCTGCAAGCTGCCGTCGGTCGAGGGCAGCGGCCGGGTGCAGGTGCTCAGCACAGCCGGGGCCGAGCAGGAGTAGAGCATGTGGGTGGCGGCTGCCAGGTACGAAGCCTCTGCGCCGCGGTAAGCGCCACGGGCCAGCTGAGCCAGGCCCAGGTTCATCAGGCTGACTGGGTCTTGGGGGTCGAGGCCTACGGCCCGCCGGTCGAACGCCACCGCCTGGGCCGGCGGCCGGCCCCGGCCGCCGTCCATGAGCCATTGGTAGTAATAGTCCCAGCCAACGTCGGCCACCAGGCTCGTGTCCCGGTCGCCCAGGCGGTAAGCGGCCAAGTCGTCCCGGATGGAAAGCCGCTCCCACTGAGGGGCGACGGTGGAGACAAAACCGCCGCCCAGCTGCTCAGAGCCACGCCCCACTTCGGCTTGAGACCGTTGTGCGTAGGCTTGGGCGTAATCCGGCCGGGCTGCGATAGCTGCGCTGAAGTCATCGATGGCGGCCTGGTAGCCGGCGGGCGTCACCGCCTGGGCCAAAGCCACCACCCCGTTGGCGTAGTCCATGGCCGCGGCATCCGAAGGGGTGCCGGGCTGCCTGGTGGCCACCAGGCCTGCTCCCCAAGCCAGGCCAGTCAAGACCAAGGCGGTGCCAAGCACACTGAAAAGGAGGCGGTTCCGGCCGTAGAGCACATAGGCCGAACCGAACAGGAACAAGGCCACCGCCACCATGGTGACGATGGCGGTGTACGAATTCACCAGCGCCGACCACTTGCCGGCGGCGTCATTGTAGCCATCGGCCTTGGCCTGTAGGTAGGTGCCATAGCGGGCCCGCTCGGCGAAGAAGTCCTTCGGGAAGTTGGGGTCGGGGTCGCCGTTGCCGAGGTTGGGACGAAGGTCGGCCGCAAGGCCGGTACCGGCCGCCGCGACCTGGGCGCGAGCGGCTTGGTAAAGGGCGGCCCAGTTGGAGGTGCCCGGCTGGTCGTAGCCCGCCTCCAGCATTTCCTGGGCAGCCTTGGCCGACAGGGCCTCCTTGTAGAGGTACAGGGAGTAGTCGGTTTCTGCCTGCTGGTAAGCACTGGTCTCGGCGGCGCTGCCCAGCAGGCCCAGTTGCTGGGCACGGTCGCTGTCATCCGAGGCTGCCCCAGAGGCGCGGTTGAGCATGAAGCCACCCAAAGCAGCCACCAGTGTCCCCAGCACGATGGCGAAGGTGAGCACCCGGTTGGAAGGCTTGGCTGGCGCTCGGTGAGCCCGGCTGAGCTCGCCGCCAGGCCCTTGGCTACCGGGGGCGCCCGGCTGGCCGAGGGCGGGCGGCTGGCCCGAGGCAGCGGCCGAAGGGGCCCCCACAGCACCGGCTTCGGCTGCACCGGCTTCGGCTGCACCGGCTTCGGCTGCCACCGCGCCGGCCTCGGCTGTCCCGGCCAGCTCGCCCAGTATGGGCTCGACCTCGAAAGGCCCCCCGGTCACCGTGGCCCCGTCGCGGCCTCGAGCGGTCCCACGGTCATCGCAGGCCCGCAGCCACGGCCACGCCGAGGGCAGCGGCGATGGCCAGCACCCCAGGCGCCAGCGCGTGGGCGCGCCTGTGCTTCCAGCCCAGGTAAGAAACGGTGAGGAAGAAAACAGCCACGATTATCAGGGCACCGGCCAGGACGATCTGCTCGGCAGTAGACCGCTCTGCGCGGGCAGTGGACTCCAAAGCCGCGATGTGGCTCGGGCCCAGGGTCTGCAAAGCCGTCTGGTCCTGGCCCGGCTGCACGCAGGGGTTGGCCAGCTCGGTGGCCAACTGGCCGGCAAGGTCGTAGTCGACCAGCCCACCTGCACCGGGGCTGTAGGGGAAGTAGCAAACGAACCCAGGAGCCAGGGCGCGGGCTTGGGCGCCCTGGGTACGGGCTTGGGCTTCCAGTTGGAGCGCGCTCAAGCTCTGGCCGGCCTGAAGGGCATAAGCCGCCTGCTGGTAGAGGTTGGCCTCGGCCACCGTGTGCTGCTGGTACTGCTGGGCCAACCGCACCCCGAAGTCGACGTAGCTGTCCTGCTCGGCCTTCACCGTCTGGTACTGGGTGGTCTGCGCCAAGGCTTGCTGGCTCTCGTCGGAGGCCAAGGAGAACTCGCTCGAAGCCCACCAGGCCAACAGCGCCCCGGCAATGGACAGCCCGGCCACGAGCATGACGACGCCCGCGTTCCAGCGGTCCAAGGCGGCCTCCTCGGGGGTCGGGGGCGGCGAGGGCGAGCGGTCGAAACGGTAACGGCGCCACTCCATGCGCAGCAACAACGCGCCCGCCACCAATAGGACAGCCAAGGCGCATATGACCACCACGGGCACCTGGCCGCTCCCTTACGCGGTGGCTACGGCTGGCCTAACTGCCACGGCCGCACAGTACCGATGGCGCCGCCCGGGCGCAAGTGCCTAAAGGTGGGCACACACCCCAAAGTGGCCCACGGGCGCCGAGCGCGGCCCCCCCAACGTGCACCGTGGCCCCGGCGCCACCCGCCCGGCTTCAGAAGCGCAGCCCTGGCCCAGCCCTGGGGCGCGGCTTTAGCGGCGCAGCTCCAAGGCTCAGCTCAAGGGCGCAAGGACGGGCAACGGGGCCGGCCCGCCTTCGACGTCGACCTCCACGACATGGGCTATGTCCGCGGAGCTACGGCCGACTTGGAGCTGGTAGGCGCCCGGGCTCACGTACCACCCGGCTCGGGAGCGGTGGGGCCCGGCTTTTTGCCGGTCGGCGTCGTTCTTGGCCAGGCGGCCCACCAGTACGGGGAACTCGGTGTCCGCCACCTCCCAGTGGGCAAAATCGCGTTCGGTGAGCCCCAGGCGGACAGTGGCCGACTGGCCGGGTGAAAGGTGGACCTTGCCAAAGGCCTTCAGCTGTTTGGGGGGCAGTACGGGCCAGCCCGCAGCAGCCAGGCCCGGGGCGGGCGGGGCGACGTACAGTTGCACCACCTCGGCCCCAGGGAGCGAGCCCGTGTTGGTCACCTCGACCTCCACCGAGAGCCTGCCTCCCCGGGCCAAGCGGCGGGGGGTGACCCGTGGGGCGCCGATCTCGAAGGTCGTGTACGAAAGCCCGTGGCCAAAGGGGAACCGCACCGGCAGGTGGCGAGCCTCGTACCAGCGGTAACCCATGAGGAGGCCCTCGCCGTAACGCACCAGGCTGGCCTCCGCGGGGAAATTGCCGAACGCCGGGGTGTGCTCCAGGCGTTCGGGCAGGGTCACCGGCAGGCGCCCGCCTGGCCCGGCCGTGCCCAAGAGCACGTCCGCCAGGGCGTTGCCCAGCTCCTGGCCGGCGAACCAGCACTGCAGCAACGCAGCCGCCCGGCCGGCAAACGGGAGGGAGACGGGGGCACCGGTGTTCACCACCACGACGGTGCGAGGGTTGGCAGCCAGCACCCGGTCGACCAGTTGCACCTGGTCGCCCGGCAAGTCCATGGTGGCGCGGTCGGTGCCCTCGGTTTCCCAGAAGTCATTGGTGCCCACGACAACGACGCAGGCGTCGGCATGGCGCGCGGCTTGGGCGGCCCGGGCGATGTCCTGCTCGTTGGCCCCCGGGCCGGCGGCGGCCAACGCGGCAGCCTCGGCCTCCGACCGTGGCTGGGAGCACCCTTTTTCGAAGACGACCTCGACCCCCTCCAAGCGAGAGCGCAAGGCCTCCAGGGGCGTGACCACGTAATGAGGGGACACCCTGGCACTGCCGCCCCCCATGATGGCCGGTACCTCGGCATTGGGGCCGATCACGGCCAGGCGCTTCAAGCCGGCTGGGCGCAGGGGCAGCAACCCGTCGTTGGCCAACAGCACCATGGCCTCGGCGGCTGCCCGGCGGGCAAGGGCGCGGTCCTCGGGGCGGTCCAGCGGTTGCTCAGGGAGCCCGGGAGGGTCGTCGAGGGCGCCGACCTGGTCGAAAACGTTGAGCAGGCGGCGGACCTTGTCGTCGAGGACAGCCTCTTTCAGCGCGCCTTGGCGCACCGCCACGGCCAACGCCGGCCCGAAGGCCCGGCCCGGCCCAGGCATCTCCAGGTCCAGCCCCGCCTCGGCCGCATCCAGCGTCGAGGCGGCCGCCCACCAGTCGGTCATGACAATGCCGCCGAAGCCCCACTCGCCCCTCAGGGCCCCCTCCAGGATGTCGGCGCGCTCGGCCACGTAGCGGCGGTTGAGCCGGTTGTAGCTGGTCATCGCGGCCAGGGCCCCGGCTTGGCGCACGGCCATCTCGAACGGCAGCAGGTACAGCTCCCTCAAGGTCCTCTCGTCGACTTCCGACGAGCAGGTGCGGCGCTCGAACTCGCTCTCGTTGCACACCAGGTGCTTCACCGTCGCGGCCACGCCTTGGCCCTGGGCGCCAGAGATGTAAGCCGCGGCCAGCTTGCCCGAAAGGACAGGGTCCTCCGAAAAACACTCGAAGTTGCGGCCCCACAGGGGGTGACGGGCCAGGTTGACCGTCGGGGCCAGCAGCACCCGGGCCTGCTTGTCGCGGGCCTGGCGGGCCACCGCGGCGCCCACCTGCTCAACCACCTGGGGGTCCCAGGTGGCTCCCAAAGCAGACCCCGAGGGCATGCACAGGGAAGGAGAAAGGCTGAGGCCGCCAGGGCCGGTCTGGCCCCTGGCCCCGTTGGGGCCATCGGTCATCTTGACTGCCGGCACCCCCAGGCGCTCGAGCGGGGCCGTCTGCCAAGTGTCAAGGCCAGCAGTAAGTGCAGCCTTTTCCTCCAAGGTCATCTCGGCCACCAGGGCGTCGATGTCGCGGCGCGCCCGGCCCTCACTGGTCGGCTGGTCCATGCGCGCACAATCTAGCCGGCCCGAGGGCGGGCCCCTACAGGGCGGCTGAACCGCGCTGGCCGGTGCGCACCCGCACCAGCTGCTCGACGGGCACGACCCAGATCTTGCCGTCGCCGATCTTGCCGGTGCGGGCCGCGGACTCGATGGCCTCGACCACCCGGTCTGCGTCTGCGTCCTCGCACACCACCTCGACCCGGACCTTGGGGACGAAGTCGACCTGGTACTCGGCCCCGCGGTAGACCTCGGTGTGGCCCCGCTGGCGCCCGAAGCCCTGAACCTCGCTCACCGTCATGCCGGCGACACCCACGGCGTGCAGGGCGTCTTGGACCTCCTGCAGCCGGAAAGGCTTGATGACCGCAGTTACCAGGCGCATGTCAACCGACCTCCCTCCAGTGGGCACTGCCCACGCAACGGGCCTCCGACAATGGCGATGGCAGGCCCACCGCTAGCCGTAAGGAGCCTGTCACTCGCCACCATGGCGGGCCCGGCCCCCGATGGAAAGAGCCTCGAGGTCGTACGCGCTCTCCTCGTGCAGGGAGATGTCCAGGCCCGCCACCTCGGCCTCGGGGCTCACACGCATCCCCATCAACTTGTGGACAGCCAACCCTATTGCTGCCGTAGCCCCAAAGGCCCAGGCAGTGGTGACCAAGACGGCCAGGGCTTGGTGGCCCAGGAGGCTGGCCCCGCCCCCGTACAGCAACCCGTTCAGCCCCTTGGCCGCCGCGGTACCGAAGAACCCGACGGCCAGCATCCCCACATACCCGCCAACCCCGTGGACGGCGAGCACGTCGAGCGACTCGTCTACGCCCAGCCGGAACTTGAGGCGCACGGCCAGTGCGCAAAGGGCACCGGCCGCCAAACCTATGACGGTCGCCCCCACGGTGTTGACGAACCCGCACGCCGGCGTGATGGCCACGGCCCCCGCAACTGCCCCAGAGACGGCGCCCAGGGTGGTGGGCTTGCCTGTCCGCCACTTCTCGACCGCGGCCCACGCCAGCAACGCTGCCGCGGTAGCCGTGTTCGTGTTCACGAAGGCAGTCCCGGCCCGGCCCGCAGACAGAGCTGAGCCGGCATTGAAGCCGAACCAACCGAACCACAAGATCCCCGCGCCCAGCACGGAGAGGGGCACGTTGTGGGGCCTCATGAGCTCCCGTGGCCAACCTCGCCGGCGGCCGATGACAAGGGCTATGGCCAGCCCCGAAAGGCCGGAGTCGACCTCGACCACGCTGCCGCCGGCGAAGTCCTCCACCCCCCGCTTGGCCAGCCAACCCTCCGGGGAGAACACCCAGTGGGCGAGCGGCGCGTAAACAATGATGGACCAAGCGGCTATGAACACCATGAACGCCCCGAGCCGGGCCCGGTCAGCGATGGAGCCGGTGAGCAGCGCCGCGGTGACGATGGCGAACATCATCTGGAAAACGACGAAGGCGACCTGCGGCACGCTCTGGCCGGCCATGCCCGGCACAAGCTGGCCGATATGGGAAAGAGCCGCGAAGTGGAACGTGCCCAGCAACCCCACGCCGCCCCAGTCGGGCCCGAACGCCAGGCTGTAGCCCACCCAGACCCACAGCAGGCTGACGACGGCAATGGTAATGAAGTTCTGCATGAGCATGGCCAGCACGTTCTTGCGCCGGACCATGCCCCCGTAGAAAATGGCGAGCCCGGGCACCATGAAAAAGACCAGTGCCGCGCTCGCCAGGACCCACGCCGTGTCACCCGCGCTGTAATGGTGCAACCCCGGCTCTCCCTGGCTCGACGTCCCGCGAGCAGGGTCGCTCAAGGCGCTCCCTGGCTCGGCTCCCACCAGTAGGGTAGCGAAAGCTGCACCAGCCGGCGCAAACCCCGACCCCGAGGGTGCTCCGGCCCCGAGGGTGCCCCGGCCCCGAGGGTGCTCGGGCGCGGTGGCAGGGAGTAGGCTTGCCTCGTGGTGTCGATGAGCGTGGAGCTGCGGGGGCCGACCGAGCGCTGGAAAGCCGAGTGGGCCGACCTGTACGAGGAAGTGGTCACTTCTGGGCTGTGCACCGGCTGTGCCGCCTGCGTGGTCGCCTGTCCCCATGACGTCCTCGGCTACGACGCAGGGGGCACGTACCGGCCGTTCCACCTGGAGGAGGAGCTGGGCCCTGGAGGCTGCACCCACGGGCTGCGGGGCTGCACGAGCTGCACCCGGGCTTGCCCGCGGTTCCGTTCCTGGGAGCCGGAGGCTGACTCCTTCCTCTTTGGGCGCCCCCGCGAGCCATCGGAGCAGGCGGGCATGTCCCGCACGGTCCTGCTCGCCCGGGCCACGGACCCCGAGGTGGTGGGAAAAGGCCAGGACGGCGGGGTCGTGTCGGCCATCCTCATCTGGTGCCTCGAGCACGACCGCATCGATGCGGCCTTGGTCTCCGTCCTCGAAGGTGACGGCTCGGGCTGGCGAGCCGTGCCCGGAGTGGCCACCAACCGCGCTGAGGTCCTGGCCGCCGCGGGTTCCCGCTACACCTACTCGGCCAACACCCTGGCCTACGCCGATGCCATAGCCGCCGGTGCCGAACGGTTGGCCTTGGTGGGCATGGGCTGCCAGGCGTCGGCACCGGTGGTAATGAAGGCACGCAAGGCGGGCAAGGTGGGCCGGCGGCTGGCCCTGTCGATCGGGCTCATGTGCTCGAAGACCTTCGACGACGCCATCTTCGAGGAGTTCTTCGACGCCCGCTACGGCATCGCCCGCAAGGACATCGCCAAGATCAATATCAAAGGCGTGTTCCAGATCTGGTGCCGGGACGGCTCGTACCACGAAGTCCCCCTGAAAGAAGGCCACGCCTGGACCAGGGAAGGGTGCAAGTTGTGCCCGGACTTCGCTGCCGAGCACGCCGACATATCGGCCGGCGGCATAGGGGCGTTCAGCGACTGGACGCTGACCGTGGCCCGCAGCGAGCAAGGCCAGGAGGTCATCGACGAGATGGTCGCCGGCGGCGCCTTGGAGGTGCGCCCGGGCGACGACGACCCCGACGCCCTGGCCCTGATGAGCCGGCTGGCCAGTGCCTCCCGGCGCCGCTGGCCCGCCTCCGCGGCCCCTGAGCCCCGGCTTGGCCTGCCCGCCCGTCCCGCCCGCGGGCAGCCCAGCAGGCAGGCTGACGGCTAGGCGGGCGCGAGGCCAAGCGGCGGCTGGCGGGCTGGCCAAGCGGTGGCTGGCGGGCGGGCTGGAGGGTGGGTGCACCCCCCGGAGGCGCTGGCGTGGCGACGACGTGCTAAGTTGGCGCTCCGCCATGGGTTCACTGATCAAGAAGCGCCGCAAGCGCATGCGCAAGAAGAAGCACAAGAAGATGCTGAAGGCCACACGCTGGCAGAGGCGGGCCGGCAAGTAGGTGCGCTAGCGGGCTACGTGCACGACCATGAACCCGTCCCCCTGGTGTTCTCCGGGAACGAACCAGGTCGAGCCGCTGCCGGCCAGGACGGGCTGCTGCCCCGTGGCGTCGCCCAGGCGGTCACGCCACTCGGCCAACCGCGGCTCCACTTTGAGGGCGGCCGGCTCCAGGTCGTTGGGCCCCTCCCCGACCGGCCCGCCCATGTCGTCCCAGGCCCGGTAGACCGCGGCGGTAGGGACCCCGAAGGGCGGGACGAGCAGGGTGTAGGCCTGGCCCTCGACCTCCTCGAACGGCAGGGGGGACACCTGCTCGCCGATGCCTCGCACCCGGGCGCGCCCCAGCCCGGCCAGGCAGAAGGGGACGTCGGCCCCTAGGCGGGCCGCTTCGGCCAGCTGGGTGCCGGCGTCGAGCGCCCGAGCCCCACCTGGGGAGCCCCAGCCCGCCCAGCGCAGCACGGCAGCCGCGTCCGCCGAGCCCCCACCCAAGCCGCCCCCTACTGGGATCCGCTTGACCAGCCGTACGTGGGCCTGCCGGCCGACCAGCTCGAGGGCACGCAGGACGAGGTTGGGACGGCCCGCGGGCACGAGGCCCGAGCCCCTCCCCCCGGCGCCGGCGTCGACCACCTCCAGGCCCTGGCCAGGGAGGAAGTACAAGGTGTCGGCCAGGTCCACCGTGACCATCTCCGCGTCGAGGAGGTGGTAGCCGTCCGGCCGGGCCCCGGTGACGTGCAGTGACAGGGTCAGCTTGGCCAGGGCCACCCGCACGTCGGGGTTGGCGGTGGCCGTCACTTCTCGCTCACCGGGCCGCCCGCCGGCGGCCGCTGCGGGCCAGCGCGCCGGCCAGCCGGCCCCAGTCATCGATGCTCAACTGCTCAGCTCGCCAGCGGGGGTCGACCCCGGCGACCTCGAACGCAGCGGGGGGGACGGTGCCCTCCAGCGCCCGCCGCAGCATCTTGCGCCGGGTGGCATAACCGGCCCGCACGACCTCGAAGAGCAGCTCAGGGGGGGCCACCGCCGGGTCGACCGCCGGCTGGGGCCGGCGCCGCAGCGAGACCAGCGCGGACCCCACCCGGGGCCGAGGCAGGAACACGGACCGAGGCACCGGCCCGCACCACCTGGCCTCGGCCCAGTAGGCGACCTTCACCGACACTGCCCCGTAAGCGGGGTCGCCCGGACGGGCGACCAGGCGGCGGGCCACTTCTTCTTGGACCACCACGACCAGCCGTTCGATGGCGGGCACCCGGTCCAAGAGGTTGGCGACCAGGGGGGTGGCGATGTTGTAGGGGAGGTTGGAGACGAGCACCCAGCCCGGCGGCGGTGCCAGGAAGGTGGCCCAGTCCAGGGCCATGGCATCGGCCTGTACCACGCGGGCACGGCCGGTTGGGGGGGCCGCTGAGCGAGCCGCTGAAGGGGGAGCTGAGGGGGCCGGGGGCCCAGGTGGCTCGGCCCGGGGGGCCGGGGCCAGGCGCTCGGAGAGCACCTGTTGGAGCACGGGGACCAAGCGGCGGTCTTTTTCCAGGGCCAGGACCTCGGCACCGGTCTCAGCCAGGGCCAGGGTGAGCGAACCGAGGCCGGCCCCCACCTCGACGACTCGGTCCCCCGGCCCCACCTCGGCGGTGCGGGCCACCCGCCGCACGGTGTTGGGGTCGACCACGAAGTTCTGCCCCAGGGCGCGGCTTGGCACCAGCGAGTGCTGCCTCACCAGCCGCATGACCTCAGCCCGGGAAAGCGTCATGGCGAGGTGCCGCAGCCCTGGTGGGCCCATGGGCCGCAGCGGTGCCCCTCATGGGCCGCACCCGTAGAAGGTGCCGGCGTTCTCCCAGGTCGCATCCTCGACCTGGGCCAGGCTGAGCCCCTTGAGGGCGGCCACGGCCGCCCCCACCAAGGGCACGTAGGCAGGCGAGTTCGGCTTGCCCCGATGGGGCACGGGGGCCAGGTAGGGGGAGTCCGTCTCCACCAGGAGGCGGTCGAGCGGGCAGAGGGCGGCGGCCTGCCTCACGTCGTCGGCCTTCTTGAAGGTGACGATCCCACTGAACGACAGCCAGGCACCGATGCCCAGGGCGGCTCGGGCCTCCTCAGGCCCTCCGGTGAAGCAGTGCAGGACCAGCCGGTCGGGGGGCCCTTCGGACCGCAAGATGGCAAAGGTGTCCTCCCAGGCCTCCCGGGTGTGCACCACCAGGGCCAGGGCGTAGCGACGGGCCAGGGCAACCTGGGCGGCGAAGGCCTCCCTCTGGGCCGGACGGGGGGAAAAGTCGTAGTGGTAGTCGAGCCCGCACTCACCGATGCCGACCAGCCGGGGCTGTCCTGGCAACAGCGGCTCCACGCTGCCCACGCCCTCGCTCGCTACGTGGGGGTGCAGGCCCACCGTCGCCCACACCTCCACCCCGGCGGTGCTGGCGAGGCCAGCCACCTCGAGGGCAGCGGCCGAACTGCGGGCATCGGTGCCGACGTTGACCAGCCGGGTCACCCCCGCCCGGCCTGCCTCCTCGACCACGGCCAGGGCGTCGGAGCCCGGCGGCAGGTGGCAATGGCTGTCGAACCACATGACGACGAGCAGCCCGAGCTAGGACGAAAGGCGCGGGAACAAGGGGGCGCCCTGCTCCACCCGCAGCCCACCGGGGTAACCACCCCACTCGGCGGCCTGCGGGAGACGGGCGGCCTGCGGGGGCCCGGGCAGGCCGATGCGCCTCCAGATCTCGGCCGACGAGCGGGTGAGGGCAGGGCTGGCCAGGACGGCAACGATGCGCAGCACCTCGAGCGCGTCCCCTAGGACGCCGTCGACGGCCGGGCCGGGCTCGGCCCGCCACGGCTCGGCCGCCTCCAAGGCGGCATTGGCAGCCCGGACCAGCCGCCAGGTGGCCTCCAGGGCCTCGCTCGGCGCGATACGCCCCCAGGCTGCAGCCGCGGCCGAGTACGCCTCGGCGGCAAGCGGGGCCAGAGGGCTGTCGGCGCGGGGGGCAGGGCCCAGCCCGCCGCACTTGCGCTGGACGAGGGCGGTCACCCGGGCCAGCAGGTTGCCCAGGTTGTTGGCCAGGTCGGAGTTGTAGCGGGCCACCATGGCTTCGTAGGACAGCTCGCCATCGGGGCCGAACGGCTGGTCGCGCAGGAAATGGTAGCGGTAGCCGTCGACCCCGAAGGTGGGCACCAGGTCAGCCGGGAACAGCTGGTTGAGGGCGGTCTTGGACATCTTCTCCCCGCCAGTCAACAAGTAGCCGTGCACGGCGATGCGCCCCGGGGGGTCGATACCCGCGGCCAGGCACAGCGCCGGCCAGTACACGCAGTGGAACCGCAGGATGTCCTTGGCCATCAGGTGGTGCACGGCCGGCCACCAGTGGTTGAAGCGGCCCATGTCCTGGCCGTAGCCGATGGCGGTGACGTAGTTGATGAGGGCGTCGTACCAGACGTAAAAGACGTGGCCCTCGTCCCAGGGCACCCTCACCCCCCAGTCGAGCGACCTGCGGGTGATGGAGACGTCCTGCAGGCCCCCCTTGACCAGCCCGATGGCCTCGTTGCGGCGGGCCTCGGGGGTCACCGCCCCCGGGTGCTGGTCGTACCACTCGAGCAGCCGGCCCGAGAACTCCGACAGGCGGAAGAAGTAGTTGTCCTCCTTCAAGGGCTCGACGGGCCGGTGGTGGACCGGGCAGAGGCCGTCCTCCAGCTCGTCTTCGGTGTAGTAGGCCTCGCACGAGACGCAGTAAGGGCCCTCGTAGGTGCCCTTGGAGATCCAGCCCCGCTCGTACACGGCGCTCATCAGCGCCGCCACCGCCCGGTGGTGGCGGGCCTCGGTGGTACGGATGAAGTCGTCGTAGGAGATGTCGAGCAGCTCCCAGGCCGCACGGTAGCGGGCGCTGGTCCGGTCGGCTTGCTCCTGGGGGCTGAGGCCGTTGGCCTCGGCCGCCCTTTTGACCTTGAGGCCGTGCTCGTCGGTGCCGGTCAGGAAGAACACCTCGTCGCCGAGCAGCCGGTGCCAGCGAGCCAGGGCATCGGCGGTCAGCGTGGTGTAGGCATGGCCGATGTGAGGGGCATCGTTGACGTAGTAGATCGGCGTCGTCACATAGAAGCGGCCCACCTTCGCCAGGCTACTCCGAGCCCCTGGGGGCCGGCCCGAGCACGAGGGAGTACTCGCCCCGAGGCTTGGTGGCCCGGGAGCGCTCCGCCACTTCCCCCAATGGCCCCCTCCAGGTCTCCTCATGGAGCTTGGTGAGCTCCCGGCAAAGGGCGAACGGCCGGCCCGGCCCGCAGGCGGCCACCAGGTCGTCCAGGGTCCGCTGCAGCCGGTGGGGCGACTCGAACAGCACGGCAACCCGCTGCTCGCCGGCCAGGGCCGCCAACCGCTGCGCCCGCCGGCGGCCCGAGCGGGGGAGGAACCCCTCGAAGCACCAGCGGTCCTCAGCCAGGCCCGAGACGACCAAGGCCGCCAGCACGGCCGACGGGCCCGGGACGGCCTCGACCGGGAACCCAGCTGCCAACGCCTCGCGCACCAGCCGGGCGCCGGGGTCGCTCACCGCCGGGGTGCCGGCGTCGGTCACCACCGCCACACATGCACCCTGGTGCAGGCGCCTCAGCGCCGAGGCGGTGCTGGCCGCCTCGTTGTGAGCGTGGTGGGCGACCAGCCGGGGCCCGGTGATGCCGGCGTGGCTGAGCAGCTTCAAGGCCCGGCGGGTGTCCTCGCAGTAGATGTACTTCGAGGCGGCCAGGGCGGACACGGCCCGCGGCGACAGGTCGCCCAGGTTGCCTATGGGCGTGGCCACGACGACCACTCGGCCCCCCTCAGACGTTGAAGCGGATCTCGAGGACATCGCCGTCCACCACCTCGTAGTCCTTGCCCTCGACCCGCAGCTTGCCCGCCTCCCGGGCCGCCGCCCAGGACCCGTGGGCCAGCAGCTCGTCCCAGTGGACCACTTCGGCCCGGATGAAGCCCCGTTGCAAGTCGGAGTGGATCACCCCGG
>JAJPKN010000011.1 GCA_021323695.1 Actinomycetota bacterium | reverse complement strand
GCCTACCAGCCCGAGCCGGAGGCCGGGGCCGAGCCGGAGGACTGGGGCGGCCCGGTGGCCTACCAGCCCGAGCCGGAGGCCGGGGCCGAGCCGGAGGACTGGGGCGGGCAGCCGGGGATCGTTCCCCTGGACGACCTGGCCGATGTGGCTGATGTGGCGTGGCAGTTCGCCGTCCCTGAAGCGAGCCCCGAAGTTCCGACCGGTCGTGAGGCCGGCCTTGAGGCGGGCCCAGAACCTGCGACCAAGCCTGAGGCGGTGCCAGTGGCCGGTCAGCCCACAGGCGACCTCTACTCGCCAACCAAGCCGGGACCGGCTCAATCGGTTACTGCCCGTCCCGCGCCAGTACCACGGCCAACCATTGGTCCAGGCTCCAAGGTCGACAATCAACACAACAGACTGGCCAGCGACGAGGTCTTCCGTCGCCAGGCCGCGGCCCGGCACGACGAGCGCATGGCACCACTGGTCATTTGTTTTGCCGGCAAGGGAGGCGTGGGCAAATCGACGCTGGCCCTTGCTTTGGCCAACCGAGCCACTAGTGCTGGCCTCAAGGCCGTGGTGGTCGACGCCAACCGGGGCCAGGGCGATCTGCGCAAGTACCTGAGAGTCGGTCAGGCCTGGCTGCCCTCGGTCGTAGACGCTGCCGTTTCCGGCGACCCACAACGCGCTCTTGCCACGCCCGAGCGCCTGATGGCCACCCGACCGAGCGGTTTGCCCAGCCTGGCGTTCGGTGCCGTACTGGCACCAACGGACAGCCAAGCCGACCCGGCTCTCGTCACTCCCGACGTCTACCGGTCAGTAGTCCGGGCTATGCGCCAGAGCGCAGGCATCGTAGTGGTGGACACCCAGATCGTGGAGGCTGCCGACACCTCTGGCATGGTTGAGCGCTTCCTTGTACCGGAATTGCTGGCCGGCGCTTGGGGGCTGGGCTTGTCCGACACATCGGTCGGTGTGGACAACCTGTTGCGGCGCCTCTACATGCTCTCGGCTCGGGGCGTGGGAGCCGAGCGGCTCATGGTGGCGCTCAACCGCGTCGAACCCGAAAGCGGGCTCAATCAGGAAGCGATGGCCCGCTTGGTTGAGCCTTATGCCGCCTGGATGGGAGCGGTGGGCATGGACACGGCCATTGCCACAGCCTTCGAGTCTGGCGGCATACCCGCCTCGCAGGAGCTGGCTGCCCTGCTGGACCGGATCCTGTGGCGACTGACCGGCTTGGACGCCTTTAGCCCCGAGCGCAAGGCCCCCGCGAGCAAGGGGCGCAAGTGGCGGTGGCCGTGGCAACGCTGAACGAGGCCGACGAAGCAGCCAAGCCACTGTGGGCCCTGGCGGCCGATGCCAGGGCACTGCGCAAAGGCTGGCTGAGCGCACTAGAAGCAGGCATGGTCGGTATCGGGGACCTATTGGCAGCAGCTGCGACACCCGAGGGTGCGCCGCTGCGGCGCCTGGCACTGGCCGACGTCCTCTACGCGACGGTCAGGCATCGCTACCCGGCTTCCAGTGGGTACGCGCGCCGGGTCAGCCGCGCCATGCTGGCCGAGGTGCTTAGTGCCGCTCGTCGGCCAGGAGCACGTGGCGTGAAGGTGGCTTGGCTGTTGTCGGCCCAGTCCGACGGTCGTCGCCTCGATGCCCTAGCCGACGCACTGAGCCGGGGGGAGCGCAAACCACCCAGCGAGCGCTGGCCGTACGCCTAGGCCGTGTACTTGATGGTTATGGCCCCGTTGCCAGTATTGGCCCCGTAGGACACCGCAGACGCCTGCGGTTCTGTCACCGAGCTGCCACCACCCCCGCCACTGGCCGGGTCCTGCAACAGCAACACGCCCCACCAGTCCCGCATGTCCCACGCAGCCCCGCCTCCGCCTCCGTAATAACCGGCCCCGCCACCTCCGCCGATGGCAGTTGGCGTCACACCACCGTTGCCTCCGTCCCCACTGGCTGTCGGGGGGCCATCGCCAGCAGAACCAGAGCTCGTTTGTTGGTCGGAGAGCGACCCGTACGTGGAGCCCTTGTACACGTAGCCGGCATAGCCAGGACTAGGCGCATAACCGGGCGCACCGGTCACACCGCCGCCCCCGCCATTGACGGCAGTAGGGTCCCACATGTTGTACCACGGGGCCTGCCAAGTGCCGCCGTTCGACCCGGTCTGGGCTCCGGCATTGCCGCCCGGTTGGCCTCCACCGACTGCCCAGGCACAATAGCCTGAGCCATAGCCTTGCAGCTCGCCGCCCCCCGCGCCAGCTCCGCCTCCGGCGACCACCAACGGCGTGTTACCCCAGGTGATGGCGGACGAACCGCCACCCGCGCCCCCTCCGAACGGCCAGTTATAGTAGCCACTGCCCTCAAAGTTCTCGCCTATCCAGCTGTACGCGCTGTTCCCGCCGCTCCCATAGCCCCAGCCGGCCCATGTGGTCCCGTTGCTGGGCCAGGTCGTGGTCGGTCCCGATGGCGCGCTAGCTCCGGCTCCTGCGACATAGAGCGTCAGGACCTGGCCCGGGTACACCGGCAGGACTGCGTTCACGACCTCACCCGCCCCCCCGGGATGAGCCACTTCGGGGTTCGCTAGGAGGCAGTAGTTGCTGGGGTCGTAGATCACGTCGTACCCGGAGCCCCCTGAGGCACCCGCCACCGACACCGTGACCGACGTGACGCCTGCCGGCACGGTCCAGCTTTGGGTGGCAGGGCCGATGTAGCCGAACGTCACCGTGTGCGGCACGGGAACCGCTGTGGTAGTGGTGGTGGGCGGCACGGTAGTCGTGGTGGTCGTGGGTGCCGTCGTCGAGGTCGTGGTGGGCGGGACGGTAGTCGTGGTGGTGCTGACCGGCAGCGTCGTGGTCGTAGACGGCGCGGTGGTAGGGGGAGCGGTAGGAGCAGCCACCACCACGTCGGAGAACTTGGCCCACCCGCCAGTCTCCGAGCCCAGCACCCAGGGGGGCTCGTGGTGCCAGAGGCGCTGGTCATAGCCGAAGGCCTTGGCGAAGCCCTCACCTAGGGCACCGCTGTTGCGGTCGTAGCCGCCGTAGACGCCCCGGTACTGGCCGACCAGTGCCCCCCAGATGGTAAGCGTCGGGCAAGTGCCGCCACAGGGACCAAGGTCGAGCGGGTTGATCGAGACCGAGTGGCTGAGCGCGACCATCGCCGCGTCCACGTGCAGGTCGTGGCCGGAGTCGTCCAGGTACACCGAGCCGTTGGCCACCAGGCCCGTGTAGTCGGGACAGTCGGCGGGCGGCGCACTGGCCGGCGAAGCCTCACAGGCGTAGGTGAGGTCGCCGGTCACGTAGATGTCGCCGCCGGCGGCCACGGTGAGCTGGCCCCCGTTGCTGCCCGAGACGAACGCGGACCCGGACGCGTAGACCACGCCCGTCGACGGGAAGGGGAGCCCGTCGTGCTCTATGCCGTCGGGGCCGGTGATGTCGAGAGTGCGGCCCTGGACCACGATCGTCACGTTCCCCTGGAACGCGTAACCGTCCTGCCCGGGCCATGGGCTTTGGGCCTGGTTCGCCAGGGCGCTCAGGTAGCTGTCGCTCGAGGGCAGCGCCAGTGCCGGGGCATCGGCCACGTAACCACCCTTGAGGTTGGGCGACGTGCCGTCTTGGCAACCAGGGGAGCTAGCAACCTGCCAAACGGGGCTGCCGGTGGCCTCCACGACGCCAGTGAACACCGGCGTGCCGCAAGCCCAGATATTGGGGGCGTTGGTGTGGACCGGGCCGTCAACCACGTCCCCTGTCGTATAGACCGGCTCCGAGCAGCTTGCCGGGCCAAAGCACAGCCCTGAGCTGGTGAAAGCCGGGTCTACCTGCTCGGAGCCAGTGAAGTAGAGGTAGTCGAGGAAGTCCCGGCGCTGGAAACGGGACACCACACTGGCAGCCGTACAGGTGACCGCAGTCCCATGGCAGTCCACCTCGACCTGGGCGGTCACTGTTGCCGCTTCCTGGTCCTGTGCTGCACCGGCTGGGCCAGGGGCCCCGGTCGAGCCAGGGGCAGTCGTACTGGCGACGTCCAGGGCCCAGCAGCCGGGCCCGCCAGTAGCCGCCACGCCGACCTGGCCCCCCACATCGGCACAGGGCTGGAGCTGCCCCCCGGGCCCGAAGCTCCACCACGCCCCGTTTGCCCCAGGCCAAGCCCCGCCGTCGTCGAAGTAGCCCGGGTTGGCCTCAAGCTGGCTGTAAAACGCCTGGATGGCGCTTTCGCCCAGGCCAACCGCATCCTGGTAGGCAGCCGAGCGGCCCTGGGCGGTCAAGGCGTCACTGGCTAGCCCAACCGTTGCCAGCGACACCAGGACGACTGCCGAGCCGAGCAGCATCACGAGCAGGGTCATGAGGGGCAGGTCGCCGCGTTCGTCGCGGCGACGGTTCAGGCGGCGGACCACGACTGCTCCTGAGAAGCTAGGGCCGAGCCGATCACGGCCCGGTAGGTGACTGCGGACGAGTAGGGCGTAGCTCGTCCCGCTCCCCATGCTTCGGTGACGGTGAGGTCCACCTCATAGACCGTTTCGAGCACGGTCTGTGACGACGAGGTGCTGACCGACAAGGTGGCTCCTGCGGCATCCCGGACTTGGAACGCCCTAGCGGGCTGGGAGACGGTCCCGGCCAATGTGGCCTCCCCGGAGGCGGCAGTTGGCTCCGCGGGCAACACCCCTGAAGCCGGGGTGTGCGGGAAGCAGGTGGCCGGGTCGCAACTGGTGTAGGTGGCAGCCGGCTGCGGTGGCCAGTCGAAGGACCACAACGTGCCATCGGCATAGGCGACTAGGCATCTGAGGTCGGGGGCCACAAGCCCGGTGCTTGTCGACGGGTAGGAGTACCAGCACAGGCCACCAGGCACAGTGCCGGTTGAGGCCGCCTCCACCGCCGGACCGGAGGCTACCGGGTTGTTGCACTGGCTCAGGGCCACGTCCTGGCTCAGGCCGCCTGGGCCTTGGCAGGCTCCCAAGGGCTGGGCGTCGGACATGGACTGCAGCGCCGTGGCGAGGACTTCCGAGGTGGCGCGGCCAGCGGCGAAATCTGCCCCGGCCAGAGAAACGTCCTGCTGGGTGCTGAAGGCCGCAGTCAGCACCGCACCAACCAGCAGCACCGCCAGGGCAGAGGCGACGATCAGCTCAACCAGGGTGGCTGCACCGCGCTCGTCTCGAGCGTTCACGATGTTCCCGCCGATATCTGCACCACGGCCCAGTCCCCGGGCGCGACCGAGAAGGTGGGTGAGAGATTGCCGGCCGTGCCGCCCCAGGCCTGGTAGCCGTCGGTTGCTGGCACGTAGCCGAACACTGCCCAGTTGCCGGCCGCCGACGGCTGGCTCACGGAGACGATGGCAGGCACCGGCGGGTCGGCCGATGCCCAGCCTGGTACCACAAGGCCCACTGGCGTCGGCGCGTTACCGGCCACGTCCACTGCCACCATCCCCATGCCACCCGCGTCCCAGGCTGTAGTGAGCACGCCCGGGGGAGCCTCCACGCGCCTTTGGGTCAACTGGTGGGCCTCGCCCGCTGGCCCGAGGCTTGGCCAGTCCACCTGGACGCTCGACACCAGCTCGTCTGGCGGGGCCGCCACCGCCTGGCCGTTGGCGAGCGACGACAGGTCTGGCTGGTTGGTCGACCACGACCAGGCGAAGCTCAGGCCCACGCTCAACTCCGTGGCTGTGCCGGGGACCTGGTAGCAGGCGGGCCCAGGCACGCCCCCGCTCAGCGACGCCGGGCAGGACAACGTGCCGTCGGTCGGGTCGGCCAGCAGCACATCCCCGAGCGACTGCACATCGCTTGTGCCCCAGGTGCACTGGGTGGCAAGGACCTGGGCCTGGGCGGCCGACCCGTAGCCGCTGGCTGCCCCACAGCCGTAGGCCTCAGCCTGGGCCAGTACGTCCTGGGCGACGACGGCAGCGTAGCGCTCGGTCCCGGCCGCGAGCTGGGCCCGGCTCACGCCGGCCAGCAGGACGGCGAGCGACAACGCCAGCGTCCCGAACAGGCCTGTGGCGACGACGACATCAACCAAGCCCATGCCTGTATCGCTGCGCATGACCCGGAGCCTTCTGATGGCGTTGATACCTGCATTATTGCCGAAACCGCAGGGCGACGTGGGCCATCCTATGGTTTGCGTCCCTACCGTACTGCTACGGTTGTCACTAGCAGTAACGGAGGACCGTATGGGAGAAGACTTCGGCCAGGCGCTCGTCGAGAGGGCGAGTGCTCTCCGGCGGACGGCTCGGGCCTTGGTGCGCCGGGTACCAGGGCTATGGGAAGGTCGGGATCTCGATGACGTGCTCTCACTGCTCCAGGAGCACCTGTGGGAGATGTGGGCCAGCAACGACGAGGAGGTACCCGAGGACTGGCGGCACCAGCTGTGGCTCAAGGGCCGAGCCACTGTGGCCCGCTGGGCCGATGGTTCAGCGGCGACTGGCGGCATGACCGGTGTCTCGGGCCAGCGACGGCGGCTACGGGCAGCGATGGCGGTTGAGGACGAGTGGCGTGTCGCCCATGGGGGCCGGCTGCCCACCCGGTCCCAACTGGCGCGATGGTGGGAGGACCTAGGAGGCGGCATGATCGACGAGATGCACTTCAACAGCCCGGCACCTCTGCCTGACCCCGACGAAGACCTCCCTGATTGGCACAGGCAGGGTTGCCCGATGGACGACATGGACGACCTGGCCGAGACCCGCCAGGTGCTCAAAGCGCTCATAGTCCAGGCCACCAAGGTCAGTCCGCGCCTTGGGCAGTTCGCCGCCTGGTGGCTGCAGGCAGTGGTCGCCGGCAAGGACCCCCAATTGGCTGAGGTAGCTGTTGCTACCGGACTGCCTGTGGGTACTGCCAGGCGCTACGCGTGCGCAGTGCGGGCCGTGGCCATGGGCGTGCTTGCCGACCAGTTCGGGATAGCCCCAATAGCCCATTGAGCCCGGCCGTCCAACCCGAACGCCGTCGCCTGCGCCTGCCCCCTGGCTACGACCCTGAGCGCCACCAGGAAGCACTGGCCCGCTGGGCTAAGGACCAACTAGGCCCCTCGTGGCACATCGAGATGGTCGACCTGGCCAGTGGGGTGGCCTATGCCCGACGACAGGTGGAGGTCACCGAGGTCCAGGCTGAAGACGGTTCGGTGGGCTGCATGGAGGTACGCCTCGCCTCAGCCACCAAGCCGACGGACGCCGAGCGCGTCGCGGCACGCCTGGAGGACCAGCACCCTGGCTGGACCATGACGGCTTTCGACCCATGGCTCGGTCGGGCCGAGCTGGCTCGGATCCCTGACGACTGGCGCAGGGCCCGGGCCGCGGTAGCAACCGCCCTCGGCACCAAACCATGGGAGGTGGGCATTGAGGCGCGGCAAGGTGGTGGTTACCGGCTAAGGTTGCCGGCCAGCTACCTGCCCAGCCGCCACGACGCCCGCCTGGAGGAGGTGGCGACGACAGTCATTGGCAGCCTTGGCTGGACGGTGGAGGTGGACCGCCCACGGCTGACAGCCGAGATCGTCCCGGGGGAGCCTCCAACCTTTCCCGCCGTGCTCCCGTACCCCTTCGATGCCCCCGTAGAGGTCATGCGCCTGCCCGTCGGTTGCCGGCTTGGCCGCAGAGCGGGCGAGCTGGGCCCCGAGGTGGCCGTCGACCTCGAGGCTAATCCGCATGTCCTGGTCTCCGGCACTACCGGGTCGGGCAAGTCGGTGGCTTTGTGGGCCCTGGTGGGCGGGGCACTCCGCGCCGGTTGGCGGGTGGCCATTGCTGATGGCATCAAGGGCGGCGTTGACTTCCTGGCGTTCCGACCGGCATGCAGCGCCTGGGGTGACTCACTCGACACCGCGGCCGACGTGATCACGGGTGTCTATCAGGAGGGCCTGGCTCGTAAGGCTGCCCTCAAGACGACAGGGGCCCGGCGTTGGCACGACCTGCCCGACGGCAGTCGCCCGCCACCGCTCATGTTGGTGGTGGACGAGCTGACCAGCCTGATCATCCCTGAGCCAGTTCCCAAGGGTGTCCCCAAGGACCACCCGCTGGTCATCGAGGCCTCGGAGCGCAACCTGGCCAAGGCCGAGATGCTCTCGGCCCTGGGCAAGATCGCCCGTGAGCTGCGCTTCGTGGGCGTGTCGTTGGTCGGGGCGACACAGAAGGCATCGACCACCACCGGCATCCCGACCGAGCTGCGCGAGAACATGGGGGCGCACTTCCTCCTCGGCCTGCGGCCTTCTGAAGGTCAACGCCGCCTGGCGCTGTCCAACCCGGACCTCGTCCCTGAAGTGCCGGCTCACCTGGCCGAGGACCTGGCGGCCAGCCGGGGCGTCGGTGTCTACGAGCTCGACGGCGTGCCAGCTGGCGTGCTGAAAGTCTACTGGGCTACGCCCGAGGACTACGTCGCTCGGATCTGTCCGTGACATCTGCTGTTGCCGAGGTCCTCGATGGGCTCGATCACCCCGTTGCGGATCTTGGAGGGGTCCATCCCCGAGGTGGCCGCCGTAGCGGTTACGTCGAGCTCGATGAGCACGTGGTCTGCCTGCTCGCGGAGCGACGAAAGCGCCCGCTGGAGGGGGAACCACTTGTCCCCGCTGGCCCGCAGGGTCAGCCGGAGCTGCGCGAACTTCTCGCCAGGTGGCAATGAAGAGAGCATCTACGTCCAAGTATGTACACCAGACTTGGGACGCCTATCGCTACTTTTGGCGAGGAGACGAAGGCCTTGGTTGGCTGCATTGTACGCAGCGAACTTGTCTCGGGCGTTAGGGTGCCGTAACTAGCAACTAAGTTGTAGTGGCGATCACTGGATAGGCATTTGCGCCCCGCTTATCAGGCGGAGAGACATGAAGTCATTGGCGAAATCGGCATGATCAGGTGCAAGAAGTTCGTAATAACAAGGGCTACCCGGGATGGCCAGCAGCACGTCGAAGTCTCCGTTCGGTGAGTCCCGTTCTACAGAGCCGTCGCTGAATGTGAGCGTCGGCTTGTTCGGGAACTGGGTCGCCACAATTTCCGCTTCAAAGGGTGGCCACACGACGAACGTGGCTCCTGCAAACAAAACAGTGAATTGCTGAACTCCAGACGAGCCGCCCCAGCTTATCAACGGCGCGGTCTTCGTAAACAACGAAGGCCTAGTTGGCAAGTAGAGTGGGCAACCGGCGTAGGGATTGGGTCCGCTGAAGGTCGCTTCCGCCAACCAAGCCTGGACCACTTGGCGGAGGCGGCCAGACGCTGCAACGACTGTATCCCATGGGGCATGAGGCGCGGTCACGGGGGGTAGAGTGGGAGCAGTCGGCGCCGGACCTGTCGTGTCTGGAACTGTCCCGGTCGTGGTCGTTGGACCTGACGTACTGCTAGTGGTGGCCGGTGCTGCTGATGACGCTGTCATCCTGGGGGTCGGCATAGTGCTCTTAGCGGCGACTGGAGCCGACTTAGACTGCCCCCTAAAGCCTATGTGCCGGCACGCCTCCTCGAAAGTGTTCGACAAGCCGTGCAAGTTCCCAACAATCGGGACCTTCCCGTCGGCCGGACTGGGGTGTTGACCATAATAGTACAAGTACAACGCTGCTATCTCAAGACCCGAGCGGCGGACGATGGCGTTGCTGGCGCCTCGCACGGCTCTCTCGAGAGCCCTGATGTGCGGCATGTCAGCCGCCTCCTCCTGCGCCACTGACTGACCCGAGTAGTGCAGGGTCGCCTGATACCAGTAGTT
>JAJPKN010000017.1 GCA_021323695.1 Actinomycetota bacterium | reverse complement strand
TAGCTTAGAGCACCGAGCCAACCTTCGAGGCCTGCCGCCATAGCAGGGACCACCTCCTGGGTCGCAAGAGGCGGGCTCATGGCCGCCCGGAGGATGAGCTGTGCAAGCGCGCCAGCACCTGCGGGCGCTGCTCGCCAGCCGAGGCGTTCCGGTCGAGGGGGGCCGCCAGCACAAGCGCTGCTGCGCCTCGTGCCCAACTTGTGTCGTCCCATTCGTCTA
Organism: Actinomycetota bacterium; assembly: GCA_021323695.1. GTDB lineage: Bacteria > Actinomycetota > Acidimicrobiia > Acidimicrobiales > Palsa-688 > JAKAWM01. The sequence goes on along the minus strand of JAJPKN010000017.1, from coordinate 42,662 downwards.
CCTCGATAGGTAGCTGGCGCATCCAGTGGGGCAGGCGGTGGACGAGCGTGTTACGAAAGGACGCGTCCCAGTACTGCCAGGAAGCTACCCCTTCACCAGCTATTAGGACCGCATCGGGGTTGAGAGCGGCAAGCACGGGTGCAATGGCTTGCGCCAGGCGCTGTGCAGCACGGGCGAAGACTTCCCTCGCGCGGACGTCCCCGCGCTCGGCGGCCGCCCTCAACTCGTCGACACCCTGGCCTTTGTCCAATATGCGGCTCGTGCGACCAGCATCGACAAGGCCTTCCATACCTACGTAAGCCTCAAGGCAGCCCCTCTGGCCACAAGCACAAGGACGACCGTTGGGCGAGACGATAACGTGCGCGATCTCCCCTGCCCCTCCATGGGCGCCCCGCTGGACCGCACCATTGCACACACTGGCAAACCCCACCCCTCGCCCCACTGTCAAGACGACGAAGTTCGGCCGTTCCTGGGCTTTGCCAAAAAGGCGCTCTGCGACAGCCAACGCCTTCACGTCATTTTCAACCAAGACCGGCACGCCCAGGTCTTGGCGTAGGTGGCTGCCCAACGGGACGCCTGCCCAGCCCAGCACCTCGGCATCAACCTCGCCGATATCAGGACGGCCAACGACGCCGGGCACGCACACCCCCACCCCAAGCAACCGGGACAGGCCACGACCTACGAACGAGCTGAGCAGCCCGGACAGTTTGCTGACAGCCCCTTCCGCCGTAGCGTCGAAGTCCTCGGTGTGCGTGGCCATGACCTGCCCGTCGAGGCGGACGTCGACCAAGACGACATGGTCGGCAGCAACCTTGGCCCCCACCGCTCGGCCGGAGTCGCCGACAAGGCCGAGCAGCTGGCCCGGCCGGCCTCCCTCCGAGGGGGCGAAGTAGAGCGGCTCGACCACCCCTTGGTGGATAAGCTGCCTGGTGACCTGGCTTACGGTGGCTGGGCTCAGGTTCAGCTCGCGCGCCATCGTGGCTCGCGAGGCCGGGCCTTTCCGGCCCAAGAAGGCGAGCACCTGCATGCGCGTGAAGTCGCTCCCGGCCACGTCGTCGGCTGGCACGGAGATTATGTTAGCGCATACGCGAAGAAGGCCCGTACTTGCGCAGCAAGGTGCCCTACCTGCCTGGAGTCTGACAGTTGAAGGTCTGTGCGGTTGGGGCTAGTTTGATTGGTATATGAGCAAAGCTCTCATGAAGGCATCGTCTAGGAAGGAGCCGCGCTGAGCTGGCAGCCGTTGACCGGAGAGGGCCAAAGGGGGAGGAGCAGCTTGGAAGGCCTGCGGGCCTTCTACGTCCTAGGCCAGGACATCGTGGTGCAGCCCAAGCCCGAGAGGACAACCATCGTAGCCAGGGACTGTTGGGACAGGGTGACAACGGCCTCGGACGAGGACCAGGCCCTACTGAGCGGGCTCGGGCCCGGGACCTATGTTGTGGAGGCTCAAGACCCCACAGGGCGTGTCGTCGCGGACGAGCTGACCACTGTGGGCCGGCACCCGGGCGAGCGACCAGTGCACGGCTTCGCCACGTCCTTCACGGCCGAGGCCCTCGAGGACACCCTTCAGTGGCTGCGCTCACTGCGCTGCACAGTAGTGCAGATCTACGACTGGATGGAGAGCTACTCGGCACCTCTAGGGCCTTCTCCAGGGTGGAAAGACCCATCGGGGAGGGACGTCTCCTTCCAAGCGTTACAGGACTTGGCATCGGGCATCCGGGCGCAGGGCGGCGTTGCCCACGCCTATGCCCCTCTGTACGCGATCGACCCGCCGTTCGCGGCACAGCACCTGGACTGGCTCATGTACCGGGGTGATGGTAGCCCGGAGCGGCTTTTCGATGGTATCCAGCTGGCAGACCCGTCGAACCCCGAGTGGCAGGCACATTTTTCCGCAACGTACGGTCGCGCGGCAGAGAGCATCGGCTTTGGGGGCTTTCACTTGGACACTTATGGCTTCCCTAGAGCGGGGCGTGACAAGAGGGGTAGGCCGATCGACATGCGAGCCGCCTACTCCTCCTTCCTCCGTGCCTTCCGCTCCACACGGCCGGGTGAACTGCTTAGCTTCAACCAGGTGAACGGCGTCCCTTCGGCTCTCGCCCTCCCAGGCGGGCCGGCTTTCCGCTACTGCGAGATCTGGGCGCCCAACGACCGCTGGCGCCACTTTGAGGGCCTCCTTGACCGCAGCGCGGGCCTGGCAGGCCACTTGGGGCCAGCCAAAGGAGGCCCCTTGGCCCGCGGCACGCTCGCCTGCTACCCCCCCGTGTGGAGCGCACAGGACTGCTCGGGCGGGGCAGAGGACCAGGCCCGAACGGACGCCCTGCGCACCGTGGTACTGACTGAGGCGATAGCGACTTCCCTTGGTGCCAGCTTGTTGGTCTACGGTGACAGGCGGGCGGCCTTGGCTGACGCTTACTACCCAAAGCATGAGCGGTTGTCACGGTCTGAGGCTGCGACTGCCCTCGCCTGGCACCGCTTCGCGCTGGCGTGCCGCGACCTCTTCTTAGAAGGAGAGGACACTAGCTGGTACGACATCGGCGACGACAACGGCGCGGTAAGGGTCTTGTGGGGCGGCGGCCCAGTCAGCCCGGAGCCGCTCGGCGGGTCAGTGTTCGCCAGAGTCGCCCGCGACGACCACTACGTCGCCGTGTCTGTGCTAGACCTGTCCGGGAGCGAGAAGGGGTCATGGTCAAGGCCGACGCGGCCAGGGCATTGCCGCTCTGTGCAAGTCCAGGTGCTCCTGGACGCGCCTGAGCATTGGCGAGCGTACGTAGCCGTGCTCGGGCGCGATGGAGACCGGTTCGCACCGGTGGAGTTCTCGGTGGTCGGCCACCGCGAGGGCCTGGCGGCAGAGGTCGAGGTGCCCGTCCAGGCTGGTTGGTCTGTGCTGAGGCTGCTTAGGCACAGCCCGCCTCACTGACCAGCCATGCAGGAGGGCCTGGCCAGGCCCGGTCCTGGGCGTGGCTGCACACAGCCGGCGCCACCGAACTGCTCCACTCACCGGCCCCGGGCCAGCCGGCTACAGGGCGAACTGGTGGAAAAGCACAGCCAGCTCGCAGCCGGCCGCCATGCCGCCGTAGGCCGCCGACTGGCGGAGGAGCTCCCCGGGGTCGAAGCCGGTGCCCAGCCCTTCGATGTAGGCCCTGTGCTCCGCCAAGGAGGCTATGCCCGCCTCGATCGTCTCGCCCACGTCCACGTAGTGGGTCGCCGCCTCCTCGCCACCGGCTATGTAGGCGGCCCTCACCTTCCAGGGCTGGCCTGCCTCTGGGAAGACCCACCGGTTGGCCGCGTCCCGGCAGGCGTCCAGCAGGGCCAACCCGACCGCCCGGTGGTCAGAGTGGTTGGCCCCCCCACCCTCGCCCCAGGTGAGCTGGAAGTTGAGGCCGAACACGACCTCGGGGCGCAACCTCCGCAAGCTGGCGGCAACGGCCCGACGGAGCCCGATGCCGTACTCGACCAGCCCGTCGGGGAACCCGAGGTACTCGACGTGGCGTACGCCGACGACCGCGGCCGAGCGCCGTTGCTCTTCCTCCCGGACCGGCCCGGCCTGCCCGGGGGCCATGCCGTCGATACCCGCCTCCCCACGCGTCGCCAGCACATAACAGACCTCCTTGCCCTTCCGGGTGAAGCGAGCCACCGCGCTGGCCATCCCGTACTCGACGTCGTCTGGGTGGGCCACCACCACGGCGGCCCGGCCCCAGTCCTCAGGGACAGGTCCCATGCCCCTCAACGATAAACGCTGCCGGCCCCAGCCGAGCCTCCGAGGCCGGCGCCCAGTTCAGCTCGGCGGGACGAGCTCCTCCAGGAGGGCACGGACGCGCCGGTCTATCTCGTCGCGGATGGGGCGGACCTGCTCGAGCGTCTTGCCTGCGGGGTCGTCCAGCTGCCAGTCGAGGTAGCGCTTGCCCGGGTAGTAGGGGCAGGCGTCCCCGCAGCCCATCGTCACCACCACGTCAGCCTCCCGAGCGGCTTCGTCGGTCAAGGCCTTAGGCACCTCCTCGGAGATGTCTATGCCGACCTCGGCCATGGCGGCCACGACGGCCGGGTTGACCTCTTCGGCCGGCGCCGAACCGGCCGAGCGCACGACAACCCTCCCGCCCGCGTACCGCTGGAGCAAGGCGGCCGCCATCTGGGAACGCCCGGCATTGTGGACGCACATGAACAGCACTTCAGGGGGCACGTCGGTTCCTCCTGGGCCCCACTCAGGGCGCCTGTCCCCGTCGCCGAAGCCGTCGATTAGGTCAATATAGGTTGTACTAACCCCTATCGACTGAGGTCAATATACTGGGCCAGTGGACAGGCTCCAGTTGCTCCCCGAGGGCAGTGGGCTGGCCGTCTGCTGCCCATCAGTGGGCGAGCCCCCCTTGGGCGAAGCCGAGGCCGCGGAGCTGGCCAAGGTGCTGGCGGCCCTGGCCGACCCGGTCCGCCTGAGGCTGCTCTCCATAGTCGCCTCCCGGGACGAGGTGTGCTCCTGCGACCTGGAGGGCCCGCTGGCCAAGAGCCAGCCGACGGTGTCGCACCACACCAAGGTGCTGTCCAACGCCGGCCTGCTTGTAGGCCAAAGGCGTGGCCGCTGGGTCTGGTGGAGAGTGGAGCCGGCTCGGCTCGCCGCCGTCCGCAGGGCACTTGGGGCCTGAAGGGCCCCTGAGCGGGTCACGAGGCCGCGGCCTGCCCGGCGTAAAGGTGCCGCCTCGCCCACAGTGCCACGTAAACCAGCCCGACCAGCACTGGCACCTCGATGAGCGGCCCGACCACCCCGGCCAGGGCCTGGCCGCTGGTCACCCCGAAAACCCCGATAGACACGGCGATGGCGAGCTCGAAGTCATTGCTGGCAGCCGAAAAGGCGAGGGCGGCCGTGCGCTGGTACGACAGCCGGAGGTGCCGGCCCACGGCAAAGCCAGCGGACCACATGACCACGAAGTAACCCAGCAGGGGCAGGGCTATGCGCGCCACCTGGAGCGGCTCGGAGGTGATCTTATGGCCCTGCAGGGCAAACAGCACTACGACCGTGAACAGCAAGCCGTAGAGGGCGACGGGGCTGAGCTTGGGCAGGAGCCGGCTCTCGTACCACTGGCGCCCCCGTGCCCGCTCGCCCAGGGTGCGGGTAAGGTACCCGGCAACCAGCGGGACGCCCAGGAACACGGCCACGGTGGTGGCGATGGTGGCCATCGACACCGACAGGTGCTGGGTGGGCAGGCCAAGCCAGCGGGGCAGCACGTCCAGGTAGAACACGCTCAGGGCGGCATACGCGAGGACTTGGAACACGGCGTTCAACGCGACCAGCACGGCCGCCATCTCCCGGTCGCCGGCCGCCAAGTCGGTCCAGATGAGCACCATGGCAATGCAGCGGGCGAGGCCGACCAATATGACGCCGCTGCGGTACGCAGGCTGGCCAGGTAGGAGCGCCCAAGCCAGCCCGAACATGACGGCCGGCCCGACCACCCAGTTCATCGCTAGCGAAGCCGCCATCATGCGCCGGTCGGCGGCGATGCGGGCGACCTCCGTGTAGCGGACTTTGGCCAGGACCGGGTACATCATGAGCAAAAGCCCCAGCGCGATCGGCAGGCTGGTGCCGTGGATGGCCACCTTGCTTAGGGCGTCGTTGAGGCCCGGCACCGCCCGGCCCAGCAACAGCCCGGCAACCATGGCGGCCCCGGTCCACACGGGCAAGAACCTGTCCACGCGCGAAAGCCGGGAAACGACGGGGCTGTCCTGGACGACCGGCTGCGCTCGGCGGACCGGCCGTGGCGCCGCGACTGGACGCCCTCCCACAACAGCCTCCCTTTCCATGCCCGCCTCTGTAGCCTCAGTAGCCTCAGCCTTGGTGCTGGTGCCGCTGTTGGTGCGGGTAGTGCCGGTGCCGCTGGTGGTGCTGGTCACGGCGCCACCTCGCCTTCAGCGCAGCTCCGCCCGGCACGGCCAGTGGCAACCGCCTCGCCCGGCAGGGGCACGCCGGCAGCCGCCAGTGCAGCCCACAGGGCGGCGAAGCCGTCTGGGTCCAAGCGGTAGTAGACCCAACGGCCCTGGCGGGTGGCCGTCAAGAGCTTCGCCTCCCGGAGGACCCTCAGGTGGTAAGAAAGCAGGTTCTCGGCGACGGGCAGCTCCGCGCGTATGTCGCACACGCAATGCTCGCCTCGGGACAGCACACCCACGATCGCCAGGCGCAACGGGTCTGCCAACGCCCCCAAAAGCCCTGCTGCCCCGCCGTGCGCCGCATCAGCCTGGGCAGCTTCAACCAATCTTGCTTCAAGCATACTTGAACCTAGCGTACCGCCATGGTACGGCTGCCGCTGCCGCCGGGCAGGACATGCTGGGCCCGTCCAGGGTCACCGACGTCCCGTGGCGCGCCCTCATGACGGCTTGGCAGTAACGGTGGCGTTTTAGGGGCTCGAAGGTGGGAAGGACGTGGTGCCGTCACCCGGGGCGAGCAGGGGCACGGCAACGGGGCCCGGTCCCGTCGTCCACGAGATCCTTGATGACCGAAGCCTGCTCGGCCAACGAGCTCTGCCTAGTAGCCGACGTACCCATCGCTCAGCTCTTGCTTGATGCCGTGAGCCACTTGGCGACCTCTGCCTTGGACGGCACCCGGCCGCTCACCTTGAGCTCGCCGTCGACCACGAGCCCAGGCGTGTGCATGACCCCGTAGGACATGATGGCGGCGATGTCCCTGACCTCCTCGAGCTCCACCTGGAGCCCCGCCTCGGACGCCACCTCCCGCACCATGGCCTCAAGACGCTTGCAGTTGGCGCAACCGGTCCCCAGTACCTTCACCTTCATGTTCATATGGCTCTCCTTGTGCTGTCCCAGCGCCCTCTCGGGAGCGCCCCTGGGCGAAGTACGCCCTGACCACGCCAGCCAGCTTCAGGTACACGACCATGAGCAGGATCTGGAATATGGGCATGGTGGCTGCCGGGACTGCCACCATGGGTGAAAATGCCATCGAGAACCCGAGGGCAAGGGGCGGGTTGTCGGTGATGAACAGGTGGGCCAAGCCGTAGCCCAACAATGGTGCCCAGACGAAGTTGAACACCAGGGCCAGCACCAGGCCCTTCAGGTTCTTCCCGGCCTTCAGCAGGCCCTCCAGGCGCAGGTTCGCCATCATCGGGTAGATGATCATGAACACAGCCACCGTGGTGAGGGTGCTTATGCCCCCTTGGTGGGCCTTTACCCAGCTGGCCTCGGCATGGGGGTGCCCCAGGAGCACGCCCAAGCCCATTACTACGACCACATAGGCCAGCAACCATTTGTTGAGGTGTGCCTGGAGCGCTTTCATTGCCCGCTCCCTCCTTCAGTAGTGACAGGGGTGGTGGGAGGCCACAGCCCGCGACAGGACGCCATCTCTACAGCACCGCATTGAAGACGTACCCGATCATGATGATGGCCAGGGTCACCACGGAGATAAAGATGGTGATCAGCTTGGGCTTTATGACCTTGCGCAGGATGATCATCTCCGGCGTGGATATGGCGGTGATGGCCATCATGAAGGCAAGGGTTGTGCCCATGGGGAGGCCCTTTTGGATGAGGGCTTGCACGATGGGTATGGTGCCGGCGGCGTTCGAATAAAGGGGCACGGCGATCAGCACCACCATGGGCACGGCCAAGGGGTTGCCCCGCCCGGCATAGTGGGCTACAAAGCCAGTCGGCGCGTAGCCGTGGATGGCGGCCCCGAGGACGATGCCACCCAGCACCCACGGCCCCACCCGGCGCAGGATGTCCTTGGTGTAGGCGAAAGCGTCGGCCAGGCGTCGCTCGAAGGCGAGCCGTACGGTTGCCGCCTCGCCCACCTTGACCTTGTACACGTAGTCTTCGACCTGGGACTCGAGGTGGAGCCGGCCGATCACGGTGCCCCCGATGATGGCCACCACCAAGCCCAGGCCTACGTACAGCAAGGCCACCTTTATGCCGAACAGGCCGGCCAGGAGCACCAGGGCCACCTCGTTGACTACCGGAGAAGCGATCAGGAACCCGAAGGTGACCCCGAGGGGCAGCCCCGACTCGACAAAGCCGATGAACATGGGCACGGCTGAGCACGAGCAGAACGGCGTGACCACGCCCAGCAACGCGGCCAGCACCGTGCCCACCAGCTCGCCCTTGCCGGCTACCACGTTCCTCACCTTTTCCGGCGGGAAGTAACTGCGCACCACGCTCACCAGCGGGATGATCCCTGACAGGAGCAGGAAGATCTTGGGCACGTCAGTGGCGAAGAAGTCCACCGCGCTGGCCAGGTGGGTACGGCGGTCGAGGCCGAGCAAGTCGTAGGAGAGCCAACCGGCAAAGCGGCCCAGTTGCATGTACAGGGCGAACCAGGCGCCTGTCCCGGCCACCACCGCAGGTACCAGCCACGGCTTGCCCCGAGCAGTCGCGCCCAGGGCGAAGTGGCCCGTGGCGTCCAGGTGGCCTGCCTCACTGCCGGCGGGACGAGCTGCTGGGCCCACCAAGCTGCTTGCAGGGCCCTCGAGCGGGCCCTCTAGGGCGCTCAACGGGCTTCACCCCGGCGGGGGTGACGAGCTGCCTCACGCGCCCGGGCCCGGCAGGCCGGCACCCGCTCACCGACGAGCGTGGGGTGCAGCACCGCCTCCAGGGCCTCCCACCCGGCCTGCAGGCCATCGCGGTCCACCTCAATGTGCGCCCAGCGCCCGTCGTGAGGGTCCCGGTGCTCCTCGACCAGGCCCGCCTCGCGCAGCTTGCGCACGTGGTGGGAGACCAGGTTCTGGGGCAGGCCCAGCGCCTCGGAAAGCTCGCAGTTGCAGATCTCGCCCGCCATCACGGCAAGGAAGACCCGCCTACGGGTCGGGTCGGCCAGCGCCTTGAGCAACGCGGCGCCAGCCGGGGCAATGTCGCCAGGCATACTAACGGACGTTGTTGCAACATTGATTGATGTGCTCACGTCACCAGTATTACATCAACACCTGTTGAGGCAACTAGGGCCGAAGGTCCCGATGCCTCGGCCTCCCGGCTGGTGCGCATGGACGTGCCCGGCTGGTGCGCAAGGGCCTACCAGGCGGCTGCGGCTGGCAGGGGCCACAAGAGTAGGGCTAGCCGGTAGGGAAGTTTGGTGCTGGCCACGTTGGCCGCCGGCTCCCCGGGCGCCACCATGAGGACCAAGGAACGTTGTTCGCCTCAAAGGAGGCGGCAACCCAAAAAGGAGGTAGTCGGAATGAGGATCGCACGGCTTGCTGCCAATATCACCCTTGCCTTCGTGGCTGTGTTCCTCATCGTCGCCAGCTTGGTGTTCAGCGCCACTGTGGCCGGTTGGCTCATGTTCAGCGTGGCCCTGGGCGTGCTCGCCCTGGTCGGGGTGGCCCAGCTCGACCGTCACGCCAGTGTGGCCGAGCACGTCTTGGACGGGCTCACCGGGACGCTGGCCATCTGGGCGACGATAGCGTCGGTCGTCTTCGCCGGCGACGTAGTGACCTGGGGGTCCTTCGCCTACGCGATCGCCTTCACCACGCTGGCCGTCACGGCCGCCGGTGTGGCGACCTACGAACTGGTCAAGGGCCGGACCATCCGCAAGGCGAGCGCGGCCCCGCTCGAGGCCGGACGCTCCGCCGAGGAGCTCAGGGCCGTCGCATAAGGCTCAGGCCTGAAGGAGCCCGAGGCCACCAACCTCTTGGCCTCGGGCCCCTTTGCCGTCATGGCGATCTCAGCGCACCCTCAGCCCACTCCCAAGGAGGCCCGACCATGGCATATGAGGCACTGCAAAGCAGGGCGAGCGCCGGCCCCCCTGAGCTGGCCAGCCCTGCCCCCGAGCCACTGCGTTGCCTGGTCGTAGACGACAACGAGGGCTTCCTCCGGGCCGCCCGTGCCCTGCTCGAACGTGAGGGCCTCGAGGTGGCTGGGGTCGCCCGCAATGGCGCCCAGGGCCTCCAGCTGGCCAGGGAGCTCCGCCCAGATGTCATCTTGGTCGACATCTTCCTCGGCCCTGACGACGGCTTTGAGCTGGCTCGCCAGCTCTACGACGACGACCCGGGCCCCGCCCGGGCGGTCGTGCTCATCTCCACCCACGCTGAGGCCGACTTCGTCGACCTGGTGGAGGCCAGCCCCGCGGCTGGGTTCCTCTCCAAGTGGGAACTGTCGGCCAGCGCCGTGAGGGATCTGTACCTGCAACACCAGACCGAGGCGGCAAATACGCCACCTGCGCCGCCTTCACCGCCGGGGACGTCGGGGACGGCCGGGACAGTGCCGGCACTGCCCTCCCCAAGGCCCGCGGGCAAAGCACTGCCAAAGAAAGCACTGCCAAAGAAAGGGAAGGGAACGAAATGAGCGAGACCAGAACTTCTCCTGCCGACCTAGCCGGCGCCCCCGGCACGGCTGCTACTCCGCCGGGGCGCGCCGCCACTGGCGCACCGCTGGCCCGTCTGCGCGGCTTTCACCCCGGGTGGTACGGGGCAGTCATGGGCACGGCCATCGTCGGGGTGGCAGCGTCCATGGACCCCGGCGGGGCACCGTCGTTGGCGTCGGCGGGACGGACCTTCGGCCAGGTGATGGCCATCGCTGCGGCCGTCCTGGCGGCGCTGCTGGCCCTCGGCTACCTGGGCCGCTTCATCTTGCACCCGAGGGCCGCCCTGGCCGACCTGCGGGACCCGACCTTGGGGGCGCTGTACGGCACCCTCCCCGGGGGGATATTGGTCCTGGCTGCGGCCGCTGCTGCAGTCGGCCCGACGTGGTTCTCAGCGCCTGTGGTGCGCGACCTGGTGGTCAGCTTTGACTGGGCGGGGGTGCCGCTCGCCTTTTTGGTGAGCCTTGTCTTCGCCTACATCCTCTTCGCCCGCCCTGGCCTCGCCCCTGACGCAGTCAACGGTGGGTGGTTCATCCCTCCGGTCGCGAACATAGTGGTGCCCCTCGTCCTCGCCCCGCTCGTGCCTGGCGCCACACCGGCCGTGGCCCGTGACCTGCTGGTGGCCTCCTATGGCTTTTGGGGCATGGGTTTCTTGCTCTACCTGCTCGTCATGGCCATGCTCCACCACCGCCTGGTCATGTACCCGCTCCCCCACGCCGGGCTGGCCCCGTCGATCTGGATCGGCCTCGGCCCCATAGGCGTAGGGGCCCTCGCCTTGGTGAAACTGTCGTCGGTCGGCACCGCCGTCTTCGGGCCGGCCACCGCTTCGGTCGCCTTGGCCTCCAAGCTGGCGGCTACGGCCCTGTGGGGCTTCGGGGCCTGGTGGCTGGTGGCCGCGGCCGTCCTGCTCGCTCGGTACCTGTCCTATGGCCACCTCCCCTATAGCGTGGGTTGGTGGGCCTTCACCTTCCCGCTCGGGGCGTACACCGTGGCCACCTTGGCCTTGGCCAAAGCCTGGGGCCTGAGCTGGCTCGACTGGGCCGGAGCCGGGCTGTTCGTGGCCCTGGGGCTGTTCTGGGTCGTCGTGGCCGCAGGCAGTGCTTGGGCCATCGCCCGCGGGGAGCTCTCGCGTACCTCACCCGGCTCCCCGGCCCCGGACCTTGGCTCGCCACCGGGCAACGGTGACGGCGACGGCGCCCACGGCGCCCACGGCGCGCTCAGCGCTGGGCACTGAGCAGCCTCAACAGAGGCCCAAGGCGAAGGGGCGGCCCCCGCCATGGCACCGCTGCTAAGCCCGGCCTGGCGGGGGCGGCTGCGAGCCGCTTCCGCCCTGGCGGTAGTGGGGGCGGCGGCGGGCGTGGCTGTCTCCCACAGCAGCGACATCTCCTCGGCGGCCCACCTTCTGAGGCACGTCGACCCGTACCGCCTGGCCGCAGCCATCGGGGCCGAAGTGTTGTCCATGATGGCCTTCGCCCGCCTCCAGCGCTGGCTACTGCTGAGCGGCGGGGTAAAGCTCGGGATTTGGTCGATGGCCGAGGTCACCTTTGCCGGCAATGCCCTCGGGACAACCTTGCCTGGGGGCGTCGCCTGGGGAGCCACGTGGTCGTTCGCCCAGTTGCGCCGCCGGGGGGCCGGGCGCGCCCTCGCGGTGTGGGCGCTGCTCACGGCCGGGGCACTGTCCACCTTCGCCCTGTTCGTGGTCATCGTGGCCGGTGCGTTCGTGGCCGGGCGGCGCGGGCCGCTGGCCAGCCTGCGGCCCGTGGCGGGCGGGCTTGCCGCCATCCCGGTCGCTGCCAGCCTGTTCGCCCTGGTGCTCAGCCGCAGGCCCAGGTTGCGCGAGGTGGCACAGCGGGGCTGGCAGGCAGTGGGGAGGGCCGGCCAACCGGGCCGCGTGCTGGTGGCCGGGCTGGGCCGCCTGTGGGACGGCGTGCGGACCGTCCGCCCCAGAGCGCCTGAATGGGCCAAAGCCGTGTTCTTCGCCCTGGCCAACTGGCTCTTCGACGCCGGTTGCCTGGTGGCGTCCGCCTGGGCGCTACAGGCGGCGGTGCCGTGGCGGGGCCTGCTCGCCGCTTACGGCCTCACCCAGGTCGCGGTCTCCTTGCCGGTCACCCCGGGGGGACTGGGCGTGGTCGAAGCCAGCCTCACCGCCCTGTTGGTGGCCTATGGCATGCCGGTAGCTGCTGCCCTGGCCACCACTCTTTTGTACCGTGCGGTCAGCTTCTGGGCCCTGCAGCCGGTGGGCTGGGGGGCGTGGGCAGGCATCGAGCTCGCCGGCCGCCTGGGGGCACGTCGCCGGCCCCACCCCTGGGCCGTCCACCGCCACGCTGGAGGCCAAGGCGCTCCGGCTAGCTCAGCTGAGCCGTCGCCTTGCCCGGGCTGTGACGAGACCTCGAGCCCCCGGCGCGAGGAAGAAACTGCGGCTAGCAGGTAGGCAGGTTTGGTGCTGGCCAGGACCGTCGCCGCCTCCGCCCACCTAGCATTGGGCCCCATGGGCCGGCCCCACCGAGGCCACGACTGCGCTCTGGGGGTAGGCACTGTGACCCACCAGGAGCCGCTCCCGCCTACTGCCTCGGTGCCCGGCCCGCACCTCCCCTGGGGCACAGCATGCTAAAGGGCGCGCGTTCGCGCGAGCTCGAGCAGCTGGCCCACCAGCAGGCCACCTACCGGCGCCTCTCCAGCCTGGTAGCGCAAGGCGCGCCGCCCGAGGAGCTCTTCAGCGCCTTCGCCGACCAACTGGGCGGCCTGCTGCCCGGGGAAATGGTGGCCCTGGGGCGCTACGGCCCTGACGGAGAGGTCACCCCGGTCGCCCTGTGGGCCAGGACGGGCCCCCGGGCCCTTGGCGATGCCTGGGTGGTGCTCGCCGCCGCAGGCTTGGGCCCCGGCCCGCAGGGGGCTGACGGGGCCACCGCTACGCCGGCGCAGGCGGCCGAGCCGGTGCGCCCGAGCCCCCAGGGGACCGATCGGGGCAGCTCGGGCCGCCCCTTGGGCGCCCGGCCCAGCCTGGCCCGCAACTGCCAGGCCTTGGCCGCGCCGGTGCACGTAGAGGGCCAGCCCTGGGGGGTCGTCGTGGCCTGCCCCAGGGCCAAGAGCAAGCTGCCGGCCGACGCGGGGGCACGCCTGGCTGAGTTCGCCGAGCTCATCGCGACCGTCATCGCGAACGCCAACAGCCGGGCCGAGCTACGCGCTTCGCGCGCTCGCATCGTCGCTGCCTCCGACGAGGCTCGGCGGCGGATCGAGCGGGACCTCCATGACGGCGTCCAGCAACGGCTTGTCTCGCTCGCCCTCGAGCTACGGGCCGCCCAGGCGTCGGTGCCGGCCCGGCTGAGCGAGCTCCGGGCGGAGCTGGACCGGCTGGTCGAGGGCCTGGCCGGCGTCTTGGACGACCTGCGCGAGACAGCCCGGGGCATCCACCCGGCGGTCTTGGACTCCGGTGGCCTCGGGCCGGCTTTGAGGGCCCTGGCCCGCCGCTCAGCCGTCCCGGTCGAGCTCGACGTAGCAGCCGAAGGCCGTCTTGGCGAAGCGGTGGAAGTGGCAGCCTACTATGTCGTCTCGGAAGCCCTCGCCAACGTGGCCAAGCACGCCCAAGCATCGGTCGTCCGGATCGGGGTGCAAATAAGTGGCCAACAATTGCTGGTCTCGGTGAGCGACGATGGCCGAGGTGGTGCGGCCCCGGCAGCCGGCTCGGGGCTCATCGGCCTGAAGGACCGCGTCGAGGCCCTTGGCGGCAGCCTCTCGGTCGAAAGCCCGCTCGGCGCCGGTACGACCTTGAGGGCCGTGCTCCCCCTCAGCACGTAGGCACGCCTCCCACGGGTTGCCAAGGCTCTCAGGCGGGACCGGCCGCCCGGGCGACCGCGATGGTGTGCCGGCCACAGCCGGGCCCCAGCCCGACCTGGCCTTGACGTAGCACACCTCAGCGGGAGCTCAAGAACGCGAGCACGGCGAGGACACGGCGGTGGTCTTCGTCGGTCTCGGGGACCAACAGCTTGTTCAGGATGCTGTGGACGTGCTTTTCCACCGTCCCCTCAGACACATAAAGCCGGCGGGCGATCCCGGCGTTGGAGCGCCCTTCAGCCATGAGGGCGAGCACCTCGCGCTCGCGCTCGGTCAGTTCCGCCAAGGGGTCGTGGGCGCGCCGCGCTGCAACGAGCTCACGGACCAGCGCGGGGTCGACCACGGAGCCACCCTTCAGCACCCGCTCCACGGTGTCGAGGAACTGGTCCACGTCGGTGACCCTGCTCTTCAGCAGGTAGCCGCTGCCCCCGCCAGCGGCCAGCAGCTCCATGGCTTGTTCGACCTCGACGTACGCGGACAGCACGAGCACGGCGGTGCCGGGGAACTTCTCCCGGATGTACTTGGCGGCCTCCAGCCCCTCGGTGCCGTGCTTGGGGGGCATACGGATGTCGACGACCGCCAGCTCGGGGCGGTGCTCGGCGACCAGGTTGACGAGGGTGGTGGCTTCGCCGCACTGGCCGGCGACCACATAACCCGAACGCTCCAGCAAGCTGGCCAGCCCCTCGCGAAGCAGCACGTCGTCGTCAGCCAGCACCACCCGGGCGGGGGCGGCCGCGGGTGCGGCCTTGGCCGGGGCGCGGCTCCCGGCCGGCCCTGGGCTTGGCTCTGTGCCGCTGTCCACCAAAGCGACTATAGGCACCCGGGGCAGGTGCACCCGCCCTTGCCCGGGCACCGGCAGCTTGACCGGCGGGGACGGCACGGCCCCTGGCTCGCCAACAGCTCTTACCGGTCAGCCGGAAGGCGAAGTTTCACGCCCGCTGGGGGCGTCTTTGGGTGCCAGCACTGACGGCGACCGGCACTGTCCAGGCGACCATGGAGGGAACATCCCAGCTACCAAGGAGGCACCCAATGCCAACCCCGGCCCCCAGCGCAGAGACGGCTCAGGCCCCCAGCGCCGAGCACATCCTGGCCCAGATGCGCGAGACTTTGGGCGAGGTCCCCGCCGCTATCGAGAAGTCGGTCAGTGCCGACCCGACGCTCATCTTCGAGCATGCTCGTTCCAAGGGCTATGCCATGCCCCCTGAGGGCGGCGCCCTGTCGAATGAGACGCGCACGCTCATCTACCTGGCCGTGGCCCTGGCGACGTCCAACCACGCCTGTGCTCAGGTCATGCTCAAAAAGGCCCGTACCGAGGACATATCAAGCCAGAAGTTGCTCGAGGCGTTCCGCATCGCCCGGCTGGCCCAGGCCACTGCTGTGCTCGGCAACGCCGAACCCCTCTTCGACCTGGTGAACGAGCGCAACAACGGGTTGGCCGGCCGCTAGCGGCTCAAACCGGCAACCGCCCTCTCAGCCAACCGCCCCCTCAGCCGACTAGCCCCTTGGCCGACCGCCTCCTCAGCCTCAGCCGACCGGCCCTGGCCAACCGGGTGCCCAGCCAACCAGGTGCCGCCCTCATGCCCCGCCATGCTCCCCCGGGACGGGCTCCCCTAAGACGGGCTCGTGGTAGAGGTGGCAGGCCACCTTCGTCCCGGCCGCTCCCACCTCCTGCAGCACAGGCTCGGCGTGGGCGCGAAAACGCACGCGCACACCGGCAGGCACCACGTGCGTGCTGGCGACCCCACGCCACAGCGGCTCGTCCGGGCCCGCCGCCCGGTGCTGCTCCAGGAGGTCGGCCACCGCCTGGCTGCCCCGGCCCGAGGCGGCGGGGACCACCACGTCCAAGGAGGGCACCGACAGCCCGGACAGGTCCCCAAGCACCTCGCGCTCGCGCCGGTACTCTTCGGGGCCCAGGGCGGCCCAGCGGGCCTCCAGCAAGGAACGCAAGTCACGGCTCTCCCAGCCGCACGGCCCGAACGCCTCGGGGCAGCGGGGGTGGAACGCGCACCCAAGCGGCGGTGCCGCCGCGTCGGGGACTTCGCCCCGAGGCAGGCGGTGCGGGATGCGGTGCTCGGGGTCGGGTTCTGGTATGGCCTCGAGCAGCGAACGAGTATAAGGGTGGCGGGGGTGAGCATAAAGCTCGTCCACCGTGCCGATCTCGACTACCCGGCCCAAGTACATGATGGCGACCCGGTCGCAAAAGAACCGGGCCGTGGCCAGGTCGTGGGTCACGTAGATGTATGTCAAGCCTAGGTCCCGCTTCAGGTCGACCAGCAGCTGGAGGATCTTCGCCCGCACGCTCATGTCCAGCATCGACACCGGCTCGTCGGCCACGACCAGCGCCGGCCCCAGGATGATAGCCCGGGCGATGGCGGCCCGCTGGCGCTGGCCGCCGGAAAGCTCGCCCGGGTAGCGAGGCAGGAAGCGAGCCACCGGGACCAGGCCGACCCGTTCCAGCGCCTCGGCAACTTTGGCCCGGCGTTCGTCGGGGGTCAACCCCAGCCGATGGATCCGCAGGGGGTGGCCTACCGCCTCTTCGATGGTCATGGTCGGGTTCAAAGAAGCACGGGGATCCTGGAAAACGGGCTGCATGTGCCGGCGCAACGGGCGCACCCGCCGCTCGGGCAGCTTGGAGATGACCTCGCCCTCCAGCACCACTGAACCGGCTGTCGGCCGCAACAGGCCAAGCACCGCCTTGGCCAGGGTGGTCTTCCCGCTGCCCGACTCCCCCACTATGCCCAGCACCTCACCACGGCCCAGCGAGAAGCTCACACCGTCGACCGCTTTCACCGCCCCCACGTCACGGCCGAGCACCCTCTGGAGGAACCCGCCCCGTAGGCCGAAGTGCACCTGCAGGTCGCGGACCTCGAGGAGCATTGGCCCCCGGGCACTGCCCGGCGACGGCGCGGGCTTGTGCCCATCAGGCTTCGTCAGCAACCGAGCCACTTTCGATGAGCAGCCGGGCGTCCTGGCCCGGGGGGACCGTGCCTGGGGGGGTGCGGGCCCAGCACTCCACCGAGTGGCCCTGCCGACTGACCAGGGGCGGGGACAGGGCCCGGCACACCTCCATCGCCAACGGGCAGCGGGGGTGGAAGCGGCAACCCGGTGGCGGTTGGTGCAAGTCCGGCGGCGCGCCGGGGATGGAACGCAAAGTACGGGTGGACAGGGAAATGGTCGAGCCCAGCAGCGCCTCGGTGTAAGGGTGCTGCGGGTGCGCGAACACGTCGCGCACCGGTCCTTGTTCCACGATACGGCCGCCGTACATGACCGCCACCCGGTCACAGGACTCGGCCACGATCCCAAGGTTGTGGGTTATGAGCAGGAGCCCGGCACCCGTGCGGGCCCTCAGCTGCGAGAGCAGCTCCAGGATCTGGGCTTCCACCAGGACGTCGAGGGCGGTCGTGGGCTCGTCGGCGACTATGAAGCGCGGGCGCAGGACGAGGGCAAGGGCTATCATGACCCGCTGGCGCATACCCCCGGAGAACTCATGGGGGTAGTTGGTGAACCGGGTGGGCGGGATCCCGACCGAGCCCAACGCCTCCAGCGAGCGTTCCCGCACCTCTTGTTCCGATATATCAGGCTCATGGGCCTTCAGCGCCTCCGCGAAGTGCTCCGACACCCGCATGAGCGGGTCGAGCCTCGTCATCGGCTCCTGGAAAATGAGCCCGAGAGCCGGCCCCCGCATGGCCCGCATCTCGGCCGCCGAAGCCGCTAGCAGGTCCCGTCCCCCGAAGCGGATCTCCCCGTCACAGCTGGTCCCCTCCGGCAGCAGCCCGAGCAGCGCCCGCCCCAGGGTGGACTTGCCGCAACCCGACTCCCCGACCAGCCCGAGCGTTTCCCCCTCGGCCACTTGGAAGCTCACGCCGTCCACCGCCCGCACCGGCCCCCGCTCGGTGCCGTACCAAGCCCGCAACCCGGACACGGCTATGACCGGGCTGGCCGCGCCACGCCCATCCACCTGGCCGGGCCCTGCCTGCTCCAAGCCCACGGCGCCCGCCCCGCCCTGGAGCGCCAACCCCGCGTCCGGGAGCGACAACCCCGGGCCGGCGGATGTCAAGCCTTCGTGGGCCAGGCTGCCTGCCCCTGCACCGGGGACCTCGGGGGCAGGGAGCAGCGGGCGGCGGTGGGCCGGCCGGCGCAGCACGGGGTTCAGGGAGTCGTTCAGCCCCTCCCCCACCAGGGTCAACCCGGTCACCAGCAAAATGATGGCCAGCCCGGGGAACAGCCCCGTCCACCAGTACCCGGCCTGAGCATCGGCAATGCCCCGGGAGACGTCATAGCCCCACTCCGCCGCGGCCGACGGGTCCATGCCGATGCCCAGGAAGGACAGCCCGGCCAGGGTCAAAATGGCGTCGGCGGCATTGAGGGAGGCGACCACGGGCACCGACTGGACCACGTTGGCGAACACGTATCGCCGGATGACCGTGCGCGGCCGCGCCCCAAGGGCGCGGGCCGCTTCGACATAGGGCTCCTCGCGCACGGAAAGCACGGTGCTGCGGACGACCCTGAAGTACTGGGGGACGTACACCACCGTGATCGCGATGGCCGCCGTCACCACCCCGCCACCGACCGAGCCTTGGAGCAAAAAGGCGATCACGATGGCCAGCAACAAGTAGGGAAAGGCGAAGACCGAGTCGTTCACCAGCACCAAGCCCCGGTCCACCCAGCCTCCGAAGTAGCCGGAGACCAGGCCGAGGGGCACCCCAATGACCAGGGAGAAGCAAACCGCCAGCACGACTACTTCGATCGACGTGCGCGCCCCGTATATCACCCGGGAAAGCACGTCTTCGGACTGGACCGTCGTGCCGAACCAGTGCGCCGCCGAAGGCCCGGCCTGCTGAGGGAACCGGGCACCGTGGGCCATGTACTGGTTGAAGCCGTAGGGAGACACCAGCGGGGCGAACACCGCCAGGACGACGAACAGGGAGGTGAGCGCCAGCCCCGTCCACAGGAGCCACCGTGGCAGCCCGCGGGCGGAAAGCAGCGGCGCCACCAGGTGGCGTACGCCCCGGGCCCGGCCGGGCCCGAGGGCACGAGGGCCGGCGGCCAACCCAGGCTCGTCCCGTTGCTCTTGCACCACGGCACCGGTCGTCATCAGTACCTGACCCTTGGGTCCACCCAGGCGTTGATGAAATCGATGAGCAGGCTGATGGCCACCACCGCCAAGGCGAACACCGTGATGATGCCCTGTACTGCGATGTAGTCCCGGTTCTCCAGGTAGTAGATGAGCTCGTTGCCTATGCCCGGCCAGTTGAAGGTCTCCTCGGTCAGCACGGCCCCGGAGAGCAAGAGCGCGGCTTGGAGCCCGGTCACCGTGACGATGGGCACCAGAGCGTTCTTGAAGGCGTGGCGGACGACCACGTCCCGCTCCCGCAACCCTCTCGCTCGGGCCGCTTCTATGTAGTCGCCCTTCATGGCCTGGATGACGTTCACCCGTACCAGCCGCACAACTACACCGGAAATGACCAGGCCCAAGGTGACTGCCGGCATGACCAGGTGGGCCAGGAGGTTGGGGATGTCCCCCCATTGGCCGTCGATCATGGCGTCCAGCAACAAGATGTTGGTATGGGGCTGGAGGGTGGCCTGGACGAGCACGCTGGCCTGGCTCGACGTCGGCAACCAGCCGAGGTAGGTGCCGAACACCAACTGCGCCAGCAGGCCGAGGAAGAACACTGGCGCGGCATAGATGACGATGCCGAAGCCCCGCGCCCCGGCATCCACCCAGGTGTCACGCAGGCGCCCAGCCAGCATCCCCAAAGGGATCCCCACGGCCAACGCCACCAGCATGGCCGCCACCGTGAGCTCGAGGGTGGCGGCGCCGTTCTGGGCTATGACTTGGGTCACCGGCCGCTGGTCGGTGAGGGTCGTGCCGAAATGGCCGGTGAACACCTGGCGCAGGTACTCGCCGTACTGGACGACCAGCGGCTTGTCATAACCAGCCGCCCGTTCTCGGGCGGCCAGCTGCGAGGGTGAGAGGTGGCCGCCCAGGGCGGCCACTATCGGGTTCCCAGGTGCCACCCGCAGCAGCACGAACACCATCGTGAGCAGGATGAAGACCATCGGGACGACCAGCGCGAGGCGCGTCAAGAGGTAACGCCGGAGCGACCCCGAGGTCGATGCCATGGCCCTGGCCTCCTAGAAAGCTAACACCAGCTGGCCCGCCGCCGGCCGGTGGCCGCCTCCCACCGGCCGGAGCGTCTTGCCCCTAAGACTTGCCTATCAACCAGAACCGGAAGATGTACGAGGGGTCAAGCGTCTGCTTCAAGCCCGTGACCGGGCCGTGGCTGGCAGCCACCTGGCCGCCTTGCCAGATCGGGACCAGCGGCGCGTCCTTGGCCGTCTGGAGCTGCAGCTGCCTGAACGCGGCGTCGCGCACTGCCGGCACCGTGGAGCCTTCCTCCTTGGCTATGTCTTTCACCACTGTGGCGTTGCAGTAGTGGTCGACCATGAACGGTGGGCAGGAATAAAACGGGCTGGTGTAGTCGTCCGCGTCCGGGTAGTCGGGGAACCAGCCGAACAAGTACACGGGGTACTGGTCCGTGGTGGCCGACTTGTCGTAGGTCGTCCACTCGGCCGAAGACAGCGACACGTTGAACAAGCCGGAAGCGTTGAGCTGGCGCTGGAGCTCAGTGGCCAGGTCGGCGTCCTGGTAGTGGTTGGTGTTGTACCACAGGGTGAACTTGACCGGGACCTGCACCCCGGCGGCCTCCAGCACCTTCTTGGCTTTGGCTACGTTGGGCGCTGACCCGTACACCAGCCGGAAGGAATCGATGTGCCCGGGCAGGGCATTGGGGATGATGCTGTAGAGGGGCGACACGATGCCGTGGTAGATGTTGGTGGCGATGTCCTGGCGGTTCAGCACATAGGCCACGGCTTGGCGGATGGCCAGCTTCTGGGCCGGGTTGGAGCCTGGCATCACCTTCAAGTTGAACACCAGGTAGCGGATCTCGATCCCTTGGCCCTTGACCACGGTCACGCCCTTGGAGCGCTTGAGGGCGGTCAGCTGGGTCGGGGTCAGCTCCCGGTAGGCGATGTCCACGGCCCCGCTCTGGACGTCAGAGACGAGGGTGGTCGCGCTCTCCTCGTAGCGGATGATGAACTCTTTGTTCTTGAGGACGTCGTTGCCCCCGTAGTACGGGTTGGGGGTGAACACGGCCAACTGGTTGGGCGTGTAGGAGTGCAGCTCGTAAGGCCCAGAGCCGATTATCTGGGCATCGGGCTGCAACT
Organism: Actinomycetota bacterium; assembly: GCA_021323695.1. GTDB lineage: Bacteria > Actinomycetota > Acidimicrobiia > Acidimicrobiales > Palsa-688 > JAKAWM01. Next base: position 21,331 of record JAJPKN010000017.1, on the reverse strand, counting down.
TGTCGAAGGGGAACACCTTGGCGTCGACGATGCCCCCGACCCCGGTCGTGAGCACGTCGGGCCAGGTGGCGTCGTTGTACTTCAAGGTGAAGGTGACGGTGTTGCCAGAAGCCTTCACGCTCTTCATCGGGGCGAGCAGGACGGCGGCGCCGTTAGGGCTGTTGATCTTCAGCACCCGCTCGAACGAGTAGACGACGTCCTGGCCGGTGACGGGGTCGCCGTTGGAGAAGAACTGGTGTGGCAGCAGGGTGCAGACATAGACGGTGGCGCCGCTGCCCTGCCAGTGGCAGGTTGCTGCGTCCGGCACTATCTTCGTGCTCCCAGGTGGGTACTTGACGAGGGTCTGGTAGACGTTCCAGACGATCGTCCACGAGGGCAGGTCGTAGGAGCCAGCCGGGTCAGCAGACACGATCCGGTCCGTGGTCCCCATGATCACAGTGACATTGGGCGGCTTGGGCCGAGCCGAGGCGGCGGCAGGGCCGGCGAGCGCCATCGGCGTGACCAGAGCCGCGGCAACAATACCGGTCAGGGCCCGCGCCAACTGGGGCCCCCGCTTCTTTGCCGGCAGATCGATCATTGGTTCTCCCTTGTGGTCTGGCGGGAACGTGCAGTCCCCGGGCACGCCGCGCGCTGGTGGGTAACGCCAAGGCAAATGTGCTCCACTTGGCCCCTAGCCGCGCTGGGCGCGCTGGCTGTACGGTAGCCCAGCCCAGGCGGCCGGTCAACGCAAGCCGGCCAGCGCCGGGCCGCTGCCGCTGCCCGGGGACCGGGGGCCGCTGGTTTGGGTGCTGGGGCGCCGGCTTTGGCATCCTGCTCGGCCCGCACTTCGGTGCCAACACGGCGACGCTGCTCAGCTTCGTGGCGATCGCGCTGCCAATGGTGTTGGGGTTGCCGTCTCGGGGCCGGTCGCGGGCACTTGCCACCCCGCCCGTCGCCACGGCCGGGTGCCCTACCAGCTCCACGCGTTGCCGCTCGGCCTGCTGGTGGCGGCCGTGTGCGTGCTCATCTCCCGGGGGACCGGGCCCCAGCCGGCGACATGAGCTGAGCGCCCGAGGGGGCCAGCCCAGCTAACGGGCCCAGCACCAAGCAGGCACCGAAGCTCAAAGCTTGTAGCCTATGGCCCGCAACAGCTGCTTCCTCTCGGCTGCACTGGCCTCGTCCTCCACGCCGAGCGGGGCCCCGCCGTCGATGACCCCCAGGATCCCCCGGCCCTCGTCGCTGGCCGCGACCACGACCGTCACCGGGTTGGCGGTGGCACAGTAGATGTTGCAGACCTCCGGCACCTGCTTCATGGCGTTCAGCACGTTGAGGGGGTAGGCGTCCCGGAGGAACACTATGAACGAGTGGCCAGCCCCTATGGCCAGGGCGTTCCTCGTCGCCAGTTCCACCAGGGCACCGTCATTGCCTGAGCGGCGTACCAGGCGAGGCCCGGACGACTCGCAGAACGCCAAGCCGAAGCGGGTAGCGGGCGACGAGCCGACCAGGGCTTCGTGGAGGTCTTCCACGGTCTTTATGAAATGGCTCTGCCCCAGGACCAAGTTGAGGCCGTCGGGGTTTTCAACCTTAACGGTCAGCAGCTCCATGCCGCCATGTTCCCACCACGGGCGGGCGAACGCACGCAGGGCAACGGTGCTGGGCAGCCCCGCTGGGGCGCGCCGAGCCGCTCACGCCCGTCCGGCCCAGGTGGGGGGCCTCAGCGCAGCGCCTTCATAAGCGCCTTGGCGATGGCCACGTTCTGGCTCATGGACTGGTCGTTCTGCGAGGGGGTGCCAGTTACCTCGATCTCGTACTTCCCCCAAAGCTCGTACAGGCCGTTGGCGGTGTCGAAAAAGGAGCGGTTGCCCAAGTGGGCCACCGTAGTAGGGGTCTCGAACTCCGCCTTCAGCGCGCCTTGGTACTTGGAAGAGGCGTTCGTCACGATGAGCATCACGAGCACCGACGGGTAACCGGGGTCAGCCGGGGTGGAGTAGTCGCACTGGTTGCCCTTGGCGTAACGCTCGGGAGACAAGCCCACCAGGAGCGACCAGTGCTTGTCGGCCGAACGGGGGACGCGCTGGCCGATGAGCCGGGCCACCGTGGCTGCGGGCAGGAGCTTGCACACGTTGGGCCCGTAGCCTCCCGAGGCCCCGCTGGCGTAGGCCGTGCCCCCGAGGCCAGCAACGGGTACTCCCAGCCCCAAGGCCCCAGCCAGCAATATGCCCGCCATGGGCCTGGGGCAGCGCCGCCACCGCCGAAGTACAGCTTTCATGGTCACCAAAGTTACCGCGGTTGGCGCCCCTGCAGCCGGTCGGCGCACCGGCCTAGGCCAACCGCCCGGTCACTGCCCGCCCTCCGCGCCCACTTCTTCCTCCAAGACAGCCAGGTACGAGGCCCGGCGCTCTTCGGCGGAGCGCTTGCTGCAGTCAGCACAGCGCACCCCGCCCGGCAAGCGGTCGTACAGGCAGCAGTTGCGCCTTTCCCAGTACCAGGCGCTGCGCCCGCCATGTTCGACGGTGGCAAAACTGCCGAGGCCCTTGAGCTCGGGCGGGGCCAACGCAAAGAAGGCTTCGCCCAGAGGCTTCACCGCCGGGCCCAACAAGCCTTCGACGGTACGGAAGGCCACCGCGCCCGACGCGGCGACGTTGCCCCACAAAAGGCGCCTGCCCACCTTGAAGCACGAGCGCACGGCCGTCACCAAGGGGCGCATGTGAGCCTCGACGGCGTCCTCCAAGAGCATCTCCAGTGCTCCTGCCCAGCTCAGCCCGTCCGCCCCGGCGAGCGGGCCCGTCCTGCCCGGGGGCCTCGCCTTGCCAGAGGGCCCGGCCCGATCATCCGAGGCCTTCTCGGCTTGTGCGGTTGGCGCAGCGGGCCGGCAGGCGCCGTCGATAACCAGGAGGCGAGCTTGGCGGTAAGCGACGGACACCGGCCGCCCTTTGGAGAACGCTACGGCCATGACCTCCGGGCGCGAGCTGGGCAGGGCGCCGCCCAGCAAGTAACACGAGATGGCGGTGGCCAGGGCCCGGTAGGAGTAGCCCTGCACGAAGATCGAAGAGGCCACAGCGTCGTCCGGGGCAGACAAGCGCCGCCCGGCGCCCCTCACCACCGAGCGCAGCCAGTCATGGTCGCCCAAGAGCCGGTCGCAGCATAACCAGCGGCCATCGGCCAGTTCCTCGCCGTCCCGTAGCAGGCCGGGTGGCTCCCCGACAACGGCCCGCAGGTACGGGAGCGCGTCTGCCACCCTGGCCAGGGCATCTTCGAGCCGGGTACTGTCGTTGGCTGCCCCGCTGGGCCTCACCCGCTCGCTCCCCTCTTGTCCTCCCAGCGTCGCCCGCCTGGGCTGGCAGCGGCCAGCGAGGTGGGGGGCGCCAGGCCGGGCGCCGTCAACGCAACCGGGCCAGGATGCCCGGCGCCTCGCCCCCACCGTGCAAGGCCTCCGCCAGAGCCTCGACGCCGTCCACCAGGCGGGGGCCAGGGCGGGAGAAATAGCCCCCGGCGTCGGCTGCGTAGACCCTGGCTGCCCCGGCCAGCTCAGCTCGGCCCAGCAGTCCCATGCCCTCCGTGCGAGCGGCCTCCAAGCCGTAGCCGCAGGGCATGAACACCACCACCTCCGCCCCCGCTGCGCCGACCTGCTCCCATGTCAGGCGCTGGGAGTAGGCACCCGGTTCACTGAACAAGGGCCGCCCACCGGCCCGCTCGACCATCTCGGGCACCCAGTGGCCCGCCCCATAAGGTGGGGCCCCCCATTCGAGGGCTACCACGCTCGGCCGGGGCCGTCCGGCGACGCGGCGTCCCACCGCCTCGAGCCTCTCTGCCAGGGCTGCGGTCAGCTCCTTGGCCAACGCCTCAGTCCCTGTTGCCCGGCCCACGGCCTGGATGTTGGCCAGCACGTCGTCGAGGCCAGAGGGGTCGAGCGACACGACCTCGGCCTGCAGGCCGAGGCTACCCAGCGCCGCGTCCAAGTGGCCGCGGGGCACAGCGCAGACCGCGCAGAGGTCCTGGGTGAGCACCACGTCGGGGTTGAGCTCGGCGATGGCCTGCCGGTCGAGCCAGTAGGTGGGGCTGCCCCCGGAGGCGGCCGCGCTCACCAGCTGGTCCACCTCGGCGGGCGTGGCCCCCTCAGGCAGCAGCGAACGGGTGACCTGCCGCTTGGACCGGACGCTCGGGGGCCAGTCGCACTCGTGGGTCACGCCCACCAGGGAACTTTCCAGGCCGAGCAGGCAGGCGATCTCGGTCCCCGAGGGCAGGAGGGACAGTACGCGCACAGCCCAATCTTGCCGTGCCACGATGGCAGGTCGTATGCCGGTGCTCGCCCCTAGCGTCGTGGTCGCTGGCACCCACTCGGGCGTGGGCAAGACCACCGTGGCCACCGGCGTCATGGCCGCCCTGGCGCGTCGCGGCCTGCGGGTGGCCGCGGCCAAGGTCGGCCCCGACTTCATAGACCCCGGCTACCACCGGGCTGCCACCGGCCGGCCCTCGCACAACCTGGACCTCTACCTCCACGGCCCGGCGCTGTTGGCCTCCCTGGCGGCCGAGGCCGCCTCGGGGGCAGACATCTTGGTGGTCGAGGGGGTCATGGGCCTCTTCGACGGCAATGCGACCGTCCCCGGCGCCCCGGCCGCCGGTTCCACCGCCGAGGTAGCAAAGCTGCTGGGCGCCCCGGTCGTCCTGGTCGTCGACGCCGAAGCCATGAGCGGGTCGGTCGCGGCCCTGGTGCACGGCTTCGCCACCTTCGACCCCAGCCTGCGCCTGGGCGGAGTGGTCCTCAACCGGACCGGCAGCCCGGGCCACGCCTCGCTGCTGGAGGAGGCCCTGGCCCCCCTTGGCATCCCGGTGCTGGGCCACCTGGCCAGAGACGACCGCCTGGCTTGGCGGGAACGCCACCTGGGCCTGGTGCCGGTGGTCGAGGCCCCCGAGCTCGTGCGCCGCTCGCTGGGCCAGCTGGCCGACGTCGTGGCCAGCGGCCTGGACCTCGAGGCGATCGTCAAGCTGGCCACCACTTCCCCGAGCTCCTGGGTGGACGAAGCCCCGAGGGCACGCCCCGCCGGGCGGGCCAGGGTGGCCCTCTGCTCGGGCCGCGCCTTCGATTTCCTCTACCCGGAGAACCTCGCCCTCCTCGAACAGGCGGGGGCCGAGCTGGTGCCCTTCGACCCCCTGTGCGACAAGTCCCTGCCTGAGGCCTGCCGCGGCCTGTACGCCGGAGGTGGGTTCCCTGAGGTCTTTGCCACCGAGATCAGCGCCAACCGGCAGCTGCTCGCCCAGCTGGCCCAGCGGGTGCAGGCGGGCATGGCCACCTGGGCCGAGTGCGGCGGCTTGTTGCTGCTGTGCGAGTCCCTCGACGGCACCCCGATGTCGGGTGCCCTCCCGGGGGTGCAGGCCCGGATGACCGAGCGCCTGGCCATCGGCTACCGCCAGGCCACCTTGCAACGAGCCAGCTTCTTCGGGCCGCGGGGCACGGCCTTGCGGGGCCACGAGTTCCACCGCTCCGAGACGGTACCGGCGGGAGAGGCCCTGGCCCTGGACAGCCGTTTTGGTGCCACCACGGCTGGCTTCGCGGGTGCCCACCTGTTCGCCAGCTACCTCCACCAGCACCTCAGTGCTACCCCCGAGCTGGCAGAGCGCTTCGTTGCCTGCGCCTCCACCGGCACCGGGGCCAGCACGGCCAGGGAGCCCTGACCCAAGCGGGCTATGGTGCCGGGGGAACAACCATGGAGGCCTGCCGATGATCGACCTCAACGGGCCCGGGTGTGGCTACGTGGTGCTGGGCGACAACCTGGACGTGCTGCCCAAGCTGCCCGACGGGTCGTTCCAGCTCATCTACATCGACCCGCCGTTCAACACCGGCCGGGCCCAGCAGCGCCGCACCCTGCGCACCCGGCGCTCCGACCAGGGGGACCGGCGGGGCTTCGGCGGCCGTAGCTACGCCACGGTGGAAACCGGGAGGAAGTCCTACCTGGACGCCTTCGACGACTACCTTGGCTTCCTCCGCCCCCGCCTCGAGCATGCCCGCCGGCTGCTCAGCGAGGACGGCACCTTGTACTTCCACATCGACTACCGGGAGGCCCACTACTGCAAGGTGATGCTGGACGACATCTTCGGCCGGGAGTGCTTCTTGAACGAGGTGATCTGGGCCTACGACTACGGGGGCCGGCCCAAGGGCCGCTGGCCGGCCAAGCACGACACGATCCTCGTCTACGTCCGGGGCCCCAAACGCCACTACTTCGACCAGGACGCCGTGGACCGGGCCCCCTACATGGCCCCCGGCCTGGTCACGGCCGAAAAGGCGGCCCGAGGCAAGGCCCCAACCGACGTGTGGTGGCACACCATCGTCCCCACCAACGGCAAGGAGAAGACGGGGTACCCGAACCAAAAGCCCGAGGGCGTCGTGCGCCGGGTGGTCCAGGCCTCCTCGCAGCCAGGCGCCTGGGTGCTCGACTTCTTCGCCGGCAGCGGCACCACCGGCGCGGTGGCCCGCCAGCTCGGGAGGAGGTTCGTGCTCGTGGACGACAACCCCGAGGCCCTGGCCGTGATGTACCGGCGCCTGGGCACCGACGGGACCTGCTACCTCGATGCCGCCGGCCGCCCGCTGCGCGGGCCGGTGGCAGCACCGGACCTGTAGACCGCTGCAGCCCTAGCCCTAGCGGTACCCGGGGTACTGGCGGCCCTGGGGCACCACGCCGTCGGCTGCCTCCTCACCCCAGGCAGCCCAGCCCGGGCGCGGGTAGCGGGCAAAGAGCTCCACGAACGGCCCGGGGGAGCACGCCTCGATGACCTCGTACAGCTGGTCGGGCTTGCGGGAGTGCTCGCGCTTGCGGGCAGCGAAGAGGTTCACCATCGAGCGGCCTGGCCCCAGGGTGCGCAGCCCGCCCCGGGCCCCGAAGAGGACGAGCTCGGTCACGTTGCGGAAATAGAAGCCGACTCCCCGGCCGTCGGAGCCCCCGTCCTTACGGACCTTGTGCCACACCAGGTTCGTCTTGTAGGTGAAGCCCCAGTTCTCGAGCACCATCAGGCCCTCGGCCAGCAGGGCGTTGGGCACCCACAGGTAGCAGTGGGCCGAGCCGGCCACCAAGTCGGCCACCGGCAGCGCCGCGATCTCCTTGGCCGAAAGGGTCCGGTAACGGGCCAGGCGCCGGTGCTCCGGCGCGACCTTGCCCGTCCGGTTGGCAAAGCGCCATGGCGGGTCGGCCAGCACCGTGGCGAAAGGGCCCTGGGCTATAAGGCCATCGATGCCCTGGCAGCCGGCGGCCGCAACGGCCCCCGGGGGCGGCTGGCTTGCACCCTCAGCTCGGCCCAGCCCGGCCTCCGTCGGTCTCCCAGTCATGCTGGCCAGCATCGTAGGCCGAGGGCTGCGGCCTGCTGGTGGATGGCACCACCCCAGGCGTTGCGGCCAAGGTAAGCCGCACCTCGGGGCCCAGGATCCTCGCTCTGGCCAGTACCAGCAGCGGCGAGGAAGCAAGCCGGAGGCGGGCCCAACGGCTATAGTTGGCTGGGATCCTGGTGTAGCACCTGCTGGGGCCGGCCTACCCAGCCCACGCCCACCGGGCCGGCCTGGCCAGGAGGATCTCCCAGGCCAGTTTACAAGTCGTCAGAGACGAGCGAACCTGCTTCGGCACGCTCATGGCCTGGCGCGCTAGCCAGACGAGCACTCCGCATGCTCTTCGCATTAGCAGTGTGCTGAAAATGCAGAGGAGGACCACTGTCACCGTGGACGAAAGCCTTGCACGTAAGGCAGAAGAAGACGTGGCGGTGGGCCGTGCCCCTTCGGTGAGTGCCTGGGTGGCCACCGCCATGGCCGAGCGAGCCAAGAAGGAACGCCTCGCGGACGTCCTCGCCGATACCCGGGCTGAGCTTGGGCCGGCTACCGAGGAGGAGGTTGCGTGGGCGAGAAGCGTCCTCGGCCTGTAGTCCTCGGCACAGGTGGTTTGATCGCATACGACCCTGGCTTGATCGTCGTCAGCTGTTAGGGGGCTGTCCCGCAGGCAACCGCCGGTACCAAACCCAGCGAGGCGCCCGTCCCCTGCAGGGCCGAAGTCGTCCGACCCCATCGCGCCGTCAGTGGCGAACCGCGAGGGCAAAGTGATGACGAGCACCCCCTGGGCCCGAGGAGGCCCGGCGCGCACGCCGGGCCTTTGGGGTGCTCAGAGGGGGTGTCGGAGGGGGGACTTGAACCCCCACGGGCTTGCGCCCACTAGCACCTCAAGCTAGCGCGTATACCTATTCCGCCACTCCGACGTGGCACCGGCTGACCGGCACCCCGAAAGCATACCCGTAGCTTCCTCAGCCGGCGACCGGCGCCGGCAGGGCCACCAGGGCCGCAGGGGCCGCCGCGGGCACGGCTCGAGGGCCCAGCCGGGAGCCCCTACGCTGGCCGGCATGTCCGCTCCCCGGCTACTGGGCCGCCGAGCCCTCGCGCCACTGGGGGACCGACGGGCCACGGCCGGGGGCCGCCGAGGCGCACGATATGCCGCCAACCGGAAGCCCTGGGTGGCCGCTGACGCGCTGGCCTTGCTCGCGGCGGCGGCCTGGGCTGGGCTTTTGTCCTGGCGTGGGCGCTACTGGTCAACGGCCGTCGGGCTGCCTCCCCCCGCCGGTAGCCCGCGGGGGCCAGAGGGCGAGGAGCCGGCCCCCTGGCCGTCGCTGGGCGTCGTGGTCCCGGCCCGGAACGAAGCCGGCCTGCTGCCCGCCACCCTCCCCCGGTTGTTGTCGCAGGAATACCCAGGGCGGGCACATGTGGTCGTGGTCGACGACAGCAGCACGGACGGCACAGCCGACGTGGCCCGCCAGGTCGCCCGGCGGGCGCGCCCAGGCCGTGACCTTTCCCTGAGCGTCGTCGAGGGCAGGGCGCGGCCGGCGGGCTGGGCCGGCAAGCCATGGGCCATGGCCCAGGGCGTGGAGCACCTCCGCCGGTACTTCGGCCCCCAGTGGTTGTTGTTCACCGATGCGGACATCGCCCACCCACCGGGGTCGTTCCGCCAGCTCGTCGGGTCAGCCCGGGCCAGTGGGCGGTCGGCCGTCTCGCTGATGGCCAACTTGTACGACCCGGCCACGGCACCGACCGCCTGCGAGAGGCTCCTGCTGGCCGCCTTCGTGTACTTCTTCGCCCAGCTCTACCCGTTCCACTGGGTGAACGACCCCACCCGGCGCACGGCGGCCGCGGCTGGGGGCTGCTTGCTGGTGGAGGCCGAGGCGCTGAGCCGAGCGGGCGGCATCGAGGCCATAGCCGGCAACACCATCGACGACATCGCCCTGGCCAAGGCGCTCAAGCGTAGCAGGGCCAACATCTGGCTCGGCCTGGCTGGTGCCGGCCGACCTCCGGGACAGGCACCGGCCGTCTTGAGCCTCCGGCGCTACCGGGGGCTCCAGGGGGTATGGGAAATGGTGGCCCGCAACGCCTACACGCAACTGCGGCACAACCCGGCCCTGCTGGTGGCTACGGCCGCGTCCATGGGGGTCGCCTACGTGTCCCCGCCCCTGCTGGCGCTGGGCGGCCTGGCTTCAAGGCGGCCCCTGGCCTCGGCCGCCGGGTTCGCCGCCTGGGCGGCCATGGCCGCGACCTTTGCCCCGATGGCTCGCCACTATCGGGCACCGGTCGTGGCCGGGCCCAGCCTCCCGGCAGTGGCTGCCCTCTACACGGCTATGACCATCAGCTCCGCCTGGCGCCACTACCACCGACGGGCTACCGCCGACGGGCTACCGCCGACGGGGTGAGCGACCGGCTACGGTGACGGCGTGACGACCTATACCCCGGGCAGCGCCGGGCAGAGGGGCGCGGCTCCCGGGGCCCAGTACTGGCCGGCTCGGGGGCAGGCGTCTGGGGCCATCGGCCTTCTCCACGGCATCAAGTCCTCGTCTCGCACCTGGTGGCGGGTCGGCCCGGAACTGGCAGCGCGGGGATGGGACGTGACCGCGCTCGACCTGGCCGGCCACGGCGACGGCCCCCGGCCAACGGGCCCCCTCGACCTGGCCACCTTGGCCCAAGCTGCCGGTACGGCCTTGCCGGCCGGCCTGAGGGTGCTGGTCGGCCACAGCCTCGGCGCGATCGTTGCCCTGGCGTGCGCCTCCCGTCAGCCGGCCCTGGCCCAGGGGCTGTTCCTATTGGAGCCCCCCGGGCCGGGCGGCGTGAGCACCGTCGCCCTAGCCAACAGCATCGAGACGGAGGCCGCCGCGGCAGCCAGAGACCCTGAGGGCTACCGCCAGTTGGTGCAGGCCGTCCACCCGAGCTGGTCCGGCCCCGACGTCGACAGCGTCGTGGCTTCGGTACAAGCCATGGACGCGGCGGCCGTCGCCCAGGCGCTGCGGGGCGCGCTCCGCTGGGACCTGGGCGAGCTGGTGCGCTCGGCCCCGGTGCCGGTGTTCGTGGCTGCGGCCACCGGCGAGGGCACGGCCCTGCGCGGCCCCGACCGCGAACTCCTGCAGAGCCTCCTGGCACCCGGGCGTTTCGTGGTCCTCGAAGGCGGCCACTCCCTCCAGCGCGAGCAGCCCGAACAGGTAGCCCGGCTCATAAGCGACTTTGCCCGGTCCCTAGCCCCCGCGCCGGCCCCGGTGGGTGAGCAATGAAGCGCATGCCGGTACGGGCGCCCCGGCCCAGGCCAGGCGGTGGCGGGTGAGCGCCCTCGGCCACCCGGGCACCGGCCACGAGGCAGGCGGCACTGGTCGGCGGGCCTCGTTCCACGCCGCCGTCGAGGGCTTCGTCCAGCTGGTGGGGGCGGTGCCGGCCGGCCGCCTCGACCAGCCCGCCCTGGGGGAATGGGACGTGCGTGGCCTCATCGGGCACACCAGCCGGGCCTTGTCCACCATCGAGGCGTACTGCGGCCAGCAAGCCGACGGGCCCCTGGTCGAGGGCCCGGCCGCCTACTACCTGCGGGCCGGGAGCTCTCCCCCCGGCAGCGAGGCCCGCCGCCAACGGGACGCCTCGATCGCTGAGCGAGGCCGGGAGGCCGGCGCGGCCCTGGGCCAGGACGTCGCCGGTGCCGTCCGCTCCCTCGCCGCCAGGGCCATCGCCCTGGTCGACGCCAGTGACGACACGACGCCCGTGGCCTGCCCGGCCGGGCCCATGACCTTGGCCGGCTACCTGCCCACCCGGACTTTCGAGCTGGTGGTGCACAGCTTGGACCTGGCCCAGGCGCTCGGCCTGCCCCTCCCTCCGGCCCTCGGCCCAGCTATCTCCGAGTCGGTGGTGCTGGCCGGCGAGGTCGCTGCTGCCAGCCCCGAGGCGGCGCAGGTGCTGCTGGCCCTGTGCGGCCGTCGCCGCCTTCCCGAGGGCTTCAGCGTCGTCTGACCAACCAGGGCAAACCCGCCGGCCACATGTTGGCCTGGCTTCCTTGGTCGCCCGCCGAACTGGCTGGCTAACTCAGCCAACTCAGCTACCTCGAGCTGCCTGGCGCCCTGCTCGACGCCCCGGCGGCCAACGGCTTCGAGGCCCCGCCGTTCACCGCTGCCCACGCGGTCGCGGTGGCCGCGCTGCCGCCGTACCACGCTGACCCGTTCGACCGCATGATCGTGGCCCAAGCCCGCAGCGAGGCCCTGGTCCTCGTCAGCGCTGACCGTCGGCTGTCGAGCTACGGGGCCGAGCTCTTGGGCCTGACCTGACAACGGTGCCCGGCGCCCTGGAGCAAACCGCGCCCTCCTGTGCCGAGGGGCACCCGAGCCGGCAGCGGCCGGGGGAATAGCGAGGCCATGCCGGCAGTTCGCAAAGGTCATGGAGAAGCTGGGGAGCACGGGGATCTGGGCACGCCACGCTGACGTCGGCCAGCGGCTGGCAGGTGAGCTGGAGCAGCTTGGCTACTCGGCGTTATGGCTCGGTGCTTCCCCACCCGCCTCGCTCGAGATGGTCGGCCCCATCCTCGCTGCGACGGAGGGGCTCGTCGTCGGCACCAGCATTGTGAACATTTGGACGGCGGCGGCCACCTCGGTCGCCGCATCGTTCCACCGCCTGGAGGAAAAGTACCCGGGGCGCTTCCTCCTCGGGATAGGAGCGGGGCACCGGGAGAACAACAAGGCCTACCGCAAGCCCTACGAAGCGCTCGTTGCCTACCTGGACGAACTGGACCAAGCCGGCGTGCCGGTCCAGCGCCGGGCCCTGGCTGCGCTCGGGCCCCGAGTGCTGGACCTCGCCCGGGCCCGTAGTGCCGGCGCGCTCCCCTACCTGGTCACTCCCGAGCACACCCGCACCGCTCGCGCCCGGCTGGGCCCCGCTGCCCTCCTGGTGACCGAGCAGAAGGTGGTCGTCGACGCCGACTCAGACCGGGCGCGCCGGCTCGGCCGGGAACGCGTTGCCCCCTACCTGAGGTTGTCGAACTACGTGGCCAACCTGCGCCGGAGCGGTTTCGGTACCGAAGACGTAACCCTCCCCGGCAGCGACCGGCTGGTCGACGCCCTGGTGGCCCACGGGACGCCAGAGCAGGTCGCTGCTCGCCTGCGCGCCCACCTCAGCGCTGGAGCGGACCAGGTCGCGGTGCAGGTCCTCTCCGCTGAGGGCGACATCCTGCCGGGGGCTCGAGCGCTCGCCCAAGTGCTCTGGCCCTAGGCTGGGCACCACCACCGGCGCTGAGGCCAGCCGCGGCTCCGCTGTCGCACCTCGGTGGCCGGACGAGCAAGAACGCCACGGGGCACGCAAAGGTGCTCGACCGAAGGAGGGACAATGACCGCAACGCCCACTGACGGAGCCAAGACGCTGCTCTACCCCGTCTCCGACCTGGGCAAGGCCAAAGGCATCTTTTCCGCCCTGTTGGGAACTGCCCCCCAGGTCGACTCGCCCTACTACGTGGGCTTCGACGCGGCCGGCCAGCACATCGGGCTCGTGCCCCGTGGCGGCCCGCAAGCTCCCGCCGCGGCCGTTGCCTACTGGCACGTGGCAGACATCGCTGCGAAGCTCGCCGAGCTGACCGCGGCCGGCGCCAGCATCCAGGACCAGCTGCGCGAGGTGGGCGGAGGGCGGCGGGTGGCAACGGTGGCCGACCCCGACGGCAACCCCATCGGGTTGCTCCAGGACGGCTGAGCGCCCGCCTGGCCCAGCACCTCCGGAGCCAGCACCTCCGGAGCCGGCACCGGCGGGCTAAAGACCCGGTCAGGGCCCCGGTGCGCAGGCGCAACCCGGGCCACAGCCACCAAAAGCCGGGGCCGAGGTCGATGCCGCTAGCCGGGAGCTTGGTGCACCAAGCGATGCGAAGGTCGACAGCAGCCGGGTGGTGTCAGCGTGCCCGGCTGGGCATGCGACGGGCGAGGCGGCCTCCGACATGGGCCGGCGGACCTCGAAGTGCGAGCCGCAGGCCCGACAGAGGTACTCATAGACAGCCATATCGAGCACAACGATAGCGAGGGCCAGGCGAACTTGGCGGGCGTAGCGGTCTGCGGCCTCGATGAGCGTTTTCGCTGTAGGCCCCTGAAAGCCGCCCTTCAGGCCCCGCTACCCCCGGCACGCAGCGCCGAGGCCACGGCCTCGGGGTCCGCGCACCCGACCACCCACTCGTCCTGACGCTGCCCGTCGAGGATGACACGGACCCCCCGAGGGGTGTCGCGGTGGACCGCGGCGAAGATCGTCCGGCGACCGGCGTGCACCGTCGCGACCTCGACCACGCCCGGCAGCCTCGTGCCCACCTTGAAACCAATGACGTCCGCGGCCGCGTGGGCGTCGTCGAGGACCTCCACTCCCCGCACGGCAGACAGAGGGGCTCTCAGGTCGCCGTGGACGCTCTCGACCTTCTCGGCACGAGACAGGCGCAGCACGACCTCGTCACCCTCGACAGCAAGCTCTGCCACGCCGGTTGCCTCCTCGTCTTGCTGGCCGCCAGTCGGGCCGGCGCCATTGCTCTGGTTGTCCGCATGATAACGCCACGCTGCTCCCTCAGCGAGCGGGGAGCTGCCCCTGCACCCCGCCCGCCCACGGGTCGCCCGGGCGTCCACGAGGAAGTGGCTGTGAACGCCTCGCCAGCGGGCGGGAGCCGGACGGCAGGAGCCGGACGGCAGGAGCCGGACGGCAGGAGCCGGACGGGCGGCCTATTAGTGTGATGGGCCGATGAAGTGGTCAACCTACGGCGAGTTCCTGGCTTTCGCTGCGGTACTGGTGTTGGTCCCGGGGCCCGACTTCGCAGTGGTGACAAAGAACACGCTCATGGCCGGTCGTCGCCGAGGCCGCTGGGCCGCAGCAGGGATCTGCAGCTCCAACGCCCTGCAAGGCACGGCAGCCGCGGCCGGCCTGAGCGCGGTCATCGCTCGTACGGAGCCGGTTTTCCTGGCCATCAAGTGGGCCGGCGTTTGCTACCTCGCCTACCTCGGCGCCCAAGCGCTGCGTTCTGCGGCCCGGGGCTGCTACGACCCTATCGGCGTGGGCAGCGCCGAGCGGGGCCGGGCGAGCGCGCTTGGGGGTTGGGAACAGGGGTTCCTCTCCAACATCACCAACCCGAAGGTCCTGGTCTTCTACCTGGCGGTCCTACCCCAGTTCCTCCGTCCCGGGGTGGCGCCAGGGTGGCTCTTGGCCTTCGCTTGGAGCCACGCCGTGCTGTCGCTGGCTTACCTGCTGGCCCTGACCGCCGGGCTGGGCCGGTTGCGGAGCCTGCTTTCCCGGCGAAGGTGGCGTAGGGCCATGGACGCCACCACCGGAGCGGCGCTCGTTGGTTTCAGCATCAAACTGGCTGTCGAGCGCGCCTGACGAACCTGTGGTGCCGTCGCAGCCTGACCTGGTGGTCTACCTCGTGCGGCACGGGCGTTGCGCCCTCAACGCCGAAGGCGTCCTGCGGGGCCGGCTCGACCCCGACCTCGACGAGGTCGGCCGCTCCCAAGCCCACGCGCTCGCCGAACGGCTCAAAGAGGTGCCGATCGACCGGATCGTCTCCAGCCCGCTCCTGCGGGCCCGCAGGACCGCAGACGCGCTCGCCGCCACCACCGGCGCCGAGGTCGAGGTCGAAGGTGCGTGGGCGGACCGGGACTACGGCCCGTGGGCCGGCCACCGCCCAGACGACGTCGCCGCCCTTTTCGGTTCGGTCGACGCAGCCCCCGGTGTGGAACCACGCGCCGCCTTCAACGCGCGAGCCCTCGAGGCGGCGCGAGCACTGGCACGCTCGGCCTCGCCAACCAGTGTGGTGGCCGTGGTCTCCCACGACGCGGTACTTCGCGCCGTCCTCGCCGGCCTCGTTGCCGAACTGCCCGACGACCCCGACGCCATCGAACTGTCCACCGGGTCTTCGAGCCGGCTGGAGCTTCGCGACGGCTCCTGGCGGGTCACCGACCTCAACACGCCCCCCGAGGGGCCCGGCGGTGCGGCACGCGTTAGTTCTGGCCCGCGCTCCTAGGGCTGAGTGCCCGGCTCGTACGTGGAGCTGCGCTGCGGCGCGAGCGGGTGGCGGGAGCGAACGGCTCGGACGGGGCGCGATCGGGGCGGATTTTCCCAGCTTCGCGTCATGCGCTCGGCGAGGCGACGGCGATCCCATAAAGTTCGGCCGCCCGCGCGAGACGCGTGTCATAAACAAAGAAGATCCCAAGGTCTTCGCCAATTGCCAGGGCGGCTGCCAGGTGGACGGCACCGAGCGACCCCAAGTCCACCGGGTCGAGGTCGCCAGCCCGGTCGAGCAGTGGCCCTTCGAGGTGCACCATATGCACCGAGCGCAGGAGCCTCCTCGCTTTGGGGATCTGAGAGCTGTTCCCCGAGCGTCTCAAGGCCCGTATTGTCTCGGTCCGTACTAGCGTTGCCGAAGCTCGCTGGGGCCAGCGAGCCACAGCGCGAACTAGGGCGGCCGACTCCGGCTCGGCCACAACCAGCTTCACGAAGGCTGACGAGTCAAGGTAGGCCACTGAGGGAGCCATGTCGCTACCGCTCCCCGGCCCGCAGCTCCTCCAACGCCGCAGAAGGCGGAACTTGGCCAACTGGCACAGCGGGCAAACCGAGGTCGTCTAGCAAGTCGACAAGGTCCCCTTCGGCTTCGCTGGCTCGGCCCTCAAGGACGAGCTGTTCCACAACACCCCGCCGGAGCGGGACGATCCTGGCGATCGGGTGGCCATGCTCGGTGACATCGATGACTTCGCCGGCTACAACGCGTTTCAGCACGGCACTTGCCTGTTGGCGTAGCTCGCGGACACCCACAGTGTTACTCATGGTGATTACACGATAGCACAAGTGGCACACAGTGTGCTATCAGAGCGGCCCTGTGCACCGAGATCCAGGTCCCGGGGACTTCCGGGAGCGGTGCACCACCTCACCACGTGCTCTTCGATCTCGGTCCCATCTGCGGCTCCTACGCCGAGGACGCAGGTGTCCCCGCCCTACGGCCCGCGTCTCATGCTCAAGCTCGTAGTCTCCCAACTACGACGGGAGCGCCCCCACCTTCAAGTGAGAGGTGAAGCGGCGCTGAGACACCACGCAACGACTGCCACGGACATGCCCACCGGTCCTGACAGCGCTGGCACCCAGTGCCCGGCTCACAGGGGGAACCCCAGTCCGAGTACCGGGCCTCCGACAGTGCCCGTGGGCCCGCCGCCCGCCCAGCCCGGCCACCGCCCGGGCCGGCTTAGGGGCCCGGTCAGCTGCTCTGGGGCGTTGCCGGCTTGGCAGAACGCCGGCTCCTCGGCGACGGGGCCGACAGTGCGTCGCTGTGGCCATTGGCGGAGCTCCCCGCGGGCGCGTGGAGGACGGCGTGGACGATGTTGCGCAGCGTCGGCCCGAGCTGCTCGCGCGCGTCGGGTCCCAGCAGGGCCACCGCCATCATCGGGGTGACGAAGGCAACGGCGAACGAGGCTGCCAGCTTTTGCCGGTGAGGCAAGTGGTCGAGCTCACAGCCGCGGGAGGAGACAGGATGACAACCCACCCGGTTATCGAGGCGGAGGGACTGGTGAAGCGCTACGGGACGGTGCAGGCGCTCGCCGGGCTCAGCTTCAGCGTGGAGCGCGGCGAGGTCCTTTCGCTGCTTGGGCCGAACGGCGCCGGCAAGCCGAATCTCGGGAAATGACACTTCTTTCGTGGTCTGCCGGGTTCGCCTGTGCCACCCTTAGCGACAACTGCGGGCCGGACGTCGCCGGACGTCACGATCTGGCAGATGTCGTGAGGCGTCATCTGCGGTGGCCGGGGTGTCAGGGTCGGGGGAAGCCTGCCGGTCCGGGGCCGAGTTCGTCGAGCCGGGAGGCGAGGAACCGCCGTTCGACGGTGTTGCCGGTGAGCATTAGCGCTTCGGTGTAAGCGGTCCTGGCGTCGTCCGTGCGGCCGAGGCGGCGCAGGAAGTCGGCCCTCGCCGCGGGGAGGTAAGCGTAGGTGGCGAGCCGCGGGTCGTCGCTGAGCCGGTCGAGGGTCTCCAGGCCGGCTTGCGGGCCGTTGGCCAACCCGATCGCGACCGCGCGGTTGAGGGCCACGACCGGGGACGGCCAGTGCTGGACCAGCAGGTCATACAGCCCGGCGAGTTCGGCCCAGTCAGTCTGCTCCCAGGCGGGGGATTCGGCGTGCACGGCGGCGATTGCGGCCTCCAGGATCCACCGGCTGGGCCGGCCGCGGCGCAGCGACTGGCGGACCAGGTCGAGTCCCTCGGTGATGGCAGCCCGGTCCCACACCGAGCGGTCCTGATCAGCGAGCAGAACCAGGCCGCCGCCGTCACCGGTCCTGGCGGCGCGGCGGGCGTCGGTGAGCAGGATCAGCGCTAGCAGCCCGGCAATGTCCGGGTCGTCGGGCAACAGGGCGTGCAGCATGCGGGCCAGGTCGAGGGCGCGCTGCACGAGATCGGTCCGGGTGAGCTGGTCCCCGGAGGGGGCGGTGTGGCCGATGGTGAAGATCAGGTGCACGACGGTGAGGACGGCGCTGGTTCGCTGGGGCAGTTCGGCGAGCGGGGGCACCTGGTAGCGGATGCGGGCGGCGGCGATCTTCTTCTTGGCGCGGGTGATCCGGGCGGCCATCGTCGGTTCGGAGACCAGGAAGGCGCGGGCGGTCTCGGCGGTGGTCAGCCCGCACAGCAGGCGCAGTGCCAGCGCCGCCTGGGCTTCTACGGCGAGGCCGGGATGGCAGCAGGTGAAGATAAGCCGCAGCCGGTCATCGGGGATCTCCTGCTGTCCGGGCGGCTCGGATCCGGTGAGCGCGTCGGTGATGAGCAGGGGCAGTGCCCGGCGGGCGGTGCCGGCGCGGCGCAGCAGGTCCAGGGCGCGGCGCCGGGCGACCGTGGTGAGCCAGGCTCCCGGCCTGGCGGGAATGCCCTGCTCGGGCCAGGTGGCCAGGGCCTGGGCGTAGGCGTCCTGGGCGCATTCCTCGGCCAGATCGAAGTCGCGGGTGACACGCACGGTGGCGGCGAGCACGAACGCCCACTCGCTACGGTGCGCCGCTGCGACGGCCGCGCCGACCCCGGCTCGCGTGGTGTTCATCTGCGCGTCGGGATGTGTCATCGGGGCCCTTCCGGGAGTTTAACCGCCAGGGATTCACTCAGGCGGATCAGCGTGCCGGGAACCGGCACAAGGCCCTGGTTACAAGTTTTCCATGGGATGCGTCCACGTGCCCCATGGGACGCTCGCCGCGGCTGGATAGCCTGGGAGCGGGACCAGGGCGGCTCAGGGCGCAGAACGAAAGAGGAGGAGGGCACGGTGGGCAGGTACCTGCTGATGATCTACGAGCTGGAGGCCAAGTGGGCGGAGGCGACGCCGCAGACCTGGGACAAGGTCCTCAAGGAGCACGACGCGTTCAAGGCCGCCAACGGCAAGTACCTGCGCGGCGGGAACCCGCTCATGCCGACGGCGACCGCGGCCACCGTCCGGGCCGACGCCGATGGCGGGTTCGTGATCACCGACGGGCCGTTCGCCGAGACCAAGGAGGCACTCGGCGGCTATTACCTCATCGAGGCCGGCAGCCTGGAGGAAGCACTGGCGGTTGCCAAGCAGGTGCCGGCGCCGTTCGGCTGCGTGGAGGTCCGCCCGGTCCGCGAACTGCCCCGGCCCTCCGAGGGCGGCTAGATCACGGCCAGGTCAGCGGTGCCCGGCAGGCCCGCGCGCGCTGTGCCGGTGATGCCCGGCCGGCGCGGCGGGGTTCCTGCCGGACCAGAACCGCTGGTATTCCGCCGAGCCGTAGTTGATGAAGCTGGTGACCCGGCCCCGGTCGAAGGAGTAGACGTGCACGCCGGTCCAGGTCACCAGCTCGCCGTTCACGGTGCCGGACTCCCGGGTCAACACGATGCCGTGGCCGTCGTCGGCGACGATGCCGGCGATCTCCACCCGCAGCGTGCCGTGGTAGGCCTCCACCATGGTCGCGAAGAACCGCGGCACCTCGGCTTTGCGGTAGGTGCCGGCGAGGGGTCCGAGGGTGGAGTCATTCCAGGTGGCGTCCTCGCGCAGCAGATCGAGCATCGGCTGAAGGTCTCCCTGGACGATGGCGTGGTAGGCGTTGCGCAGATGCCGGGCGTTGGGGTGCACGGTCATGGGTGTGTCCTTTCCTGCTGCCCGGCGGCCTCACGGCCGCCGGGGTGTCACGGTGTCCTGGTTGCGTTGCTTCCGGTGTGCGGGTGATGCCGGGACCGGCAGGTCCGGGCCGGCTATCGCGCCGGCGGGGTGACGTCGGCCGGGATCAGCTCGCCGACCTCGACGCTGCCGCCCTGCAGCAGCATCGGGCAGCCCTCGGCCACCGTGACGGCAGCGTCCAGGGATTCGGCGCTGATGACGATGTAGCCGGCGAGCACGTCCGGGCGATCCGGGTCGCCCGCGGTGCGGACCTGGCCGACCCGGTTGCCGGGGTCGGTTATCTGGCCGCCGATCTTCGCAAACCACTGCGACCAGCGGGCCTCCTCCTCGGCGGTCGGCACGCGGCCCTTGGGCGCCCGGAAAGTCAGCACGTAGTTTCCCATCGCAGTCTCCTCACTGGTTCCTGGCCGGCTCGTTGCCGGCCTCCGCTATCACCGACGCACGGCCGCCGCCCGGATCGACAGCCGCATTCCCCTTTTTTGGATGCGAGCTCCGGAAGTCAACCGGCTGGCAGCCCCGTAGGTGCCCGGCCACCCAGCGGTCGGCCGACAGAGCGCCTGGATCACGGCCTGCTGCCGGCCGTGGAGAACCGGGACGAGAAGAAACGGCCGCCCAGGTCCGCGCCGACCAGCAGCTCGCTAACAGCAGAAGCCCCGCCGCTGCTCCAAAGAAAGAAAGGAAGCGTGCGGGTAACACGCAGCGGGCAATCAACCCGCGCAGGGACAAGAAGGCCTACGGCGCCGGCAAGACGACTGCTGTCCGCGTGCTCACGACCCGGACAGCCCCCGACGGTGGCAGGGCCCGTGTCGCTGGCTACGACGTGGTCAGCCATCCGGCACAGGTGCGCCGGAAGATAGGGGTGACCGCACAGGACGTGACCATGGACGGGCTGCTGACGGGCCTACAAAACCTCCAGATGATCGGAGAACTGTCCGGCCTGTCTCGGCGTGAAGCCTCCCGCAGGGCCCGTGAGCTCCTTGAGCGCTTCGGGCTTGCCGAAGCCGGGGGGCGCACCGCCAAGGGCTACTCGGGCGGTATGCGCAGGCGGCTCGACCTCGCTGCAAGCCTGGTGGCGAGCCCTCCCGTGCTGTTCTTGGACGAGCCGACCACCGGGCTCGACCCGACAAGCCGGGCGGACGTGTGGGCCGTAGTGGGAGACCTCACAGCCCAGGGGGTCACGGTCTTGCTCACGACCCAGTACCTGGACGAGGCGGACCGGCTTGCGGACCAGGTGGTGGTGGTCGACCACGGCCGCTCGGTCGCCGAGGGGACCCCGGCTGACCTGAAGCGCTCGGTGGGCGGCACCCGCCTGCATGTCACGCTCTCGGCGGACGTAGACCACGGCACAGTCGTGTCTGCGCTAGAGCCGTTCGTGACCGGGACGCCGATCGTGTCTGATGGGCACGTCTCTGCGCCTGTGAACGGCGACAAGGGCCTGGCGACGCTCGTGGTGCGTGCGCTTGACTCTGCTGGGGTCTTGGTAGACGACGTGGAGGTGCGCCAACCCTCCCTGGACGATGTCTTTTTCGCCCTGACCGGCGGCCCGACGTCCGAGGAGGTGGCGGCATGAGCACTTTGCAGCTGGCTAGCGGAGGGGTTGGCGGGGAAAGGGCCGGCCTTTTTGGCCCCATCGCTGAGCGTTGCAAGGACATAGTGGTGATGACGCGGCGCAACCTGGTCCACATCCTTCGTGAACCTATGCAGCTCTCCGACGTGACCGTCCAGCCGGTGCTGTTCACGGTGCTGTTCGTGTACGTCTTTGGGTCTGGCATGTCGCTCCCCGGGGGTGCCAGCTACACCGACTTCGTGCTAGCAGGCCTTCTCACCATGAACCTCGTGACTGAACATACCCCGGTTCCGTTGTCACTCCCCGATGAGAGGAGTAGACAGGTCCCATGGCACCACAGAGGCGGTCCTTCAGCCCAGAGTTCAAAGACAAAGCCGT
>JAJPKN010000068.1 GCA_021323695.1 Actinomycetota bacterium | reverse complement strand
TGCATTCTACGCTTGACTATATGACCCCCGCCGAGTACGATAGCAATTACTGGCAGGCCGCCCAAGCGGCATAAATCGAGTGACCACTCAACCGGGGGAACCCCAGACCACAGCCTCCACGTCGTGACCGACCTGTCGGTCGGAGGGTGGTCGCAGGCTAACGTCGCAGGCCAACACCGAGGCCTGGCTGGCCACCCATGAGGTGCCCCGTGACAGCGTCACCTACGCGGCCGACAAGACGCCCGTGCGCACCGACGCGTTCCTGGACGACCTGCCGGGTGACGTGCGGACCCTGCGCGAGGCCGGCTACGCCGCCTTCCTGTTCGCCACGGGCCGGGACGACCAGCGGGCTTCCGGCCCGACTGGGCGGTGCGTTCCTGGGAGCAGTTCGTCGCGCGGTCGGGGGCTCGACCATGTGCCAGAGGCCCTGGGCGCTGCCGTGCCTTTGTCAGTCCTCGTGGGCATGGCTGGATCGGCAGCGCTGCGGCGCACCAGGAAGCTGATAACTGATACAATGCTAGTGATGCTCGTCACCGAAGACCTCAGGTCGGAGCGGTTGGCTGCCGGTGTGTCGGCCGCGGCATTGGCGCGGGCCGCCGGCACCTCGGAGACCAACGTGGCCGCTTACGAGAGGGGTGCCAAGGAACCGTCGCCAGCAACCGTGGGCCGTCTTCGGTTGCTGCTGGCAGCAGGGGCCCAAAGCCCCATATTCCGTTTCCGCTTGTTGACGGTGCCGGCCGCCGCAGCAGCCATCCGGCGAGGTCTGCGCCAAGGTTGGAGCACGGCCGACCTGCTGCGAGTAGTCCGCGAGTGCCTGTCCAATGCCAAGTGGGCTGCTGCCCCAGCTGACCGCTCAGCGTTTTTCTCTCCTCCCTCCACGACGGGCGACCGACGCTGGGACGCGTTGCTGGCAGGTGCCGTGGAGCACTACTGCCTTGAGAAGGGCTACGACGTGCCTGGTTGGACACGCGGCAAGGCCGTACGAGGGCTCTGGTTCGTGACTGCCGGGGCCGCCCCTCTTGCCTTGGCCAGTTCCCCGCCCTCTCTCCGAGTGCGCGGGGTCGTGCTCGACCGTGCCGAGCTCACGTCCGTGTAGATGTCGGGCACCTCGCCTGTCCTTGACAGGCAGCGCATAGAACACCTCCTCCGGGCCCTCGGTGAACGCTGCGCCCGCCGAGGCGCGACGGTCGACATGTTCCTTGTCGGTGGTGGCGCGATGGTCCTCGCCTACAGCAGGGAGAGGACGACCCGCGACCTCGATGCAGTGTTCGAGCCAAAGGCCCTGGTTTACGAGGAGGTCGCAAAGATCGCGGAAGAAGAAGGGCTCCCGCCCGATTGGGTAAACGACGCCGTCAAGGGCCTGCTGCCAGACCAGGCCGACCAAGGAGAAGGCGTTACCTTTGAGTCCAAAGGCATCTCGGTCGCTATAGCTTCGGCTGAGTACCTATTCGCGATGAAGGCCCTGTCCGCCCGACAAGGGACGGACGGGGACGACCTTGTGGCATTGGCAAGGGTCATTGGGATAACCACACCCGAACATGCCCTTGCAGTCATAAAGCGCTATTACAACCCAAGCCGGCTCACAGCCAAGGCATCCATCTTCATCCAGTCGCTTCTTGGCCCAGCCGACTTTACACGCTCTGATGAGCACGTTGGGGAGGTCTTCGTCTCAAGCCATATGAGGAACGGCAAGCTGATCGCTTCGCACTGGCGCAGAATGCCGAGGTCGCGCCTTGGGTAGCGGTGCCTTGCAATAGGTCGTCGAACAGGCCGCATCCGTCCTAGGAGCGTGGGCCGGGACTCGCCAGCCGAACCGGAGGGTCACCGACCATGCCCTGGAGCCCACTCACCGACAACTTGACATAACGGCCCTTATCGGCCGCCTACAGGGAGGCCGCACCTGTGGCCAGGTGGCGGGCAGTGACCCTAGACGGCCCGGGTGAACATCAGCACGGCCACGATGGCGGCCAAGACGCCCAGCACAGGCAACAACACAGCCCCGGCAGCGCGCGCCGCGATGCGGACGCCGCCGAGGGCCAACAGCACCACGGCAGCCACCACGGCGACGATCCCGGCGATGTCGTGCTTGCTGAGGGCCGCCAGGACGGCTGCATGGGCTGGGTGCATGGGTGTGACCTCCTGTGTCGAGCTTTGTCCGGCCAGAAGTTAGCGCACTACCCACCAGCGTGCGTAGTTTGCAGTAGGTAGCCCGGCTACAAGGAGCCTTGGGCTGTTACGTCACTGTGACGGAAAATGGCTCACGCGCTACGGGTGCTTGGGGCCCCATGTAAATTACGTCACTGTGACGATATGGTCTACGGGGACTTTTCGAGCAGGCCGGTTATGGTGCCGAGGAGGCTCTCGGCGTCGAACTCTGACGTGGAGGCGTCCCGGACGACCCGCCCGAGGCGCAGCACCACGATCCGGTCGCAGATCTGCAGGACATGGGGAAGGGTGTGGGAGATGAAGATGACGCCCAGCCCCCGGTCCCGAGCGGCGCGGATGACGTTGAGGACCTCGAGGGCCTGGCGCGCTCCCAGGTGGTTAGTAGGCTCGTCCAGTAGCAAGACCTTGCGGGCCCAGGCGACGGCGCGTCCTATGGCTACAGCTTGGCGCTGCCCACCCGACAGGTCGGAGACGGTCTTGCGTGAACCTTTCACCTCCACTCCCACCTGAGCCAGTTCATGGAGGGCTGCTCGTTCCATTTCCCGTTGCGCCATGAAACCCAGCCGGCCGAGGAGGCCGGGCCGTAGCAGCTCGCGGCCCAGGAAGACATTGGCACCGATGGTGAGGTGAGGCGCCAGGCCAGTGTCCTGGTAGAGAGTTTCTATGCCTTCGGCCAAGGCGTCGTGGGGCGAGCTCCAACGACGTTCGCGTCCCTCCAAGAAAAGCTTGCCGGAGTCTGGGGGGTGCACGCCTGAGAGCACCTTGACCAACGTCGACTTGCCGGCACCATTGTCGCCCACCAACCCCAGGACCTCTCCGGCGTGGAGCTGGACGTTCACATCTATGAGCGCCTCGACGCTGCCGTAGGACTTGCTGACATTGACGGCCTCGTACAGCACAGCCTGGCCAGCCACGGTCACCTCCTGCGCCCCGGTCGGAGGGCTTGCATGGTCGCGGCCAGCCCAATGAGGAGGGCCACGGCCACTTGGTCCCAGTTCGCCTGGATGTTGCTGATTATCAAGCCGCTCGTGACGGTGTTGATTATGAGGGTACCCAGCACCGTCCCGGACATGCGGGCTACCCCACCGTAAAGGCTGGCGCCACCGATCACAACTGCAGCAATGGCCTGAAGCTCGTCGTTGAGCCCAGCGGTGGGGGCGCCCGAGCCGAGGCGCATGTAGACGAACATGCCCGTCAGGCCGGCAAGCACCCCTGAGAGCGCATAAACAGACACCACATGGCGGCGGACGTTGATGCCTGCAGCCCGGGCAGCGAACTCGTTGGAGCCAATGGCGAAGGTGTAGCGGCCGTACCTGGTGAAATGCAGCGTGAGCCAGGCCACGGCTACTACGGCTATGACTACCAGCGATGGGTACGAGAACGGGCCAAGTTTTGCGGTGGTGTACGAGATGGCCCGAGGGTCGAGGCCTACCGGCTCCCCGTTCGACAGCACGATGGCCATCCCGGCAGCGGCCCCCAGCATGGCCAGAGTGGCCACGAACGGCACTAGGCGCGCCCAGTTGATCAGGGCAGCGTTGACAAGGCCGATGCCAAGCCCGACCCCCGCACATACCGCGACACCCACGGCAAGTACGACGGCTTCGTTCTGGTGCCCGTCGAGCAGGGCCTTCATGGCGAACGCGCCGATCACGCCCGAGAAGCTCGTTGCGGACCCTACGGACAAGTCGATGCCGCCCGAGGCGATGACGAAGGTCTCACCCACGCCCAAAAGGATCAGCGAGCAAAAGTCAGCCAAGATGTTGGCCAGCTCTTGGCTCGACAGGAACACGGGCGCGCGGGCCGCGAAATAGGCCACGAGCGCCCCCAGGGCAACCAGGAGCATGAACTGCTGGTTGCTTACCAGGGACCGTCCTGCACCAGCCACCTTCTGCCAGCGCGGTGTGACTTGTGCTGTAGTGGTCACCACGTTTGCACCCCCAGTCGGTCGCAGGACAGGGCTGTCCGTGGCGTCAGTAGCGGTTGGCCGAGCTGGCGAGCGTGGGCCGCCCGCCAGCTCGGGAGGCAAGGCCTAAGCAGTCGGGTAGGTGTACTTGGCAAGCACGGCCGCAGGGCTGTGCGGGGTAAGGACGATGTTGGGCAGGGTCAGCTCGTGAGGGATGCCAGCCCTGCTGTGCGTCCGCAGGAACTTCACCATGTACTGGATCTCCAGCTGGCCTTCCAGGGCTGGTTGTTGAGCTATGAGTGCGGCAAAGACACCTTGTTTGAGCAGCTGGACATTGTTGGCATAGGCATCATAGCCAACGAGGGCGACCTTGCCGACCAGGCCGTGCGCCTGGATGGCGGCCGCGGCGCCGGCCGCGTTGGTCCCGTCTATGGCAAAGATCCCCTTCAAGTTGGGGTACTTGGTAAGCCAGTTGTTCACATTGGTGTTGGCCACCGCGGGCTGAGACTCTGAGTAGGCCTCGGAGACTATCTTGATGCCGGGGTACTTCTTAGCTATCTCAGCCTTGAAGCCGGCCAAGCGGGCCGTGTTGGTCGTGGTCGTGGGCGAGCTCATGCCGACGGTGACTTCATAAGTGTGCCCAGGGGCGTAGTGCATGGCCTTGGCCATCGCGTCCGCGGCCACCGCTCCCCCCTGCTGGTTGTTACCGGTGATGAAGGTGAGGACCTTGGAGAGGTCCTGGACGTGGGTGTCGACGTTGGCTACGGGGATGCCTTCGGCAATGGCTTGGTTGACCACCGGCTGGAGGGCCTTGGGGTCGGTTGGCGAGATGACGAAGCCATCAGGGTGCTCGGCCAGCAGCTCTTCGGCTATAGGGATCTGGGTCGAAGGCGAGTAGACCGACGGGTCGCCTTGCCAGACCAGGGTGACGCCCAGCTTGTTGGCTTCAGCTTTGGCGCCTATGTACATGGCGATGAAGAAGGGGTCCGCCTCGGCCCCCATGTTGTAGGCAATGACGAGCTTGTGCGTGGCTGCCGGTTTGAGGTTCGAGGCCCCCGCCTGAGCCGAGGCGCTCGCTACCGGGAAGATGCTGGCGAGCGCCAGAGCCGTGGCAGCCATGGCCCCAACGCGCCGGCTGGCCCGGCTCGAGCGCAAACCCGCACTGTGTACTTGCTTCATAAGCGTCCTCCTTTGTTGACGGCTCCAGCGCCGAGATATCGTTGTCCGAAGTCTAAGGCGATCGTTGACGGATGTCAACCAATGGCCGGCCAGGAGGTGGACAAGACACCTATCTTCGTGTTAGAGTGCTGGTCACAGGCACAAAGTCGGGATATCAGCGGGCCTGGACGGGAGTGGGCCAGGCCGCGGCGGCCCGGCGCGACCGCAAGGGAGAGAAGATATCGATGTCTCAAAGCTCACCTGACAGGGCGGCGCGCCCGGCGCGGCCGACGGTACGGGACGTCGCAGCACTAGCGGGGGTTGCCACCAAGACGGTCTCTCGGGTCATGAACGGCGTGCCCACCGTTGCCCCGGAGCTCGCCGACCGGGTGCGCAAGGCAGCCGACATGCTCGGGTACCGGCCCAACCTCACCGCGAGCAGCCTGCGCAGAGGAGCCGGCCGGACAGCCACGATAGGGCTCCTGCTCGAAGACGTGTCCAACCCGTTCTCCGCTGGGCTGCTGCGCGCGGTGGAAGACGAAGCTCGGGACCGGGGCGTACAGGTCCTGATCGGCAGCCTGGACGAAGATCCCGACCGTGAGCGAGAGATGGCCCGCACGCTCATCGACCGCCAGGTGGACGGTGTCATCATCGTGCCGGCTGGCCATGACCAGAGCTACTTGCAGACTGAACGCCGCCTTGGGGCCTGCGTGGTGTTCCTCGACCGGGAGCCCAACCTGTTCAGTGCCGATGCGGTTGTCTCTGACAACCGCGGAGGTGCGACCACCGCGGTGGAGCACCTGCTGGCCAATGGCCACCGTCGCATCGGTTACCTGGGTGACAACCCTTCCATCGCCACAGCTGCACAGCGCTTCGAGGGTTACGAGCGCGCACTGGAACGTTCCGGGCTGGCCCGCGACGGCCGCATGATCGTGGACGGGCTGCGCACCGTCGACGATGCGACGGCTGCAACTGTGGAGCTGATGGGCCGGCCCGGTCCTCCTACCGCCCTCTTCAGCAGCCAGAACCTAGTCACCATAGGTGTGACGAAGGCCCTGCACCAGCTTGGCCTGGCTTCCAGGGTGGCCCTTGTCGGTTTCGACGACTTCGTGCTGGCTGACGTCCTTGAGCCCGGGATCACGGTCGTAGTCCAAGACACGACGGGCCTGGGGCGCCTGGCTGCCCAGCTCCTGTTCGGCCGGTTGGCAGGCGATGGCTCGCCCCCCCGGACCCATGTCGTGCCGACCAGGCTGGTGTGCCGAGGGTCGGGCGAGATCAAGCCCGCAGCCGCTAGGGCAGGTCGCGGGCACTGAGCTAAGTACCAGGGGGCCGGCCACCGTCCTGGCTCCCCCACCGGCCAACTTGTGACCGGCTTGTAACAATTCTGTGGTGGGTCTGTGGTGTGACCTGCTCTGGTCACGGGCTGCTGGTAGCGTGGCCGTCTGACGATGTCGCCTCGGAGGTGGGCTGAAATGCGCGCAAGGACAACCTCGGCTGTTGGGCCGCGTGGGCACAAGAGGGCAAGGCTTTTAGCCGGCGCTCTAAGCGTGACTGCAGCCACTTTTGGCGCGGTAGCCATCGTTGCGTCGGGCAACGCCTCCGCCTTTGCCCCACTGCAGACCCAGGGTTACACGATCGGCGGTGCTTCTTCGTCGGTGTCCGGGCTGAGCGCTTCGGTCGTCCCCAACACCACGCCGGGGACGGGCAACTACCGCTTGACCTTCACCACGCCCTCGGCCCTGGCCGTGAGCGCCAACAAGGCCAGTGCGTCCTACCTGAGGATCGTGGACGCCAGCACGACCTCCGCCGCGTACAACAACATCGTGGCGGCAGTGCTGAGCAGCGGCGTGGGGATCGTCGACCCGTCGACCGGTTACACGTCTACCGCGACCGTCGCCAACGGGTTCCTGACCATGGGCACGGCTCAGGGCTCGCTCAGCGCAGCAGAATCGGTGCCGCTCGTCGTGTACCTCGGGGGGTCGGGGACGGTCAATGCCGGTGACACGCTGACCCTCACGTTCGCCGCCTCGAACCCCGGGGCCGGCACCTACAGCTTCTACGCCAGCACGAGCGCCAGCCCGACGTGGGTGGCCAGCACCAACACGCTGACCATTGCTGCCTCGGCGGGCGGGGCCACCGTCACGGCCGGCTCCTACGGGCTCGGCATCGGCACGACCTACCAGATGAGCAACGTCGCTGTCCCAGTCACCATCCCGGCGGGGACGACCACCCTCAACCTGCAGGCCTGCACCAACACGGGAGCCCCACCCCCGGCTCAGTGCGCGGTGAGCTCCTCGGCCGGCGGCACCGGCTCGGTCCGCTTCTCAGGCGGTGCGGGAGGCTACAGCGTGGTTGACACCACCACCGGTGCCACCCTGGCCGTCAGCTCTGTGTCCCCCATCAGCGGCTCGAGCACGACCGTCGGCGGGGTGACCCTCCAGCTGTCGGTGCCCGCCCAAGTTCCGGCCGGCAACGACCTGAGCATCACCGCCACGGGGTTCAACCCGACGACCAACGAGTCCGACTACTTCGTGGTCGGGTTCTCGGCCTCCGTGGTTGCCGCCGGACCGGTGAGCTTCGGCGGGACCGTGAGCAACCTTTCGCTCAGCCTTTCGAACACCACGGCTGGGTCCACCGCCACCTACACGGCGACCTTCAACGTCGGGCCCGCCGGGGCCATGGCCCCTGGCGGCACGATCACCCTCACGGCGCCGGGCACGACTGCCTTTGCCAACCCGACGGGCGCCACGGTCACGGACAACACCACCGGGGCAAGCCAGGTCCTCACCGGGGTGACGCCCTCTACGACCACCTCTCTTAATGACACGGTGGCCCTCACCACGAGCCTCAGCATCTCCAACAACGACACGCTGACCGTCCAGGTCTACGGGGTGCTGAACCCGCCCGCCGGCACCTACAGCGGCACCACAGGCTTCTCCGTGAAGACCAGCTCCGACCCGGTGCCCGCCTACGCCCCCACCTACGTGATCAGCTCGGCCGTGAGCGGCACCTCCCCCACCGTCACGGTGACGCCCAACACCGCCGGGAGCCTGGCCACCTACGTCATCGGTACCTTCCGGGCCGCCAGCCCCCTCATTGGCGGTACCGACACCATCGAGGTGCTCGGGCCGGCGGGCACCGCCTTCCCTTACTCCGCCACCCTGAGCAGCCCATCGGGCAGCCAGACGTTGGCTGCCAGGTCTGGGGCGGGGACCAACGACGTGACCTACCTGTTGGCCACTACCGTGCCTGCTGGCAGCTCCCTGACGCTCACGATGGCGGGTACGGTCAACCCGGCCGGAGGTAACTACAGCCTGTTCCTGGGGGCGGACACCGAGGCTGCCAACACGACGGCCGGGGGTGGGCAGGGCCTGGCTGCTGCACAGGCACCGGCCACGACCACCACGGCCCCTACCACGACCACGACCAAGCCGCCGGCCCGGCCCGCCGTCACTTCCCTCACCTCCCGTTCGACGGTCTCCAATGGGTCGGTCAGCCTGCGGCTGCGCTGTGCCAACGCCCGCTGCCAGGGCACGATAAAGCTCTGGTCCCACAACGTCCTGCTCGGGCAGAGCGGCTACGGCATCGGCGCGGGCGGCACCGCCACCTTCTTCATCCACCTGGACGCTCGGGCGATCGGCATGCTCAAGGGGGCCAAGGGCGGCGTGCTGGGAGCCGGCCAGACCATCTTCGTGGACGGCGGTGCCACCGTGAGGCTCCCGTTGACCTTGGTCTACCCGTTGCCTCCCCGCCCGGTGGCCAGTGCCTTGAGCGGTGGGCCGACCAAGGTCTCCAGCGGAGAGGTGGGCATCCGGCTGCACTGCGCCAACGCCCACTGCCGTGGGGTCATAAAGCTTTGGTCCCACAACATCTTGCTGGCACAGACCAAGTACGGGATGGACCCAGGCGCTACAGCCACCTTCTACCTGCAGCTGAACAGCCGGGCCCTGGCCCTGCTGAGCCACGCTCCCGGCCACGCCCTTGCCTCCGGCCAGACCATCTTCGTGGACAACGGCGCCACGGTGAGGCGCGGCATCACCTTGGTAGGTTGAGCAGCCGGGACCTCGCTGCCTGACCGGGCTAGGGCCGGAACGGCGGGTCGAAGTCGGCCAGCACGACGATGCCGTAGCGGGCCAGCCCGTTGAGGACTTCGTGGTCGTCGGCTAACAGCTTCACCTGGTAGCCCCAGCCGCTGTCCCCGTAGGGCAGGTGCTCGCCCGCCTCGTCGAACAAGGTGACGGTGCGGCTCTGGCCCGTCGGGTCGTGCTGGGTGCCGGTCCACAGGGTCCTCCAGCCGGCCCGTCGCAGCGCCCGAGCCCACAGCTGGGTCAGCGCCCGGGGCGCACCGGCCCATAGGGCCTGGGTCACACCGAGGCCCCGCGCCCGGGCCGAGACCAGCTGGGCGGCGGGTGGCGCGCTGGTAGGCGCACGGGCCACAGCCCGCCGGCGGGCCCTCAGCTCGGCGACCGGCAGCACCCCATGGCCGAAGTCTTGGAGGGCCTCGAGGACCGCCCCGAGCACAGTGGTGGCGAGGTAGCAGGCCCCGTCAGGGGCCGGGAGGTCGAAACGCCCGGCAGCCTCGGGGTCGTCGCCGAGGCTGGAGAACCACCAGGGAGACCTCCGCGAGGTTCGGAACACCCGGTGGAGCTCGCGTCCCGCCAGGGGCCGCGCGGGCAGGCGGGCCAGCTCCACCGGGGCAGGTGGCTCAGACAGAGGCACGGGCCGCCAGCCGCCTGGCGATGGCCAGGACCTCCTCTTGGTCGCCTCCAGCCAGTGCGTCTATAGGCCGGCGGCCGCCCAGGGCAGGTTGCGACCCCGTCAGCCAGGCGGCGATGGTGGCCGGCTGTACGGCCCCGCTCAGGGCCCTGACGACCTCGGCCACCCCTTCCACCTGGCGCCGGCCGTCGAACTGGAACGCGGGGTAGGCCGGTCGGCCGTCGCTGCGCTCCAGGCGGAGCAGCCTGGGGTCCTTGGACACGGCTTGCTCGCTCCGGCCAAGGAGCCTGGCTGTGTCAGCCTGGGTGAGGCAGTAGCCAACCTGGGCCACCCAGGCCTGCCTGGCGACGTCAGCCTCGAGCAGGCGCACGGCGAGCCGGACGGCCTCTGGTGATGCCCGGCGCTCTAGCTCGGCCAGGGACATCTCAACCTCCTCAACTAGTACGAAGACTACCAGGTTTAGGCAGTACCAAGCACACCCCGTCCGGGCTTGGTACCCCTCGACGGGCAACCGACCACATGGCCGACAGCGCGGGAGGGCCGGTCATACCCAACATTTGTTGCTACTCAACTGTCTTCTCGGCTCCCCCGGAACGCCGGGTGCTCGACTGGCCCGCGGGCACCGATGGGCGTGCGGGCCTGGCCAGCGGGGGCACAAGGAGCCCTCCCGGAGGAGCCGTAGCCAGCCCAAGGGCCTCTCAGGGGAAATTGGGGACGTCGGCCCGGCCTTGGGCCAGGACGTCGAAGAAGGTTTTCAGTTCTTGGTGCCGAGCACCGTCATCGGCCGCCAAGCAGTAGACGTAGGCTACCGGCTGCTCCGTACCGCCCTCGTAGGCATCGGACCGGCTCTTGCAGTCGGCATTGCGGTAAGCGAGCCAGGCGGCCTGGGCGGCGACGAAGTCGCGGCGGGAGGCCTTAGTGCCCAGCAGCCCGAAGATGACCTTCACGTCGGCGTTGAGCTGCTCGTCGGCGGCGAGCACGTGGTGCTCGCCACAGCCTTCCTGGCCGACGGTGGTGCGTTGGCCGCAAGCGAGGACCGGCTTGAAGTTCTCCACGATGACGGGAGGGTAGGCAGCGGGGCCCGCGCGTTCGGCATACCGGGTGACGGCACTGGCAGAGGTGGGGACCGCAGCTACCAGGCCCAGTGCCACGGCAGTTGCCGCCCAGGCGGCCCTCGGGCGTCGCCGTGCAGGCTTGGCGAGGTCGGGGGCCGAGCGCTCGTCCAACGACCGCCGCCTCAGTTGTGGGCCAGGTCCGAGGTGGACCGGCGGGCCAGGTGGCGGGTGAGCAGCCGGCCAGCGCGGGCCTTGGTGCTCGCCGGCAGCGATCGGTCGACCTTCCGGCCGGTGACTTCGCGGGCCCGGATGCGGAACGCCACCGGGACGCGCCCTTCGCCCCGGCGCTCGGCCCGGCCTGCCTCCCCGCTGGCACCCGAGCGGCTGGCGAAGCGGGAGGACAGCAGCCGCAAGGTGAAGCCAGCGTCGTCTGGCCCCAGCTCCTCGTAGGTGCCCTGCACTATGGCGCTGCGCCAGCTCCCACCGGGGCGGTACTCGTCCACCTCGAAGCAGACCTCGGGGTTCTCCCGCATCATGCGCACCTTCTGCCCTTCGACCGAGTAGACGTAGGCGCAGCCGTCCTCCCAGGCGTAGATGACCGGGACGACGTAGGTGGTGCCCCCGCTGTGGCAGCCAACTCGGCCTACCACCTGTTCGCGCAGGAAGCTGTCTACCTCGTCGGGGCTCATTTCCAAGATCACCTACCCATTGTCTCACCTGCCGGGAGCAAGGCCGAAGTCGGGACCATAGGCCCTGTCCCGAGCCGGCCAGCACGGCCCATCCTTTGAGGGTGAGCTTTGACGAATCTCCTGCCCTGGTGTTCTGGGAGACCACCAAGGCGTGCGCCCTGGCCTGCCGTCATTGCCGCGCCTCGGCCATGCCCGAGGCGGCCCCCGGCCAGCTGAGCACCGAAGAGGGCCTGGCCCTGGTCGGTCAGCTGGGCCAGTTCCGCAGCCACCAAGGCGGACGGCCACCGGTGTTGGTCCTGACCGGGGGGGACGTCATGATGCGCCCGGACCTGCTGCAACTGGTGTCCGCCGCCCGCCTGGCCGGCCTCCCCGTCGCCCTCGCCCCTAGCGTCACGCCTCGGCTGGAGACCGGGGCCCTGGAGGAGCTACGCGCCCTCGGGGTGAGCAGCGTGTCGATCAGCCTGGACGGCGCCACCGCAGGCACCCACGAAGGCGTCCGGGGGGTGCCCGGGCACTTCGACCAGACCCTGGCGGCTCTGCGGGCCCTGGCTGGGCTGGGGTTCAAGGTGCAGGTCAACACGGCGGTGATGAAGGCCAACGCCGGGGAACTGGCGGAGGTGGCCGCCATAGTGAAGTCGGTGGGCGCCACCGCCTGGGAGGTGTTCTTCTTGGTCAAGGTGGGCCGGGGCCAAGACGAACAGGAGCTGTCGCCTGAGGAGAACGAGGACGTCGCCCACCTGTTGTTCGAGGCTGCCCACTACGGCTTCGCGGTGCGGACGGTGGAGGGGCCCTGGTACCGGCGGGTCGTGGCCCAGCGCCGGGCCTTCGGCGGGGGGGACCCGGCCGAAGCCTTTTCCCTCGGGCCTCTTTACCGCCAGCAGTCCCGACGGCTCCACGAGCTGCTCGGCCGCCCCCGCCAGGAGCCCCGGGCCCCGACTGCGGGCACCCGCGACGGCAAGGGCATCTTCTTCATTTCCCATGACGGCTGGGCCTACCCAGCCGGGTTCCTCCCGGTGCGCCTCGGCAACGTGAGGGAGGAGAGCCCGGTGGCCATCTACCGCCAGCACCCCTTGCTCCAAGCCATCCGCCGGGCGCAGTTCTCCGGCCGCTGCGGCCGCTGCGAGCTGCGCGACCTGTGCGGCGGGTCGCGCTCCAGGGCCTGGGCAGCCTCGGGCGACCCCTTGGGCGAGGACCCGGCCTGTGCCTACGTCCCCGCCTGAGCAGACCGGGCCCGCCAGCGCTTTCGTCGTCATGGCCAAACCGGCCGGGCCGGTTTGCAACTTCGCCTGCGACTACTGCTACTACCTCGCCAAGACCGCCTTGTTCGGGCCGGCCGAGCGCTACCGGATGAGCGAAGAGGTCCTGGAGGCCTACGTGCGAGGCTTCATCGCCGCCAGCCCCGGCCCCGTGGTCAACTTCGTCTGGCACGGTGGCGAGCCGACCCTCGCCGGTGTTGGCTTTTACCGCCGGGTGGTGGAGCTGCAAAAGCGCTACCTCCCCGAGGGCTGGCGCTGCTTGAACAACCTGCAGACCAACGGGGCCCTGCTCGACGCCAAGTGGTGCCGGTTCCTGGCTGAGGCGGGCTTCAGCGTCGGCATCAGCCTGGACGGCCCGCCCGAGCTCCACGACGCCTCCCGTCGTGACCGCCACGGCCGGCCCACCCATGCCCGGGTGCTGCGCGGCCTGCGCCTGCTGCGCGAGCACGGCATCGACCCCGACGTGCTGTGCACGGTCAACGCCCGCAACTGCGGCGCGCCGCTCGAGCTGTACCGCTACTTCCTCGGCCAAGGCGTCCGGTGGCTGCAGTTCATACCGGTGGTCGAACGGGTGGGCACCGACCAGGCGAGCGAGCGCTCGGTCCCGCCCGAGGCCCTCGGCGAGCTGCTGTGCCGCACCTTCGACGAGTGGGTACGCCACGACATCAGCCGTATGGGTGTGCAGAACTTCCTGGAGGCACTGCTGGTGGTGAGCGGGCAGCAGGCCAACTTGTGCGTCATGGCCGAGACTTGCGGCTTGGCCCTGGCCATAGAGCACGACGGCAGCGTCTATAGCTGCGACCACTTCGTCGACCAGCGCCACCGCCTCGGGGACGTGCGCCACGAGGGCCTGGGGGCGCTGGTGGCCAGCCGCCAGCAGGTGGCCTTTGGGCAGGCCAAGAGGTCCACCCTGCCGCGGTACTGCCGGCAGTGCCCGGTGCTCAGCCTGTGCAACGGCGGCTGCCCCAAGGACCGCTTCGCTACCTCCCCGGACGGTGAGCCAGGGCTCAACTACCTCTGCGCCGGCTACCGCGCCTTTTACCGCCACGCCCTGCCCTACCTG
Organism: Actinomycetota bacterium; assembly: GCA_021323695.1. Taxonomy (GTDB): domain Bacteria; phylum Actinomycetota; class Acidimicrobiia; order Acidimicrobiales; family Palsa-688; genus JAKAWM01. The sequence goes on along the minus strand of JAJPKN010000068.1, from coordinate 206,718 downwards.
CAACGCATGGCCCTCCTGGCCGCCTCCGGCCAACCCGTGAGCTCGATAATGGCTGAGCTCGAAAGCCAAGAGCGCGACGAACGCAAGCGCTGGGCGGCCGCCGGGCGCAACGACCCCTGCCCGTGCGGCAGCGGCAAGAAGTACAAGCTCTGTTGCCTAGGCAGGGCCCGCCGGCACTGACCTGGCTGCCTCGGCTGTAGTCATCATGTACCAGGAGGGCTTGAGGAGGGCTTGGTCCTCCTTGACGGCCTGAGAGGCGGTACCGGCGACCCGCTCGGTCGACGAGGTGTACGTTCAACGCCCAAGTCCTTCAACCCCCATGCCAACGCGCCCCGAAATGCGCCAAATAAATAGGTACCGGACGGTCAGGGTACGGCAAGGCCCTGTAGCACGACTGGCGCCCCTCCCGTGACCGTGGGGTCGAGCTCTTTCACGGCACCGAGGTCCCTTACCAGCCGGGGCAACTGCGCCTGTGCCCAGGTGAGCGGGGCCGCCGAGCCGTCGGGCTAAGCGTCGACAATGCCGGTCGACGCTGTCTGCGGCGGGGCCCTTAGCTTATGGGCAGGGGCCCCTGCCACCCGGCTCACTGTGACCTCCAGGCTGTGCCAGCAAAGTTGTGCCTGCGCGCTTGTGCCCCCGCTTGTGACGTTGTGACGTTGGGCCCTTGGGACGGGGGCCGTGAGGCAGCTAGGTTGTTGGCCTGGGGGCGAGCCCCCTTCAGGCACCAACGAGAAAGCGAGGCACGCCGTCATGTCCTACGAGATCACCGAAGTGCACGCCCTGGAGGTCCTCGACTCGCGCGCCCGGCCCACCCTCGAGGTGAGCGTACGGCTGTCGTCGGGGGCGATGGCCTCGGCTGGAGTCCCCTCGGGGGCCTCGACGGGCACCCGGGAGGCAGTCGAACTGCGTGACGGCGACCCGGAACGCTTCAACGGGGCCGGGGTGACCAAGGCTGCCAGCAACGTCAACGGGGAGGTGAACCGGCTGCTGGCTGGGCGCCAGTGGCCCAGCCTGGCCGAGGTGGACCGGGCCCTGGTCGAACTGGACGGCACCGCCAACAAGAGCCGGTTGGGTGCCAATGCCATCGTGGGGACCTCCATGGCGGCCGCCCGGGCCATGGCCATGGCCGACGGCCAGCCCCTGTACCGCTGGCTGGCTCCCCAGGGTGCCGAGCTCCGCCTGCCTGTCCCCCACTTCAACGTGGTGAACGGCGGGGCCCACGCCCAAAACGACCTCGAGTTCCAAGAGTTCATGCTGGCCCCCATCGGCCTTCCCAGCTTCCACGAGGCCCTCCGGGCTGGCGCCGAGGTCTACCAGGCCCTGCGGGGCCTACTGCACGCCCGCAAGCACTCGACCGGCCTGGGCGACGAGGGCGGCTTCGCCCCCAACCTGGGGTCCCCCGAAGAGGTCCTCGACTTGTTGGTGGAGGCCATCTCCAAGGCGGGTTACTCACCCGGGCGCCAAGGCGTGGCCATCGCGTTGGACCCGGCCGCCTCGGAGATGCGCGAACCCGACGGCACCTACCGCTACTCCCCCGGGCGGCGCTTCAGCTCCGACGAGATGGTCGCCCGTTACGAGACGCTGGTGGCCGACTACCCCATCTGGTCGATCGAAGACGGCCTGGCCGAGGACGACTGGGAAGGTTGGGAAAGCTTGACCGCCCGCCTGGGCGGCCGGGTGCAGCTGGTGGGCGACGACCTGTTCGTGACCAACCCTTCCATCATCCGCCAGGGCATCGAGCGCAAGGTAGCCAACTCCGCCCTCATCAAGCTCAACCAGATCGGCACCGTGACCGAGACCCTGGAAGCCATCGCCATTTGCAACTCGGCTGGCTACTCCCAGATGGTCTCCCACCGCTCCGGGGAGACCCCCGACAGCTTCATCGCCGACCTGAGCGTGGCGGTGGGCTGCGGCCAGCTGAAGACCGGCGCCCCGGCCCGGGGCGAGCGGGTCGCCAAGTACAACCGGCTGCTCGCCATCGAGGCCGAGCTGCCCGGGGCACCCTACGGGCTGCCCGGCCAGGGCTGACCGGCCTGCCCCGGGCCCCTGGGGCGGTCGCGCGCACCCTGGGCGCCGGAGGTGTCCCCTCAACCGGCCGGCGCGGGGGCCAGGGGACGGCCCCCGGTGTCGACCTGGCCGTGGCTGACAAGCCAGGAGAGCGACTCGAACACGGCCTCGAGCGAGCTGTAGCGAGGCTGGTAACCGAGCAGCCGTGTGGCTTTGTCGATGCTCATGGAGGGGCTGCGAGAAATGTGCTCCCAGGTCGCCTGGGCGTCGGCGGGCGCCCAGGCGGCGGCCCAGCTTTCCCAGGGCTGGAAGGACAGGCGGGCCGGCTGGCCGAACCAGCCTGCGACCGCTTCGGCGTAGCCACGCAAAGTGACGGCACGGTCGGACACCACGTGGAACGCCTGGCCGCTGGCCTGCTCGGGAGCCGACAGGGCTTTCACGAAGGCTTGGGCCACGTCGTCGGCGTGGACGTGGTGCACCGTCTCCAGCCCGAAGTTCGCCAGCGCCAGCTCTTCGCCCCGGGCCAGGCGCCCGAAGACGTCCACGTTGAAGTTCCCGGCCGGGCCCAACGGGGCCCAGCCCGGCCCAACTATGTGGCCCGGGTGCAGCACCGTGCACCACAGGGCACCCCGGCGGGCCTCCCCGAGCAGCAGCTGCTCGACCTCGGCCTTTTGCGTCCCGTAACTGCCGAAGGGCTGGCGGGCGTCGTCCTCGCCAACGGGGACCTCCACGGCCGGGCCGTGCACCCAGATGGTGCCGCAGTGCAGCAGGTAGCAACCTATGGGGGCCAGGGCCTCAGCCAGCTGGCGGGCCGAGGCGACGGTGAAGCACGGCAGGTCCACCACAGCGTCGGGGCGCAGCTCAGCCACCCGGCGGCCGAACGTCCCGACGGCGTCCTCTGTCTCCCGGTCCACCTTCAGCTGCACCACTCGGCCCCAGGCGGGGCTGTCGACGTACGGCTGGCGGTTGCCCCGGCTCAGGGCCACCACCTCGTGGCCGTCGGCCACCAGGCGCGGCACCAGGTAGCTGCCTATATGGCCAGTAGAGCCGATCACGGCCACTTTCATCCCCACAAACCTCCGGTCCAGGTGACGGTCGCCCCAATCTAAGCACCGGGAGGCGGCCCAAGCCCCTGCGGCGCGCCGGGGGCCATTGGCTGCCGGCCCGCCGGCCGTGGCCGCCCTGGGCCGGGACGCCTCAGGGCACGGCTCGCAGCTGCTCCCCCGCTCCCACCAACGGCCGCGCCGCTTCCAGCAACCACTCCAGGCTGGCCCGGAGCTGTTCGGCTGAGCCGTCGCGGGCCATGTCGGCTTCGACGTCGGCGATCGCGCACGACAGGACGAAGCACAAGTCGTCCAGCCTTTCCAGCGACCGGCGGGCGACGACCAAGTCGGACTCGGCCAAGCCGAGCTCCCGGGCCCGGCGCCGGGCTTCGAAGTCGCGTTGGCGGCAGCTGCGCCGGCAGTACTTGCGGGGCCGCCCTCGGCCCACGGGCGCGGGCAGCGACCGCCCGCACCAGGCACAAGCCAGACGTTTCGTCACTGTGACAGAAGATAGCACGCCAGGGGCGGGGACGGGCGGGTGCCAGGACCACGACCGCGTGCCGACCGGCGCGATTTGCGCTTGCCCGGCCACGTTGTAGCTTTGTTGTGTGGCCCGCCGGATCGACATAGAGCTGACCAGCGCGCGACCAGACGGCACCTGGACCTGGCGCGCCGCCGGCGCCCTGAACCCCCGCGGCGTCCTACCGGGGTCCCTGCTCTACGAGGGGGCCAAGGCCGGCGACGTAGTGCGAGCCGAGGCTGAGTTCGACCTCGAAGGCATCAGCGTGGTCGCCGTCGAGGCCCCCAGGCCTCGGGAACAGCCGGACCCCAACCGCATCGAGCTGGTGGGGCGTGCGCCGGCCCCTGAGGTGACCACCCAACTGGCCCGCAGCCGGCCAGGCCCAGGCGGCCGCCCCGAGCACCGTCGCCCCGCCCAGCCCCACCTGCAGCCCGGGCCAGTACCCCGGGCCGGCGCCGGCCGCGACCACCCCGCGGACCGGCCCCGCCTGGGCGGGCCAGCGGGTGAGCGCCCGGCGGGCGGCCCTGAGCGGCGGGCACGTCGTGAGCTGGGCGAGCGGCCCGCCCGGGCCGCCTCCGGCCCCGAGCGCCATGGCCCCGGGCGGCCCCGCCCGGAGCGCGCCCGCCCTGAGGCGGCCGAGGTGGCCGACCTGGCTGGCGGGCACCGGCCCGGCGCCCCTGCGGGCACGGGCAACGCCCGGCGCGCCCGGCGCCTCAACCCCGGCAACGCCCACCGCTCGGCCATGCTCGAGAGCCTCCCCCCTGAGCACCAGCCAGTGGCCCAGCAGCTACTGCGAGGCGGGATACCAGCGGTACGCACCGCGCTTTACTTCGAACGGGAACGAGCCCGGGAGGAGGGGCGGCCCGAGCCGAGCACCGAGGGGGTCCTGGCCCTGGCCGAGTCCTTGCTGCCCCGGGTCAAAGCCGCCGAGTGGCGGGACCGGGCTGAGGCGGCGCTGAAAGCGGGCGACGACCTGTCCATGCGGGACTTGCGCACCCTGGTCGGCAGCTCCGACGTGGCCCGGGACGAAGCGTCGCGTGAGCTGGCGGCGGCGCTGCGCGAGATGCTCGAGCGCCGCATTGACCGCCAGTGGGCCGAGTGGCAGGACAAGGTCACGGCTGCCTTGGGCTCGGGCCAAGTGCTCCAAGCCTTGCGCCTGTCGAGCCGTCCCCCTGAGGTGTCGGCTCGGTTCCCCGCCGACTTGGCCACCCGCCTGCGCGACGCGGCAGGCGCAGCCATGTCGCCCAGCACGCCGCCCGACCAGTGGCTGGCACTGCTCCAGGCAGTCGTCGAGAGCCCGGTGCGCCGGACGGTCAAGCCGGCCGGGCTGCCCGAGCACCCCACCCCCGAGCTGCTCGAGGCGGCCCGCCAGCACTGTGGCCAGGTCCCGGCCCTGGCCCCCCTGCTCGGCATCAGCGTCCCTCCCCCACCCGGGCCGGCCCGCCCGGCCCGGGCCCGGCGGACCTTCGGCTCCCCGGCCCGGCTAAGGCCACGTTCAGGTCTGCACCCGCCCAGCGCGACGGGCCGGCCCGGCCGGCCGCCCAGCGACGGGGGCACCACTGGAGCGGTCACGGGGCCCGTCGCCCCAAGCACGGGCGAGCTAGAGGACCTAGCTGCTGGCCCGAGCCCGTCGGGGGCGGGGGACAGCACCGAGGCCGCCCTGCCGCCAGACGCTCAGCCAGCACCCACGGAGCACACGTCTGTTGAGCACGCGGCTGCTGAGCTGACGGCCACCGACCAGGCGGCTGGGGGCCACACGGCCGGCGGGCCGGGGGCTAGCGACCAGACGGTGGTGGAGCCGGCGGTGGGATGAGCCCGTGAGCGTGGAGGAACTCCGCCATCGCCGGAGCCAGCTCCAGGCCGGCCACGTCGGCCAACGGCACCCAGGCCACTTCGGCTGCGTCCCCGCCCGGCCGGGCCGCTGAAGGGTCGCTGACCTCGACGCTGAAGTCGAGCACCACGAAATGGCCTTCGGCGGAGATGACCTCTGCCCAGCCCACCAGCTCGCCGCAGGTCCCCGACAACCCGGTCTCCTCGGCCAGTTCTCGTTCTACCGCGTGGCGGAGCGGTTCCCCAGGCATCACCTTGCCCCCCGGGACGGCCCACTTGCCCAGCGCCGGCCCGTGCCCCCGCTTCACCAGGAGCAGGCGCCCCCGGTCACGGGCCACGGCCCCGACCCCCAGCACGGGCCTCAGGGCCGGGGCCGGCACCGCTGCCCCTGCTCGTCCAGCCGCCGGTGCATGACCAGCAGCCGCGCCGTGAAGCCAGCGGCCTCGAAGAAGCTCTTGGCCGCTCGGTTGCCCGGCAACGCCAGGCCGTCCAGCCCGCAACAGCCCTGCTGGCAGCACCAGTCGACCAGCTGGGCGGCGATGGCCCGGCCCACCCCCTGGCGGCGGGCGGCCGGCTCGACGTACAGCTCCTCCAGCGAGCCCACCCTCTGGCCGTCCGCCAGCGTCCTGGCCCGGCAGCTCCCGTAACCCACCACTCGGCCGTCTTGGCCTACCCCTACCACCAGGTGCCGGGCCGGGTCAGCCAGCTGCTCCCGGAACGAAGCGGCAGGGGCCCGGGCGCGTGCCGACGATGCGACCAGCAGCCAGCCACCTCGTTGGGGCCGTAGCTCCTCCTGGGCCGCCCCCCAGAGCTCAGCCAGCCGGCTGCAGTCGTCGAGCCGAGCGGGCCGGGCCGCTGCCACGGTTGGCTCAGCTGAGCAGTTGCTCGGCGCGGCTGATTATCGTCCGGCGGCCCCGGGTGGCGCGCTCATAGTCCCGGACGGCTGCGACCTCCTCGCGCGACAGGCCCTCCAGCCGCTGCACCACCTGGTGGGCAGACAGCGAGTCGTAGCTCGGGATGGCCAGGTCGGCGGCACCTACCCCGGGCGCCCGGGCCGCGCTCCGGCTGGCGGGGCTTGGAGCCTCGGTGCTGCTCGGTGCGGGGCCGTCGGCAGCAGCCTGCCTGCCCGGCCCCGGACCAGCGCTAGCGGGCGCCCAGGGCGGCCGCCCGCTGCCGAAGCGGGTGGTGGCCAGCCGAGCCACTTGCCGGTAACCCTGCTTGACCGCCATTTGCCCTACCATCCGGGCCACCCGTACCTGTGGCTCGACCCGGGACCGGCCTTTGCGGGCCAGCTCGGGCACCGCTTCGGCGATGGTCAGGGCGAGCCCCAAAGGGACGTAGACCATGAGGTCCAAGAGCCGCTCTTCGGGGATCTTCGGCCTAGGCAACACCTTCATGCCCCCACCGTAGCGCTGCTGGCTGCCCTAGCGCTGCTCGGGGTTGGCCCAAGCGGGCCACCCCGGCTGGGCCGGTGCAGGCCCCGTCGTGCCCATGTCCGCCCGGCGCCCCCGCACCGCCGCCGGGTGGCCCGGGTGGGAGCCGCTCAGACGCAGTCCCGGCAGAGCTGGCGTTCCTTGTCTGCCAACTGGCTCTGGCGCTTCACGAGGAAGCAGGACTGGCAGACGAACTCGCCTGGCTGCTTGGGCAGGACCCTGGTAGCCGTCTCCCGCTCCCCGCCGTCTTCGTCTTCGGCGTCCTCCTCGTCCTCCTCCTCGTCGTCTACTACCACCAGCCTGGACTTCAAGATGACGTCGAGGCTGGCCTCCACGTCGTCGCCGTCTTCTTCGTCTTCTTCGTCGAGGTCCTCTTCGTCCTCGGCCCCGAGCAGCGCGCCCTCCACCTCGTCGACGTCGGCCTCGTCCACGTCGGCCTCGTCCGCCTCGTCCACGTCGAGGTCGGCGTCGTCGTCCAGGTCTTCTTCAGTCAGCTCCTCGTCGTCGAGGTCCAGTTCGTCTTCGTCGATGTCGTCCGGCAGCTCGGCGCCCTCGTCGTCGAGGAGCTGGTCATCGAAGTCTTCTTCGGGCATGGGGGTTGTTCCTTGGGCTGGCATCTCAAGCAGACAGGATGGCACACGCCGCGACTTAGCGGCGGGGGCATGTTAAGCCAAGCGGGCAGCGGTCACCAATCGGCAGGTCAAAGCCGTCTCGGTGCACCCGGCCAAGGCTGCGGGGTGGCCCCCAGGCAGCCGGCTAAGCAGGGGGCCCGGAGGGCTTTTGGTGCCGCCAACGCACACGCCAGGCGACCAAGCTGCCCGCGGTGCTGAAGTCGTTGTCTACTTTGCCCTCCGGGCTTCCCTGCCAGGCATTGCGGGGCCAGCCCCACTTACTGCACGCCCATCATGGCGCAGCCGGCCCCGCCCAGCAAGTGCCCGCTGTCGGGCCTGAGCTGGGCATTTTGCTGTTCAGCCTGGTCAGCGTCCCGCAACAAAACTGCCCCGGCGGCCGTCGGCCCTCCGCTCCCCCTCGAGGCGGCCGAGCCCGTCGGCAGCGTCGCGGGAGTGGTCCACGAAGCTCATCATGGCCGCCACCGCCCGGTGGCCCGCCTGCCTGGCGATGAGCTCGTGCATCTGCTGGCAGACATCCCGGTACTCGGGGTGCCCTTGGGGTGTGGTCCGCAGCTCCAACATGTGCATGGCCTCGCGAGCGTTCAACTGCACGCTGTAGCGCACCCGGTAGGCGAGGGCCACGGCGTAAGCAGCCACAGCTTCGCCAAAGCTCTCAGCCAGCGCCTCGTAGAGGGCCCAGGACCTTTGCATGGCGTCCTCATAGGTGGCGGTGCCACCTACCGCCTCGACTGCCTCGGGCATGCTGTAGCCGTGGTAGGGCGTGAGGCCCTGCCACTCGATCGTGAGCAACCGGTGCCGCTGCAGGTCCCGGAAGGCCCCGTAGTCCGAGACCACCTCAAAGCGGTAGTAACAGCGTTCCAGCGCCCGGCCGGGCCGGTGGCGGCGGTTGAGGCGCTCCCCGGTGTACCTCTGGACCACTTCCATGAGCTGTGCCGGCCCCATCTCCCGGGCCCGGGCTGCCACCTGCTGTTCTGGCAGCTGGGTGTAGGGGTACAGCATGGCCGTCACCATCTTGACCTCGGCTTCGGGGTCCCAGTCCACGAGGCGGACCTCGGGCCGCCCGGCACGGAAGGGGCGCTGGCCCCCACCGGCCGGGGGGCCGAAGATGGCACCGGCCAGGTCTTTCATGGCCCGGTCGTTGGCGGCCTTGTAGTTGGCCCAGGCCACACCCCGGTCGTCTACGTCCACCCGGCGCACCCAGGAGGGGATGACCTTGCGCAGCTCGGTCAGCATAAGGTCGGCGTAGCGGACGGCCTCGGGCAGGGGCTGCGCCCGCATGCGCAGCACGAGGGCCTCGTAGGCCTGCCCTGACCCGTAGATGCCGAGGTTGGAGGTGGCGGCCGCCGGTAGCAGGCCCCGCAGGGCGTCGTAAGCCTTGGCCTTCAAGGACTGGCGGTAGGCGAGGTCGCTGGCTGCGGGTGGCTTGGGGTGACGCTTGGCGAACAGCTCATAAGTACGGGGCAGCAGCTCGGCGTAAGCGTCGAACATCCGGTCCATGTCGCCCACGAAGCGGGCACCCAGCGGCGATGCCAGGATCTCGGGGCTGCGGTAGTAGCGGTAGCGGCCGCTGGGCAGGCGGGTGTCGTAGGCGACGTAGCGAGTCGACTTCTCCATGTAGGACATGAGCCGGCTGCGCTCGAGGACCTTGGTCAGCAGGTTGGACGCCTGCTCGCAGGCCAGGTGGACACCACCGAGCTGGGCGACGGAGTCGTCGCCGTACTCGAAGAACACCCTTTCGTAGAGCTGTTCTGCCCGAGCCAGCCCGACGGTGGCGTCCACGCCCTGGTCCCCGCTCACGTCCAGGTCGCCGACGAACTCGTCCAAGAACAAGCGCCGGAGGCTCTTGGCCGAACGGGAGTAGCGGGCGAACAGGGCCCCTTTGACCACCTCGGGCAAGTTGACGAGGGCGAACACCGGCCCCTGGAGGTTGGTGAAGTACCGCCGGAGGACGTCCGCCTCGGCCTGCGTCCAGTCCTCCAGCGCGTAGGGTACGTCGGCTACGAGCGGCTTCATGCGCTCCGCCAGCCTAGGCGTACAGGCGTGCACCGATGGGGGACCACTGTGGGTGGCGAAGGCCAGGCTGGCCGGCTCAGGGCGCCACCACGGCAATGGCAAAGCCGTCGTGGCCCTTGGCCCCCACGGTCTGCAACGCGGTGGCGACCACGAGGCCGTTGCCGGCCATCTCTTCGAACAGGTGACGGGTGCCGGCCACCGCCGGGTCGGTGCTGCCAGCCTCGGCCACTCGGCCGCCGCGTACCACGTTGTCGACCACGACCACCCCCCCGGGCCGGCACAGCTGCACAGCCCAACGGAAGTAGGCGGCGTTGTTCTCCTTGTCGGCGTCTATGAAGCACAGGTCGAACGGCCCGGGGCCGTCCCGGCCAGCCAGCTTGGGCAGCGTGCCCAGGGCCGGCCCGACCACGACCTCGACCTTGTCGGCCAAGCCGGCTCGGGCCAGGTTGGAACGTGCCACTTGGGCGTGGGAAGGGTCGGCCTCCAAGGTGACCAACTTGCCGCCGGGGGCCAGGGCACGTCCCATCCAGATGGCGCTGTAGCCGCCAAGAGTACCTATTTCCAGGACCCGGCGGGCTCCCAGGGCCAGCACCAGCACCTGGAGGAAGCGCCCCTGGAGGGCAGTGACCTCTATAGCCGGGAGCTGAGCTTGGTGGCTGGCCGCCAAGGCCGACCGCAGCACCTCGTCGTCCGGTGCCAACGCGCCGGCCAGGTAGGCGTCCACCTCTTGCCACAGCCGCTCAACCACTTCGGCCATCCTAACGGCCCAGGGCCGACGCCTCAGGCGGGGTGCCGGAGGACGACCTTGCCGAACTGGGCGCCCGACTGCAGGCGGCTCAGGGCCGCCGGGTAGTCGGCCAGGTCGAACACGGCGTCTACGACCACCGGCAGGCGACCGGGGAGCAGGGAGGTCATCTCGGCGAACTCCCGGAAGGTGCCCATGGTGGAACCGATGACCTCGTGCTGGCCAAAGAACAGCCTCGGGAGGTTGAGCTGGGCGCGGCCGCCGCCCGTTGCCCCGCACACGGCCAGGCGGCCTCCGGGGCGCAGCGACCTCACCGAGCGCTCCCACGTGGGTGCCCCGGCACTGTCGACCACCACGTCGGCCTGGACCGGGAACGGCCCCTCCCCCTCGGAGGCAAAAGCCTCCTCGGCACCCAGGGCGACAGCCCGCTGCCGCTTGCCGGCCTGACGGGAGGTGGCAAAGACCCGGGCGCCCATGCGCAGGCCGAGCATCAAGGCCGCGCTCGACACCCCGCCGCCGGCGCCCACCACGAGGAGGGTCTCGCCCGCCGCCAGGCGAGCCCGGCGCAGCATCCGGTAGGCGGTGAGCCCGCACAGCCCGTACGACCCGGCCTCCTCCCAGCTGCTGGCCGGGGGCTTGGCCACCAAGTTGGCCTCGCCCACCACCACCCATTGGCCATGGGAGCCCCAGTAGTGCTCGCCCATGATGCCCCACTGCGGGCAAAAGACGCTGCGGTCGGCCAGGCACTGGGGGCAACGCCCGCAGGCGAGCGAGGGGTTCACCACCACCTCGTCCCCCGGCTGCCAGGCGCTCACGCCCTCGCCCACCGCAGCTACCACCCCGGCGGCGTCGCAGCCCGGCACCATGGGCAGCTGGCGGGGCCTGGGCTGGCCCTGGCGCAGCCACAGGTCCAGGTGGTTGAGGCCGCTGGCGGCCACCCGCACCGAGACCTGGCCCGGCCCCGGCGGCCCAATGCCCACCTCGCCAAAGCGGTAGTCGCCGGGCGACTCGTCAAGTACCCACGCCTGTATACCAAAAGGCTAACGCGCTGAAGGGGCCGGCTTGGCTGCCCGGCTTGGCCACATGCCGAGCGGCAGCGGCCTGGGCAGCGAGCATCGTCCCGACAGGGCCTGGCCTCGGCTACTCGACCGCGCCCACAGACGAAGAGGCAGCCACGACGCCCCGGAAGAGCGCCTGGGCGGCCGCCCCCGCGGTGGCCGCCGAAGCCGGGTCGGCCAGCACGTCGGCCAACTGGCGCAGCAGGTCGACCAGCTGTTTCACGTTGCGGACGAAGTCCCCGGCCGCCATGGGCTCCTCACCGGCGGGGGCTGTCGAGCTGAGCAGCTGGCCCAGCTCCCCGCCCCGCGCCCAACCGTAGGCCAGGGGGGCGAACCCCGGGCTCACGTCTCGGGTGGTGGGCAGGCCGAGGCTCTCCTCGTCCCGGGCGAGCTCAGCGGCCAGCTCCCTCACCGCTCGCCACCGGGCCCGCAGGCGCCCGCCGGGCACCGCCATCGTCGTGGTGAGGGGGCCGGGGCCACGGGGCTCGTAGGTGAAGACCGACACCAAGGCGGCCATCTCTTCGGGGCGCAGGCCGTCGAGCAACCCCCTGCCTGCGCACTCTGCCACCAGGAGGTCCTGGTCGTGGTAGAGGCGAGCCAGGCGGCGGCCGGCATCGGTGAGGGCCCAGGAGCCCTCGCCCTGGTCCAAGTAGTGCCGGCGCTCGAGCAGGTCGACGAGCCGGTCGAACTGCCGGGCCACCGGCTCGCGGCGGGTGTGCAGTTGGCGCTGCAGGCGCTCGGCCTGCCTGCCGGCGCGCTCGGCCCGCGCCGCGGCCCGCAGGTGGGCGCGCAGCTCGGGGCAAGCACCCACTCCCCCGCCCACTCCCCCGCCTGGTGGCACTGGCGTCCCCGGGCCGCGCCCTGTCCCCGCCCGGTGGCCGCCGGCCAGTTGTGCCGCCAGCCGCCGCTGGGACTCCCGGCTCTTAGGGGCGAAACCCGCCGGCAGCTCCAGGCTCCACAGCACTTGGGGCGGGTGGTGGAAGTCGGCGGGGACCAGGCTGACCAGCCGGCGGCGCGCGGTGACGGCTCGTAGCACCAGGTCCCCCCTTTTCCTCTGCTTGGTGGAAACGACGGCCATTTCTCCCCCTGCCCGGCCCGGTCCCGGTGCGCACAGGACGTCCCCGGGCCGCAGGCGCTCCAAGGCCGCGACCACGTCGGCCGCCTGGCCCCGGGGACGGCCGGCCCGGCGGCCTTCAGCCCGGGCCTGCTGGCGGTACTGCCAGATGTCCCCCCGCCCGCAGGCGGCGGCGCGGCGAGCCTCGGCCGCCTCCTGGCGTACCCGCTCCAGCTGGGCCTCCAAGCGCACCACGTCGGCGTCGGCCCGGTACTGGGCGAACGACAGGTTGAGCAAGTGGTGAGCGACCTCCGGGCTGTGGCGCTGCACCAGGTTGGCGGCCATGTTGTAGGTGGGGCGGAAGCTCGACGTCAGCGTGTAGGCCCGGGAGCGGGCCAAGGCGGCCACCCGGGAGGCGTCCTGGCCCGGTGCCCAGGTCACGACCGCGTAGCCCACCTCGTCTATGCCCCGCCGGCCGGCCCGTCCGGTCAGCTGGGTGTACTCGCCGGGTGTGAGGTCTTCAGTGCGCTCCCCGTTCCATTTGGCCAGCCGCTCGACCACCACGCTGCGGGCTGGCATGTTTATGCCCAGGGCGAGGGTGCCCGTGGCGAAGACAACTTTTACCAGGCCGGCGGCAAAGCAACGTTCCACCGCCTCCTTGAAGGGGGGGACCAGGCCGGCGTGGTGGGCGCCAAAACCGGCTTCCAGGCCCGCCAGCCAGCGCCGGTAAGCCAGGGCGCGCCGGTCGGCAGCCGACAGGCAGGCGGCCGAGGCCTGGGCTATGGAACGGATCTGGAGCCGCTCAGGCCCCGTGGTGAGCGGGGGCACCTCGCGCAGGCACTGGCGCACGGCCTCGTCGCAGCCAGCCCGGCTGAAGATGAAGTAGATCGCCGGCACCATCTTCTCGGCCGCCAGGAGCTGGACGACCGCGGCCCGCCTGGGGGCAACCGCCCCTCGGTGCTTCCCCCGGCGCCCCTCGGCCGCCCGAGCACCCTCGCCTAGGGCCACCGCCTCGGGGTTGAGCTGGCCGTCGGCGAAGACCTGGGTGAGCTTCAGCTGCCCGCGGGTGGGCTCCCCGGCCACGAGCAGGTCCTCGAGCGGGACCGGGCGCCGGTCCTCTATGACCGCGGCCGTCGACCCCCGTACCGTGCCCACCCAGCTGGCCAGCTCCTCGGCGTTGGAAACGGTGGCCGACAGGCAGACCAGGCCCACCTCGAGAGGCAGGTGGACGATCACCTCTTCCCACACCGAGCCCCGGTAAGGGTCCTGCAGGTAGTGGACCTCGTCCAAGACGGCATAACGCAGGCCGGCCAGGGCCGCCGAGCCGGCATAGACCATGTTGCGCAGCACCTCGGTCGTCATGACCACGACCGGCGCGTCACCGTTGAGCGAGTTGTCCCCGGTGAGCAGCCCGGTCCGGGCCGGGCCGTAGCGGCGGGCCAAGTCGGTGTACTTCTGGTTGGAAAGCGCCTTGAGCGGTGTGGTGTAGAAGGCCTTGCCCCCTTGGGCCAGGGCCAGCTCTATCGCGTACTCCGCCACCAGCGTCTTGCCGGACCCGGTCGGGGCAGCCACGACCACGCTGTCGCCCCGGTCCAGCGCGTCCAGGGCCGCCACCTGGAAAGTGTCCGGCTGGTAAGGCAGCGAAGCCAGGAACCTCCGGCGCACAGCAGCCAACGTCGCTTTCACAACTGACCTTTGTAACGCCTCTGGCGGCCCGAGCGGGCGGGCCATGCTCCCCCCAGGGCGCGCTGGCCCTCAGGCCGGGGCCACGAGCCTGGCTATGCCAGGCCCCGGGCCTCGCCCCGCCAATGTAGCCTCGGCCCTCGAGCCGCCGCTCAGTTCTTCGGGGAGGGGGCTGGCAGTTCCTGAGCCGTGGCCGTGGACGCCGCGGCCGCGGCCTCCGAATGGGCGTGGCGGAACTCGCGCAACGCCTCCCCGGCGTTGCGGGCGATCTTGGGCAGCTGCGACCCGCCGAAGAGGACCACCACAGCCACGAGGACCACGATCAAGTCGTCGTACCCGGAGAAAATGGTTGCGGTCATGAACCTTAACCTCCTCTGGCCAGCCGTCCCGGCTCGGCGCCTTTGCTCCGGTGCCCTTGCCGGGCCCGTTACCGCGGCACACTACCACCGCCGCGACTGGCGCCGGGGCCAGGGGCGCCTGGGCCAGCGGGCACCCCGTCCGTTAACGAACTGGAAAAAAAACCCGTTCACCCAGCCCGTACAGCGCTTACAGCCCAGGGCAAAGGGTTGCTTAGGGAACGCTGCCTTGCCCCCCTGCCATGTGAACGCTAACCTCCCTGCCGATGCCGAGGCCTCCAGCCCGCTCCCGGCCCCTCCCGACGGCTGCCGGCCGGCCCGCCGGGGACGGCTTCCGGTCCCCCCTGCAGGCGGGACCACCCTTCCCCGGCCACCTGGCCGTCACAGCTGCCCGGGACTGGGCACACGAGGTCGATGCAAGATGTACCGGACATGCCGGCTCCGGCTGGCCGGCGCTTGCTCCCCGCTGCGGGCCCGGGCCTGGGCATCCTCAGCGGCGGGCCGCGCCCGGTCGGCCGGTCGGCATCACTAGGGACTAAGGAGCATTTAGCCATGCCCAACAACGACCATGTGGACGAGCCAAGCCCACAGCAATGGGAAATGTCACGCCGGCGCCTCCTGCGCAACCTGGGGGCCGCCGCTGTGGCGGTGCCGTTTGCAGGCGTCCTCACCGAGGCCCTAAATGACATGCCCGCCAACGCCAGCCCCCGGGAACGCTTCCTGGCCGGCAAGCGGGTGACAGCCAACTCCATCTTCGAGAACCCCTGGGCCAAGCACCCGCCCTACAAGTTCACCTTCGTCAACCACGTCACCACCAACACCTTCTTCACCGCCACCATCTACGGCCTGCAGGACGCGGCCGCTACCCTGGGCATCCCTACGCCTCAGTGGACGGGCTCCCAGAACTCGATCGTCTCGGAGATGGTCACCGCCATGAACACGGCCATCGCCGCCAACGTCAACGGCATCGCCGTCGCCCTGATCGACCCCGTGGCCTTCAACGGCCCGACCAACAACGCCCTCAACAAGGGCATACCCGTCGTCTCCTACAACGCCGACGAGCCCGGCAACAACCGGATGGCCTACATCGGCCAGAACAACCTCACCGCCGGTGCCGCCGCCGCCCAGAGGATCATCGCCAGTGGCTTCGTGCACAAAGGCGACCTGGTCGGCATGATCATCGCTACCCCGGGCAGCGGCAACATCCAGCCTCGGATCGACGGGGCCAAGCCGTTGTTCGAAAAGGCTGGCTACAACGCGGTCGAGGTGGCCGGCGGCGCCGCGCAGACGGCCGAGCTGGCCGCGGTAGACTCGTGGTACCTTGGCCACAAGGACGTCAAGTTCATGTACGCCGTCGACTCCGGGGACTCCATCGCCGTCGCCACCACCATCGCCAAGTACAACCTGAAGGGCAAGGTGGGCGGCTCCGGCTGGGACGTGGGCATCCCGGTGCTCCAGCAGGTGCAAAAGGGAGCGCTCCTGTTCTCCATCGACCAGCAGGCGTACCTCCAGGGCTTCGTGCCGACCGTGCAGCTGTTCCTCTACAACATCTCCGCCGGCCTCATGAAGCCCTGCGACACCGACACCGGCCTTGGCTACGTGACCCAGGCCACGGTCGGCGCCTACCTGCAGCACGCCACCCGCTTCGAGGGCAGCGGCAAGGCCGAGACCGCTTTCGCGCCCCCGAAGAAGATCTGAGCCATGGCCCAGGCGGCAGTCTCCACCAGCGACCGCTTGCCTAGCCCCCCCGCCTCGCCGCTGGCGGCGAGGCGGGGGGCCTCTCCCCTGTCGCTGCTGAAGCTGGCCGTCCAGCGCCGAGAGGCGACGGTCATCATCGTCACCATCGGCGCGGTCATCTACTTCTCCCTGCGGGCCTCGTCGTTCTACTCGGTGGCCAACGTCATCGTCATGGTGCAGTACATCGCCCCCATCATGGTCATCGGGGCCGGCGAGGTGCTGATGCTGGTGCTGGCCGAGATCGACCTGTCGGCCGGCCAGGTCTACCTGACTTCTCCCTGGTTCACCTATTGGTTCTGGTCCGCCGGGGTACCGCTCGGCCTGGCCATAGCCATCGCCTTGGTCCTCTCGTCAGCCATCGGGCTGATCAACGGCCTGTTCACGGTCCGGCTGGGGGTCCCGTCGCTCATCGTGACCCTGGGCACCTTGTACGCCTTCTTCGGCCTGGTGCTGGTCAAGTCCAACTACACCCAGGAGCAGACGCCCGGGACTACCGGCAACTTCGGCAAGATCTTTGGCATCGGCAGCTGGTCGACCATCTTGTGGGGCCTCCTGCTCACGGCGGTGATCTGGGTGCTGCTGAAGCGGACCCGCTTCGGGCTCCACACCACCGCATCGGGGGGCAACCCCCTCGCCGCAGCCGAGGCGGGCATCCCGGTGGCCCGGGTGAAAGTCTGGTGCTTCATAATCATCGCCTTTGCCGCCGGGTTCATGGGGATCTTGGACGCCATCCGCATCGGGAGCATGAACCCCGGCAACAGCGGGCTCGACATCGTCCTGTCGCCCATCGTGGCCGCGGTGATCGGCGGCACTGCCCTGACCGGTGGGCGGGCCACGGTGCTCGGCACGGTGATCGGCGCCATATTCCTGGGGATCCTGGAAGACGGCCTCAACATCATCGGTGTCCAGGCATCGTGGTTCTACTTCTTCGAGGGCGTCATAATCTTGATCGCCATGGCCGCCAACGTGCAGCTGGGCCAGCTGGCTGCCAAACTGCGAAGATGAGCACCACCGCCCTGCCCAGCACGCCTCCGGTTGGCCCGGCCGCCACCGAGGTCATCCTGCGGGCCGAGAACATACACAAGCGCTTCGGCGCCGTGGTGGCCCTCCGGGGCGTCGACTTGGAGCTGCACCGAGGAGAGGTGCTCGGCCTGGTCGGGGACAACGGCGCCGGCAAGAGCACCCTGGTCAAGATCCTCTGCGGGTTCCTCCGCCCGGACGCGGGCCGCATCTTCGTGGAGGGCCGGGAGGTGAGCTTCCACTCGGTCAAAGACGCCCGGGCCCACGGCATCGAGACCGTCTACCAGGACCTCGCACTTGTACCGCAGCTGACCGTCTACGAGAACCTGTTCCTCAACCGAGAGATCACCTGGCTCGGCCGGCTCGGCTTCCTGGCCCGGCGCCACATGCGGGCGCTGGCCCGCCAGTACCTGGAGGACATCAAGGTCAACGTCCCTGACCTGGAAGCCGAGGTGGAGATGCTCTCCGGCGGCCAGCGCCAGGCCATCGCCGTGGCCCGGGCCACCCGCCTGAACGCCAAGATCCTCCTGCTGGACGAGCCCTTGGCGGCCATGGGCGCCAAGGAGTCGGCCCTCATCATGGAACTGGTGCGGGACCTCTCCGCCCGGGGAGTGTCGATGATCGTCATCGACCACAACTACGCCCACCTGTTCGCCTTGTGCGACCGCCTCAACGTCATCCAACAAGGCAAGGTGACGGTGGACACCAAGGTGGCGGACACCTCCGTGGAAGAGCTCACCGAGCTCATGGTCAGCGCCTTCCGGCGCCAGCTCCAAGCCGGCCAGGAGGCCCTGGGGGAGATCTCGGTCGACGGGAGCTGAGCTGGAGGCCTCGCTCAGCTCGCCCCGCCCACCTGCACCACCGTCTTCAGCCCCTCCCGGCGCGCCGCGTGGGCGAAGGCCAAGGCGGCATCGGCCAAGGCGAAGCTGTGGGACACCAGCGGGCCCAGGTCGACCACTCCCCGGGCGACCAGGTCTATGGCCCTCGGGTAGGCGTGCTTCATGCGCCGGGCCAGGGCGACGGTGAGGCCTTTGCGGCGGGCCAGGGCAGCGGGGAAGCTGGTCCGGTCATCGTCGGGTATGCCCACCAGCACCACCCGGCCCCCGGGCCGCACCAGCCGCATGGCCACCTCGACGGCGTCGTCCGTCCCGGCCACCTCGAACGAGACGTCCACCTCCGCCTGGTAGGCGCGGGCTTGCTCGGGCGACAAGGCGTGGTCGGCGCCGGCGCCCAAGGCTGCCGCCTGGCGGTGGGCCAGGGGCTCGACCGCCACCACCGAGGAGGCGCCGCCGGCTCGCACCGCCATGGCCAGCATCAGGCCGATGGGCCCGCAGCCGACGACGGCGACGGAGCCACCCAGGCGCAGGTGGCCGAGGTCCAGCGAGTGGAGCGCCACTCCCAGGGGCTCGAGCAGGGCCACGGTGGCGTCGCTGAAGCTGTCGGGGACCAAGTGGAGCAGCTGCGACGGCCAGGCCACGTACTCGCGCAGCCCACCGTCGGTCTCGGCGTGGCCGGCGAAGCGCACATGGGGGCACAGGTTGGGGTTGCCCTCCTGGCAGCGGGCGCAAGCACCGCAAGCTATGGCCGGGTCAACCGCCACCCGCCGGCCGTCCCAGGGGCCGCCCTCGACGGTGCCCCCGAACTCGTGGCCCAGCACCAACGGCCGGCTCAACCCGGCGTCCCCGATGGCCCCCTGGCCGAACCAGTGCAGGTCCGACCCGCAGATGCCCACTGCCCCCACCCGCACCAGGCTCTCGCCTTCGCCGGCCTGGGGGGCGGGCTCCGAGACCAGGCCGAGCTGGCCGGGAGCCGCCAGGCGGGCCGCCCTCATCGGGCCCTCAGGGACGGCAGGCCGCCGGCGAGGGGCACGGACCCGCTCCGGCCAGTCATGGCTGGCCGTAGTAGGCGCCGGCACCATGCTTGCGAGAAAAGTGCCGGTCGACCAAGTGAGCGGCCAGAGGGCCCGCAGAGGGCTCCAGGACAGTGGTAAGCCAAGCCATCTTGGCCACCTCCTCCAGCGCGACCGCGGTCTCGACCGCGGCGGCGGGCGAGGCGCCCCAACAGAACGGCCCGTGCCCCTGGACGAGCACGGCCGGCACTTCCCCGGGCCAGTGGCCGGCCAAGGCGGCCAGCACCGCCCGCCCGGTGGCCTCCTCGTAGTCCTCCCGGACCTCTTCGGGCCCGAGCGGGGCCGTGAGGGGCACCTCGCCCGGGCAGAGGTCGGCGTGGGTGGTGCCCAGCACGGGCAGTGCCCGCCCCGCCTGGGCCCAGGCCGTGGCCCAGGTCGAGTGGGTGTGCACCACCCCTCCGATGCCGGGGATGCCACTGTAGAGCACCAGGTGGGTGGGGGTATCGGTGGACGGGCGCCGCTCGCCCTCGACGACCCGGCCGTCGGGGCCCACTACGACCATGTCAGCCACGGTCATCCGGTCGTAGGGCACCCCGGAGGCCTTGATCACCACGAGGCCGCTCTCGGGGTCCCGGCCAGAGACGTTGCCCCAGGTGAGCTTCACCAAGCCAGCCGCGGGCAGGGCCAGGTTGGCGGCCAGCACCGCGGCCTTCAGGTCCTCCAGCACCAAGCCCCCCGCCGCTAGTGAGCCGAGGGCACGGCCCCGGCCTGGGCCTTGGCCCGCTTCAGTTCGTGCAACCAGTTCGGGCGGCCCCGGCCCAGGTTGTCGTGCAGGCCTTTGTAGATGCCGTACACCTGCCGGTAAGCGGCCGTCGCCCGGGGGTCAGGGTAATAGGCCCGGGCCTCACCGGGCCGCAGCGCCTTGGCCGCCTCTACGATGCCGGCATACCCGGAGGCTTGCGGCCCGGCGGCTACCGCCCCGAACAGGGCGGCCCCGCGCGCCGGCACCTGGGACGACGCCGGCACCTTGACCGGCAGGCCGGAGACGTCGGCCAACATCTGCATGAGCAGCGGGCTTTTTTCCGCTATGCCCCCGCAGGCGATGACCTCTTGGCTGGCTAGGCCGCCGGCCGCAAAATTGTCCATGATGGCCTGGTTGCCATAGGCGATGGATTCCATGAGGGCACGGTAGATCTCGGCCGGGCCGGTCTGGAGCGTGAGCCCGGCGATGACCCCCGAGAGCCCGGCATCGGCCAGGATGCTGCGGTTACCGTTCCACCAGTCGAGCGCCACCAGGCCGGACTGGCCGGGGGCAAGGGCGGCAGCGGCACTCTCGAGGGAAAGGAGGGTACTGGTGGTGTCGCTGCCGCTCGACTTGCCGCCCCCGCCATCGCCCGTCCCCCACCTCTGGCCGTTGACCAGCGTGGCGAACCAGGCGAGCATGTCGCCGACCGCCGGCTGGCCTGCCTCGTAGCCGAACAGGCCCGGGAGGATGCCGGACTCGGCGACACCGGTGATGCCCAAAAGAGGGATCTCCTTTGGGTGCACGACGAGGTCGCATATCGACGTACCAATGACCATCACGTAGCTCCCCGGGCCCTCGGCCCCTGCGCCCGGGAACGACACAAAAGAGTCCACGTTGCCCACGGCCACTGCCACCTGCTCGGACAGGCCGGTCTTGGCTGCCAGCTCAGCCCGCAGCGTCCCCGCCTGGCTGCCCAAGGGGTAGAAGTCCTGGCCCAGCTTGTCTTGTGGGCGGGAGAAACCCGGGTAGGCGGCTTCGAAGTAGCCGGCCCCCGGGATGCCCTCGCTCGGCGACCACAACGCCTTGTACGCGGCTGGGCAAGCAGACCGCCGCAGCCGGCCGCACAACTGCCATACGACCCAGTCGGTGACTTCGACGAAGTGGTCGGTGGCATCGTAGACCTCCCGGTCCTCCAGCCAGATCTGGACCAGCTTGGGGAAGTACCACTCCGAGGAAATGCGGCCTCCGTAGCGGGCCAGGAAAGGTTCGTGCCGCTCGGCTGCTACTTCGTTCAGGCGCTCGGCCACCGGGGCGGCGGCGTGGTGCTTCCACAGCTTGGGCCAGGCATGAGGCCGGCCCCGCCAGGCCGGCAGGGAGCACAGGGGCACCCCCTCGCCGGTCACCGGCAGAACGGTGCACGAAGTGGCGTCCACCCCTATACCCACGACGCGCTCAGCCGCCCCGGGGACGTCGGCCAGCACGCTGGCGATCCCTTGTCCCAGGACTTGGACGTAATCGTCGGGGTCATGCAGCGCCCAGTCGTCTGGCAAAGGCTCCCCTGTGGCAGGTAGGCTGTTATCGATCACGCCGTGGGCATATTCCAGTTCGCAGAGGCTCAGCTCCTCGCCAGAGCTCAGGTCAAGCAGCAAGGCCCGAGCGGACGCGGTCCCAAAGTCGATGCCGATAGCCAGAGGCGAACTGTCCATGGTGCCGATGTTAGCGATGCCATCCTGGGCCGGCCAACTTCCGGCTGCCGCTCGTGGCATTGCCAGTAAAAGCCAGGAGGGGCGGGCCCCCGGCCAGGGCACCGGCCCGCAGCCACCAGGCTCCTAAGGCCGCGGCGCGCCCGGTCCCCGGTGCCGTGCCGGCGAGTGACGCCCCCCCCGCCCGGCCACCTTCCATTGCTGACGTGGCCCGTTTTGCGGGGGTGTCGCACCAGACCGTCTCCCGAGTGCTCAACAACCACCCAAACGTCCGTGAGCTGACCCGGGCCAGGGTGCAGGCGGTGATCGACCAGCTGGGCTACCGGCCCAACACGGCGGCGCGCGCCCTGGCGAGCGGGAAGTCCAAGACCCTCGGGGTCGTGGCTTTGGACAGCACCCTGTTCGGCCCGGCCTCAACCCTGTGGGGCATCGAGAGGGCGGCCCGGAGAGCCGGCTATTTCGTCTCCGTGGTGAGCGTCCGTTCCATAGACCGCCAGTCGGTGAGAGAGGCGGTCCGCCGGCTGACCGACCAGTCTGTCGAAGGCCTGGCGGTCATCGCCCCCTTCACGTCCGCCCCCGATGCCCTGGCCAAGCTGCCCACGGGGATGCCAGTGGTCGCCGTGGAGGGCGACCCCGAGGGCGATGTGCCCGTGGTCACCGTGGACCAGGTCGAGGGTGCCCGCCTGGCCACCGAGCACCTGCTTTCCGCCGGCTATGCGACCGTGTTCCACATCGCCGGGCCCCCGGACTGGCAGGAAGCCAGGGGACGGGTAAGCGGGTGGCGCAGCGCCCTGGAACAAGCCGGCGCTGAGGTCACACCCCCGCTGGCCGGCAACTGGAGCGCCCGCTCGGGGTACGAGGCGGGCCAAGTCCTGGCCCAGATCCCCGACGCCCGCGCCATCTTCGCGGCCAATGACCACATGGCGCTCGGCCTGCTGCGCGCCCTGTACGAGCGCGGCCGGCGGGTGCCAGAAGACGTTGCCGTGGTCGGCTTCGACGACACCCCCGAATCTGGCTACTACATCCCACCCCTGACCACCGTCCGCCAGGACTTCGCCGGGGTGGGCCGGGCCGTCGTCCAGCTGTTGGTGGACCAGCTGGCCAACGGTGCCCGCACCGAGGACCGGGTCGTGATCAAGCCCAAGCTTATCTGCCGGCGCTCCAGCATGGCCGATGCTGGGCCGCCAACGGCCCACTAGCCGCCAGCGCTTGTGGCCCACCAGCCACCCATGGCGGCTCAGTGGGCGCCCACTAGCGGGCCCAGCAGCAGCGAACCAGCGGCCCAGTAGCAGTAGCGCTCACTAGCGGCCCAGCAGCCGGCCAACGATTATCGACAGCTCGTAGAACACCACCATCGGCACCGCCATCCCGAGGAAGGTGAAGGGGTCGTTGGAGGGGGTGACCACGGCGGCGACGCTGAAGAGCACCACGATGGCTGGCCGGCGCCACTTGCGCCACTTGGCCGAGGGCACGACCCGGGCCAGCATCAAGAACACGACCACGATCGGGTACAAAAAGACGATGCCGAACACCAGGCAGATCAGCACGTAGATGTGCACGTAGCCGGCAGGGCTGAACACGGGCGTGATGTTGCTCCCGCTGGCGCTGATCAGCCAGTCCAGTGCCTTCGGCCACACGAGCACGGCCACGGTCACCCCCATCGAGAACAGGGCCAGTGCCGACAGCACGAAGGGCACAGCGTAACGCCTCTCGCTGCGTTTCAGGCCCGGCGTGATGAAGCGCCACAGCTCCCAGAGCCACACGGGGGCAGCCAACGCCAAGCCGATGTACATGGAGACCTTGAGCCGGGTGGTGAAGCCCTCGGTCGGGCTCAGGATCACCAGGTTGCCCGTGACCATGCCTTTGTGGTGGGCAACGAACGACCGGTAGGGACCGGTCATGAAGTGGAGCACAGGGTTGTAGAGGAAGTACCCGGCGATGGAAGTGACCACCACAGCCACAGCGCACACCAGCACCCTCCGGCGAAGCTCGGCCAGGTGCTCGAAGATGGTCATCCGGCCGCCCTCGCCGTCGAGCTCGGGCTCCCGGGACGCCCGGCCGTTCAGCTTGAGGGCCCGGTGCCCGGCGGCCCGGGCCGCGCCGTTGCCCGCCAGGGTGGCTGGCCCGGCTGCCTGGCCCGCCGCCAGCTGGTCCTGCTCTCCCCCCAGCTCACCATCGCCTGGTGCCATCAGCGGGCCCTAGTCCCCTCTAGTTGAGCGTCGGGTCATCAGGGGCTGGCGGAGCTGGCCCAGGGCCCGGCTCGGCGCTGGCCACCGGTGCCGGGTCGGGCGCCAGAGGGCTGGCAGGGGCGGCCTCGGCAGCCTCGTGGACAGCCGTGTCGATGATGGCTCTCGGCTCGGCTAGTACCTCTCGCAGCTCCGTCTGCAGGCCTGAGGTGTACTTGCGGAACTCGGCCAGCCCCCGGCCCAAGGACCGGGCCACCTGGGGCAGGCGCTGGGGGCCGAGCACCAACAGGGCGATGACCAAAAGCACCAGGAGCTTTTCTGGGTCCAGGTTCACCAGGCCTGAGCTTACCGCCGGCCGTGGGCCCCTGGCAGGCGCCGTCCCGCCCCTGGCAG
The DNA here is from genome assembly GCA_021323695.1 of Actinomycetota bacterium. Taxonomy (GTDB): domain Bacteria; phylum Actinomycetota; class Acidimicrobiia; order Acidimicrobiales; family Palsa-688; genus JAKAWM01. Next base: position 182,711 of record JAJPKN010000068.1, on the reverse strand, counting down.
GCGCCGTCCCGCGCGGCTGGTGGTGCAGATGGGCCTCGTGGGCCACTTGCTGGCAACAAGCGCCGAGACGTGAGAGACTTTACCCAAAGGGCCGGTAGCGCCTGAGCTGGAGGGGACGCCCTGAAACCAGACGGCAGGAAGCGATGGACGATAGTCGACGTAGCTGAGCGCGCCGGGGTTTCCATCGGCACCGCTTCCAAGGCGCTCAACGGACGGGGCAACCTGCGGCCCGAGACCCGGGCGCGGGTCCTGCGGGCCGCCGAGACGCTCGGCTTCGAGCCCAACGCGCTGGCCCGTAGCCTCCTCGCCGGGCGGAGCTTCACCGTCGGGTTGCTGACCACCGACAGCTTTGGGCGTTTCTCGATCCCGGTGATGCTCGGGGCCGAGGACGCGCTGGGAGAAGGACGGGTGTCGGTGTTCCTCTGCGACGTCCGGGGCGACCCCGAGCGAGAGCGCCGCTACCTGCGCACCCTGCTGTCCCGGCGGGTCGACGGCATCATCGTGGCCGGGCGCAGGGTTGACGTCCGGCCGCCGGTGGGCACCGACCTCCCGGTCCCCGTCGTCTACGCCATGACCCAGTCAGAGAACCGCGCCGACCTTTCGGTGCTCCCCGACGACGAGGGGGGCGGCTACCTGGCAGCCGAGCACCTGGTCAGCCAGGGCCGTCTCCGTATCGGCCACATCACCGGCCCGGAGCGCTTCGCCTGTGCCCGCCGCCGGGCCGACGGGGCGGTCAGCGCCCTGGGCCGTGCCGGGCTCACCCTGGCCGGCGACCGGCCCCTGTTCGGGCAGTGGAGCGAGGCGTGGGGGCGCGAGGCAGCCGCCCGCCTGCTCGACCTCGAGCCTGCCACCGACGCCATTTTCTGTGGGAGCGACCAGATAGCACGGGGCGTGGCCGACTACCTGAGGGAGAGCGGTCGCAGGGTGCCAGACGACATCGCCCTGGTGGGCTTCGACAACTGGGACGTCATGGCCGAAGCGTGCCGGCCTCCGCTCACGACCATCGACCCCAACCTGACCGAGCTCGGCCGGGTCGCCGCCCGCGAACTGCTGGCCGCCATCGAGGGAGGCTCGGCCGGTGGGGTCCGGACCGTGTCCTGCCGCCTGGTCGTGCGCCAGTCGAGTGCCGCCCCGCGGGTGCTGGCCGCGGTGCCCTCCCCGGGCCGCCGAGCGCTGGTGGCAGACGCCAGGGGCCCAGGGCGTCAGCCCTTCAGGGCGCCCGAGATGAGCCCCCGCACGTAGTAGCGCTGCAAGGCGACGTACAAGGCCACGCAGGGGACCATCGCGATCACCACCCCGGCGGAGAGGTAGCCGAAGTTGACGGCGCCGTAGGTGGCGATCTCGACATTGAACAGCTTGACCGGCAGCGTGAAGAGGTTGTCGCTGGTGAGGAAGGTCAGCGCCTGCAAGAACTCGTTCCAGGAGTACAAAAAGGCGTAGATGGCAGTGGTGGCCATGCCCGGTACCACCAACGGGCGCAGGACCCGCACCAAGGTGGCCATGGGACCGGCACCGTCTACGTGGGCCGAGTCCGCCAGCTCGTCGGGGACCTCGGCGAACGTGTTGCGCATCACGAACACCCCGAAGGGCAGGTTGAAGGTGCTGTAGACCAGCACCAGCCCGAGCAGGCTGTTCAACAGATGGAAGAAGTGCAGCTCCAAGAACAGTGGCGTCAGCACCGCCTGGAAGGGGATCATGAGCGCGACCAGGATGGCCCCGAAGGCCAACCCGGACCCACGGAAACGAAAGCGCGACAGGCCGTAGCCCGCCAGGGTCGAGGCCACGACCGTGAGGGCTGCGGTGCCCAGGGCGGTTATCACGCTGTTGGCCAGGTTCAGGCCGATGTCCTCTGCCGGGCCGAGCAGCCCGGTGTAGTTGGACACCGTCATGTGGGTGAAGTCAGCTGCCTGGGGCGCGGCAGTGGCCAGGACGGATGGCTCCAACGAGCGGACCACTGCCCACAGCAGCGGGAGGGCAAAGGCAAAGGCGAGGCCACTGCCGGCGGCAAGGTAGAGGTAGGAACCTCGCCCCCTGGGCGGGGCCTGCCGCCCCATCACCTGGACCTTTCCCGCAGCAGCACGAACTGGGCCGCGCTGACGACAGCGATAACGACCATGAGCAGCACCGCCATGGTCGTCCCATAGGCCAGGTGGTACTGGTTGAAAGCAGTCTGGTACACCCACTCCACGACGGTCTCCAGGCTGGAGTTGTTCTGCACCAAGATGAAGAACTGGTTGAAGGCCAGGAAGGACCCGATCACAGAAATGATCAGGCTGAGGGCGATGGGCCGGCGAATGAGCGGCAGCGTGATCAGCCTCTCCTTGTCCCACCAACTGGCCCCGTCCGCGTCGGCGGCCTCGTAGAGCTCGTCGGGGACCGCCTGCATGCCACCCATCAGGACCAGCATCGTGAGACCGGACGCGAACCAGACCACGATGACCGATATCGCCAGCAAGGCTGGGCCGTAGTTGACCGTCCAGGCCTGCGACGCGGAGACCAGCCCCAGCTTGGACAGCACGAAGTCCACCCCGCCCGAGCTCGGCTGCAGCTCGAGGCTGAACATGTACGACACCGTGGTCAGGCCGACCACAAAAGGCAGGAAGAACACCGTGCGGAAGAACTTCGCCCCGGGACGGTTCGACCTCACCAGCACAGCCAGGCCGTAGCCCACCACGAAGATAGGGCCGGTGACTATGCCCGTGTAAGTCAGGGTGAACAAGATGGCGTGGACGAACTGCGGGTCGTGGAACGCGTTGGCGTAGTTGGTGAACCCGACGAAATGGTACGGCCCCACCAGGGGCCAGTCCGTCAACGATATGTAGATGGCAAAGCCGAGGGGGAACAGGACGAAGGTCGCCACCAGCACCAGGGCCGGGGCAGTCAGCCATGCCCCGGTCCTGGCGGCGGCGCGCTGCTGGGGGCTGCGCCTAGATGGCACCAACTGGGCGCGCTCTTTCACCTCCTGTGCCACGCTGCCACCCAGGCGGAGCACCCCAGTTCAGCGCTGGCTTGCTGGCCGGGCCCTCAGCTGGCCAGGTCGCCGGCTTGGCGAGCGACAGCTTCGAACCCGCTCTGGCCGGTCTGCAGGGCTCCCGTTATGTCCCCCTTGTAGACGGCCTGGCTGAACATTTGGTACCACGGGGAGCCCGGGGCGTTGAAGGCCGCGTTGTAGATGGTGGTGACCGGCGCCGAGCCCCTGGCCAGAGCTTTCAGAGCCACCGCGTTGTAAGGGTTGGCCTTGTAGTACGAAGGGGTCAGGATGTCGGTACGCACCGGCGTGTACCCGTGGCTGGGGTAGATGAGCTGCTGCGCCTTTTGCAGTACCCAGGTGATGAACTCCCACGCGCCTGAGGGGTTCTTGGCCCCCTTGGGGATGATGAAGTCGTCCCCACCGTCGAAGGTCGAGTACCCCCCGTTGGGGCCAGGAAGGGGCGCAATGCCCGTGTCGGCGAGCATGCCTGCCTTTTGGATCCCAGGGAGGAAGCCGTAGGCCCCCGGCAGGATCCCGATCTTGCCGGCCTCGAAGTCTGCCCCCCACGTCGAGCCGTTGTCGGTCTGGTCATTGGCCGGGGCGAGCTTGTCCGCCCAGATGTCCCGGTACAGCTGGAGGAGCTGGCGCAACGGGCCATTGCCCACGATGTTGACCTTCTGGTGCCCGATGGGCCCCTCTATCAGGTTGTCCCCCACGGCCCACAGGTCCGGCTGCATCACGAACCCCAGGCAGCCCTGGCAGTCCCCGGCGAAGGAAAAGCCATAGACCCCGTGCCCCAGTGCTTGGATCTTCTTGGCGTCGGCCAGGATGGACGCGAAACTGGTGGGTGGCTGGTTGGGGTTGAGCCCGGCTTGGGCGAAGAGCTTCTTGTTATACCACAGCACCGAGAGGTCGGCCAGGTACGGTACCCCGTAGTAGCGGCCGTTGTACTCGGCCAAGGCCAGGTGCCCCGGGCTCAGGTACCTCTTGTAGGGCAAGGCGTTCACATAGGGGGTCAGGTCCATCAGCGCGCCCTCCCGGGAGAAGACCGGCACGTTGATGTCGTTCAGCCCGACCACGTCGGGCACCGCACCTGCCCGGATGGCAGTGGACAGCTTGGCGACCGCCTCGTTGGGCGTCGTCAAGGACAGCACTACCTTCAAGCCCTTGTGGGTGGCGTTGAACTCGTCCACCAGCACCTTGCACAAATTGGCCTGGCAGGTGGCGGCCCGGTTCCAGAACTGGACCGTCCCCGTGGCGTTCACGCCGAAGCCGGACGTCGCCGCGCTGGCGGTGCCCGCGCCGGCGCTGACCGCCAGGGCTGGTACTGCAGTGATATAGGCCGTGACGGCGGCGATGACCACCTTCGGCCACCTGCGCCTCGCTGGGTGGGTCACTGTCATGACGTTCATCCCCTCCTGTTGTCCTGCTCGCATGGAGCATGGTTGCTTGCTGGTCGGACGCCTGGGCGGCGCGCTCAGCCCCGCAGCCAGGCGCGTTGTACGGGTTGGCCCTGCTGGCACAGCCAAGGAAAACCTTTGCCTCTACAGTAACCAGTAGCTCCTCCCTGGTCAAGCAGGCCTTCCCCGCGGGCCCCGGGGGCCCGTAAGCAGCCGGGGGGCCGCCCTTGCCTGACCGGCCCAGGCACCCGCTCAGGCGGGCTGCGCCAAGAGGCAGCAGCCGGCTCAACCGGCCACCTCCGGTACCCAGGCACGCATCTGTGACGGGCCCCGGTTCGCCCACGTGTAGTAGGGGATGGCTACCACTTCGAAGCCGTCGGGACCGGTGCCAAGCCACGGCTGGGTCTCGTAGTACGGCCAGCGCTGCCCGCTGGGCCCCGTGCCCCACCGGCGGGCGCGGCACACCAGCTCCACGGTGGGCTCGGGCCCGACCTGGCCGTGCCGCTCGGCCACGTCCCCCGGCTGGGTGGGTACCGCCACCCCCTCCAGGGACGGGGCGGCCGGGCCGGGCTGCTCGAAGCAGTAGACCAGCGGCCCCCTCTCGAAGGCCACGCAACCGGTGGCGTCCTCTATGCGGGGGTCGGCCCGGGTCACTCGGACGCTCAGGCCGAAGCTCAAGGCCAGTTCATCACCCGGCTGCCATTGCCGGCGCACGTGCAGGTAGCCGTCGGCGGCGGGCTCGGCCGGCACCGGGCGCCCGTTGGCCCGGGCTTGGACGTCCTTCGCCCAGGACGGCACCCTGAGGGCCAGGTCCGTGGGGGCGGGCGGGGCGTCGTCCAGTACCACCCGCAGCTCGCCCTCGTAGGGGTAAGCGGTCTCCACCCGGCCAGCCAGGCTGCCCCCGGCCAGCGCCAGGCGGAACGAGCAAGCCATGAGCTGGTGCAGCTGGAGCCCCTCAGCCGTGCGAGTGGCGACGTAGTGCTGCAGGCTGGCAACCAGGCGCATCACGTTCGGCGGGCAGCAGGCGCACCGGTACCAGGGCTGGCGGCCGGCCCCACCTCGGCTCCGCAGCGGGTTCACATAGAAGAACGAGCGGCCGTCAAGGCCCCAACCGGCCAGGAACCCGTTGTACAGCGTGCGCTCCAGTAGCTCGGCAAAGCGGGCCTCGCCCGTGGCCAGCAGCATCCGCCAGTTCCACATGATGCTCGCCACAGCCGCACAGGTCTCGCAGTAGGCGCCCTCGGCGGGCAGCTCGAAGGCGGCCCCGAAGGCTTCCCCCTCGTGGCGCGCCCCGACCCCTCCGGTCAGGTAGGTCTTGGCTGCCACCATGTCGTCCCATTGGGCCAGGCAGGAGGCCAGGAGCTCCTTGCGGCCCGTCTCCATGTACAGGTCGGTAGCCCCGCACAGCAGGTACAGGGCCCGCACCGCATGGCCCCTCACCTCCTGGGCCTTCTCCAGCTCGATGTCGTCTTGGAAGTAGTCGGGCCCGAACGACCCCCATTCCAGGCGGCCCCGGCCCCGCCGGCCCACCAGCTGCTTGGCCAGGCCCAGCCACCTCCGGGTGCCGCTCAGCCGGTACATCTCCACCAGCGCCATCTCCACCTCAGGGTGCCCGGGGACGAAGCCTGGCCTGTCCCTCATCGCCGTCGCCACGCAGCGCGCCAGGCGGCCTGCCACCGGGCCCAGCAGGCCCCGCTCGAGCGGGCCACCAACCTTGGGCACGCTGCGCGCCTCGGCCACCGCGGCCTGCATGAGGTGCCCGGCGCAGTACAGCTCATGGCCCATAGCCGGGTCGCGGAAGCGCCCCTCCGGCTCGGCTACCTGGAAGTAGGAGTTCAGGTACCCATCGGGCATCTGGGCGGCGGCCAGCAACCCAGCAGTGGTGGAAAAGAACCGCTCCTGGTCGGGCTCCCGGCCCCGCCGGCGCTCCCAGGCCACCGCCTCCAGTACCTTGTACACGTCTGAGTCCATGAACTTCGGCTCGTGGTACTCCCCCTTGGCCTGGCCGGCCGCGGCACGCAGGTTCTCGATGTTGCCCCGCTCTTCCAGCATGGCTATGCCGTGAGGGATGGTCACTTCCCGGTTGAGCAGCTGGCGCTGGCCCCAAAACCCTCCGCTGAGCTCGACCTCCTCTCCCCCGAGCGGCCGCAGGGCCACGGCCGCCGCGGCACCCGGCTCGACCGGCCCGCCAACCGCCGCGCCCCCTGTCCTCACGCTTGTCATCTCCAGACGACCTCCCACTGACAACGCCCGGGCTGGCACCCTGCCCACCTTCGGGCGCGCTGGCCCCCGCGAACGGCTTGACCGCCAACCACCGAGCGCAACACTAACCGGTCAGGCTGCCCAGCAGCAGCCCCCCACGCCAGTACCGCTGCAGGACTATGAACATCGTGAGCAGCGGGAGGATGCTGATCATCCCGGCGGCGATCGTGATCACGGTGAAGTTCTCCGTGCTCCCGGGGATGTTGGTGTGCCAGAACCACACCTGCAGGCCCTGGGTGAGGGTGTACAGCTTGGCGCTGTTGTTCACGATGAAGGGCAGGAAGTAGTTGTTCCAGGCACTGACCACGTTCAGCATGAACACCGTGACCAGGGCCGGCACCATCAGGGGCGTGGCGATGCGCAGGAAGATCCGGGCCTCCCCTGCCCCATCGATGCGGGCGGCGTCGATCAGCTCCCGAGGCACCGAGCCCCCGGCGTACACCCGCATGAGGTACACGCTGACCGGGCTGATCATGAAGGGGATGAAGATGCCGGGCATGGTGCTGTTCATGTGGAACTTGGCATAGACCAAGTACAGCGGCACCGCGAACGCCACGATCGGTATTAGCAGCGAGCCCATGATGAACAGGAAAAGGACGTTCCTGCCCCGGAAGTTGAAGCGGGCGAAGCCATAGCCGGCCATTGCCGACAGCACTGTGCCCCCGACGCCCCCGATGCTCGCGTATATGGCGGTGTTGGCCAGCCACTGGAGGAACGAACCCGACTCGCGGTTGGAGAACACCTCCTTCAGGTTGGACCACAGCACGAAGGGCCGGGAGAACCAGAACCCGAACGTGGAGTTGAAATTGTTCACCGTCTTGGTGGAGGAGACGAAGATCCACCAGATGGGGACCAGCGTGAACACCGCGAACAGCCCACAGGCTATCGTGACCAGGTTCACGGTACGGCGGCTGGCCCCGTAAAGCCGCAAAGGCACCCCGTCGCCCCCGGCCGGCAACCTGCGCTTGGGCCCCGCCGGGGCCGGCCCCGCGGGAGCTGCCACCGTGCTCATACTATTGCCCCTTTCCGGCGCTGCGTGAGCAGGAACCCCGCCGAGATGAGGATGATTATGAAAGCCAGCACCACGGCAATGGCAGCAGCCAAGTCGTAGTACTGGGCGGAGAACGCCACGTTGTACATGTAGACCGTAGGTGTGTAGTTGGCTGAGATGTTGGGGGCCATCGGCGAGAGCAGGTAGGGCTCGGTGAACAACTGCAAGGCCCCGATCACGTTGATGATGACTACCAGGATGATCGCTGGGCGGATGATCGGCAGCTTGATGCGCGTGACGATGCGGCCCAGCCGGGCCCCGTCCACTATGGCGGACTCGACCACGTCGCGGGGGACGGACTTGAGGGCGGTGTACAAAAGGATCACCGTAAAGCCGGTCCATTCCCAAATGGCGATCACCACGATCACGCCGAGCAGGTGGCCCGGCCCGAAGAAGTTCGGGTCTGGGAGCCCCAGGTCCTCGAATATGCGCACGAACACTCCCACCCTGGTCTGGAGCATGGAGCCCCACATGGCCGTCGCCACCACGCCGGGCACCGCGAAGGGCAGGAAGAACACCGCGCGGAAGCCCCCGCCGAAGCGGGCAACGCCAAGGTCGAACATCGTCGCGAAGAAGGTGGCGATCACGATCATGATCGGTACCTGGATGGCGGCAAAGAGCATGGTACGCCCCATCCCGGTCCAGAACGCACCGTCCCCCAGGGCCTGGGTGTAGTTGGAGAGCCCTGTGAACACTGTGCCACCGATCATCCTGGTGGTGAAGAAGCTGGTGTACACCGAGTAAGCCAGCGGCACCACCAGGAACATGAAGAACAGCACGAAGAACGGTAGGACGAAGACGATGCCCCGCCGGTCCCGCCGCGTGCTGAAACTGCGCCGGCCCGTGGCCCGGCGCGCCGCGACGGCCAGTGGCGCTGCCTCCTGCCGCTGGCCGTCGCCGCCACCGGCCACGCTGGGCAGGGCGTCCGGCGGCCCGGCCCAGCGTGGCACTGCACGCTTAGGTGTGGACAATGAACCCCTGGCTCTTGGCGTACTTGACCATCGTGCTCTGCAGGAACTGGAAGTACTGAGGCAGGGTTTGCTTACCGGCGAAGAACTTTGACGCCCAGGCGGTCGTGCTGTTGAGGTAGTAGGTCATGAACGGCGGCCAGCTGATGGTGGGGATCCGGGGGGCCGACTTGGCCGGGGCGGCGAACAACGAGCTGCCACCTTTCAGCATGGGGATCGTCATCTTGAGCAGGGTGGGGTCGGACAACGCCGGCTTGAAGTTGGGGAAGAGAAGCGAGGGAGGAGTGATCTCGATCTTCCAGGCGGCCGGCGACGCGCACAGCCACTCCACGAAGGTGGCAGCCTGGGCCGGGTGGGCACTTTCGGTGAACACGGGGTAGGTGGACCCGCCCCAGTTGCCCGAGGAGGTGGCGCTGCCCGGCAGTGGCCCCTGGACCCAGTCGCCGGCGGACTTGCTGGTGACGTAGCTGGCGAAGTACGAAGGGCCCCACGCCGAGGTCGGCCAGGTCAGGTACAGGCCGCTGTTGAGGCCCTCGAAGAACGGGCTGCTGCTCGTGAAGGGGTCATTGGCGTGGTCGATGGCCCCGGAGCTGATCAGCCTCTGCCAGAAGTTGGCAAAGGCCATCTGCTTTGGGCCAGTGAAGTTGATGGTGACGTCGGCCCCGCCGTTCCACACGAAGGGCCATGCCCCGGCCTGCTGCATGAGCGCCAGCACCCATTGGCCGTCACCCGCAGCGAAGTCCCCGAAGAAGACCTTCGGGTTGGCCTTGTGGACCTTGATGGCGTCGGCCGCGTACTGGGCCCAGGTCGCCGGGGGCGAGGTGATGCCGTACTGCCTGAGCAGCGTGTCGTTGTAGAGCAGGCCCATGGACCCTCCGTCGTCGGGCATGGCCCAGACGTGGCCGGCCTGGCTGACTTCGTCCCAGGCCCAGTTGACGAAGTCGTTCTTGTACTTGGTGGCGCCGTACTGGGCCAAGTCAACCGTGTAGTGAAGGGTCTCGAACTCCGGCAGGACGTCGAACTCGATCTCGGCCACGTCCGGCGCCCCGGAGTGGGCCTTCAGGGCGTTGAGCAGCGGTATGTACTCGCCTGAGCCGCCCACCTTGGTCACGTAGTCCACGCAGATGCTCGGGTGGGTCTCGTTGAACAGGTCGACCACCCGGTAGATGCCAGGCACCCAGCCCCAAAAGGTGATGGGGGTGGCACCGGACTTGCAGTAGGAGGTGGTGTTGGTCCTCCACCCGCCGCTCGACGCGGCACCGGCGGGCGTGCTCAGGCCTGGGACCACCACGACTGCTAGTGAAGCGGAAAGCGCGGTGGCAGACACCCCGCTCAGCACCTTCCGCAGCAAGGCACGGCCCTTGTGGCTCGTGCCCAACCGGTCATAGCTCATCATAGACAGCTCCTTATCCGCTCTTTTGTTTGGGTTGGACTTGAGTTTTGCTGTGCTGTGTTGTGACCAACTGTGCCTGTCTGGCTGGGTCGATATGTCAGCCTCCTTGTCGGGCTAGTAACTGGGATTGTTGTGCTGCCCCGCCGGTCAGCCGGGCGCGATGCTTGCCTGCACCACAGCGAACGACTCGGGTGGCAGGGCCCCCTGGGTGCCGGGGCCCTTGGCTGGCCATGTGGCTTCGTCCAGCTGCACGGCTTCGATGCCGGGGCCGGCCGCGGCCGGGGGCCCCGAGCCAGCCGTCAGCACCTTCACGCTCACGTCCCCGGTGAAGGCAAATCCCTGCAGGGCCAAGCGGACCTTGCTCTCGCCGGCCTGCCTGTTCACCAGCGTCACCGACAGGCGGGTACGGCTCGCGTCGGTGGTGGCAGCCGCGTCCACCACCGGGAAGGGGCCCAGGTCGCCCAGGCGGTGCTGCCAGCGGCCGGCGGGTTCGGCGGGAGGGCTCACTTGAGGCCCGTCCACCCAGGCGTCGCAGGCCTCCTCCAGGGCGGAGCTGGAGTGCAACCAGAACGGGTAGTAGGTCGGCTGCAGGTAACAACCCTCAGGCGTCGCCACCACGGGGGCGATGGCGTTCACCAATTGGGCCAAGTTCGCCATCTTCACCCACCGGCAGTTGCGGACGAATATGTTCAGGTAGGTGGCGACGGCCAGGGCGTCGGCAAACGAGTAGCGCTCCTCCAGGGCCCCGTCGTCGGTCCGGTACCAGACGTTCCACTCGTCATAGGCGATCTTCGGGACCGTCCCGGCCTGGCGCTCGTAGGCTGCCCGCCACAGCCAGGCCGATGCGCAGGTGATGGCCCGTTGCGCCTGGTAAGGGCTGAGCACGTTCGTCCAGTAGTCCGGGGCCCCGGTGTAGAGGTGGACCGAGTGCAGGTCGACCAGGCCGGCCAGGCCGTCGACCACCACACGGTCCCAGTCGCTCCAGCCGTTCAGGCCGCAGCTCACGAGCTTCAGGCCCGGGCTCACCCGGCGCAGCGCCCGGGCCCAGCGCGACGCAGTGGCCACGTACTCCTCGGCGCTCAGCTGGCCCACCTGCCAGTCGCCGTACATCTCGTTGCCCAGGCCCCAGTAGGTCACTGCGTAGGGCTCCCGATGGCCGTTGTGCGCCCTTTGGCCCGCCCAGTAGGTGCCCACGGTGCCGTTGCAGTACTCGACCCAGTCCAGTGCCTCCTGCAGCGTGCCGGTGCCCATGTTCAAGCAGATGTAGGGGGCCGCCCCGAGCAGCCCGCAGTACTCCAAGAACTCGTCGGTGCCGAAGGTGTTGGGCTCGGTGCCACCCCAGGCCAGGTTGGCCCGGGCCGGCCGCGACGCGCGGGGGCCAACGCCGTCCTGCCAGTGGTACTGGGAGACGAAATTGCCCCCCGGCCAGCGCAGCACCGAAACCTGCAACCGCCTCAAAGCTTCAAGGACGTCTAGGCGGTACCCCCGTTCGTCGCTGAACGCCGACCCCGGGTCGAACAGGCCCCCGTTGATGCAGCGCCCCAAGTGCTCGACGAAGCCCCCGAAGACATTGCGGTCGAGACGGCCGAGCGAACGGGCCGGGCTGACCACCACCCGGCTGGTGCCCCCTGCCGGCGCCCTCGCCGTCCCGGCCTCCGCGCTCGGGGTAGCCTGCACGCCCATGCCCGTCTCAGCCGCCATGTGAGCGCTCACGTACCGGGCCGCCAAAGAAGCCACCCAGAAGGGGCCTCTCCCCACGCTGCCCAGCTGCCGGTGGGTGGCCGCCTTGGGCCCCCCCGGGCCGGGGTTGGCCCCCGTTTGGGGCTGCTTGCTGCCACTGCCCATCCTCCTGCCTGGGGCTGGTTTAGACAAAGCTTTTCCGGACGACGGCCAGCATAGTGACGGCCAGTTGGCCATGCAAGCCTCCCCCGCACGCCGGCAGGCTTCCCCGGCTGGCGGCCTGCCGTCGTCACACCGCGCGCTGCCTTCGCCGCCGCAAAGGCAGTCAGTGTCGCAAAGCTTTGCTTAGCACGGTCGCCTTGGCTCCCGGCTACCCAAGAAGGGTGGGCCAGCCCTAAGCGGCAGGGTTAGTTGTTACCGTGCACACCCTGCCGCCCGCGCACTACCGGGAGGGGCACCCGCCCTCGACCGGCCCGCCCCGGCCCCGCCGGCCCCGCCAGGGGTGCCGGGCCCGGCCACAGGCCCCGGCGCGGCCTCAGCTACCGGGCCGGTGCCCCCCGGTCGGCCGGCGCAGCTCCACCAACGCCGGGCGCAAGCCCTCGAGCTGGGCCCTCGCCTGGCGCAAGCGGGCCGCTTCGGCCTGCACGGACCGCAACAAGGCCCCGGCGGCAGCGACAACCACAGCCGCGGCCCCCAGGGGAGCAGCCCAGGCCCAGCTCACCGCAGCCGGCCGTAGGTCCCTAGCGCGACCCGATGGGGCCGCCGCCGGCGATCACGTTGTCCAGCCAGTCGTCGGACTCGAGCTCGAAATGGAACGCCAGCAAGTCGTCGTAGGTGATGGGGGGGCCGACCTTGGGCTCGGACAGCTCGGCCGGGAGGTCCCAGTTGACCTGCCTCACCCCCGCCGCTACCAACAGGTCCACCACCCTGCGCTCGGCCGGCTTGTTGACGATCAGGTGGCAGCGGGGGCACACGAACGAGTAGGTCCCCTGCTCGGTTGCCGTGCATACCTGCACTTGGACCTCCCGCGTCGTCATCTCGACGTCCCCGCATGTCGGGCAGCTCGCCCTCACCGTAGCCACGTGGCCGCTCCTTGGTTGTCGTCCCCTGGCCCACGGCCCCGGGTTCTTGTTCATCTCCTGCCCCCCAGGTGTGGACCTTGGGCACCGAAGCTCTCAGGGGAGATATCGGCGCATGGCACAACCCCTTGAGCCCGGGGGCCAACGCTTGGGCCGTGAACGGACATGCTTCCCGATCTTCTTAGCGCAACTGCCCGTATGTGTTGGGGGATACTGGCACATCCGGGACGGACCTTGGTCCCGGGGCGGCCATGCCCCAACCGCCCGCCGGCCCAGGCCGTGGCGCGGGCTGCGCCCGCCGGGCGCCGCCCTCGGCTACAGCCCCTCGCCTACGGGCCAGAGGCTACAGGCCGCCCAGGCGGCCCGGGGGCCAGATACGCACGAAGGCCCGGCCCACGATGTAGCTGGCGGGCAGTGGGCCCCAGTACCGGGAGTCGTAGGAGTCCTGGCGGTTGTCCCCCATCACCAGGTAATTGCCGGCGGGGACATGGTAGGGGTTGGGCAAGGGCGACCCCGCCGGCCAGGTCGTGCAGTAAGGGGACGAGGGGTCCTGCCACCCCTTGGGCAAGTAGGGCTGGCTCAGCAGGTGGCCGTCGATGTAAACGCTGCAGTCCTTCACCAGCACTGTCTCCCCGGGCAGGCCGATCACCCTTTTGATCAGGTCGCCGATCTGCATGTCGGTGTCGCCGGGCGGCCGGCGGAAGACGATCACGTCGCCCTCGTGGACCGGGTGGAAGTCGTAAGCCAGCTTGTTGACCAGCACCCGGTCGCCCGGCTCCAAGGTGGGCTCCATCGACCCGCTCGGGATGTAGAAAGCCTGGATGGCGAAGGTCTTGATGAGCAGGGCGGCCACCAGCGCCACCACCAGCACCACCAACCACTCCACCAGGGCACGCCGGTGCTCCACCCGCCTTTTGGCCTCGTCCTGGTTGGCCGGGCCGCTCCCGGGAGCTCCGCCCGGCGCCTCACCAGCCGTCGGGGGGACGCCGGGGGCGCGTTGGTCCCCCCTCGGGTTGCTCACGTGCACTGCTTACAGGCTACAGGCCGTAGACCGCCAGTAGGCGTCTAGCCGCCTCCTGGGCCACCCCCTCCGCTCCCGAGACCACCTTGGCATCGGGCCCGGCCCGCAGGAGCAGGCGCTCCAGCCAGGCTTTGGAACTGGCCCGCAACCTTACCCTGAGCACCCCGCCCCCCCGGTCCTCGACCCCCTCGTGCGGGTAGCGCTCCACTACCCAGGACGCAGCGGGGGCCAGGTCCAACACCACCACCGGGTCCTCCGGCCTGGCCGAGTAGGTCCGGGGAGGCAGGACGCCTGAAGGAGGCTCGAAGGCCTCGTCCAGCAACGTGGCCGACAAGGCCCGGTCCAGCCGGAACAGCCTCTCCCCACCTGCTTTCTCGCACCAAGCCTGCAGGTACCACTGTCCTTCAGACGAAAAGACCCTCCAGGGCTGCACGACCCGGGTGGTGGTCTCGTCCCGCCCGAACGAGTAGTACTCCAGGCCTACCTTTCGCCTCTGGGCTACCGCCCGCTGCAGCGTGGCCAGGACTTGGGGGGAGGCCTCGCCCAGCTCTACGTCCAGCCCCTCTTCGGCGCTGGGGCCGACGAGCAGCTCCAGCTTGGCCAGCGCACTGGCCAACGCGCCGGCGGCTTGGGGGGCCCGAGCCCCCTGTCGGCCTGCCCCGACGCTGGCCCGGGGCTCCCCGGCTCCCTCGCCCTCGGCGGCCTGGGCTTGGCCCAGGCCCAGGACGGCCCGGGCAGCGGCGACGAGGGCCAGGGCTTCGAGAGGGGTCAACCGCAGCGGCCGGCGGAACCAGTCAGCGAAGCGGATCCACACCCGGCCGTCTTCGATGTCCACCTCGATCAGCGAGTCCGGCGTGTAGGGGTACACCCCGCACATGAACAGCAGGTTGAGGTCGGCCACCAGCTCGCGCTCGGAGATGCCGAAACGCTGGCACACCTCGGCGATGGGAGGCCCGTCGTGGGCCACCACCCAGGGGACTATGGCGAGCAACCGCTCCAGGCGCCGGCCCGAGCTCGGCCTGGTCATGGCTGGCCCTCGGCCCCGACCAGGCGGCGCAGCCACGACACCATGTCGTCGCGCACCTGGGGAGGCCCCACCACCTCGGCGTGCTCCAAGAAGCCGAGGACGAAGTTGCGCAGGGCCACCCGGTTGGTCACCGTGAGGCGGAACCGGGCGCTGCCGTCTGCCTCGGTCCTCGCCACGGCAGCCGGGCCGGCCAGGCTGGCTACGAAGGGTACTTGGCTGGCGTCCACCCGCAGCTCCACGGCCACCTCTTCGTCGTCCCCCAGCCGCCAAGGAGGCGGTGGGCCGGCGGCCACGTGGGCGGGCCGCGAGAAGGCGCCCGGCTGGCCCTCGGTGGCCACTTCAGTGGCAATGCGGTCGACCCGGAAAAGGCGCTCGGCGCCCCGCTGGTGGTCGAAACCGGCCAGGTACCACTTGCCCTGCCGGTAGGACAGGCGCCAAGGGTCGACCCGGCGCTCCAACCCGCCGTAGGAGAACCGCACCGGCCTCCTCTGGGCGACCGCCGCGAACAACGTGGCCACCTTGGTGTCCGCCGGGACTTCCGCCAGCGGCGCCCCGCCTCTGGCCAGCGGCACTGCGCCCTCCACCGCCAGCGCGTCTTGCGTCGCCCGCTGGCCCCCCGCCGCCGGGACCTGGCCCTGGGCCGGCCGGGGCTCGGCTCTCGCCGCCCGCTCGGGCCGGGGCGCGCCCAGCCCGGGTGCAGGGCTCACCGAGGCCGCCGCCAGCTTCCACAGCGCCGAGGTGGCCGCCCCCTCCGCCGCCTGCTCGAACGACACAGCCGATACGGCCAGGCGCAGGGCCGTCAGCTCCTCCTCGGTCAGGCCGGGGTCCGGCAGCTCGTAGGCCTGCCGGGGGACACGGTAGCCGGCCTCGGCCTCTGGCGACGACGGGCCGGGGAGGACCACCTCCAAGGGGATGCCCATCTGGCGCAGGAGCTCTTTGTCCCGCTCGAAGTTCCGCCGGAAGTTGGCCTCGTCGTCGCTGTAGCCCCCGACCCGCTGGCGCAGCTCCTCGCGCGTGAGCGGCCGCTCGGTGTCGAGCAGCGCTACCAGGAGGTTCACCAGCCGCTCGGTGCGGTCCACGTGCCTGATCGTAGGCCGCCGGGCCCAAGGGGGTGCGGCCGCAGCCGGCGGGCTGGCTGAGAGCACAGCCGTCGACCGGTAGGGCTCTCAATCCGCGGCCGCCAGCGCCGATGTACTTGCTGGTGAGCACTGATGAGGACGCAGGAGGAGGACACCAGGCCGCTCGGGCCCGCCTGGACGTCAGCCGCGACGACCTCGAGCGCATCTGCATGCGCAACCTCTTGGAGGCATCGGAAGAGCGCATCTACTTCAAGGACCTAGACAGCCGGTTCATCCTGGTCAGCCGGGGGTTCATGCTCTACCACGTGGCCAAGGGCCTGTTGCTCGACGACGTCATCGGCAAGTCGGACTTCGACCTGTTCAGCGAGGAGCACGCTCGCGCTGCCTTCGAAGACGAGCAAAGGATCATCCGTACCGGTGAGCCGATAGTGGCCAAGATCGAACGGGAGACCTTCCGCGACCGCCCCGACGCCTGGGTGTCGACCACCAAGCTGCCCCTGCGCGACGACCACGGCCAGGTGGTAGGCACCTTCGGGATATCGCGTGACGTGACCGCACAGGTACAGGCCGAAGAGGCCCTTGCCTACCAGGCCCTCCATGACCCGCTCACCGGCTTGGCCAACCGCCTGGCGTTCACCGACCGCCTTGCCCAGGCCCTCCTCGCCCTCGAGCGGGCCGCCGGCACCGTGGGCCTGCTGTTCATCGACCTCGACAACTTCAAGGAGATCAACGACAGCTTCGGCCACAGCACCGGCGACCGGGTGCTGGTCGAGGTGGGCCGCCGGCTGTCCCGCGCCGCCCGCACGGGCGACACCGTGGCCCGCTTCGGCGGCGACGAGTTCGCCGTGCTGTGCCAGGGGCTGCGCAACGGGCCCGACGTCGCCCAGGTCGCCCACCGGGTGCTCGCCGCGCTGAGCAAGCCGCTCGTCGACCAGGGCCGGGACCTGACCGTCTCGGCCAGCATAGGGGTGGTCACCACCGACAACCCCCAAGCCAACCCGGGCGAGCTGCTGAGGCAGGCGGACATGGCCATGTACGAGGCCAAGGCTGCTGGCCGCAACTGCGTCCGGGTGCACAACCCCGCCCTCCCGGGGCCACCGGCGGGCGAGGACGACTCCGCCCTGGCCCTGCTCCAGGCGGTCGAGCAACGCCAGCTGTTCGTCGTCTACCAGCCGCTGTTCGCGCTCGAGGACCGCAGCCTGCTCGGGGCAGAGGCCCTGGCCCGCTGGCAGCACCCCCAAAGAGGCGTCGTCCTGCCCGGGGAGTTCATAGCCTTGGCCGAACGCCACGGCCTGGTAGGGCTGGTCGACGACTTCGTGCTCGAGGAGGCCTGCCGGCAACTGGCGCAGTGGCTGGGCAACGGCTTGGTCGGCAAGGACTTCACCATGGCCGTCAACGTGTCGGGCCAACAGCTGAGCGACCCGGCCCTCCCCCAAAAGGTGGCCGCCGTCCTCAACGCCCACGGGGTCGCCCCCCGCCAGCTTTGCCTCGAGGTCAGCGAAGAGGCCCTCCTGGGCCGGTCCAACGAGGTACAGGTGGCCCTGAGCGGCCTGGCCCGCTTGGGTGTGCACCTGGCGGTCGACGACTTCGGGACCTCCACCACGCTGTCCTACTTGGGGCGGCTCAACGTCGACATGCTGAAGATAGACCGTCGCCTGGTGGCCGAGGTGGCCACCGGCCCCAGCCAGCCCGGCCGCGTCGTCGCCGCCATAACCACCCTGGCCCACGCCTTGGGGATGTCGGCCGTGGGCGTGGGCCTGGAGGACGAGGGCCAGCTGGCCGCCATAGCCAAGGCCGGCTGTGACGGCGGCCAGGGTTACCTGCTGGGCCAGCCCCTGCAGCCAGAGCAACTGGCCGCGTTGTGGCGCGCCCAGCAGCCCCCCCCACGGCGCCGGGCCAGGCCCGAGCCCCGCCGGCCGCCCAGCCGGGCCCAGCCGCTCACAAGGACGCGATCAGCTTCTCCACCCGCTCGTCGCGGGCTTTGAAGGGGTCCTTGCACAGCAGGGTCCGCTGGGCTTGGTCGTTCAGCTTGAGGTGCACCCAGTCCACGGTGAAGTCCCGCCGGCGTTCCTTGGCCTTGCGGATGAACTCTCCCCGCAGGCGGGCCCGCGTGGTCTGAGGAGGTTCGTCGATGGCCCGCTGCACCTCTTCTTCGGTCACGACCCGTTCGGCCAGCCCCCGGGCCTCCAGCATGTAGTACAGGCCCCGGCGCCGGGAGACGTCGTGGTACTGGAGGTCGACCAAGGCCACCTTGGGGTGGGTCAGGGCTATGTTGTCCCGGGCCCGGACCGCCTCGATGAGCTTGTGCTTCATCACCCAGTCGCACTCCCGGTCGAGCGACAAGGGGTCCTTCTCGATGCCCTTCAGGCAGTGCTCCCACATCCCGAGCGCCTTTTCCTCCAGGGCCGACAGCCCCTTGGCCTGCTGGTAACGCTGGGCGCGCTCCAGGTACTCGGCTTGGATGTCGAAGGCGCTCGCCTCCCGGCCATTGGCCAGCCTCACCTTGCGCCGGCAGGTCGTGTCGTGGCTGATCTCGCGGATGGCGCGGATGGGGTTCTCCAGGGTCATGTCCCGCATGACGACCGAGGGGTCCTCCAGCATGCGCAGCATGATGCTCGTCGCCCCCACCTTCAAGAAGGTGGCGTACTCGCTCATGTTGGAGTCCCCCACTATGACGTGCAACCGCCGGTAGCGCTCGGCGTCGGCATGGGGCTCGTCCCGGGTGTTTATGATCGGCCGGCTGCGGGTGGTGGCGGACGAGACGCTCTCCCATATGTGCTCGGCCCGTTGGCTGATGCAGTACTGTGCCCCGCGGGCGGTCTGCAGGACCTTGCCCGCCCCCGCATAGATCTGGCGGGATATGAGGAACGGGATCAGCACTTCGGCGTAATGGGCGAAGTCGTCGCGTCGGGTGGTCAGGTAGTTCTCATGGCAGCCGTAGGAGTTGCCGGCCGAGTCGGTGTTGTTCTTGAACAAGAAGATGACCCCTCGGATCCCCTCCTCGCGCAGGCGGGCCTCGGCCGAGACCACCAGGTTCTCCAGTATGCGCTCTCCCGCCTTGTCGTGGGCCACCAGGTCGCTGATCGAGTCGCACTCGGGCGTGGCGTACCCAGGGTGGCTGCCCACGTCCAGGTACAGCCGGGCCCCGTTCTCCAAGAACACGTTCGAGGACCTTCCCCAGGACACCACCCGCCGGAACAGGTAACGCGCCACCTCGTCGGGGCTCAGGCGGCGCTGGCCCCGTAGGGTACAGGTCACGCCGTACTCGTTCTCCAGGCCGAAGATGCGCTTGTCCATGTCCAACCCTTTGATCGGCACGCTACCGGGCCCCTGGAGGCCTGTAGGGTCACCACCTATGGAAAGCGACGGCCGCTCTGCCTAACCTTGGCCCGATGGGCTCAGCACGGGGGGCCGACCTGCGGATGGTCCACCTGCGGACCGTCCCTGATGCCTGGCAGGCCCGCGTCCTGGCAGCTCGGCTGGGTTCGGAGGGCATCTTGACCGAGATCCGGGGCAACCTGTACGGGCCCTATCCCTTCGGCCCTTCGTACGTCCTGGTCGAAGCGGCCAAGGCACCCCTGGCCGCCCAGCTCCTCATGGCCGACGAGGTGGAAGCGGCACTGTCCCCCCCACAGCCAGCTGCGACCGACGCCGCGTCCCGCTGGCGCCGCTCGGCTGCCTGGCGAGTGGCCGCTGCGGCCGCCGCCATGGTGGTGGCCGGTGCCCCCCTGCTCGCCCACCTCATCGGCCAGTAGCGCGGCCCGCCAGTGAGGGAGCCAGGCCCGGTGACGGGGCTGGCCACCGGGAAGGCCGGCCCGGTCGCCGGGCTGGCCTCAGCCGCTGTCGGGCCCCCCGTCTGGCCGAGCCTCATCCACCGCGCCGGCTTGGCCCTGGGCCTCATCAGCCGGCTCAGGGCCCGAGCCGGCTGTGCCCAGGCTCTGCTGGCCGGCCAGCAACTGGGCCACTTCTTCTTCCAGCACCCGCCGGAAGGCACGGCGACCATTGCCACGGTCCAAGACGGCCACCTCGAGCTCGTGGGCCGACACCTTGCGCTCGCCTCCCCCCAACGCGTCGACCGAGGCGGCCAACGCCTCCCCCAAGGACCACTCCGGGCGGAAGGCCCGGCTCAGGCGCCCGGCGATCGCCTCTGCCTCGCCGCCGAGGACGGTGAAGCGGTCCTCGTCCACCACCGTCCCGTCGTAGAGGATGTGGAACATCTGGTCCTCACCCGGCCGGGCCCCCACCTCCGCCACCAGGATCTCCACCTCGAGAGGCTTCATCTCGTGGGTGAACACCGCCCCCATGTACTGGGCGTACAGGTTGGCCAGGGAACGGGCGTCCACGTCATCGCGGCTGAACTGGTAACCCTTCACGTCCGCATGCTGCACCCCTGCCCGGCGCAGCTGGTCGAACTCGTTGTACTTGCCCACCCCCCCGAACGCGATCCGGTCATAGATCTCGCTCACCTTGTGGAGGGAGCGGGAAGGGTTCTCCGAGCATATGAGCACCCCTCCCTCGTACACGGTCGCCACCAGCGGCCGGCCCCGGGCGATGTTCTTGCGGGCGAAGTCGGCCTTGTCCTTCATGAACTGCTCGGGAGCTACATAAAAAGGCATGGTCATGGCTGGTCCCCTCCCGCTGGGTGCGGGGCCACGTTCAAGCTTGCGATCACTCGTTCGAACGCGGCCTTGACTTCCGCCTCCGAGGCCCGCTCGAACCCCCGGGCGGTGATGGTCGCCACCGTCGGGTAGATGCCCCGCACGGCGTCCGGGCCCCCGGTGGCACTGTCCTCGTCGGCTGCCTGCCACAGCGCCCGCACGCACAGCTCCACCGCTTCGTCCCTGGGCATGTCCTCCCGGTAACCGAGCTTGATGGTCGTGCGAGCGTCGCGGCCGCCCGACCCCTCGGCCTGGTAGTCGGTCTCCTCGTAACGCCCACCGGTGAAGTCGTAGGTGTAGATCCGGCCACGCCGCTGGCGCAGGTCGTAGCCGGCGAACAGAGGGACGACGACGAAGCCCTGCAGGGCCATGGCCAGGTTGGACCGCACCATCTGGGACAGCTGGTTGGCCTTGCCCTCCAGGGACAGGGCCTGGCCCTCCACCTTCTCGTAGTGCTCGAGCTGGAGCTGGAACAGCCTGACCATCTCCATGGCCTGGCCGGCCGCCCCAGCCAGCGCGACCCCGCTGTGGCTGTCCGCGGGGTGGACCTTTTCCATCGTCCGGTGAGCGATGGCAGACCCCGCGGTCGCCCGCCGGTCGCCGGCCATCACAACACCGTCGGCGTAGCGGACGGCACAGATGGTGGTGCCATGGGGCACCTCTGGCAGGTTGAGGGGGACGGCCGCCGGGGGCGTCCGGAACGGCCCCAACCCCAACCTGCGTAGCACCTCGGCGAAGTCGGGCCCGGGCCCTTGCCCGGGCGGGAACATGGGAAGGGTCATCAGCAGAACGACCCTAGTTGCTCTCGGACCGGGGAGGCTAAAGCCTGCGGTGCCGGCCCTGGCCCCGCGCCTGGGGCCTACTCACCACCTTTTTGGACGTAGGACTTGACGAACTCCTCAGCGTTGTCTTCCAGGACCTCGTCTATCTCGTCCAACAGCTCGTCCAGCTCGGCCTTCAGCTCCTCGCCACGCTTGGAGCCAGCGGGGACCTCTTCGACCTGCTCAGGCTCCGAGCGCGAGGGTGCTTGCTTTTTGATCTGCTCTCTCTCAGCCATAAGGTCGTCTCTCCTCAGGAACCCAACTGCTCCAGCAGTTCTGCTGGAGTGCTGCACCGTGCAAGTAACTGATCGACATGTGCCGCCGTGCCCCTGAGCGGCTCCATCATCGGGACCCGGCGCAAGGGGTCGTTGCCCAGGTCGAAGACCAGCGAGTCCCAGTTGGCGGCGGCGATGGCCCAGGGCCAGCGTTGCAGGCAGCGCCCCCTGAAGTAGGCCCGTGTCGTGACCGGGGGCTCGGTCATTGCCCGGGCCACGTCGGCGGGCGACAGCAGCCGCTCCATGCCGGCCCGAGCGTACAGGGACCGCTCTGGGCGCACGTCATGGTACTGCAGGTCCATGGCGAAAAGGCGAGGGTCCCGCCAGTCCAGCCCATGGCGCTCCCGGTAGCCGCTCACCATCCTGTACTTGGCCACCCAGTCCAATCTATTGGCCAACGACAGCGGGTCGGACTCCAACCCGGCCAGCACCTCCTCCCAGCGGCGCACTATCTCCGCACCCACCTCTGGGCCCCCCACCGCCTCGTAGCCGATGTCCTCGCCGTACTTGCGGGCCAGGTCGAGGTGCTCCCACTGCACCTCTACCGCCGTCATACGCCGCCCGTTGGCCAGCTGGAGGGGCTGGCGCAACGACAGGTCGTAGGAGACCTGGCGCATGGCCTTCACCGGGGCAGCCAAGCTGTAGTCGCGCCCCTGGCGGCTGAACCAGTCGTCTTCGACCATGGCCAGCACCAGCGCGGTGGTGCCCACCTTCAAGAAGTCGGCCACCTCGGACAGGTTGGCGTCACCGAGGATCACGTGCAGGCGCCGGTACTTCTGGGCGTCGCAATGGGGCTCGTCCCTGGTGTTGACGATGGGGCGCTTGAGGGTCGTCTCCAGGCCCACCTCCTCCTCGAAGAAGTCCGCCCGTTGGGTCAGCTGGAAGTCGACCTGTTCGGCCCCCGGGGCCTCGCAGCCCACCTTGCCTGCTCCGGTGAAGATCTGCCTGGTCACGAAGTGGGGGACGACGTGCTGGACCACCCGGGAGAAGGGCACTGCCCGGTCCATCAGGTAGTTCTCGTGGGAGCCGTAAGAGTTGCCCTTGCCGTCGGAGTTGTTCTTGTACACGCTGACCTGCTGGCCAGCCGGCAGGTACCGGGCCGCTGCCTCCACTGAGCGGGCCAGGATGGCCTCGCCGGCCTTGTCGTAGAGGACCGCCTCCCACACCGTCGAGCACTCCGGCGTGGAGAACTCAGGGTGGGCGTGGTCCACGTAGTAGCGCGCCCCGTTGGTGAGGACGGCGTTGACGAGGTGGGTCTCCACTTCCGGGGCCACCGCCGTGTCCCGGACGAACCCGCGGGCGTCCCGGCCCGGCGACTCGTCGCCGAAGTCCCACTCGACCCGCCTCTCCAACGAGGCCACATAGGCATTGATCAGGGCGGAGGACGCCGCGATGGGGTTGGGCTCGGCCGCGCCCCGCACGATGATGCCGTACTCGGTCTCCATGCCGAGGACCTTCACTATGGCCACGAGGCCGACGTTACCCCGCTTTGGGGCGTTCGTTGGCCCCACCTGGGTGGCCACCGGGCACGGCCCCGGCCTGCTGGCCGCTGCCTGCAGGGTAGCCGCTGGGCACGGCCCGGTCATGGCCCCCGCCCCTCTGCCCGGTGCTCGCCTCAGGCCCGGCCCCCGGGCCGGGCCTGCCCCCGGGCCTGCCATCGGGCCGGGGCCCCCGGCCAACGGGTGGCCGGCGCCCTCAGAGGTACTGGCCCGTGGCCACCCTCTCGATGGAACGGCCTCCCTTGGTCTGGTCCCCTTGGGACATGATCGTGCGTATGTAGACGATCCGCTCGCCCTTCTTGCCGGAGATCTTGGCCCAGTCGTCGGGGTTGGTGGTGTTGGGCAGGTCCTCGTGCTCCTTGTACTCCTGCTTTATGGAGTCCAAGAGGTCCTGGGTCCTGATGCCCTTGCCCTGGCCGGCGATCTGGCGCTTGATGGCGAGCTTCTTGGCCCGCCGGACGATGTTCTCGATCATCGCCCCAGAGGCAAAGTCCTTGTAGTACATGACCTCTTTGTCACCGTTCTGATAGGTGACCTCGAGGAACTGGTTCGCCTCGTCGTCGCGGTACATCTCTTCCACCGTGCGCTCGATCATGAGCCGCACGGTCTTGTCCTTGTCCCCGCCTCCCCGGGTGGCCACCTCCGACTCGTCCAGGGGCAGGTCCGGGGTCAGGTAACGGGCGAAGATCTGGGCGGCGGCGGCCTCGTCCGGGCGTTCGATCTTGATCTTCACGTCCAGGCGCCCAGGCCGCAAGATGGCCGGGTCGATCAGGTCCTCCCGGTTGGAGGCACCTATCACGATCACGTTCTTCAGGGACTCGACCCCGACGATCTCGGCCAGCAGCTGAGGGACGATCGTCGATTCGACGTCCGAGGAGATCCCGCTGCCCCGGGTGCGGAACAACGAGTCCATCTCGTCGAAAAAGACGATCACGGGCACCCCCTCCTCGCTTTTCTCGCGTGCCCGCTGGAACACCAACCGGATCTGGCGCTCGGTCTCCCCGACGTACTTGTTGAGCAGTTCCGGGCCTTTGATATTGAGGAAATAGCTACGCGCCACGCCGTCGCCCGAGCGTTCCGCCACCTTCTTGGCCAGGGAGTTGGCCACCGCCTTGGCGATCAGGGTCTTGCCGCAACCCGGGGGCCCGTACAAGAGCACCCCTTTGGGGGCGGGCAACTTGTGCTCCGCGAACAGCTCCCGGTACAAGAAGGGCAGCTCCACGGCGTCTGTTATCTGCTCGATCTGGGCGTCCAAGCCGCCCACGTCCTCGTAGGAGACGTCCGGGACCTCCTCGAGGACCAGGTCCTCCACCTCCGGCCGGGGCAGCTTCTCGAGCAGCAGGCCGGTACGGGGGTCCATGAGCAGCGAGTCGCCCGAACGGAGCCTTTCCCCCCACAGGCCCTCGGCCAGCTCCACCACCCTCTCCTCGTCCGCCCTGCCCACGATGATGGCTCGGTGCCCGTCGTCCAGCAGCTCCTTCATGGTGACCACCTCGCCTGACATCTCCGGGCCCCGGGCCATCACCACGTTCAGCGACTCGTTCAGGACTACCTCCTGGCCACGGCGCAGGCCGGCGGCCCCCAGGCTGGGGTGGAGCGACACCCTCATCTTGCGGCCACCCGAAAAGACGTCGGCCGTGCCGTCGTCGTTCAAGCCAAGGAACGTCCCGTACGCAGCCGGGGGCTGGGTGAGCTTGTCCACCTCTTCACGTAGTGAGGCGATGTGCTCGCGTGCCTCGCGCAGGGTGTAGGTCAGCCGCTCGTTCTGCGACAGCGCCTGCTGGAGCTGGCCCTTGGTCTCCAGCAAGCGCTCCTCCAGGGTCCTCACCCGCTTGGGCGCCTCGGCCAAGCGCCGCCGCAGGGTGGCCACCTCCTCTTCCAGGGCAGCGGCTTGGGCCCGCAGCTCAGCCAGCTCCTGTTCCACCTCTGCGCTAGGACTGCTGCCTCGGTCAGCCATTGGGCCACCTCCTCGCCTTCGGGCACCGGTTCGCAGGCTCGACCTTGACGTTACCCCCCTGGCGGGCCCGCCCGGGGGCTCTTTGGCTCACCTGGGCCAACCTCCTGGCGGCGACGCCCGCGGCCTGCGACGGGGGGTGTCATTGACACTTTTGGGCTGGGGCCGGTACCTTGGGACCAGTGGGCGCAGGTCGTGCCTACGTCCCCGGAACGAAAGGCTGACTGGGAGAGCATGAAGGTCTGGATCGACCAGGATCTTTGTACAGGCGACGGCCTTTGCGAGGAGATCGCACCGGCTGTGTTCACCTTGCTCG
Source organism: Actinomycetota bacterium (assembly GCA_021323695.1). Classification (GTDB taxonomy): domain Bacteria; phylum Actinomycetota; class Acidimicrobiia; order Acidimicrobiales; family Palsa-688; genus JAKAWM01. The sequence goes on along the minus strand of JAJPKN010000068.1, from coordinate 157,257 downwards.
ACGACGGCCTGTCCTACGTAAAAGAAGGGGACAAGATCTTCAACGACCCCGGCGGTCACGCTGGCTTGGCCCTCGTCCCCGAGGACATGGAAGAAGCCACCCGGGAAGCAGCCGAAGAGTGCCCCGGGGAGTGCATCTTCATCGAGGAGTAGGCTTCCCGGCCTGGGCCACTGCGACCGCGCCTGGGCCTCACCCGTTGACGCACGCTTGCGTCGGTACCGCTGCGGCGTGAGGCTCCGCCAAGAGGGGCCGGAGGTTGCCGGCGCTGAGGGCGTAGGCGGTAGTGGCGCTGTCGGGTGCGATGGCGAACGCTATGCCCACCACCTGGCCCCGCGAGTCGACCAACGGCGCCCCCGAGTCGCCCGGCGCCAGCCTGGCAGCCAGGACGTACACGTCACGACGGGTCTGGTGGGTACCGTACAGGTCGTAGCCGACCGCGGTCACCTCTTGGGCGATGACTGCCGGCTGGACAGCCAGGCCCGGCTGCCCACCGGGGTGCCCGAAGACCGCCGCCCGCTCGTCCACCCTGGCGGTGCCCACCGCGAGGGGGGCCTCCCCCAGCCCTGGGACCGACAACAGGGCCAGGTCGGCGTCCGGGTCGAACAGCACCACCTCCGCTGGCTTGGTAGCCCCGTTGGGCAGCAGCACGCTCGTCCCCCCAGGCGGCTCACCCGCTACGACATGGGCGTTGGTGACGACCAGGTCGGGGGCGACCGTCCAGCCGCTGCCCTCTTGGGTGCGCCCGCAGGCCGTGCCCTCCACCCGCACCGTCGACGCCGAAACGGCGGCCACCACCGAGGCTGGCAAGGGCACGGCCCGGGGTGGTGCCAGGGCCGCCTGCGGCCCCCCCAGGCCGCTGAACACCTGGGGGAAGCCGTCCTGCACCACCAACCGGCGGAGGGCCTCCAGCGGGTTGGGCGGCCGCGGGGTGTGGCTGGCGACCCAGCGGGCAATGGCCGAGCCAGTGGTCAGCCGGGAAACCGTGCCCGGGACAGAAGCCAGTGACGGGGCCAGCAACCACAGCGCGGCGAGCACCACCACGATGCCGAGCAGCGCCCCTACCAGCCGGTCGAAGGTGCGCAACCCCCCGAAGGGTAGGACCGAGTGCAGGCGGGAGCCCACCATGAGGCCCACCGCTTCGCCGACAAAAGCACCCACGACCAGAGCGCCGATAGCCAACGCGACCCGCGCCACGGGCTCGGAAAGGTTGGAAAGCTTGACGATGGTCGGCAGGTAGCGCACCGCCAGGTAGATCCCGCCCGCCAGGCCCGCCCACGACAGCAGCCGGGCCAGGAACCCCGCTCGCCAACCGCCGAGCCCCGCCAAGGCGGCAACGACCAAGACGCCGTAGTCAAAAGAGTTCATCGGACGGCAGCACCCGCCTGACCGGCCTGGGTGGAGGGGAGCTCGCTGGCCTCCTTGCCGACCTTGGCCCCGGCCAGGCGCCGTGCCGCCGTGAGGAAACCGGTGTGGGCCACCATCCTGTGGTCCGGACGGACCGACTGGCCTTCCACGTGCCACGAACGCTGCAGGACCTCGATAGTCTCAGGCATGCCGAAACCGGAACTGGAAAGGGACTCACGCAAGGCCATCACCTGGGCAATGCTCGGGAGATAGGAGAGTATAATGCCGCCCGGCCGGAGGGCACGGGCTGCGTGCTCGACTGCCTTCCACGGCTCGGGCAGGTCCAGCAAGACCCGGTCGAGGTCGCTCTCACCGATCCCTTCGTACACGTCGCGGACCTCGGTGTGGTAGCGGGACAGGGCCGCCTCACCCAGGAACCCGGCGACGTTCCGACGGGCGCGAACAGCAAAATCTTCGCGCAGCTCGTAACCTGTCACCTCTGCACCGGCGCGCAGCAAGGCCATGGAGAGCGCACCCGAGCCAAGCCCGGCCTCCAGGACCCGGGCCCCGGGGAAAATGTCAGCCATTACCAGGATCGGGCCGAGGTCCTTAGGGTAAATGACCTGTGCCCCCCTGGGCATCTCCAGTACCACTTCGGCCAGGGTGGGCCGTACCGCTATGTAGGCAGCACCGCGCGACGAGCGTACTATGGACCCTTCTTCACGCCCAATGACATCGTCGTGGGCCACCGGGCCATTGTGGGTGTGGAACTCCCCTCCTTTTTCCAAGCTCACCAGGTAACGCCTGCCTTTGCGGTCGAGCAACAGGGCACGCTCGCCCGGCTCGAAGTTCCTCATCCGGCGCTCACCGGGATGCGCTTTTTCGGGTCGCCGCCAGCCCGCTCGACCAGGCGGCAAAAGGCGCAAAGCTGGGAGGTGGTGGGCGCGCCGCACGAGGGGCAGGGGTGCAGGCTGGTGCTGGCGTTGGTGCCGGCGGCGGCTGCGACGGGCCCTGCTGCCCGTTCCAGGAACTGGGCGTAGAACGCGGCCTTCGTGCCCGGCGAGCGCTCTTCGATGAGGCCGAGAGCTTCTTTATAGCCCAGGTGGCGGTTGCCGGCCGCCATGGGGCATTCGTCGACCTGGTAGTCAATACCGCGCAGCACGCAATAAGCGGCGGTCTCGCGCTCAGCCAGCCGGACCAGAGGTTTCACTTTCTTCGGGAAGCCGTCGGTGGCGGGGAGCACCGGCCGCTGGCGGGCCATGTACTCGAGGTCCCAGCGCAGGACGTTGCCCAGCAAGACGGCGGCTTCATCGTCCAAGTTGTGGCCGGTGGCCACGGCGTCGTAGCCGCCTTCGAGGGCGGCACGGTCGAAGATGTGCCGCTTGGACAGCCCGCAGGCCGAGCAGGGCACCCGGTGGTCGGCCGCCGCCCCGCTGCGCACGTCGAAGCCATAGTGGCCCTTTAGGTCGACCTCGACCAGCCGAGCCTGGCGGCTCTGGGCGAACGCCCGGGCATAGCCAGCTGACGGCTCGCTGTAGCCGCTGATGCCCAGGCCGATGTACAGCCCGTCCACGTGGTAGCCCAGGTCCAAGAGGAGGTCCCAGAGGGCCAGGGAGTCCTTGCCGCCCGAGACGGCGACCAGCACCCGGTCAGCTGGGCGCAGCATCTCGTGCTCGTCGATAGCCCGGCTGACCTGGTTGCGGCAATAAGCCAGGAAGCAGTCACGGCACAAGGCGCTGTTGTGCCGGGGAAGCTCGATGACGGCCCCGGCACGGCAGGCCCGGCACTTCACGGCCAGCCCGCCCCACCGGAGATGACGGGGCGCACCTCCACTTCCGACCCCTCCTCTATGGAGGCGTCCCCGGTGACAAGCGTCCCGTTGACGATGACGAGCACGGCCTCCCGCCGGTAGCCGAGCTGGCGCAGGAGGGCGCTGACCCGGACCGGGCCGCTCAGCTCGACCTCCCGCCGTGGGTTGCGGAGCAGGACTCTCACTCCCCCCATTGTGCCCGAACGCCAGCTACAGGCCGCGCCCCTCAGCGGCGTGGGCGGGGCCGGTGGGTGACGACCAGGCTCTCACCTGGCCGCAGCTTCTCCGAGAACACCACCTCGGGCTTCTTGTTCAGCACCCGCAGGACCAACTGGGCCAGGAGGGCGGCGCCACCGAGCACGAGCCAGGCCTGTTCCCCGCCGAACAGGCCTCGGCGGGCACCCTCCCGCACCCCCCGGCGGAGCACCCAGGACACCCAGCGCGCCATCAGCCCGGCCGTTCACCCACGACGGATCTCGACCACCGTGGAACGCCGCCGGCCACTGCGGCGCCCCAGCCAGTACGCGCTCAACGCCAGCAGCACCGCCCCGCCCACCGCGGCATAGGTGAGCAGCGGCCGGGCGCTCTGCACGGTCTGCTCGACCCCGCCCACCAGGTGCTTGATGCTGTCCCGGATGTCCTCGGGGGTGACCCGGCCTCCCGGGCCAGTCCCCTGCGCGGCACCGTCCCGCTCGCCGGGCCGGCCCAAGCGGGTGCGCCTTGCCCCCAGGGTCACCGCCGCCCCCGCTTCAGGGCCAACAGCACGCACCCGGCCGACACGGCCAGGCAGAACACGGTGGCCCCCATGTACGGGGCCCACGAAAAGTCCCCGGACAGGTGCCCTCCCGACCCAAAGCTGGCCACGCTCCCGCTCCCGGCCCCGAGCTCCACCTGCAGGGCTCTAACGAACCCTATGGCAAGCAGCACTGTGCCCACGGCCAGCAGCAGCGCGCCTCCCAGGCCCCGTCCCAGGTGGCGGACCTGCGCCCGGACCGGGTCAACGGTCTCTTGTTTGGCGTAGGCGACGACCAGCCGGACAAGGCCGGCAACGTCGTCTGCCCGTCCCTGGTGCCCAGGCGGCGAGGTCGGTCCGCGCGCTCTCACTGCCACAGCAAGCTAACCGCTCCGGCCCACCCCGTGCACGTGCTAGCCGAGCCTGCTTGCGGCCAGCGGTGCCCGCAGCCATGCGCTTGCGGCCAGCGGTGCCCGCAGCCATGTGCTTGCGGCCGCCGGCTGTGCTTGCTACCCGGGAGGTCACGTCGGGGCAACCAGCAGCTCACGGGTGGGGAGGGCCGTACCTGGCCATTGCCTCCCTGACTTCCCAGACCACCCGGCGCCCGTCACGAGCTACGTCGGCCCAGGAGTAGACCAGGACGAAGGTGCCGCTCAGCCGCAACCGTGCCCGGCGTCGGTCGTCCTCGGCCTTGTCTTCGGGCGAGCGGTGGTAGGCAAAGCCGTCCACCTCTACCGCCACCGTGGGGCATACGAGCACGTCCAGGCGGTAGCGGCCCTCGCTGCCAGTCCTTACCTCGACGCCGGCTGGCTCTATGCCGGCGCCGCGCAGCAGCCGCAGGAGGCGGCTTTCGAGCACGCTCGGCTTGGGTGCTCCCACGAGGCCCCGCCTGGCCAGCGCCGCCCTCATTGCCCCGGCGCCTCGGCGGCCACGCCTGGCCAACCTGCCCAGCTCTGCCTCCATCCCGGCGACCGTCACCAGTTGGCTGGCCAAAGCCCGGTCCAAGGCGTCGTCCAGTTCCCTGGGGGTGCTGACGGCAGCAAAGTCAACCAGGGCACGCAGTGGGTTGCTACAAGGGATGCCCCTGCGCAGGACCACGTGGCCGGTGGCGTCGGCCAGGCGGTGGACCTGAGCTCCGTCGACATGCCGCTTGACCGTGGGAGCCACAGTGACAGCGTGGACTTGTGGCGGACCTGCCAGTTCCCAGAGCCATACCGCCGACTGGTGGGAGGCGACCGCACCTGGCCCCGCCTCCAGGCATACTGCCATCAGCGCCTGCTCTGGGGTCTCGGGTGCACCGGCCAGCCGCAACACGTGCTTACCCACGCGCTCCCAGTCCCCCCGAGCTACACGCCGCCGCTCAGCCTGGGAGCTGATACCCAGGCGGCGCAGCTCCGAGCGGCTCACGACCCCGTGCTGGTCACGGAACCGGTAACGCAGCTCTCTAACGTCAGCACTTGTCATGCTATTACATTATCTTCCCTGTCAGGCCTTCGCTAGGGCCCTCACCTGCACTGCCGGTTCTTTGCCCTGGTACCGGGTTCCCTGTCCCGAAAAGTGCCGCAAGGGCCGCTTGGCAGGACAGAGAACACACAAACGGGGCAAAGAACCGGGCCCGGCCGCGCTCAACGGCTCTGGCCCCCACAACCGTCCCCAGGTCACCGTCCCCGGCCCAGGTCACTCACCCAGGTCACTGCACCCCAGGTCAGTCACCCAGGTCACTGCACCCCGGCCAGCGTCCTCGGCGCCCATTGGCCCCTGGGCCACCGCCCCGGGGGCCGCTTACCCGTCGCCCTTCAGCCCGCCCGGCACCCCGATCGGTTCGAAGTTGCGCAAAGGCGGGGCTTGGGGGTACAGAGCCAGGTCTACTGCCACCCTGTCGGTGAGAGAAGCCGGGTCCTCCAGCTGGAGGGACAGTTGGTTCAGCACGACTGCGAACACAACCGGGGCTGCCAGCACCGGGTTGCCACCCCCTTGGCCGGGTGCGGGGAGCACCCAGCCTGACAAGGCCGCCACCCCGTCCAGGGTGCCGGTCTTGGCCCTCACCCGCCCGGCGGCCGGCGTGCCGACCAGGCGGCCGGCCAAGGTGCCCGACACGCCCGCCACGGGCAGGTCCCTGGCCAGGAGGCCCTGCGGGCCCGACCTTTCCAAGACGGCGACCAGCAACCTGCAGGTCACCCTGTCCCTGGGCGACAACCCGCTCCCGTCCAGGTTGACCAGGCCTCCCACGGGTAGGTGGTCGGCCGCGAGGTCTGCTCGCACCACGGCGGTGCCGGCGGCGGTGGTGCCTTCCCCCCTCACTTTCAGCCCCAGCTCCTTGGTCAGCAGCTCCATGGCGGTGTTGTCGCTCTCGCGCAGCACCTCGCCCAGGATCTCACCCAGGGGGGGCGACACCACCTGGGCCAAGACGACAGCTCCGGGCGGCACGCGACCTTCTTGCGGCCGGCCTCCCACCTTGATGTGGGCGACCTGAGCCAGCTTGGTGAGGACACCAGCGGACTGGACCGGGGGAGGCGCGTCCAGGGGCACCGGGGGGCCAGCCGTGGCAAAACCGTCGTCGATCCCCAGGGCGGACAGCGGCCCCACGTCGCCTTGGGCAGTGAACCGCTCGGGCCAGCCGGCGACGGTCCGGGCCGAGTCGTAGCGCAGGTCGTCGCCTACGACCGACCCGGTCACCTGGCGCACCCCGGCGGCCTCGAGCCCCCCGACGAGCTCGGTGACATTGGTGTACACGGGGTCGCCGCCGGGGATCCCGGCGGCAAAGCTTGGCAGCCGCAACAGCGGGTCACCACCGCCCCGGAGGTACAGGTCCCCCTTCACTACCCCGTCGTCCGGCGGGCTGGCGGCCAGCAGCTCGGTCTTGAACCTGTAACCAGGCCCCAACTTGTCCAACAAAGCGGTCGCCGTGAGCAACTTCATGTTGGAAGCTGGCACCACCTGGGCGTCTGGGCGGTCGCTGTAGACGACCTGGCCGTCCTGGGCCACCTCTGCGCAGCTTGCCCTGGCCGCCGCCCCTCCAATCGAGCTAGCCGACAGGTCCCTGGCCAGCGAGGCACCGGCTCGCTGGCGGGCGTAGAGGACCTGCAGGGTCATGGGGATCCGGGTGGGAGACAGGACGGAAGTGGCCAGCAGGACCGAGCGCTGCTTGGGGGGGTGGGCCACAGCCGGGTGGGGAACGGCCGGGTCAGGCCGAGCAGGCCGCGAGGCAGCCGGCCGCGAGGCAGCCGGCGGGGAGGCAGCTCGTGCGAGCGCGGCCGGGCCAATGGCAGGGAGAGCCGCCGCAATGCTCAGCCAGAGGGCGCCCACCGCCAGCAAAGCTGAGCTGGTCCCGGCAACATTGCGGGAGGCCCTGGTCCTGAAGGCCCTGGTGCTGGAGGCCCTGGTGCTGGAGGTCCCGCCCGGGGCGCCCGCGTGCCCGATGGGGGGCACCTTCACCCCCGTCCGCGCCCTCCCCTTGGCGAGCGCCCCCCTCCCCACGGAGAGCACCCGACCCAAGGGGCACACTCTGCCTCCAGCCCCCACCCGGCCCATAGCCTGCACCCGGCCCATAGCCTGCACATGGTCGCGCAGTTCGAGGGCCGTGCGAGCGCAGCCCACCCGCGGGCTTGAGACCACGACCAGCCGGTAGGCTAAGGTGGCCCACATGCCACACCTACTGGTAGCCGTCATAGTTGGGTTGGCGGTGTGCCAGCTCGGCCTGTTGCTCACCACCCTTTACCTGCACCGGGCGGTTACGCACCGCGCCGTGTCCCTGGCACCGGGGTTCGCGTTCGTACTGCGCGTCCTCGTGTGGCTCGTCACAGGGATCAAGCCGCGCGAGTGGGCGGCGGTCCACCGCCGCCACCACGCCTACACCGACGTGCCCGGCGACCCGCACTCCCCCATCCTGGACGGTTATTGGAAAGTCCAGCTCTTCAACGCCGTGCTCTACCGCAGGGCGGCCCATGACCCCGAGACCCTGCGCAAGTACAGCCGGGACATCAAGGTGGACAAGTGGGACAGGGCCTTGTTCGACCACGGCTTCCTCGGCCTGGCCGTGGGCGGCGCCATCCTGTGGCTGGCGCTCGGTTGGCGCTTGGCCCTGGCCGCGGCTGGCGTCCACGTCGTCTCCTACCTCGTTCTCAACGCCGCCATCAACGCGATAGGGCACCGGTTCGGCAAGCGCCCGTTCCCCGGGTTCGCCACCAACAACCAGTGGCTGGCCTTGCTCACCTGGGGCGAGGGCTTCCACTCCAACCACCACGCGGCCCCGACCTCGGCTCGCCTGTCGTTCCGGCGCGGGCAGCTCGACCCGGGTTGGTGGGTCGTCCAGCTCTGCCAGCGCCTCCACTGGCTCCAGGTCCGCCACGACGGCATCCACTTCACCCGAGCCGCCCAGGCAGCCTTGGAGCGGCAAACTGGGGCCCACCTGCCCGGAGCAGCGGCACCCGCAGCGGGCAAGCCCTCGCCCGACGTACCGGCCGGCGAAGGGACGGTGCCCGAGGAGGTCCTCAGCCGTGTGCTGGGCGTACCGGCCGGCGAGGAGCGCCTGCCCGAGACCCCCCCAACCGAAGACCGCAAGCCCCAGCTCGTCTGAGCCCCTGGCTCCACCCGCCGGTCCCCCACCCGCCATGGACGCCCCCAACCATCCGTGGGCCTCCCATCCGTGGGCCTCCCATCCGTGGGCCTCCCATACGTGGGCCGGCCAACCCTCTGGCCCCCGCCAACAATGGACATAGTCTCTGCCCTGTTCGTAGAGTCCTTCGACCTGCGCCCGGTCCCCGGGCCATCTACGCGCGTGGACCTCATTGGGGTGATGTTCTCCCTGCCCGCCCCCGCTCCCCCACCGGTGACGGTGACGCCCCACCTCATCGTCCTGGTCCGCTCCCGCCCCGACGACCACCCCAGCGGCATCTTGGAGGTCGTCTTCCGCGACGCTGCCGGCGAACAGGTGGCCCGCAACGTCTCGCCCTTCAGCGTGGAGCCGGGCAAGTTCACCTACCGCCTGGTCCGCGGAGAGCTCGAGTACAAGCAGCTGGGCACCATCGAAGCCCATTGCCGGCTCCTACCCGACGGCTCCCCGACGGTTGTCCCCCTCACCCTGTTGCCACCCTTGTAGGGGCTGGCCCCGGCTGCACCGGCCGGGCTCGGCCGCCGGACGTAAGGAGCGGGCACCCCACCGCACCGCTTGGCCCGCACTGCCAAGCGCCCCTCCGGCGCTAGCGTAGGGACCATGACCGAGACCACCCCGGGAGGGGCCGCGCCCAGCCAAAGTCCCACGAACATCGAACAGTTGGGCATCAACGTCATCCGGGGCCTGGCCATGGACGCCCCCCGCCAAGCCAGTTCCGGGCACCCCGGCACGGCCATGGCCCTGGCGCCTCTGGCCCACGTCCTGTGGACGCGCGTGATGCGCTACGACCCCAGCCACCCGGACTGGCCCGACCGGGACCGCTTCATCCTCTCCTGCGGGCACGCATCGGTGCTGATCTACTCGATGCTCTACCTCACCGGCTACGACGGCCTCCAGCTCGAGGACCTCAAGCGGTTCCGCCAGCTGGGCTCCCGTACCCCCGGGCACCCCGAGTCGCGCGAGCTGCCCGGCGTGGAGGTGACGACCGGCCCCCTCGGGCAGGGCTTCGCCAATGGGGTGGGCATGGGGGTGGCCGAGCGCCTCCTGCGCGCCCGCTACGGGCCGGAGCTCGTCGACCACTACACCTTCGTCCTGTGCAGCGACGGGGACCTCATGGAAGGGATCAGCCACGAGGCCGCCTCGCTGGCCGGCCACCTGGGCCTGGGCCGCCTCATCTACGTCTACGACGACAACCGGGTCACCATCGACGGCCACACCGAACTGGCCCTCAGCGACGACGCCCTCGGGCGCTTCGCTGCCTACGGCTGGCACACCGAGGACCTGGGCGAGGTGGCCAACGACCTCGATGCCCTGGAGGCAGGCCTACGCCGAGCCATGGCCGTGGAGGACCGGCCCAGCTTCTTGAAGCTGCGCAGCCACATCGGCTGGCCAGCGCCGCACCTGACCGACAGCCCCAAGGCCCACGGCGACCCCTTCCCCCCTGAGGAGATCCGGGCCACCAAGCAGATCCTGGGGCTCCCCCCGGACGAGACCTTCTGGGTCCCCGCCGAAGTCCTCGGCTACTACCGGGCCGCTGGCCAGCGTGGTGCCCAACTGGTCCAAGCCTGGGGGAAGCGCCTGGAGGCCTCGGGCGTAGACCGGGAGGAATGGGACGCCGTCTGGGCGGCACGGCCTCTGCCCGGTTTCGAAAAGGCGCTGCCCAGCTGGGCGGCGGGAGAAAAGGTGGCCACCCGGGCAGCCATCAAGGAGTGCCTCAACGCCGTCGCCAGCTACGTGCCGGCGCTGGTCTCGGGCGGCGCCGACCTGACCGGCAACACCGGCACCAAGTTGGAGGGCACCCCGCTGCAGTCCCGTGAGCACCCCGAAGGGCGCCTCATCGCCTACGGGGTGCGCGAGCACGCCATGGGCGGCGTCATGACCGGCATGGCCCGTCACGGCGGTGTGCTGCCGGTGGGCGGCACCTTCTTCGTGTTCTCGGACTACATGCGCGGAGCGGTGCGCCTGGCCGCCCTGTCCGGCTCCAAGGTCATATACGTATGGACCCACGACTCGGTGGGCCTCGGTGAAGACGGCCCGACCCACCAGCCCGTCGAGCACCTGGCTTCCTTGCGGGCCATGCCTGGCCTCCTGGTCGTCCGCCCCGCTGACGCCAACGAGACCGCCGAGGCTTTGGCCGTGGCCCTGGCCCACGACGGGCCCAGCGCGCTGGTGCTGTCCCGCCAGGCCCTACCGGTGCTCGAACAGACCACCGAGCGGGCCGAGGGCCTACGCCGGGGCGCCTACGTCCTGGTGGACGCCGAGGCCCCGGACATCGTCCTGGTGGGCACCGGTTCGGAGGTCGCCCTGTGCGTCGAAGCTGCCCGCCTGCTGGCCGCCGAGGGCACGACCGCCCGGGTGGTGTCCATGCCGAGCTGGGAGCTGTTCGAGCAACAGGGCCCCGCTTACCAGTCGGAAGTACTGGGCGACGGCGTACCGGTGCTGGCAGTGGAGGCCGCGGCCAGCTTCGGCTGGTCCCGCTGGGCCGACGCCTCGGTTTCCCTCGACCGCTTCGGCGCCTCCGGCCCGGGGGCACAGGTGCTCGACTATTTCGGCTTCAACCCGCAAAACGTGGCCCGGCGGGCCGGCGAGCTCTTGGCCAGCGCACCACCCGCAGGGAGGCCCGCGGCCCGTCAGAGAGGGGGGCGCCCCGCTGGCACGGGCAGCCCTCCCTCACCGTAGGTCCCGGCTACAGCAGAAAGGGGAACACATGACGCGTCTGCACCAGCTCTACACCGAGGGCGGCCAAAGCCCCTGGCTCGACAACCTCTCACGCGGTTCCATCCGCTCCGGGCACCTGGCGAAACTTGCCGACGACGGGATCCGGGGCGTCACCTCCAACCCCACCATATTCCAAAAGGCCATGACGGGTTCTGACGCCTACGCGGACGAGCTCGCCCGGTTGGTCAAGGCCGGCAGCGTTGAGAACGCCTTTTGGGAGATGGCCATTGCCGACGTCACCGCGGCACTGGAGATATTCCACCCGCTGTACGACCAAAGCGGTGGTTCCGACGGTTTCGTCTCCTTGGAGGTCTCGCCGGCGCTGGCCTACGACACGGAGGGGACGGTAAGCGACGCCCGCAGCTTCCACGAGCGCATCGCCATGCCCAACTTGTTGGTGAAAATCCCCGCCACCGAGCCCGGGGTCCCGGCCATCCGCCAGATGACCAGCGAAGGCCGCAACATAAACGTGACGTTGATCTTCAGCCTCGACCGCTACGACGAAGTGATCGAAGCCTACCTGTCGGGCTTGGAGGCCTTCGAAGCACGAGGTGGGGACCTGTCCCGGGTGCACAGCGTCGCCTCGTTCTTTGTGAGCCGGGTGGACACCGAAGTCGACCGGCGGCTGGAGGCCATAGGCACGCCCGAGGCGCTCGAGATGAGGGGCAAAGCGGCCGTGGCTCAAGCCAAGTTGGCCTACCAGTTGTTCCTGGAACGCTTCTCTGGCCCCCGCTGGGAAAGGCTGCGGGCCAAGGGGGCCCACCGCCAGCGGCCCCTGTGGGCCTCCACCTCCACCAAGAACCCCGCCTACCCGGACCTGCTGTACGTGGACAACCTGATAGGCCCCCACACCGTGAACACCCTGCCGGACGCGACCATCGAGGCCTTCTTGGACCACGGCCGGGTGTCCCCCTCGGTGGAAGACGGGGTGCCCGAAGCGCGCGAGCACCTGGACCGGCTGGGGCACATGGGCATCGACATGGCTTCGGTGTCGCGCACGCTGGAGGAGGAGGGCGTGGCTGCTTTTTCCAAGAGCTACGAGGCACTGCTGCAGGCGCTCGAGGACAAGGCCAACGAGCTGGGCCAGAAGTGACCACCGAGGCTGCCTTCGACAACCCCCTGGCCGAGGGCCTGGACACCGTCCGGCGGGCCCCCCCAGGGGTGCTGGTGGTGTTCGGCGCGTCCGGGGACCTGACCCACCGCAAGCTCCTGCCTGCCCTGGAACGCCTTTCGCGCCGCCGGCTCCTGCCCGCCGCCTTCGCGGTCATCGGGATAGCCCGGACCGAGATGTCCGACGACGCGTTCCGCGACGTCATGGTCGAAGCCGTGCCCGGGGCCGGCCCGGGCTGGGCCGAGATAGTGAAGAACAGCTCGTACATAACTGGCGACTACGCCCACCCTGGCACCTTCAGCGCCCTTGCCCAGCGCCTGGGGCAGGTGGACGAGGCGCTGGGGACAGGTGGGACGCGCACCTACTACCTGGCCACGGTGCCCGACGTTTTCGCCGAGGTGGCCCGGATGCTGGGCCAGGTGAAGCTCAACCGGCCGGCCCACCCGGGGGCCACCGTCCGCCTGGTGATCGAAAAACCGTTCGGCCACGACCGGGCCACGGCCCGCCAGCTCGACGCCGCCCTCCACGAGGTCTTCGACGAGGAGCAGATCTACCGCATCGACCACTACCTCGGCAAAGAGACGGTGCAGAACGTCTTGGCCCTGCGCTTTGCCAACGCCATCTTCGAGCCGCTGTGGACGCGCAACTACATCGACCATGTCCAGGTGACAGTGGCCGAGTCGCTCGGCGTCGAAAAGCGCGGCTCGTTCTACGAGAAGGCCGGCGCGCTGCGCGACATCGTCCAGAACCACGTCATGCAGGTGCTGTCCCTCACCTTGATGGAGCCAGCCAGCTCCATCGACTCCGAGAGGATCCGCGACGAGAAGGTGAAGGCCCTTCGTTCGGTGGTGGTCCCCCAGGTACCCGAGGTTGCCAACATCGCCGTGCGGGCGCAGTACGACTCGGGCTGGGTCGAAGGCGTCTCCGTGCCCGGCTACCGCCAGGAAGACGGGGTCGACCCCCACAGCCAGACCGAGACCTATGTCGCCCTGAAACTGGCGGTCGACAACTGGCGCTGGGCGGGCGTGCCCATATACGTGCGGACCGGCAAGCGCCTGCAAAAGCGCCTCACCGAGGTGGCCCTCCAGTTCAAGGAGGTGCCCCACCTGGCCTTCCCCAAGGCCGCCGCCGAAGGCCTCCACCCCAACGCCTTGGTGCTGCGCATCCAGCCCGACGAGGGGGTCACCCTGCGCTTTGGGGCCAAAGTGCCCGGCCAGGCGTTCCGGGTCCGGGACGTGCTGATGGACTTCTCCTACGGGACCGCCTTCTTGGAGGACCCCCCTGACGCCTACGAGCGGCTGCTGCTCGACGCCATGGTCGGCGACCCGACGCTGTTCATCCGCACCGACGAGGTGGACACCGCCTGGCAGATCGTCGAGCCCGTCATCGAAGCCTGGTCGGCGGGAGCCGCCCCCCTGGCTGGCTACGCGGCAGGTTCGTGGGGCCCCCGCCAGGCCGACACCCTCATCCAGCGCGACGGCCGGCAATGGCGGACACCCTGAGCCCGCCCGGCCCGGTGGCCGTCCAGCGCTGGCAAAAGACTGGTGCCCACCTGGGCGAGGTGCTCGACGCCCTGAGCAACCTCCGCCGCCAAGGGGCAGGCCAGGGGGCAGGTACGCGCACTGCGGTCATGACCCTGGTGGTCGTCGGCGGCACTGACGCCGAGGCCGACAGCTGCCTCAGCTCGGTGCGGGCCCTCGGCTCGCACCACCCCTGCCGGGCCCTGATGGTGAGACCGGAGCCCGACAGCACCCCGGCTATAGATGCCGAGGCCTGCCTGTGGCAGGCACGCACCTCCGACGGCACCGACGAGCACCCGGTGTTCTTCGAAGAGCTCCACCTGCGCGTCGGAGGCCAAGCGGCCTCGCACCTGGCCTCCATCGTCGGCCCCTTCGCCCTGGCCGACATGCCGCTCGTGCTGTGGTTCCCAGGCCCCCCGCCCGACCCGGCCGACCCGTTGCTGCAGGTGGCCACCGCCGTGCTCGTCGATACCCGGTTTGCCAGCTCGGACGTAGCCGAAGTGGCCCACGTCTACCGCACCCTGCTGGAACTGGCCAACCGCCAGCCCGTAGTCGACCTCTCCTGGGCCCGGCTCCAGCCCTGGAGGGAGCTCCTGGCCGGGCTCTTCGAACCAGAGCCGGCCCGAGAGCTGCTCCGGGGGGTGCGCTCCGTGGCCGTCAAGGGCAAACCCGGCCCCCGCCACCTGCTGGGCGGGTGGCTGCTTGCCCAACTGGACTTGCGCACGCGCGAGGTCACCCTCCAAGACGCCCGCCACGTGGAGATATCGCTCCACGCCGCCTACGGCGAGGAGGAGGGGACGTTCGTGGTCAGCCGGGACGACACCGCCCGGGCGGTATGGGCACGCGCCACCCTGTCGTGCGGGGTCGCCCACTCGCAGGCCCTGCCCCTGCCCGACGACTCGCTCACCACGGCCCTGTCGGCAGCCATGGGCAACCTGCGGGCGGACCGGGTCTGGGAACGCGCCTTGGCCGCGGCCGCCACCCTTGCGTCCTGACGCCTCCCCGGTTTCGTTTATCGTCTAGCGACGTGGGGAGCAACCATGAACGGTGAGCTGGTCGTCACCGACGACCTCCCGGGAGCTTTCGCCCAGGAAGTGATCCGGGCTTTCGCCGAGCGTCCAGGGGAGGAGTTCGACATAGCCCTTTCGGGAGGCGAGACGGCCCGGGCCTGCTACGAACGCCTGGCCGTCGAGGGCGCCCACGCCATCGACTGGCTGGTGGTCAACGTCTTTTGGGGTGACGAGCGCTGCGTGCCCCCCGGCCACCCTGACTCCAACGAGCTGCTGGGGCGCCAGGCACTGCTCGAACGGGTGGGCGCGGCCAACGCCGTCTACCCTATGCGCTGCGACGAGGGCCCTGACTCGTACCAGTTGCGCTTGGGCGAGGTCGGCCGGCTCGACGTCGTCCACCTGGGCATGGGGGCCGACGGCCACACCGCCAGCTTGTTCCCCGGGTCCAAGGCCCTGGACGCCGACCCCGGCCAGCTGGTGACCCTCAACGAGGACCCCAGCGGCCGCAACCGGCACCTGCGCATGACCCTTACCTACGCCGGCATCGCCCGGGCCCGGCAGGTCATCTTCACCGTTGCCGGCCAAGCCAAGCGCCCGGCCCTCGAGGCCGTGCTGGCCGGGGCGGACCTACCTGCGGCCCGGGTCAGGGCCCCCAGGATCCTCTGGTTGGTGGACGAGGAGGCGGCGCCCCGCGCCGTCTTGTAGGCCTCCGGCACCGATGACCACCCACCCGGCCTCCGCCGCCCACGAACGCAGCACCGGGGACGCCGCCCTCGACCAGCACCTGGAGCAGCTCCTGGACCAGCTCGGGGTCAATGCCAACCGGGACCAGCTGCGCGAGCTGCTCATCTCCGTGGTGCGCCTGGCTCAGGGCCACCCTGACCGCCTCGACTTGAAGATCGCCAACGCGGCGCTGCGGGAGATGAGCGAGGGCTTCGAGGTCTTCGCTCCCTACCGCGACGTGAAAAAGGTGACCATGTTCGGCTCGGCCCGCACCCTGCCCACCGACCCCCTGTACGCCCAGGCCCGGGACCTCGCCTCCTGCCTGGCCGAACGGGGCTGGTCGACGGTGACCGGGGCCGGGCCGGGGATCATGGCCGCCGGCCTGGAAGGGGCCGGCCCCGAGCACTCCTTCGGGATCAACATCCGCCTCCCCTTCGAGCAGGAACCCAACCAGTTCATCTCGTCGGACCCCAAGCTCGTGTCCATGAAGTACTTCTTCACCCGCAAGCTGCTGCTGGTGAAAGAGTCGCACGGCTACGCCGTCCTGCCGGGCGGCTTCGGCACCCTCGACGAAGCCTTCGAGCTGCTGACGTTGCTCCAGACCGGCAAGGCCCAACCCTCCCCCGTGGTGCTGCTGGAGGTACCCGGAGGCAGCTACTGGCAGGCCTGGGAACGTTTCGTTGCCGGCGAGGTCGCCGCCCGGGACCTGATCGGGCCGGACGACACCACCTTGTACCTCATCACCGACGAAGTAGCGGAGGCCGCGGCCGAGATCGTGGGCTTCTACCGCAACTACCACTCCTTGCGCTGGGTAGGCGAACGACTGGTCATCCGCCTCCAGGCCCAGCCCACGCCGGAGGAGGTCGCCGCCTTGTCCGAGGAGTTCGCCCCCATCTGCCTGCGAGGGGGCATCGAGCTGTTGCCCGGCCCCTTGCCGGCCGAGACCCGGGAGGCCGACCACCCGGACCTCCCCCGGGTGGCGCTCAGCTTCGACCGGCTGTCGTACGCTCGCCTCCGCCAGCTGATCGACGCCCTGAACGCCCTCCCCAGCGCGCCGCCACCGCCTGCCGGCCTGCCGTTGCCGGCCGGCCAGCGGGCACGCGCCTAGGCTGCGCCGCTGCCGCCCAGCAGGCCAGCCGCTTTCAGCACCGACCGCCGGGCGCTCGCCAACCGGCGTTGGCGCGCCGCCACCTCCAGGCTCTCGCCACCCTGGGCAAGAGCCTCGCGCAACAGTTCCAGGCCCAGGTCGGCCAGCTCTTCGCCGATGGCCTCCAGCCGGCTGCGGATGTCCGCCACGGCTTCTTCGTTCACCGCTGCCAGTGTTGCACGCGAGCTATGGTCAGCTCATGCTCCCCGCCCCTGGCACCGGCACCGGCCCCGGCCAAGCCCCTGGCACCAGCACCGAGCCCGCCCCCGGTGCCGTGGCCGGCCCTGGTCCCGGTGGCCTCGCGCTCGCCGGCTATGTGGGACGCTCCAAAGACCGCGTCCTTGCCACCCTTGTCGACTGGGTCAGGATCCCGTCGGTGTCCGCCGAGCCCAGCCATGCCGGCGACCTGGCCGCCTCGGCCGAGCTGTGCCGCCGGTTGCTCGAAGAGGCGGGCCTCAGCGACGCCCAGGTGTGGCCCACCGGGACAGCGGAGGAGCCAGGCGGCCCAGCCGTGTTCGGCCAATGGCTGGGCGCCGGCCCGGACGCCCCCACCGTGTTGGTCTACTGCCACCACGACGTGCAGCCCGCCGACCCCCGCAGCGAGCCCTGGTCCACACCCCCGTTCGAGCCCAAGGTGGTGGGCGGCCGCCTGTTCGGCCGGGGCTCCAGCGACGACAAGGGCCAAGCCCTCATGCAGGTCGAGGCCGCCCGCGGCCTCCTGGCCGAGCGGGGCCGGCTGCCGGTGAACCTCAAGTTCCTGGTCGAGGGGGAAGAAGAGGTGGGCAGCCCGCACCTGGGAGCCCTGCTCCAGCAGCGGCGCGACCAGTTGGCGGCAGACGTGGTGGTGGTCTCCGACACGACCATGCTCGCCCCCGACCTGCCTTCCACGTCCGTCAGCATGCGGGGCCTGGTTGCCTTCGACATCGTGCTGCGCACCGCCCGGGCCGACCTGCACAGCGGGATCTGGGGCGGCACGGTCCCCAACGCGGCCCTGGTGGCCGCCCGCCTGGCCGCCCGGCTCCACGACAGTGCCCACCGGGTGACGCTGCCGGGCTTCTACGACCGCGTGGTGGAACTGAGCGAGGCCGAGGCTGCCAGCCTGGCGGCGGTGCCCTTCGACGAGGAGCGCTACAAGCAGCAGGCGGGCGTCGCCTACCTGGAGGGCGAGGCGGGCCGCTCCCCCCAGGAACGCACCGGCACACGCCCCACGGCCGAGGTCGTCGGCATCCACGCCGGTTACGGGGGCCCGGGGATGAAGACCGTCGTGCCCGCCGAGGCCAACTTGAAGCTGGCCCTGCGCCTGGTGCCCGACCAGCGCCCCGACGAGGTCGAGGCGTCGCTGCGCTCCTGGCTGGCCGACGAGGTGCCTCCCGGGGTGGAGCTGAGCGTGGCCCGCTACGGCGGCGTCAAGCCGCTTGTCACCCCCCTGGGGCACCCGGCCGTGAAGGCCCTGGCCCAGGTCATCGAGCGGGTGTGGGGCAAGGCTCCCGTGTTCACCCGAGAAGGAGGCAGCGGGCCCGAGGAGGCTCTGAGCCGCGTGCTGGGGGCACCGGTCATCGCTCTCGGCGTCTCCCTCCCGGTGGACAACTTCCACGCGCCCGACGAACGCTTCGAGCTGGAGCAGCTGTGGCGTGGCATCCTGGCCGCCGGCGAGCTGCTCATCGAGCTCGGCGCCCTGGGCCGGCCAGGCCTTGGGCCGGCCAGGTAACCCGCCGAGTGCCTGGGCCTCGCCCCAAGCGGCGCTGGCAGCTGGTCCCAGCCGACGCCCACGAATGGGTCAGCTTCGAGGACCCCGACGAACAACGCACCTGGCGCTTCGACGTCACCTTCCTTTCGTCCAACTGGCAGTGCATCTACGGCCGGGGCTGCCAGGGCACCCTCACCACCAAGGCCCCCGAGCGGGCCGAGGGGTGCTGTTCGTACGGAGCCCATTTCACCGATGACGCCGACCGCCACAGGGTCCAGGCGGCGGCCAAGACGCTCACGGCCGACCAGTGGCAGTTCGCCCGCGAGGGCCGCCGAGGGGGCGTGGCCCGACGGGCGGCTTCCTCCCCGGGGACCACCCGGCTGGTCCAGGGCGCCTGCATCTTCCTCAACCGGCCCGGCTTCCCCGGAGGGCCGGGCTGTGCCCTGCACCGTGCCGCCCTCGAGCGAGGCCAGGCGCCCATGGAGCTCAAGCCCGACGTGTGCTGGCAACTGCCCCTGCGCCGGGAGGACACGGTGAACGCCGACGGCTCGGTCACCTCCACTGTGGGCCAATGGGAACGCGCCCACTGGGGCGAGGGCGGAGCCGAGTTTGCCTGGTGGTGCACCGAGGCCCCCGAGGCCTTCAGGGCGCGCCGGCCGGTCTGGCGCAGCCTGCGGGCGGAACTGACGGCCATGACCGGGCCCGCGGTCTACCAACGGCTGGCCGCCTACTTGGAGGCCAGGGAAAAGGCCGGCCCCATGCTCCCTCACCCGGCCACGAGGCCCCAGGCCAAGCGCGGCTGAGCCAACCCCCGTCCAGCTCGGGGCCGGCAGCGGAGGGCCAGCCAGCAGCTCAGGACCATACTGCCCCCACGTCCACTCGCACCCTTTCCCGGGGCCGCCGGGTGGCCGCCAGGGCGTCCGCCAGGCAGGCAGGACCGGGGGCACGGACAAGGAAGCGGCCGGCCCGGTCCGGTCCCTTCACCTCCACCTCGGCCGAGGCCCTGGCCAGCTCGCGGGCGAACGCGGCTGCCCCCGGGCCGCTCAGCGAGGCCACCGAGGAGTAAGGGGGCAACCGCAGGCTTTGCCGCACGGGCTCCTCGGCCGCGGACAGCACAGCCGGGTCGGCCAGCAGCGCGGCCCGCAGCACCGGGTGGGCAGGCAGGCGGGTCTGGACCAGCACCTGCCCTCCCCGCCGGCGCCCGCCCACCACCCGGGCCGCCCGGGCCAGCAGGGCCAGTGCCTGTTCCCCAGCTCGGTAGCTGGGAGCCAGCAGCTCCTGGTCGAAGTCCAAGAACCCCACCACGTCCACCCCGCCGGTGGCCCTCAGCTCCCGCTCCCGGTACAAGGCGGCTTGCGTACCCACTATCACCGGGGTTGGGGGCAGCTCCCGGGTGGTGGCTGTGACCTCGCCAACAGGCCTCCCGGCCAGGGCCCCCACCTGCTCCACCGCCCCGCTCACGCCCACCCGGAGCACCGCCAGGCGGTCCGAGCCGCAGGCGGCGCACACCTCCGGCCGGGTGGCCCCGCACCGCCGGCAGCGCAGGCGCCCGCCCTCCAGCAGGACCGCTCCTCCGCAGTCCTCGCACCGGGCCAGCTCCCGGCAAGCCCCGCAGGCCAACAGCGCGGCCCGGCCCTTTCGGTTGAGGACGCAGACCACCCGGGCGCCCCCGCGCAACTGCCTCACCAATGCCTCTGAGTACAGCCCCTGGCGGGGGTCAACGCCCCGCATGTCCACCACCTGCAGCACCGCCCAGCCCTGGCGTTCCTCGGACCGGCTGGGCAGGTGCAGCCGGGGCCGGGCGGCGAGCATCTCCAGGCTGGGGCAGGACGACACCCACAGGCAGGCCGCCCCAGCCCGCCGGGCCCTTTCTGCCACTACGTCCGGTGCGTCCCAGCAGGGCGTCGTCCCCTGCACCAGGCCGTCGTCGTGGGCGTCGAGGACCACGGCCGAGGCCATGCCCGGGCACGGGCCCCACGCCGCCCCCCGGCTGCCTATGACCACATCAGCCCCGGCCCGGGCCTGGGCCCAGTCCCCCGGCAGCAGGGCCACTGCCCAACCTCGGCGGCGCAGGGCCGCCGCACCCGCGGCCGCCCGCTCCTCGGAAGGCGCCACGACCAGGACCGGCCCCCGCTCCGCCAGCGCGCTGACCAGCTCGGTACCGTCGTAGTCGGGCGGCAGGCGCAACAGGTGAGGACGGTCGCCTGGCTGCCTCGACTGCCAAGCTGCCTCCACCAAGGCGCGCGCCGCCCGCCCCCGGGGGCCGGCTGGGGGCGGCGAGCCGGCTAGATGGCGCAGCGCACCGCTGGCCGGGGCCGGCAGCTGCTTCACCACAGCCCGGGGGGTGGCGCTGACCAGCAGCGAACGTCGCCTGCCGGCCCATCGCCAGGCTGCCCATGAGGCCAGCTCGACCAGCTCAGGCGGTGGCCCCCACCCGCTCACCCGGGCGATGGGCCGCAAGGCCACACCCTCGGCCGGGGCCACCGGGTAGGCGGTCACCCAACCCCGCACCCGCCGGCCCTGGAGGGGAAGGCGGACCACGGCTCCCACCCGCACCTCGTCGGCCAGCTCCGCCGGGACCAGGTAGTCCAGCTCCCGGTCCAGGGCGGGCAGGTCGGGCAGGGCCCGGGCCACCAACGGCAGCCGAGGCTCTCCCCCGGCTGCCTGGCCGGGTAGCGACAGGGGGCTGGCGGGCACCCGCCTATCCTGCCAGCCCGGCCCGGCTGCTCGATGGGCCCACCCGCCCGCTGACGCCTCCCGCTAGCCGGGAACGCTCTCGCTACGAGCTGGGCAGCCCGCCTGGCGATGGGATAGCTAGCCGTGCACCAGCTCGAGCCCTTGCCGCTTGGCCCGGTCCCGGTCTAGAGTCCCCCAAAGCAACCTACTGGTCAGCGAAGTCCGGTGAGATGCCGGCGCTGTCCCGCAACTGTTGTCCCCCAGCCCGGCGCCACTTGCGTACGGGCCAGGGAGCAAGCCAGGTCGCCTGGCCAGTGGGGACGACCGAGCACGTCGAGGCAACGGGCTGGTCGCAGGGTCCCGCCCCTGTCCCCAGGCGTCCACCTCGACCAAAAGGAGGAACGCCATGCCAAGACAGCGGGCCGTGGCCCCCGGTGCCGGGGCGGGCAGGCCGGCCCCCCTGCAGCGCTCGTGAGCACCAGCGCCCCCGCTCACCCCAGGCTGCACGCAGGCGAAGCGGTGCTCGGGCCTCTCCCGAGCCAGCCGCCACCGCGCCTGCGGCCTACCCGGCTCGCCCCGGTCCAGGTGCTGGCGGGCGTCGCGTTCTTGCTGGTGTCGGCAACGGCCAGCATCTTGGTGGGCCCAGCCGGCTTCTCCCCGGCCACCGTGCTGCAAGCACTAGCCAGCCGGTTGCCCTTCGTCCACCTGCACAGCGGCCTGGCGGCCACCGTCGTCTGGCAGCTGCGGATGCCCAGGATGGTGCTGGGCTGCCTGGTGGGCGCCATGCTGGCCGTGGCCGGGGCGTCCTACCAGGGGGTGTTCTCCAACCCTCTGGCCGACCCCTACCTGCTCGGGATCGCTTCGGGGGCGGGGCTGGGGGCCACCTTGGCGCTGGTGGACGGGCCGTTGCTGGGGCACCTCCCGGGCGCAGCCGTGCAACCGATGGCCTTTGGCGGGGGCCTGCTGGCTGTAGCAGCCACGTTCGCTCTCGGCCGTCGCCGGGGCAGCCAGCCCTCGGCGGCGTCCCTCGTGCTGGCCGGAGTGGCCGTGGCCGCCTTTTTCACCGCGGTGCAGACCTTCTTGCTCCAGCAAAGCTCGAGCGTCGACCTGACGGCCGTCTACCACTGGATCCTGGGCGGCCTGGCCACTGCCGGCTGGGCCCAGGTCGTACAGGTGCTGCCCTACGTCGCGATTGCCATGGCGGTGCTGGTCGCGCTCCGGCGGGTGATCGACGTGCTCGCGGTGGGGGACGAGGAGGCCACCAGCCTCGGGGTCCACGCCGGGCGGGCACGCCTGGTCGTGGTCGCGGCGGCTACCTTGGGCACCGCCGCCGCGGTGTCGGTGAGCGGGCTCATCGGCTTCGTCGGCATCATCGTGCCCCACACCATCCGCCTGCTGGCCGGCCCCAGCTACCGGCGCATCCTGCCCCTGTCTGTCCTGTTCGGAGCCGGGTTCTTGGTGCTGGCCGACCTCTTGGCCCGGGCCGTGCTGTCCCCCGAGGAGCTGCCCCTGGGGGTGGTCACCGCCTTCTTGGGCGCCCCCTTCTTCCTCGTCGTGCTTCGCCAGGCCAGGCAGGGGGCCTGAAGGTGCTCCGCCTGGAAGACGTGTCGGTGCGCTTCGGGGGCACTACCGCCGTGGCCGGCATCTCCTTGCAGGTCGAGCCCGGCGGCTGGTTGGGCCTGGTCGGCCCCAACGGCGCGGGCAAGTCCACGCTCCTCAGGGCCATCGCCGGCCTCGTCCCCTACGAGGGCTTCATCGCCGTTGCCACCCACCAGGCCGCGGCCCTTCCCGGGCCGGGCGGACGGGCCGCTGCCCGCACGGGTGGGGGTGGGCGGACAGGGGCAAGTGCCGCCCCGGTCCCCAGGCGGCGTCCCTGGGCGCGCACCCGGCGCACCGGCCCGGTCCCCAGCCGGCGGGCGTGGGCACGCACAGTGGCCTATGTCCCTCAGCGGCCGGTCTTGCCTCCGTCCATGACGGTGACGGACTACGTGCTGCTGGGCCGCTCCGCCCACCACTCCTACCTGGGTGCCGAGACGGCCAGGGACCGCCGGGTCACCTCGGAGGTGCTGGGCCGCCTCCAGCTGGGCCGCCTGGCCGGGCGACGGCTGGGGGAACTGTCCGGGGGCGAAGCCCAACGGGCGGTCCTGGCCCGGGCGCTCGTCCAAGAGGCCCCCGTCCTGCTCATGGACGAGCCCACGGCCTCCTTGGACCTGGGCCATGCCCAGCAGGTGCTCGGCCTGGCTGACGAACTGCGCCACGAGGTCGGCCTCACCGTGGTCTGCGCCCTGCATGACCTCACGTTGGCCGGCCAGTACTCGGACCGCCTTACCGTGCTGTCCGATGGCCGCGCCGTGCTCTCAGGCCCTCCTGGCCAGGTGCTGACCCAGGCCAACGTAGCCCGCCATTTCCGAGCAGCCGTCGAGATCCTGGCTGGCGCCTCCGGGCCGGTGGTAGCCCCGGACCGGCTCGGCTCAGCCACCGGCCCAGCCGGCGGGCCGGCCGTCAGGTTGCCGGCCCCGAGCACGAGGGGACCGTGATGGAGGAACCTGCCGCACCGCAACCTGTCGCACCGCAACCTGGGGCACAGCAACCTCCCACCACGCCACCGGCCCGGGCCACCAAGCGGGCGCCGTCGCTCGTGCTCGTCGCCACCGGGGACGGCAAGGGCAAGACCACGGCCGCGATGGGGACCGCCCTGCGGGTGCTGGCCCGAGGTTGGGCTGTTTGCGTGGTGCAGTTCGTGAAGTCGGGTGACTGGCACTCGGGCGAGGTGGGCCTGCTCAGCCAGCTCGGCGCTGAGGTGCACACCGTGGGCGACGGCTTCAGCTGGGACAGCCAGGACCTGGAGCGTTCGGCGGCACTGGCCCGCGCCGGATGGCAGGTGGCCAGGGACGCCATCGGCGGAGGGCGCTACCGCCTGGTCGTCCTGGACGAGCTCACCTACCCGCTCAACTGGGGCTGGGTCAGCCTGGACGAAGCCCTGGACTGCATCGCCCGCCGCCCGGCCAAGGTGAACGTGTTCGTCACCGGCCGGGACGCACCGGCGGCGTTAGTGGGCATCGCCGACACGGTCACCGACATGCGCAACGTCAAGCACGCCTACCAAGCCGGCATCATGGCGGCCAAGGGCATCGACTTTTGAAGTCACAGCCCGACGGCAGCCTTGAAGTCGGCCAACCGGCTCGTCTCCTCCCAGGGGAAGTCCTTGTCCGGCCGCCCGAAGTGCCCGTAGGCAGCGGTAGCCCGGTAGATGGGCCGGCGGAGGTCGAGGTCGCGGATGATGGCTGCGGGCCGCAGGTCGAAGACCTCGTTGATGGCCCGGGTGACCCGGGCCGGGTCGACCTGCTCGGTACCGAACAGGTCCACCATGACCGAGACCGGCCGGGCCACCCCGATGGCGTAGGCCACCTGCAGCTCGCAACGCCGGGCCGCTCCGGAGGCGACCACGTGCTTGGCCACCCAGCGGGCTGCGTAGCTTGCCGAACGGTCCACCTTGGAGGGGTCCTTCCCCGAAAAGCACCCACCTCCGTGGCGAGCTGCCCCCCCGTAGGTGTCGACGATGATCTTGCGCCCGGTCAGGCCGGTGTCCGCCCCGGGGCCACCGTGCTCGAACAGCCCCGTGGGGTTGGTGAGCAGCTGGTACTTGTCCTCGGCGAACTCGGGGGGCACCATCGGTGCTACCACGTGGTCCCGCAGGTCGGGCTTGAGCAGCGTGTCGAGGTCGATGCTGGGGCTGTGCTGGGTCGACACCAGGACCGTCCGGAGGCGCACGGGGCGGCCGTCTTCGTACTCGAAGGTCACCTGGGTCTTGCCGTCGGGCCGCAGGTAGGGCAGCACACCTGCCTTGCGCACCTGCGCCAAGCGGCGGGCCAGGCGGTGAGCCAGCCATATGGGCGCCGGCATGAGGTCCTCGGTCTCGTCGCAGGCGAAACCGAACATCATCCCCTGGTCGCCTGCACCCTGGGCGTCCAATGAGTCAGCCGAGCCGGCCCCGTCGTGGTGGCGCACCTCGTAGGCCCGGTCCACGCCCAGCGCGATGTCCGGTGATTGCTGGCCGATCGAGACCGCGACCCCGCAAGTACGGCCGTCGAAGCCGACATCGGAGCTGGTGTAGCCGATGCTCGAGACAACCTCCCGCACTATCTGGGGGATCTCGACGTAGGCGGTCGTGGTGATCTCCCCCGCCACCACGACCAGCCCAGTCGTGAGCAGGGCCTCGCAGGCGACCCGGGCCGCTGGGTCCTGGGCCAAGATGGCGTCCAAGATGGCATCGGAGATCTGGTCCGCCATCTTGTCCGGGTGCCCTTCGGTCACCGACTCTGAAGTGAACTGCCACTTGGTCACGAGCTTGCTCCTTGTCTGTTCGTGCGACGCAGGCCTCTTGCTCCCTGGCCTCCTTGGCGGGAAGGCCCAGGCAGAGGTGCCCCCGGCGAAGGTGCACAGGGCGGTGGTGCCCCTAGGCTCCCCCTTCGGCCTGGCCGGGTGCTTCGGGCGGGGTTTTCGGTGGCGCACCCTGTGGTGACGACAGTAGGCCCTTGGCACCCAGCATCTCCACCACCGCGTCCACCACCTTGGCCGCCACCGCCTGCTTGTCGGCCAGGCCTAGGTCCACCACCGACCCCGCCGACACCATGACGGCGCTCAGGCGGTCCTCGCCGAAGCCGGCGCCCGGCGCGCTCACGTCGTTGGCTACGACCAGGTCGGCACCCTTGGCGACCAGCTTCTGGCGGCCCAGTTCGGCCAGCTCGGGCCCGGCCGCCGTCTCGGCGGCGAAGCCGACCAGCACCTGCCCCTCCCTCCGGCGAGCGCCGAGCTCCGCCAGTATGTCCAGCGTGGGGACCAGCTCCAGGGGAGGCGGGTTGGCTGTCTTTTTGACTTTGGCCGGTGCCACCTGGGCGGGGCGGAAGTCGGCCACGGCCGCGGCCATGACCACCACCTGAGCGTTGGCCGCCTCGGCCAGCACCGCCTCGGCCATGTCCGCCGCGGTCTCGACCCGCCTGACCTCCACCCCCGGCGGGGGCTCCAAAGAGGCGGCACTGACCAGGCAAACCTGTGCTCCCCGAGCAGCCAGCTCGGCGGCCACGGCGTAGCCCTGCTTGCCCGAGCTGCGGTTGGCCAGGTAGCGCACCGGGTCGAGCGGCTCGCGCGTCCCCCCTGCGCTCACCACGGCCTTCACCCCCCGCAGGGCGCCGGCCGCTTCGAGCAGGCCAGCCAGGGCCATGACTATGTCGGCTGGTTCGGGGAGCCGGCCGGGGCCCACGTCCCCCCCGGCCAACGGCCCATCTGCGGGGGCCAGGACGTGGGCACCCCGGCGGCGCAGGACCGCCAGGTTGTCCTGGACCGCCGGGTGCAGCCACATCTCGGCGTGCATGGACGGGCAGATGAGGACCGGGGCGCGGGTCACCAGCAGCGTGGCCGTGAGCAGGTCAGACGATATGCCGGCGGCGTAGCTGCCGATCAGGCGGGCCGTGGCCGGGGCGACCACCACGGCGTCTGCCTCCCGGCCCAGCCGCACATGGGGCACGGGGCCGCCCGCTTCGCCGCCCACGTCGTCGAACAGCGACAGCCGAGCCGGCTCGGAGGCCAACGCGCTGAAGGTGGCCGGCCCCACGAAACGGGCCGCTGCCCGGGTCAGCACTGGGCTCACCCGCGCCCCGGCAGTGGTCAGCCGCCGGCACAGCTCCACCGCCTTGTAGGCGGCAACCCCGCCGCACACGCCCAGCACGACCCGTCGCCCAGCCAGCGCCGGGGCCGCCATGGCGCTCAAGCCACCTCGGGCTGGCGCGCCCGGGTCACTCGCTGAGCGCCTGTTCCTGGGGTGGCTCCGCTTCCAGCTCCGTCCTGCGGTGGTAGGTGATCTTCCCGGCCGCGATCTCTTCCAGGGCTATGGACAGAGGCTTGCGGGATATGGACGCCACCTGGGGAGGGACTATCGAGCCGAGGCCCTCCCCCAGTTGGTTGAAATAGGAGTTGACCTCCCGGCACCGTTTGGCCGCCAGGCTCACCAGCGTGTACTTGGAGTCGACCTTTTCGAGCAGCACCTCGATAGGTGGGTCCATCATGGTCGGCCGTCTCTCAGCCACATGCCCTCCTCGCTCAGCACGCCAGCGGGCCCCTGCAGGCAATATGGCAGTGGGCTGCCGCCTGGGCCTCGCCGGTCACGGCGAGCTTACCGTACCGGCCACCCGCTCCCGGTGCATGTCGACGATGCCAGCCAGCTCCGAGGCGGCCCTTTGCAGGTCGTCGTTGACCACCACATGGTCGGCCACCAGGCGCCCGGCGGCCTCTTCGGCTTCGCCCAGCTCCAGGCGCCGGCGGACGGCCGCCTCCTCGTCACCCCGGCTGCGCAACCGCTGCGCCCGCACCTCGCTGGAAGGTGCCACGACCAGTACGAGGACGGCACCCGGGTACCGCTTCTTCACCTGCCGGGCGCCGTTGAGGTCGATCTCCAGCAGCACGTCGTGGCCGGGAGGGGGCTCGAGTGTCGGCGTCCCGTAGAAGTGGCCGTTGCCGGCGAACTCGTTCCACTCGATGAACCCACCGGCCTCGGCCCGGGCGAGGAAACTACCCCGGTCGGTGAACACGTACGCGTCCTCGGGCTCCCCCGGCCGCCGAGCCCGGGTGGTCCACGAGCGGGACAGCCACAGGCCCGGGCGCAGCTCGAGCAGCCGCCCCACCAACGCACCCTTGCCCACCCCGCCGGCGCCGAACACCACGAACACCAGTGGCCGGCGCGCGGGCGCCGGTTCAGGGCCGGAGGTGCTCAGCTCAGGGCCGGAGGTGCTCAGCTCAGGGCCGGAGGTGCTCAGCTCAGGGCCGGAGGTGCTCAGCTCAGGGCCGGAGGTGCTCAGCCAGACAGTGGTAGCTCAGCCCAACCGGTCCAGCAGCTTGCGGCGCTGCTGGTCGCCGAGGCCCTGGACCCGCCGGGTATCAGAGATGCCCACCTCGTCCATCACCCGGCGCGCCTTGACCTTGCCCAGGCCAGGAAGGCTCTCGAGCACGGCCAAGACCTTCATCTTGCCTATGACCTCATCGTTTTGGCCCTGGTCGAGAAGGTCCTTCAGAGAAACTGAGCCCATCTTGAGCCGGTCCTTGAGCTCGGCACGCTGCCGGCGGGCGGCAGCCGCTTTGGCCAGGGCGGCTTGGCGTTGATCTGCAGAAAGAGCAGGCGGCAAAGGCATGGAGCGCACCTTAGCGCGTCAGGCACGCACGCGGGGCATTTCGGAGCTTGCCCGGCCGGCGGCCCTGGCCCGGCCTAGGCCGGCGCTCCGACCAGCTCAGCCAGGAGCTCCGCCGCCACCACCTCGGGGTCGGGGGCAGCGGTCACCGCCCGGCCGACCACCAAGAGGTCAGCCCCTGCCCGCAGCGCCTCGGCCGGGGTAGCGACCCGGACCTGGTCGTGCGCCGGCGCACCGGCCGGCCGTACCCCCGGCACGGCAGCCAACAGCTCGGGGGCCACTGCCCTCACCACGCTCAGGTCAGCGGCGGCGCAGACGACCCCACCGCAACCGGCCTCCTGAGCTGCCCGGGCACGGCCCTCCAGCTGCGCCCGGGTCGTCCCGGGCTCGTCCGGCTCGCTGGTGAGGACCGTGACCGCCAGCACCTGGGGAGGCGGCAAGCCGGTGCTCTGGGCACCTTCGGCAAATCCCTCCACCCCCGCCCGTAGGGACGCTGGGGCGAACGAGTGGACGGTCAGGTAGGAGGCCCCCAGCCCGCCGATGACCCGCGCCGCCTTGCGGTTGGTGTTCGGGATGTCGGCCAGCTTGAGGTCGGCGAAGACGCTGAAGCCAGCCTCCACCAGCTCAGCCACGACAGACGGCCCGGTGGCGCTGAACAGCTCCATGCCCACCTTGGCCACCCCGAACCAGGGCCGCAGCCGGAGCGCCCAACGCATGGCGACGACCGAGTCGTCCACGTCCAAGGCGAGCACCAGCCGCTGGCGGGGGTCAGTGGCCAAGCGGGCACGCGCGGCCAGCAGGGCGCTCCCGCGGGTGGCGGGCCCGGCCTGCGCCTCAGTCATGTGCCCTGCCCACTAGCTCGGAGATGCTAGCCAAGCCATGTCCCTGGCACCAGGCCTCCAGCTCGGCCAGCACCCGGGCCGGCGCCCGGGGGTCGGCGAAGCTGGCCGTGCCCACCTGGACCGCGTCCGCCCCCGCGGCCAGCATCTCCGCCGCGTCGTAGCCCGTGGTCACCCCTCCCACGCCGATGATGGCCGCCCCGGGGAGCTCCCGGCGGCACTCGTACACCGCCCTCACAGCCACCGGGTGCAGCGCCGGGCCCGAGATGCCGCCCCCGCCGCCCCCCAGGCGGGCCTTGCCGGTGGCCGGGTCGAGGGCGAGGCCCATCAGGGTGTTCACCAGGGTCAGGCCGTTGGCCCCGGCCGCCAGCACCGCGCCGGCGATGTCCCTCAGGTTGGCCACGTTGGGGCTCAGCTTGGCCCACACCGGCAGCCCGGCCCGGCCCAGGCCGGCCACGAGCGCCTCCAGCGCAGCCGCGGCCGCCGCCTCGGAGTGGGCGAACATCTTGTCACCGTCTTCCACGTTGGGGCAGCTGATGTTGGCCTCCACGGCCACCACGCAGCTGGCTGGGCCGCCCTCCACCACCAGCTGGCCCAGCTGCTCGCCCACCTCGCCGAAGTCCTCCACCGACCGCCCCCAGACGCTCACCACCACCCGTGCCCCGCTCCGGGCCAGCGCAGGGAGGTCGTGCCTCGCCCACGCGGCCAGGCCCGGGTTCTGCAGGCCCACGCTGTTCATCATCCCGCCCACCACCGGCAGCAGCCGAGGAGGCGGGTTGCCGGGCCAGGGCCGGGCGGAGAGGGACTTGACCACCACCGCCCCGAGGGCAGCCAGGTCGAGGTAGGCGCCCAGCTCGGTGCCGTGGCCGGAGGTGCCCGAGGCGGTCATGACTGGGTTGGGCAGGCTCAGCGGGCCGACCTGGGCGGCCATGTCCACCGGCGCCCCGCTCACCCCGCCCGGCCCCCGCACGGCAACGAGCTGGCGCCCCTCACCGGGCGGCCTGGGCGCCGCGCCGGTGGTACTCCTGGAGCGACTTCACCCGAAGGGGGTGGGCCGCCCTCTCCTGGGCACCGGCCGCCGCGGCCCGAGCGGCGGCGACGGTGGTGAGCAGCGGCACCTTGTACTGGCGAGCGGCCCGGCGGATGTGGGCGCCATCGGCCCTGGGCCCCCGCCCGCGGGGCGTGTTGACCACCAGCTGGACCTTCCCGGAGCGGATGAGCTCGACCGCGTCCACCGCCGCCCCCCCAGGCTCCCCCCGCTCGGCGTCAGCCAGTGCCCCCTCGGTGGCAGCCACTTTGGCTACCACCGTCCCCACCGGCACCCCGGCCGCGGACAGGTAGCGGGCCGT
The DNA here is from genome assembly GCA_021323695.1 of Actinomycetota bacterium. Lineage (GTDB taxonomy): Bacteria > Actinomycetota > Acidimicrobiia > Acidimicrobiales > Palsa-688 > JAKAWM01. The sequence goes on along the minus strand of JAJPKN010000068.1, from coordinate 126,800 downwards.
CCCGGCGGTGGCGGCGATGCGAAAGCCGGCAGCCACGAAGCCCACCGCCGCCTCCAGGCTGGCCGCCTTGTCCCGGTCTGCCACCGAGAAGAACACCGTCCCTTGGTCGGCCAGGTTGTCCCCCGCCGCCAGCTGGCTCTTGGCGAAGGCCCAGCCGAAGGACTGGTCGATCCCCATGACCTCCCCGGTCGAGCGCATCTCGGGGCCAAGCAGGCTGTCGGCGTCGGGGAAGCGGTCGAAGGGCAGCACCGCCTCCTTCACGCTCACATGGCCGCTCACCGGCTCGGGCAGGGCGCCTTCAGCTCGCAGCTCGGCCAACGTGGCCCCCACCATCACCCGGGCCGCCACCTTGGCCAGCGGCACCCCGGTGGCCTTGGACACGAACGGCACCGTGCGGCTGGCCCGGGGGTTGGCCTCGATGACGTAGACCTGGGCCGGCCCCTGGCCGGCACCCCGGGCCGCCGCCCCTGCATGCTGGACCGCGTACTGCACGTTGAGGGGGCCGCGCACGTCCAGGGCGTCGGCGATGGCCCGGGTGTAGCCCTCGATGACCTGGACCACCTCGGCACCCAGGGTGGGGGGCGGGATCACACAGGCGCTGTCGCCCGAGTGCACGCCGGCCTCTTCGACATGCTCCATCACCGCCCCGATGAGCGTTTCCCCGGTGCGGTCCCGCACCGCGTCGACGTCCACCTCGATGGCGTCCTCCAAGAAGCGGTCCACCAGCACGGGCCGCTCCGCCGACAGCCCCCCTTCCCGGCCGAGCGAGCCGAAAGTGCTCAGGGCCTCCATGGCCGTGCGCAGGCCGTCTTCCCCGTAGACGATCTCCATGGCCCGGCCGCCAAGCACGTAGCTCGGGCGCACCAGCACCGGGTAGCCCACCCGGGCGGCGATGGCCAGGGCCTCCTCCAGGCTGGTGGCGGTCCCACCCGCTGGCTGAGGGATGCCGAGGCGGGCGCACAGGGCGTTCCAGCGCTCTCGGTCCTCGGCCAGGTCTATTGAGGCCGGGGAGGTGCCCAGCACCAGCTCGGGAGGGATCTGGGTGGAAAGCTTGAGCGGCGTCTGGCCGCCCAGGGCCACGATGACCCCGGCCAGCTGCCCGTTGGCTGCCTCCCTGTCCAGTACGTCTTGGACGTGCTCCAAGCTGAGCGGCTCGAAGTACAGCCGGTCGCTCGTGTCGTAGTCGGTGGAGACCGTCTCTGGGTTGCAGTTGACCATGAACGTCTCGAAACCCGTCTCCCGCAGGGCGGTGCAGGCCTGCACGCAGCAGTAGTCGAACTCGACCCCCTGGCCTATGCGGTTGGGGCCGGAGCCCAAGATGACCACTTTGGGCCGGCTGGAGGGGGCGACCTCGTCGCTGTCCTCGTAGGTCGAGTAGTGGTAGGGAGTGCGAGCGACGAACTCAGCCGCGCAGGTGTCCACCGTCTTCATGGTGGCCCTCACGCCGCTCGCCAGCCGGGCCTTGCGCACCTCGGCTTCATCGGTACGCCACAGGTAGGCGAGCTGGGCGTCCGAGAAGCCCAGCCGCTTGGCCCGCCTCCAGTCCGCCCTCCCCAGGGCGGCCGGGCCACCGGCCAGGGCCAGCCGGGCGCGTTCTTGGCTGATGCGGGCGATCTGTTCCAAGAACCAGGGGTCCACGCCGCTGTCCCGGTGCAGGCGGCCCACGGGGATGCCCCGGCGCAGGGCGGCTTCCAGCTGGAAGGGCCGGTCGGGAGTGGCCACCGACGCCCGGGCCACCAGTTCGTCGTCGCTCAGCAGGTCGTAGGCCCTTTCCCCGGGGTCGCAGTTGAGCCCCGCCCGGCCGGTCTCCAAGGACCGGAGGGCCTTTTGCAGCGACTCGGGGAAGCTGCGGCCGATGGCCATCGCCTCGCCCACCGACTGCATCCGGGTGCCCAGGACCTCGGGCACCCCGGGGAACTTTTCGAACGCCCAGCGCGGCACCTTGGTGACCACGTAGTCGATGGTCGGCTCGAAGCTGGCCGGGGTCTGGCCGGTGATGTCGTTGGTGACCTCGTCCAGGGTGTAGCCGACGGCCAGGCGGGCGGCGATCTTGGCGATGGGGAACCCGGTGGCCTTGGAGGCCAGGGCGCTCGAGCGCGACACCCGGGGGTTCATCTCGATCACGACCATGTCGCCGCTGTCGGGGTCGATGGCGAACTGGATGTTGGACCCGCCGGTCTCCACCCCGATCCGCCGGATGCAGGCAAATGCCGCGTCCCGCATCCTTTGGTACTCGACGTCGGAGAGGGTCTGGGCGGGGGCCACGGTGATGGAGTCCCCGGTGTGGACGCCCATGGGGTCGAAGTTCTCGATCGAGCAGACGATCACGCAGTTGTCGGCCCGGTCGCGCATGACCTCGAGCTCGTACTCCTTCCAGCCGGCGATGCTGCGCTCGATCAGGATCTCCTTGATCGGGCTGGCCGCCAGGCCCACCTCGGCGGCGGTGGCCAGGCTGGCCCGGTCGGTGGCGATGCCGGTCCCACCGCCACCCAGGATGTACGACGGCCGGATGATGAGGGGGTAGCCGATCCTTTCCCCGATCTCCAGGGCCTCGTCGAGGTTGTAGGCGAACCCGGAGTCAGGAACGGCCAAGCCGATCTCCTGCATGGCCGCCCGGAAGCGGCCCCGGTCCTCCGCCGTCGCGATCGCCTCCGCCTTGGCCCCTATCATCTCGACCCCGAAGCGTTCGAGCACGCCGGCCTCGTGGGCCGCCATGGCCAGGTTGAGCCCGGTCTGGCCGCCCAGGGTGGGCAGCAGCGCGTCGGGGCGCTCCCGGGCGATGACCGCCTCCAGGACCTCGGGGACCAAGGGCTCGATGTAGGTCCGGTCGGCTACGTCCGGGTCGGTCATGATGGTGGCCGGGTTGGAGTTGACCAGGACCACCCGGTAGCCCTCGGCCCGCAGCGCCCGGCAGGCCTGGGTCCCCGAGTAGTCGAACTCGCAGGCCTGGCCGATCACTATCGGCCCCGAGCCGATGACCAGGACCGAGCGGATGTCCTTGCGCTTAGGCATACGGCCCCTCGGCGGCACGGGCCCCGGCCCAGGCCCCCCCAGCGCGGGCCCCCTTAGCCATGGCCCCCCTAGCCATGGCGCTGCGCTTGGTGGCGGAGCCTCTCGAGCGGCCGGCCCAGCGCACCATGAGGTCGGCGAACTCGGAGAACAGGTACCGGGCGTCATGGGGGCCGGGCCCGGCCTCCGGGTGGTACTGCACCGAGAAGGCGGCCAGGTCCTTGCAGGCCATCCCCTCGATCACGCCGTCGTTCAGGTTGACGTGGGTGACCTCTACTGACGCCGGAAGGGTCCCGTCGGCCACTGCGTAGTTGTGGTTGTGGCTGGTGATCTCCACCGTCCCGGTGGCCAACCGGCGTACCGGGTGGTTGCCCCCGTGGTGGCCGAACGCCAGCTTGTAGGTCTTGGCCCCCAAAGCGGTGGCCATGACCTGGTGGCCCAGGCAGATACCGAACACCGGGAGCTTGCCGAGCAACTGGGCCACCAACTGGGCGGCTCCCCGGACCGCGGCCGGGTCTCCCGGGCCGTTGGAGAGGAACACCCCGTCGGGCTCGAGCCCCAGCACTTCGTCGGCCGTGCTGTAGGCCGGCACCACCCGCACGGTGGCGACCTCGCCCAGGTAGCGCAGCATGTTGCGCTTGATGCCGAAGTCCACGGCCACAACCTGGAACGGGCCTTCGCCGTAGCTGTAGGGAGCCGCACAGGTGACCTCGGCCACCAGGTCCCGGCCCTCGGTCGGCGGCTCGTCCTGGGCGGCTCGGAGCAAGGCGGCCTGGTCGAAGGAGCCCGGCCCGCCGTCGGCCGGCCCGAAGGCACCCGGCATGGAACCCGCGTCACGTAGGTGGCGGGTCAACCGGCGGGTGTCGACCCCCGCCATCACCGCCAGGTGGTGGCGGGACAGGTAGGCGGGCAGGCTCTCGGCCGAGCGCCAGTTGCTCGGCTGGCTGGTCAGCTCGCGCACCACCACACCCCGGCAAAACGGCCGGCGGCTCTCGTCATCGTCGGGCGCCACCCCGTAGTTGCCGATGTGGGGGTAGGTGAAGGCGATGACCTGGCCGGCGTAGGAGGGGTCGGTGAGCACCTCTTGGTAGCCGGTCATCACCGTGTTGAACACGACCTCGCCGGTGGCGGGCCGGTCCCAGGCCAGCCCCGCCGCCACCTCGCCTTGGAACACGGTGCCGTCGGCCAGCACCAAGAGCCCCTCCCGCCACTGGCCTCCCCCAAGGCCCGGTGCAGGGCTGTGCCCGGCCTGCCCCGGGAACTGGCTCTCCCGGCCCCCGCCCGGGCCGGGCGCGGGCAACCCGGCGTCAACGGTCACCTTTGGGCCTCCTCCCCTATGACAACTGGCTCGCCAGCGTACAAGGTGTGCCGCACCCGGCCCTGCAGCCGCCGCCCGGCGAACGGGGTGTTGCGGCTCTTGCTGGCCAGCTTGGCCGGGTCGACCACCCAGCCGCGGGCGGGGTCGACCACGCACAGGTGAGCCGGGGCCCCGGGCACCAGTGGGCCACCCTGCCCGTCGCCCAGCCCGGCGAGCCTCGCCGGCCGCCAGGACATGAGGGCGAGCACATCGGCGATGGGCAGGGCCAGGTCGGTCAGCGCCACCGCCAGGGCCGTCTCCAGCCCGACCATGCCTGGGGCGGCCTCGCACATCGTCACCTGCTTGGCTTCCGGCGAGTGGGGGGCGTGGTCGGTGGCGATGACGTCGATGGTCCCGTCCGCCAGGCCCTGGCGCAGGGCCTCGACGTCGGCCCGGGCCCTCAGGGGAGGGTTGACCTTGAACACCGGGTCGTAACCGGCCAGGGCTTCGTCGGTGAGGCTCAGGTGGTGGGGTGTGGCCTCAGCGCTCACGTTGGCCAGGCCAGCGGCCTTGGCCCGCCGCACCGCCGCCACGGCGGCGGCCGAAGAAAGGTGCATGAGGTGCAGGCGTGCCCCGGTCAGCCGGGCCAGGGCCAGGTCGCGCTCCACCATCACCTCCTCGGCCAACGACGACCGGCCAGGCAGGCCCAGGCGGCTGGACCACTCGCCTTCGTTCATGCAGCCGCCAGCAGCCAGGGCATCGTCCTCGCAGTGCTGGGCCACAACCACGCCGAGGCTGCTCGCGTACTCCAGGGCCCGGCGCATGAGCGATGGGTCCTGGACGCCGTGGCCGTCGTCGGTGAACAGCCGCACGCCGAGCCCCGCCATCTCTGCCATGGGGGCCAGCACCTTGCCCTGGCGGCCAACCGTGATGCACCCGGCGGGCTGCACCGAACAGCAGGCCGTCCTGGCCCGCTCCAGCACGTAGCGGACCACCTCGGCGGAGTCGGCCGGGGGTTCGGTGTTGGGCATGGCCACGACCGCGGTGAAGCCCCCCAGGGCGGCAGCTCGGCTGCCGCTCTCGAGCGTCTCGGCCTCCTCGCCCCCCGGCTCGCGCAGGTGGGTGTGGACATCGACCAGGCCCGGGGCCACCACGCAGCCCTCGGCATCGAGGGCCAAGGTCCCCCGGCGCCCTCGCTCCAGGTGAGGGCCGACCTCGGCTATCACGCCACCGGCCACGAGCACGTCGGCTCGCCGGGCCCCGGTGGCGTCGACCACGGTGCCCCCGTGCACCAAGACGCGCCGCTCGCTCACCCCGCCTCCCCCGAGCCGAGCGACCCCCCGCTGCCGAGGAGCAGGTACAGGACCGCCATGCGCACCGCCACGCCGTTGCCCACCTGGGTGGTGATGACCGAGGCTGGGCTGTCGGCTACCTCCGCCGCCAGCTCGACCCCCCGGCACACCGGCCCCGGGTGCATGACCAGGGCGCTGGGGCCGAGCAGGCGCGCCCTTTGGACCGTGAGCCCGTAGGTGGCGGTGTACTCCCGCAGGCTGGGCAGGAACTGCTCTTTCATCCGCTCGGCCTGGATACGCAGCACGTACACGACGTCGCACTTGGCCAGCTGGGCGTCCAGGTCGTGGCTCACCTCCACCGGCCAGCCGGCCAGGCTTGCCGGCAACAGCGTGGGCGGTGCCACCAAGGTGACCTCGGCGCCCAGGGTGCTGAAGGCGGCCACGCAGGAACGGGCTACCCGGCTGTGGCGGATGTCGCCCACGATGGCGATGCGCAAGCCGGCCAGCACTGCCGGCCGGGGCGGGTGCACCCCCAGGCGCCGGGCACGCTCCCGGCTCAGGGTGTAGCAGTCGAGCAAGGCTTGGGTCGGGTGCTCGTGGGCGCCGTCCCCGGCGTTCACCACCGAGGCGTGGGACAACCAGCCCGCCACCTGGCTGGGAGCACCGGCGCAGGAGTGGCGGACCACGAACGCGTCCACGCCCATGGCTTCCAGGTTGCAAACGGTGTCCCGCAGCGACTCGCCCTTGCTGAGCGAGCTGCCCGAGGAGCTGAACGACATGACGTCGGCCGACAGCCTCTTGGCCGCGGCCTCGAACGACATGCGCGTCCGGGTCGAGTCCTCGAAGAAGCCGAGGACCACCGTCTTGCCCCGCAGGGCGGGCACCCTCGGTATGGGGCGCCGCCCCACCTCGGCGAAAGTGTCGGCTAACCGTAGGACCTCGTCGATCCCCTCTGCACCCAGGTCCGAGACCGACAGCAAGTGCCGGGCCTGGCTCACCGGCCGCGCCCCTCGACCGCTGAGGCCGGGCCGCTGGGGGCTGGTGCTGCCCCGGTGGCCGGTACCTCCGGCGGCACCTCCCCCAGGACCACGCCCTCGTCGCTCACGTCCACCATTTCGTCCCTGCGGGTGGGCAGGTTCTTGCCCACGTAATCGGGGCGGATGGGCAGTTCCCGGTGGCCTCGGTCCACCATCACGGCCAGCTGCACCGCGGCCGGCCGCCCGTGGTCGCACAGCGCGTTGAGCGCGGCCCGCACGGTCCGGCCGGTGAACAGCACGTCGTCGCACAGCACCACCACCGCGCCGTCAACCTCGACTGGGATCTCGGTGGCCGCGGCCGGCACCACGGGGCGCAAGCGGATGTCGTCTCGGTAGTAGGCCACGTCCAGCGTGCCCACGGGGACCTGCACTCCGGCTACCGCTTCGATGACCCGGCCCAGCTCCGCTGCTACCCAAGCCCCGCCCGTCTGCAGGCCCACCAGCACCAAGCCCTGGGCGCCGTGGTTGCGCTCGACGATCTCATGGGCAATGCGCCAAACGGCTCGGCGCACGTCGTCACGATCCATGACAACGGCTCGGACCTGCAACGGCCCCGTGCGCGCCCCCAGGGCAGCGCGCTCGCGCTCAGCCACGTCCGGCTCCTTCCTCCGTACCGGCCTCACCGGGCCGGCTTCACGGTCGGGACCTCAGCATAGCGCCCGGCACCGGGCGGGGGCCACTACGAGGCTCGCACCCCGTACCAGCTCGGCTGGTCTCAGTTCGGCTGGTCTCAGCCCGGCCGGTCAGCCCAGCGGGGTAAGCCGGCCGGGGCCAGCCCAACAGGCTCAGCCCGCCGGGCGGGCTTCCCGGGCCACGGCGGCCAGCACCCCGTTCACGAAGCCGCCCGACTCGTCGGTCGAGTACGCCTTGGCCAGCTCGACCGCCTCGGAGATGACCGCCGCGGTAGGCACGTCGGGCTGGAACAAAAGCTCGTAGGTGGCCAACCGCAACAGCGCCCGGTCCACCACCGGCATCCGCCCGAGCGACCAGTCGATGGCGTACTTGCTGATCAGCTCGTCAACTTGGGGTTGGTGGGCCTCCACCCCTCGCACCAGCTCGGCCGCGTAGGCAGTGGGCTCCACCGGGAGCTCGGCCAGCAGGCTCCCGGGGGCCAGCTGCTTCAGCTCGGCTTCGTAGAGGAGCTCGAGAGCCCTTTCGCGCGCCCCCCTGCGGCTGCCCAGGCCCAGGGAAGGCGCCCGCTCCCGGTGCCTGGGCAAGGCTCAGCTCCCGACGCGGGTCAGGTACTCGCCGCTGCGGGTGTCCACCTTGACCCGGTCGCCCGGGTTCACGAACAACGGTACCTGGACGGTGAGCCCGGTCTCGAGCACGGCCGGCTTCCTCGCCCCCGACACCCGGTCGCCCTGGACGCCGGGCTCGGTCTGGGTGACAGTCAGCTCGACGGCTGCCGGCAGGTCCACGCCCACTATCTCGCCTTCGAAGAACTGCAGCAGCACCGAGTCGCCTTCCTTCAGGAAATTGGCGGCCGGGCCCAGGGAACTACGCGGCGCCGAGAGCTGTTCGTAGTCCCGCGAGTCCATGAACACATAGGAGCCCCCGTCGGCGTAGAGGAACTGCATCTCCCTCTTCTCGATGATCGCCTGGTCGAGGCGCTCGTCGGCCCGGTAGGTGCGGTCGATGACCGCACCCGTGCGGACGTTCTTCAACTTGGTCCGCACGAACGCCCCACCCTTGCCCGGCTTCACGTGCTGGAACTCCACGACCGAGAAAAGGCCCTCGGGCAAGTTGAGGGTCATCCCGTTCTTCAGGTCGTTGGTCGATACTGCAGTCATTGGCTTAGGACCTTCCTAGCGTTCAGGCGTCTTCCCGGTAGGGGTTAGCGGTGCAAGCCTGCCCCTGGCGGGCCTCGTCACGGGGTGCCACCTGGCCGGTGCTTGGCGGTGCCGGTCAAGACGCGCCCACCGTCCTCGCGGACAGCCACCGTGTCCTCGATGCGCACCCCACCGAGACCAGGTAGATAGACGCCCGGCTCCACGGTCACCACGTGACCCGAGCCGAGTATATCTTCCGAGGTGGCGGCCAGGGCGGGGGCCTCGTGGATGTCGAGGCCCACCCCGTGGCCCGTCCCGTGCACGAACTGCTCGCCCCAGCCGGCTGCCTCGACCACCTCCCGGCAAGCCCGGTCGACGGCGGCGGCGGGGACGCCGTCGCCCAGTGCGGCCAGGCCTGCCTCCTGGCTGGCCAGCACGACGGCGTAGGCCTTGGCCAGCTCAGCCGAGCGCCCTGCCCTCTCTGGGCCGGCCCAGACGGACCGGGTCATGTCCGAGCAGTAGCCGTCGACCCGGGCCCCGAAGTCCAGCACCACCAAGTCGCCCGGCTCGACCCGGCGGCCGCTGGGCCGGTGGTGGGGCTCGGCCGCGTTGGGGCCGGCGGCGACTATGGTCTCAAAGGCGCAACCCTCCGCCCCCAGCTGCCGCATCTCGGTGTCCAGGGCAAGGGCCAAGCTGGCCTCGGTGGGCCGCTCGTGGACGAGGTGGGCAACCCGGGCAAAGGCGGCGTCGGCGATCGCGGCCGCGGCCTCCACCCGGGCCGCCTCCGGCGGGGCCTTCTTCTCCCGCAGGGCTTCCACCAGCGCGCTGGTGGGCACCAGTTCCAACCCCTTGGCCCACCCCTCCGACCACCGCCGCTGGGCCGCCCAGCTGACGTGCTCGGCCTCGAGGCCAACCTTGCTCACCCCCGCCAGCACGTCCCTTAGGAGCTGGCCGTGCCCGTTCGGCCGGTGGGCCTCGACCCGGACGTTGGCCCCCACCCTCGCCGCTTCCTGCGCCGCCTGGGCGCCGTAGCGGCCGTCGGTCACCAAGACGGCCTCCTTGGCGAGCACCACCAGCAGGGCGGACGACCCGCTAAAGCCGCTCAGGTACCTGACGTTGGACAGGTTGGAAACGATGAGCGCGTCGCAGCCGGCACCCTCCACCCGGGCACGCAGGCGCTCCAGGCGCCCGGCTACGTCCAGGGGCGGCAACCCCTCCCCACCGGGCCCCACAGCAAGCTCACCACCGGGCCCACCAGCGGGCCCCCCAGCAGACATGGTCACATCGTGGCAGGCTATAGCTGCTGTGAGCGACCTTTCCCAACCCGCCTTGGCTGGGCCACCAGCCCGCCCGGCATGAGCCAAGGGCCTACCGCCCGGCTGCTCCTGTCCGCCCCCGACCGCCCCGGCCTGGTAGCGGCCATCGCCAACTTCATCTACGACAACGCCGGCGACGTCACCCAAGCCGACCAGCACACCGACGAGGAAGAGGGGATGTTCTTCCAGCGGGTCGAGTTCCGCCTGGAGGGCTTCAAGCTTTCCCGGGAGGAGATCCCGGCGGCGCTGGGCGAGGTGGCAGCACCCTTGCAGATGGCCTGGCGGGTCCGCTACTCCGACGAGGACCGCCGGGTCGCCGTCCTCGCTTCCCGCCAGCCCCATTGCCTGGTCGACCTCCTGGGGCGCTGGCACTGCGGGGAACTGCCCGGCCGCCTGGTGATGGTCGCCTCCAACCACCCGGACCACGCTGAGCTGGTCCAGCGCTTCGGCCTCCCGTACCACTACCTGCCCGTGACCCCCGAGAGCCGCTCCCGGCAGGAGCAGGCGCTGCTCGGCCTCCTGGCTGAGGCCAAGGTGGAACTGGTGGTGCTCGCCCGCTACATGCAGATCCTCTCGGACCGCTTCATCGAGCGCTACCCCTCAGCCATCATCAACATCCACCATTCCTTCCTGCCTGCCTTCTCCGGCGGCCACCCCTACCACCAGGCCCACGCCCGGGGGGTGAAGCTCATCGGGGCCACAGCCCACTACGCCACCGCCGAGCTGGACGAGGGCCCGATCATCGAGCAGGACACCGCCCGCGTCTCGCACCGCGACGGCGTCGCCGACCTGGCTCGGACCGGCCGTGACCTCGAGACCGTGGTCCTGGCCCGGGCTGTGCGCCTGCACCTGACCGACCGGGTCCTCGTGCACGGCCGAAAGACGATCGTCTTCGCCTGAGCCGGCGCCTTCGCCAGAGCCGGCGGTCATTGCCTACCGCGCCGCTGGGCCCCACCGCGCGGTTGCGTAGACCCCCAGCACAAGCTCCAGGGCGTGGCAGCCGTCCTCACCGCTCACCGGCTGCTCCCGCCCCTCACGTATGGCCGCCACCACCTCGGCCAGCTGCGCCCGGTGCCCCGCCGGCATCCCCAGCCTCCCCGCCGCCTCAGGCTGACCGCCTTGGCCCCCGCCGGCCAGCGCCTCCACCACTACCACCTCGTCTTCGAGCTCGACCGTCCCCTTCGTGCCGCTCACCCGCAAGCGCCGGGGCAGGCCCGGGTACGCCACAGTGGTGACCTCCAAGGTGCCCAAGGCCCGGTCCCCCCAGCGCAATATGGCCAACGCCACGTCCTCGACCTCGATGTCGTGAGCCAGCGTGGCGCACCGGGCGGCAACCACCTCCGGGGCCCCTAGCAACCACACCAGCAGGTCGGCGTAATGCACCCCCTGGTTCATGAACGCCCCGCCACCGTCGAGCGCCCAGGTGCCCCGCCAGGCGGCGCTGTCGTAATAGGACTGAGGCCGGTACCACGGCACGCTGGCCGCCACCAGCACTGGGGTGCCTAGCGCGCCGCTGTCCAGCAGGGATTTCAGCCGGCGCACCCCCGGGTTGTAGCGCTCCTGGGAGATGACGGCCAGGGCCACGCCAGCCGAACGCGCCCCCTCGACCAGCCGGTGGGCGGCGGCCAGGTCGACGTCTATCGGCTTTTCCACGACCACGTGCTTGCCAGCCCGGGCGGCGGCCAGGCCCACCTCGGCGTGCAGCCCGCTCGGGACACAGGCGCACACGACGTCGACTTCGGCCATGGACAGCATGTCGTCCAACCGGGGCACGGCCAGCGCCTCGTGCTCGGTCGCGAAACGCTGGGCGACGGCCGCGTTGGTGTCGGTCACGGCCACCAGCCGGGCCCCCTCCAAGCCTCTCAGGGCCAAGGCGAAGGTCTGGGCGATCACCCCGCAGCCGACCAAGCCGAAGCCGAGCTCACCCGGGCCGCCCGCCTGCCCGGGCACCCTCGGGAGGCGGCCTCGTGGCCGAGGTCCCGGCTGAGCCATGCCCGTCCTCCCTGTCCGCTCCGTCCTCCCTGTCCGGCGCCGTAGCCTACCCAGTGCCACGGAGCCTATTGCGTCACGGCCAGTGGGCCAATGAGCGAACGGCCCGGGGAGGGGGCCGTTGGTCAGGGACGGCCTACGGGCCTCCAAGCCCACCACTGCTCGGTCGCCCCAAGGACCACGGTGGAGGGACGGCAGAGGCGGTGAAGGCGTCCAGGCCCAGATGACCTCGGTCTTGGTGGACGCAAGTGTCATCCTTGCCGCTTTTGACACCGCCGACACCGAGACTGAAGCAAGCAGGGCCATCTTGGGAGCGTCGTCAGTGACGGTCGCCACACTGGACCTGGCCCGCTACGAAGTGGCCAATGTGGCGGTGCGAGCTTGGCGTTCCCCAGCCGAGGTTGCAGGGCTGCTGGCAGCCATTGAACTGGTGGGAGAAGATGGGCGGCATTGTGCGGTCTACGTCCAGCCTCCTTGCATCGGCTGCGGCCTTCGCCCACGAGCACGACCTGTCGGTGTACGGCTCTGCGTACGTGGTCACGGCGCGTGGCATGGGCCACCACCTGCTGAGCTGCGACGTGCGTGACCTTGTCAGCCGTGGGTTGGCAACCTTGCCCAGCACCTTCATCCGCCATGTGGAGGCACCGCCCTCAGCTGCGGGCTAGGGGCTCCCGGCCGCGCACCCAGGGACGTGAGCCGCTGGGCGCCCCGCCGCCAATCGCTCCGCAGGCTGCTCAAGCTGTGGGTACCTAGCGTTCATGACGTCGTCCCCACTTCGAGAACGGCCCAGAAGGCCGCTCTCAGAGGCGCCGAGGCCCGTCGGCGATGGTGGGGGCACCGGCCCCACCAACGGCGACGGCGGTCATGGCAGGGCCTGGAGCCACTCGGCCAGCCGCTGGCGCTGGCGGGGCAACGCCTCCTCGGGGGCGGCCAGCTCCGGGTGCCATTTCTTCTCGTACTCGAGCGAGACCCAGCCCCGGTAGCCGGTCGCTTTCAGCAGGCCGAGCAGCACCCGCACCGGTACTTCTCCCTGTCCTAGGTCCACCAGCTCCCACTCGTCCTGGCCCAGGCCGGCGGCAGGGTCCGTGGCGCCCTCGGCCGGTGCGGACGGGGGGGCTGGGCGGCGCCGGGCATCTTTCACCTGCACGTGCCAGACCCGCGGGCCCAGCGCAGCCAGCACGTCGGCTGGGCTTTCCCCCATCCGGTGCGGGTGGTGCGAGTCGTAGACCGCCCCGGCCACCCCGCCGGCCCGGTCCAACAGCTCGGCCAGCGTGTAGGCACTGGAAAAATCGTCGTGGGTCTCGACGGCCAGCCGTACCCTGTGGCGCTCGGCCACCGCCGCCGCCGAGCGCAGCAACGCTGCCGCGGCCTCCAGGGCCTCTTCCCGGGCCGGGGACGAAGCCGGCAACCTACCCCCGAACAGGCGCAGCAGTGGGGCCCCCCAACGTTCAGCCAGGCCGGCCAGGTCCTCCAGCTCGGCCAGGAACCGGCCCCGGTCCTCAGTGGTCACGGTCAAGGAGGTGTCCAAGGCGGCCACCGGGACGCCGCTCTCGCGCAGGCAGGCATCGGCCCGGCGCCGGGACGCCTCGCTCAGCCCGGCGCTGACCACCTCACCGTCGAACAGGCGGACCTCCAAGCCATCGAAACCGTACTCCCCCACTGCCTCCACGCAGCGCTCGAAGCTCCACTCCGGGCAGGCAAGGTTGCTGTAGGCCAGGCGCAGGGGTGCCTCCGGCGGTTCAACGACGCGCGTCACTGGGGGCACCAGAGCGCAGCAAGGCGGCCACCGCTTCGATAGCCAGGCGGTAGCCTTCGCCGCCGAAACCAGCGATCACGCCCGTGGCTACCCCGCTCAGCACCGAGCGCCGGCGCCAATGCTCCCGGCGCCCCGGGTTGGACAGGTGCAGTTCGACCACGGGGCCGGAAAAGCAGGCCAGGGCATCGCTGAGCGCCCATGAGTAGTGGGTCAGGGCCCCCGGGTTGACCACGATGGCGGCCGCCCGGCCCCTCGCCCCCAAGACGGCCTCCACGAGCGCACCTTCGTAGTCCGATTGCACGTGCTCGACCGCCAGGTCGTGCTCGGCCGCCGCCCACGTGGCCCGCTGGACATGGTCGGCCAAGGTGTCGTGGCCGTAGATCTCCGGCTGGCGCTGGCCCAGGGCACCCAGGTTGGGCCCCGACAGCAGCAGCACCAGGCGGCGGGGCAGGGCCTCGGCTTCGCCGGCTCGCCGGCCGGCACCGGCTTCGGGCGCCCCACCCCCGGGCACCACCGTGAGGCCGCCTCGTGGCGGGGGTTCGTCCCGAGCCATGTCCGTCCTCCTCGTCCGGCACCGTAGCGTACCCAGTGCCGCTGAGCCTATTGCGTCACGGCCGCCGGGGCTGCTGGGCAGAGGACCTGGGGAGGGTGCTCACTGCTCAGGGCCCGAGGCTCGGTACGCCCCTACTGCGGCAAGTAGCCGGTGCATCCCCGACGAGGGGTTGTCCTGGGGGAAGCTCTTACCGTTCCGGCGGTGCACCTCGTCCAGCTCGGCCGCGCGCCGAGCGGCCTCCTCAGCGTGGGGCATGTACTTGGCCGGGTCGAGGCCCTTGTCACCGGAGCCATCAAGCCGGCTGCGCAGCCTCCTGGCCTGGTCCGTGGTCAGCCCAGCGCTCTGGTCCCGGAAATGCAGGACGAGCCACAGTTCAAAGCAAGGGTTGGAGACGGCTACCTTGACGCCCCCGCGACGGGCCTGTTCGCCGCTTCGACCAAGCGCGGGTGACTTTGTGGCTGCTCCACGTCGAAGACGCACCAGACCTCGTCGACCTCGGCCTCTTCCCCGCAGGCTCGGCTCCGGGCGCTGACTGCTCGGTCCACGAGCGCTACGGGGACCGGGCTGCCGCGGCCAGGAACAATGCGGACATCGACAGCGGCCACATCCCGTACTGCCTTCTGGCGCTTCAGCGCTTCGAGGTACTCGGGCTCAGTCCTCACGCCCTCGCAAAACACCCAGATGGTCTTCCGGGGGCGGCGGGTGGCCACACGGTGTGCGAGCGCCCGTCTCCCGGTGGCCCGCTGGCCGGCGGGCACCGAACTTCTCCGAGGCGCTGCTGAAGGCACGGCTATTGCCTCTGGAGGCCTGGTCAGCACGCCAAGCCGAGGGCCTTGCGGACGGTGAACTGGTCGACATCGGGCACTGCACCGAACCTGCCCTGGAGGTAAGCCCGCTCCAGGTTCAACGACCGACGGACTTTGTCACCGCCGAACTCCGCCAAGGCGGTAAGCGTCGTCATGCCGTCTTCGCCCTTTTCGGTCAGCCAGACCTCGTCCCGGTTGAGGTGGTTGAGGAGGCTGGTGTCGTGGGTGGTGAAGACGAGCTGCCCTCCGTGCGGGTTGGACTCCGGGTCTTGGAAGAGCTCGACCAGTTGGGCAGACAGCCTGGGGTGGAGGCTGGCGTCGATCTCGTCCAAGAGGAGCAGCTGGCCCCTCTGCAAGGCGTCCAGGGTTGGCCCGATGACCGAGAACCACACCTGGGTACCGGCTGATTCCTCGTCGATGTCGAAGGGGAGGTCCTCGTTGCCCGCCCGGTGGACGAACCTCAACTGAACCCTCGGCGCCCGTAACGGCCCTTCCGGGCCACGGACGGCTTCTAACTGTTCCTCGTCAAGGCGCACCTGGTCGATCCCCGGGTCGGCGAGCCGCAGTAGAGCCAAAGCAAGCTCGCGGCTACTAGAGGCTGTTGGCTCGCTGCCAGCCAATTGGGACGCCTGCGAGGGTGTGCCCCCCCCCGCCATGGCAGGTACCTGTCGTCGAACAGCACCTCGGTAGGCGTTCCTCGGTACAAGGGGAGCCCCCGCCACCCGTACCGCCCCCGGGGCCCGAGGGTGCTCGCCCTGGCGATAGCCCGGCCGAAGGCCCGGACATCCCCCTCGTCAAAGCGCATGGCCGCCGACAGTGCCAGAGTGGTCGGGGTCAGCAGCTCCTTGGTGGCAGCCAAGGGCCCAAGCCCCCTCCGGAAACGAAGAGCTAGGCCCTCCCGCTCGAACAGTACCCGCCGGCGCCGCTGCGGGTAGCTGTAGAGGCCCTCGAAGACCACGGAGGCGTCCTCGACCTCGAGGTGGTAGGCATAGCGGACGCCCCTTACGACCATCTCGATTTCATAGGTCGAGGGCCTGGCTGGCCCAGGGCCGAACTTGAACGGCTCGCGCGGTACGGCTCGCTCCCAGGTCCTGAGCGACATCCCGACAGCCGCTGACAGCCAGGTCATGGCGTGGAGGACGTTCGACTTGCCGGAGGCGTTCGGCCCGTAGATCCCGGCGACCGACAGCACGCGTTCGCTGAGCCCGGGGAAGGCGCGAGCCGCGGGCCGGTCCTTGTCCACGGCGACCATCGACAGCTCGACTGGCTCCAGTACCGACCGGTGGTTGGACACCTCGAACCTCAGCAGCACGCGAGCATCATAACCGCGGTGCCGCGGTTTCGCGTTGATTTTCGTCAAAAGCTAACGAGTTGCCAACGAAACGTGCAAGCTAGCCGCTGTCACGAAGGGGGCAGGCCCCTCTTTCAGCACACGGCCTGCCTCCAGTCCCCGGCGCAGGCGCCCGCCACCTTACGACTGGCTCACCAGGGGGCCCGGGAGCCTCGAGCACCAGGCGCGCCCGCCCCCCACGCCTGTCGTGGCGGCCGCGCGCAACCAGCGCCACCGCCAGGTGGCAATGCTCAAGTTCGCCCTCTTCCCAGCCGACTACAACCACGAGGTCACCCGCCCGAACAGAAGCCGGCCGGAGCAGGTCAGCCCGGAGGGCTGGGGGACGAGCTCTACACAACGGAGTGCCAGGTGCATTTGGAAGAGGTCCGCGACACAGGTGGAGCCGTGCTCATCCGGGGCTTGCACCCCGCCATCACGGTGGTCGCCGCCAAGCCCGAGGCCCGCGCCCTGGTGACTTCGGCTGCAGCCCGGACCAAGAACTGTACCGTCCTGCGGAGCACGGACTTGGACGAGGAGCTGAAGCGCGCTGCCATCTGGGTGGCCAACCAGCACCAGGCCGCGGTCGAAAGCCAGCGCGAGAAGGTGGCTCAGGCCGAACACGACATCCAAGAAGCAATCGCGGCCAACACCCGGGCGGCGCGCGAGGCAGCCGTGGCCACTACTGATGCCAGTCGTTTCCACGACTTGGCCACCCGCCTGAGCGCGGCCGACGAGGCCTTCGAGGCCGCCGTCCACGCCGAGGCAGAAGCGGCACGCTCGTTGACCGCCGCCCTAGGAGAACTGGAAAGGATCCTGGGCCAGCGCCACACGGCCACCGCATCGCTGGAACAGGCCCGCAACGGCCGGGGCAAGCGCGGGGTGCCCGAGGCCGTGGTCCAGCAAGCCTTGGCCCTCCAGGCCGCCTTGGCCAAGGCCGAGGCGGAGCGCCGAGATGCCGTGCAGCAGGCCGACGAGGACCTGCAAGCCGCCCGGGCAACTGCCCAGCAGGCCTCCGAAGCCCTGAGCCAGACGCACCAAGCGCTCCTCGCCGGCATGGAGACCTTGAGCGGGGGGCCGCCTCCGTGGGGCGATGGCGTCCCCCTGCCTGGGCTGCTGGACGACTTCCGGGACCGCCTGGCTCAGGCCCAGGCCACGGCCGAAGAGGCCGCGGCCGAGGCCAAAGGTGTGGAGCACGCCACCCGGGCCCGCTTGGAACAGGCCCAGCGGGACCTCGACGCCATGGTCTCTGCCGGCCCTCCCGTCCTCGACCATCTGGACACCGCTGGCCGCTGGGTCGGGAGCGACCTGTTCACCTCGGACGAAGTCGTCTTCGCCGATGACGCCTTCAGCCGTTTTGGGCCCGACGGCGCCACCACCTTGGTCAAGGCCCTGGCTGGGCGGGGGTGCCAGGTCGTGTACCTGACCGAGGACCCTGACCTGCTCAGCTGGGCGATCAGCCTCCCCCACGACGAGGGCGCGGTGAGCACCGTGTCCAGCACCCGTGACCAAAAACCCGTGCTGGTCGGCGATGGGCCGCGTTGAAAGGCGGCGCCCAGCGTTGAGGACCACCCTTTGCCCCGGGCCAGGCCCCGAGCTAACGGCCGCCCGACCCCAGGGGCCTCCCCGTGCCCAGGCGCCGGGGTCCCTCCTCCCCTACCGTCCGAGCTGAAGACGCTCGCTTTGGGCCACGACGAAAGAGGTAAGTGGAATTGTCCCGGTTCCGGCGAATCCGAACGAAGCTAGCGGTTGCCTTTGCCGTCCCCTTGGTGGTCCTGGTGGCCGTGGCGGCACTGGGAGCCATCTCCAGCATCTCCCAGGTCAACAGCGTTGACCGCCAGAGCGCCCTGGCCACCACCTCGGTGGGGCCAGGAGGCGTCGTCCAGGCACTGCAAAACGAACGCGAGGAAGCGATTTTGTCTGTCCTGAGCGCGGCCACCGGCCTTCCTGCCGGGTTGCGCGGCATCACCCCCGCCACCGCTGGCCTGGGCGGGCCGGCGGCCTCCATAGAGCTGGCCACTGACCAGAGCATCGCCCAGTTCGAGAGCTCGGTGGAGCGCGCCGGGAGCCAGGCCAAAAGCGACTACCAAAACGCCATCGCCACGATCAAGGAGTACCTGGTCCCGGCCCGCAGGCTGTGGCAGGGCCTGGGCCACGGCTCGGTGAGCGACCCCCAGAGGTTGGAGACCGACGTGTTCCGGAGCTACACGTCGATGGTCGGCATCCTCATAGGGGCCGCGTCAACGGTGCCCCTCCAGGTCAGCGACCCAACCCTGCGCACCGGGGTCGAGGTGCTCAACGCCAGCCTGGACAAGGCTGAGGCCGACTGGGCAGTGGTCCAGGACCTCATCGTCGCCGCCTGGAGCCCTCCCGGGGCTGCCCTGGCGCAGGCCGCCGACCAGGCCACCCAGGACTTCGGCGCCGAACAGGCCCTTGCCCAGCGGCTCGCCGACCTGGCCAGCGGGCCCTACGCCAACGCCGTCAACACCCTGTCGTCCAGCACCGTCGGCGAGTCCTTGCAGACCGAAGGCGTGCTCATGGTCCAGCAGGGGACCACCCCCCTGCTCCCCGCCATCCTCGGTGCCTTCACCGACTCGGCACCCGGGATCCCAAATACCGGCGCTGGCCCCGCCAGCTCCCAGGCGTTGCAGCCCGGCAACCTCGTGGCCGTGGGCGACCGCGCCATCGCAGCTGTGGTGGCCAAGCGTGCTGCACAGCTGCACAACGCGGCAGTGGCCAAAGCTGAGGAGCTCGGGGCGGCCACGCTGGCCGCCGCCCTGCTCGGCCTCGTCCTGCTGGTCCTGGTCAGCCGCTCCATCTCCCAGCCGCTGGCCCAGCTCGCCCGCCAAGCAGAAAAACTGGCCAGCGAGGACCTCCCCGCCGCGGTCCAGTCCATCCTCCAGGGCAACGAGGTCACCTATGCCCCACCCGTCGACGTGGCGGGCGGGGACGAAGTGGCTGAAGTGGCCAGGGCGCTCGACGCCGTCCAACGGACAGCCCTCGAGCTGGCGGGCGGCCAGGCGTCCCTGCGGCGCAACCTGGCGCAGGCGTTCGTGAACCTCGGCCGGCGCAACCAGAACCTCGTCACCCGCCAGCTCGAGTACATAAGTGAGATCGAGCTGAAGGAGGCCGACCCCGAGTCGCTCGAGGACCTGTTCCGCCTCGACCACCTCGCCACTCGTATGCGGCGCAACGCGGAGTCGCTGCTCATCCTGGCGGGCAGCGGCCCGGCCCGCCCCTGGAGCGCGCCGGTGGCAGCCATGGACGTGGTGCGGGCCGCATCGGCCGAGGTCGAGGACTACCAGCGCCTGCGCCTCCACCACTTCGACCACGCCCTGGTCACCGGTCCGGCCACCACCGACTTGGTGCACATCTTGGCCGAGCTCATGGAAAACGCCCTCCAGTTCTCCCCGCCCGCGTCCCCGGTGGACGTCTATGGGCGCCTGCTCGACGAGGGCTACGTGATCGCCATCGTAGACGCCGGCATCGGCATGTCCCCCGAAGACCTGCAGGTGGCCAATGCCCGCCTGCGGGGCGAGGGCGCCGCCGACGCCGTACCCGGCCGGTACTTGGGGCACTTCGTCGCCGGCCGCCTGGCGTCCAACCTGGGCATCGTCATCTCACTGCAAAAGGCTCAGTCGGGCGGCCTGGTGGCCCGGGTGAAGGTACCCGCCTCCTTGCTCGAGGAGCCAGTGCCCGACCTCTCCGCCGAGGCCAGTCACCACCTCTCACCGGCTGGAGCAGCTGGGCCCACGGGTTCCGTCGCCCCTGCTCCGGCACCCGCCCAGCCAGCCGACGTGCAGCCCGAGCCCGACGGTGACGAACTGGAGGCGGCCGAACCGGAGACGGTCGGCACCGTTGGGGCCACTGCCCCCATGAGTGCCGGGGCACCTGAGGCCGAGCCCTTCGCCTACCTCGAGCCTCCAGCTGCCGAGGCCCAGGCAGCCGAAGTACCGGCCGAGGACACCTGGGCCGAAGCAGCGCCGGCCGCTGCCACCGCCGAAGGTGCCCGGCCGGCGGCCACCGCCACCCAGCAGCCCCCCGACCATGACCTCCCCCGCAGCTGGTCCGACCTTGCCTACACGGCCGTCGACTTCGAGCGCGAGGACCAGCCTGCTGAGCTGCCCGGGGAGGCAGGGGTTGGCACTGAGCCTGAGGCCATTACCGAGCCTGAGGAGGACACAGCGCAAGCCGCTCGGGCCGAGGCGGGTGCCGAGCCGGCCGGTGCCGAGCAGGCAGTAGCCAGCCCCACCTCCTCCTCCGGGCCAAGTGGCGAGGGCACCCTGGACTGGTCCAAGGTCTGGGCCATCAGCTGGGGCACGCCGACGCCCGAGATGGCCGGCGCTGCGCCAGCCTCGCCGCTCGGGGCAACCCGTCCCGTCGGGGCAACCCAGCCGCTCGGGTCAACCCAGCCCGTCGGCGCCGGCCCTGTTGCCGGCCCCAACGGCACCCTGGGAGCGGCCGGAGCCTCCAGGGCGGGCGAAGACCGGCCCTTGGTAGGCCTCAGCTCGGTGCCGGACCTGAGCGCCCACGGGCCGAGCCTCGCCGGGGCAAGCAGCATGGGCCCCGCCGGGGCCACCTCCTACCGCACCTCGCCCGAGGCTCCTGCCACCTCCTACCGCACCCCGCCCGAGGCTCCCACGGCCACCGCCCCGGCGGGAACGGGGCCCAGCTCGCTCCGCCCCGCCGTGCAGGCTGCCGCCACCGCAGCCGGGCTGCGCAAGCTCACCCGGCGCGTCCCGGGGGCGTCACTGGCCGACCAGGACAGCTCTCTCCGGCGCCCCACCCCAACTACGACCACCGCCACAGCCAACCCGATGGGGCTGGCCGGGGCCCTGTCTCAGTACCTGTCCGCCACCACTTCCGAAAGCCGTTCTGCCACCACTTCTCAAAGCCGTGCCGACAAGGAGCAAAAGGACTAATGGCCACAGCTGCGCTAAGCAAGGAGGCAGCCAATTTCAACTGGCTGCTAGACAACTTCGTGACCACCAGCGCCGGGGTGTGCGACGCGGTGGCCGTGTCCTCGGACGGCCTGCTGATGGCCATGTCGCACACCTTGGACCGCGCCGGTGCCGAACGAGTGGCCGCTATCATCTCGGGCACGGTGGGCCTGGCCCGGGGGGCGGCCAAAGCCTTCGGCTGGGAACCCGTCCACCAGGTCGTCATCGCCATGGACGGCGGCTACCTGTTCATCTCGCTGATCTCCGATGGCTCCAGCCTCGGGGTCGTAGCCAACGCCGGCTGTGACATCGGCCTGGTCGGTTACCAGACGAACCTGCTGCTGGAAAAGATCGGGGCCCTGCTCACTCCCGCATTGGTCGCCGAGCTGCGCGCTGCCGTGCTCCAGTGAAGCTGGGAGGAGCCTCGATGAGCGCCCAAGGGACACCGCGAGACCCGGGGCTCATACGCCCGTTCATCCTTACGGGCGGCCGCACCGCCACCACCCGGCCCGACCTGCGTTGGGAGACCCTCGTGGAAGCCCTTGTGGGCCGGGCCAAGCTGGCCAAGACCACCGAACAGCGAACGCTGCTGTCCTATGCCGGGACGCCCATATCGATCGCTGAGCTGTCCTCTTACATGCACCTGCCCACCCAGGTAGTGACGATCCTGGTCGGTGACCTGCTGGAGATGGGTGCCATCCGCATCCACCAGACAGACCCGGTCGAGATCGAGCTATCGGCCCTCACGAGGATGATCGAACGTGTCCGTGCTCTCAAGTGAACACACCTCAACCCGTCATGTGACAGCAGTCAAGTTCGTCATCGCGGGCGGCTTCGGCGTCGGCAAGACGACCTTCGTCGGCGCCATATCCGAAGTCGAGCCCCTCACCACCGAGGCCGCCATGACGGTCGTCGCCACCGGCGTGGACAACCACTCGGCCTTGGCCGGCACAGCCAAGACAACGACGACCGTGGCCATGGACTTCGGCCGCCTCACGGTGGACGAGACCCTCGTCATGTACCTGTTCGGTGCTCCCGGCCAGGCTCGCTTCGCGTTCATGTGGGACGACTTGATCAACGGTGCCCTCGGAGCGGTGGTGCTGGTCGACACCCGCCGGGTGGAGGACTGCTTCGCGGCGGTCGACTACTTCGAGAAAAGGCAGCTCCCCTTTGTCGTGGGGGTTAACAACTTCGACGGCGCCGAGCGCTACCCGCTCGAAGAGGTGCGAGAGGCCCTGGGTATATCCCCCGGCGTACCCGTGTTCGACATGGACGCGAGGGACAAGGCCTCGTGCCGGGACGCCCTGCTCACGCTGCTCGAGCTCCTGGTGGCCAAGATGACGGCCAAGGGGGGGCCTACCGGGTAACTGCGCCAAAACGGCGCTGAAGGCAACAACCGACGAGCGTCAGCAGGCCAGCGCACGATCCGGCCCGTCACTACCGAGCCACCAGTCACCAGCGAGTCACCACCCGAGGGCAGTGGGCACTCGCCGCCCGCGCCGAGCATGGAAGAGGTAGAGCCGCTCGAAGGCCCGCTTGGCGAGCAGCCACCGGCGGCCCTCCGACACGTGGGGGATCTTGTTGCGCGGCGGGCGGACGGGGTGCACGGCCATGTGGACGCCCCGGTCGCCCATGTCCATGAGGCAGTGGGCGCTCAGCTCCGCGGTCTTGCCCTCGCCTCCTGCGGCCCGAGCCGCTATGTCTGCCGCGGCGGTCCTGGCCATCTGCTCTGTCATGTGCCCGGTCTTTGGGAAGTTGACCGGCACCGGTGCCTGGCTGACCGGGGCCATGGCCACCGCCACGCCAACGGCGTAGACGCCCTCTGCCTCCGGGTGGCGGTAGTGGGCGTCGACGGGCACGAAGCCCTTCGGGTTGGAGAGCCCCGGGCTTTGGGCCACGGCTTCCACGCCGGCCAAGGGAGGGATCACCATCGACAGGACCGAGGGGACCGGGCCCGTCCCTTCGACCTCGACCGATCCGCCGGTGATCCTTGTCACCGCTTTCGATGTGGCATAGGCGATGTCGCGTTCTTCGAGCGCTGCCTCGAGGAGCTGGCGGATGTTGCCCGCCCCGCCCATGCCCATGTGGCCTAGGAACGGTTCGGGGGTGACGAAGGTGATCGCCACCACATGGCGCAGCCGCCTGCGGCGCAACAGGTGGTCGAGCTCGAAGGCGAACTCGTAGGCAGGGCCGATGCAGCTCGCACCGGGTGCCGCCCCGACGACCACCGGGCCGGGGTCGACGAGGAGGCGCTGGACCGCGCCGGCGAGCTCCTCAGCTTCTGGTCCGGACATGAGCGAGTGCCCCGGCCCGTCGAAGGGGCCGAGACCTTCGACGGCCTCGTTGGCGCTGCGGTGCCCGGTGGCTATGACCAGGAAGTCGTAGCGGCGCTCGGCCTTGTCGGTCGTGACCGTCTTAGCCTCGTGGTCGATGTGCAGCACCGTCTCGTGCGCGAAGCCCACCTGCTTGCGGGCGAGCACAGGCCCGAGGTCGAAAGAGATCTGGCCCATGGTGCGGCTCCCCATCGCCACCCACGGGAGGGAGGGCACAAAGACGAAGCGCGGGTCCTTGGAGACGAGGGTGACCGACGCCTTGTCGGGGCCGAGCCGGCGTCGTAGCTCGTACGCGGTGGTGAGCCCGCCGAAGGAGCCTCCGATGATCACCACGTTCACAGCCATGGCCATCGTCCTTGTCCCCGCGGTAGATGGGCCAGAACGAGCGTGCCACCGTGCGAGCTTCCTGCACCCAACCCGTGCGACAAGTTCAGAAGCTGACTACTTTGTCTGCCCAAAGGGCCCAATCAGTCACCTCCTCCAGCGTGGAACGGCGGGCACCTTCGACGAGGCCCGCTTCGGGCAGGGCCCGAGCGTCCATGCACGTCCCGCAGCAACCCACCTCCCCGCCGTGGCGGACAACGCTTTGAAGCATGCGGTCCAAGTGGTAATAGCCGTCGGGGAGCTTCTGGTTGGCCATGGCACAGCCGACCGCGTCGCCGAAGAGGAACACCTTGACCTCGACCCCGTCGCGCTTGGCGAGAGAACCCGCCAGGCGCAGGCCGTTGTAGCTGCGCTCGGTGCCGTAGGGAGGGTCGTTGAGGATGACGAGGACCTTCAATTCAGCTCCGGTCGGCCTGTCTGGGCACGAGAAGCTCGCGTGGGAGCCGAGCGGCCCTTCGGGCCACACGGCCCGCGCTGTGGCGGCGCGTCGGCGCCGACGGCGACCGGCAGCCCCGCCTGGCGCCACTCGGGCATCCCGTCTTCGAGACAGTGAGCCCGGTGCCCGTGGCTGCGCAACAGTGCCACAGCCTGCGGGGCGAGCAAGCAGAGCGGGCCTCGGCAGTAGGCAACGACCTCCACGGCGGGGTCGAGCTCCTCCAGGTGGAGCTCGAGGTGCTCCAGGGGTATCGAGCGCGCGCCCGGGATGTGGCCTGCCTCGAACTCTTCCGTCGGCCGGACGTCTACCACGATGACGTCGCCGGCGCGGGCACGCCGGAGCAGCTCTGCACGGCTGACCCGCTCGGTTGAGCGCTGGCCGGCGCCGATGTCCCCCAGGATCTGTTCGACCTCGGCCAGCCGGGCGCGGGCCAGCTCCCCGAGGGCGGCCACCAAGCGGCACACCTCCTCTCCCGCCGCCCGGTAAAAGACGCGCACCCCGTCGCGGCGGGTCACGACCAGCCGAGCGTGGCGCATCACCTGCAGGTGCGCCGAAGTGGTCGTGAGCTTGAGGCGGGTGACAGCCGCCAAAGCTTCCACGGTCCGCTCGCCCTGACAGAGCAGTTCGAGCAGCTCGATGCGCTTGGGGTGCATGACCACCTTGCCGATGCGTGCGAGCTGGTCGTAGAGGTCGAGCCGGTCCTCAGTTCTACTGTTATCCATAGATTTATGAATTACCGTAGCACACCCCGCCGCCT
The DNA here is from genome assembly GCA_021323695.1 of Actinomycetota bacterium. Classification (GTDB taxonomy): domain Bacteria; phylum Actinomycetota; class Acidimicrobiia; order Acidimicrobiales; family Palsa-688; genus JAKAWM01. Next base: position 101,799 of record JAJPKN010000068.1, on the reverse strand, counting down.
GCCGACCGAAAGCCCACCTAGAGTTAGAGGTGACGACCGGCTAGCTCCAAGGCGCCAGCCACGCCGGCGGGACCCCCAGGGCAACGCCCGGCCCCGGGCTTAGCACCCCGGGCCCCGGCTCGCGCCTGCCCCCTCAGAGGTGCACCAGCCCCAAGTACCAGTTGACCACCGGCGCCCCGGCCAGCACCGCCAGGGCCGCTCCCGCCCCGAGGAACGTCCCGAACGGTACTGCGGTACGCCTCCCGGCCCGCCCGGCCGCCATCATGGACAGGCCCACCACCGAGCCGAGGACGCTGCCGGCCAAGAACCCCAAGAACGCGTAGGCGGCGCCCAGCCACCCAAGCCCCAGGCCGATCAACAGGGCGAGGCGCACGTCCCCGAAGCCGAGGGCCTTGGGCGAGACGAAGTTGATGGTGAAGAACACCCCCCAGGCCACCAAGGCCGCCAGCGTGGCCACCGCCAGCCGGCGCCACTGCCCGGCGCTGGCGGCGCCAGCCAGGAGGGCCAGGCCGACCAGGCCCACGGTGGCGTAGACGACCTTTTTTGGCAACAGCATGTGGTCGAGGTCGATGAAGGCGAGAACCACCAGGCCCACCATCAGGGCCGCTTCGGCCACCGCCGTCCACGACAGGCCGAAGCGCAGGCCCACCCCAGCCAACAGTGCCCCGGTGAGCAGCTCGACCAGCACGTAGCGGGCAGAGATGGGGGCAGCGCAGTCCCGGCACCGGCCTCGCAGCAGGGCCCAGGAGATCACCGGGACGTTGTCGCGCGCCCTCACCCGGGCACCGCAGGCCGGGCAGGCCGAGGGTGGCTTGACTACCGAGCGGCCGGCCGGCACCCGGTAGATGACCACGTTGGCGAACGACCCCAGGGCCAGCCCCAGGGCTCCCAGGCACGCCGCCGGCAGGGCCCCTGCCGGCACCCAGGTCGCCCCCACCGCAGCCAGCACTGCCTCCACCCGGTTACCTGTCGGCTCAAGCGGCCGGTGACCTGAGGGCGGCGAGGGCCTGGCGCACCGGCTCGGGCGGGACACCCTGCACCACCTCCAGGCCCCGGGGGCCGTCGAGGACGAAGCTCAGCCCACCTGAGGTGGCCTTTTTGTCCCGGCCCATGAGCACCACCAGCTCTTCGGGGTCGGCCTCGGCCGGCAGGCGGGTGGGCAGCTCGTAGCCGGCCACCAGCTGCTCGTGCTCTTGCACCCGCCGGAGGGGGATGCGCCCCAGGCGGTGGGCCAGGTGAGCAGCGAAGACCAGCCCCACGGCCACCGCCTCCCCGTGGCGCAGGTCGTAGCCACCGGCTGTCTCCAAGGCGTGGGCCAGTGTGTGGCCGTAGTTGAGCAGGGCCCGCCCGCCAGCCGGTACAGGCCCGTCACCAGGCGCCGGCCCCCCACCCGGCGCTAGCCCGCCACCAAGTGCGGAGCCGCTCGCGGCCCCCCCTCCGCCCACCGGCGGGCCGGCCCAGGCACCCCCGAGGCCCTCGCGTTCGTCTGCTGCCACCACCGCCGCCTTGCAGGCCACGCAGCGGGCCACCGCCTCCTCCAGGGGCAGCGAGGCCAGGTCGGCCACGCCCAAAAAGGCGTACTTGGCCATCTCACCCAGCCCGCTGCGGCGCTCACGGGGGGGCAGGGAGGAAAGCACCTCGGTGTCGCACAAGACCGCGCTCGGCTGCCAGAAGGCGCCCACCAGGTTCTTGCCCTCGGGCAGGTTCACTCCCGTCTTGCCCCCGATAGCCGCGTCGACCTGGGCCAGCAGGGTGGTGGCCACGTGCACCACCGCCACCCCCCGGTGGTAGACGGCGGCGGCGAAGCCGGCCACGTCGGTCACCACTCCCCCGCCCACCCCGACCACCACATCGGCTCGGGTGAGCCCGAAACGGGCGAAGCCCCGGCACAGCTCCTCGACTGTCCGCAGGCACTTGGCCTCCTCGCCGTCGCCGATCAAGAAGGTCTCCTGGCGCAGGCCGGCCGACACCTCCACGCCCACCCCGGCCTGGGTGACCACCGCCGCCCGCCTGGAGCAGGCCGGCACCACCGCGGCCAGCTCGTGCCTGGCCCCCGGCCCCACCAGCACCGGGTAGGACCTTTCCCCCAGTTCGACCCGCAGCTCCCTCACAGTTCCTCCGTCCGCCCTACCCACAAGCTCTGGCACAGCTTGTCCACGACCTGGCCGGGGGAAAGGTCGTCCACGTCGATGACCAAGTCTGACACCTGCCGGTACAGCGCCTCGCGCTCAGCCAAGAGCCGCTCCAGGGCGCCGGGCCCCCCGCCGGCCAGCAAGGGACGGCCGGCGCCGTCCCCCACCCGGGCCGCCAGGGTCTCCGGGCGGGCCCGCAGCCACACCACCGTCCCGGCCCGCCTCAGTGCCGAACGGTTGGCCTGGTCCAGCACGGCACCCCCTCCCACAGACACGACGAGCGGCTCCGGCCCGGCTTGGAGGCCAGCCACCGCCGCCGACTCCAGCGCCCGGAAGCGGGCCTCGCCCTGGCCAGCGAAGATCTCCGCCACGCTCGCCCCGGCCTGCTGCTCGACCAGCGCGTCGGTGTCCACCAGCGGCCAGCCGAGGCGGGCGGCCAGGGCCCCGGCCACCGTCGACTTGCCGGCCCCCATCATCCCCACCAGCAGCAGCCGCTGGGGCCTCACGCCAGGGAGGCCAGGTAGGCGTCCCGGTTGCGCACCACCTCGTCCAGCGAGTCCCCCCCGAACTTGCGCAGGGCCTCCGACGCCAGCACCCAGGCCATCATGGTCTCGGCCACCACGCCCATGGCCGGCACCGCCGTGTGGTCGGTGCGCTCCTTGAACGACACCGTCTCCTGCTTGCTCACCACGTCCACGGTCTTCAGCACCGGCCGGTTCAAGGTGGACAGCGGCTTCATGTAGCAGCGGGCCACCACCGGCTCGCCGTTGGTGATGCCCCCCTCGATGCCCCCGGCATGGTTGCTGGCCCGGGTGTAGCGGCCCTGGCCGGCGTCCCAGCCAATGGGGTCGTGGGCCACCGAGCCCCGCAGGGCCGCCACTTCCACCCCATCGCCCACCTCGACCGCCTTGACCGCCTGGATGCTCATCAGGGCCTGGGCCAGCAGCCCGTCGACCTTGCGGTCCCAGTGGACGTGGCTGCCCAGCCCCACCGGCACCCCATAGCCGATGACCTCGGCCACCCCGCCCAGGGAGTCGCCCTCCTTGGCCGCCGCCTTGATGGCCTCCACCATCTGGGCCTCCGCCTCGGGGTCGAAGCAGCGCACCGGGGAGCGGTCCACCGCCTCCAGGTCGCCCGGCCCCGGCCGGTGCCCACCTTTGGCAAGCACCGGCCCGAGCTGGACCACGTGGCTCACCACCTCGATGCCAAGCTGGCGCAGCAGCAGCTTGCAGACCGCCCCGGCCGCCACCCGGGCGGCGGTCTCCCGGGCCGACGCCCGCTCCAGCACGTCCCTGGCCTCGTCCAGCCCGTACTTCTGCATCCCGGCCAGGTCGGCATGCCCGGGGCGGGGCTGGGTCAGGGGCTTGGCCGTCTGGCCCGGCTCAGGCGACATCTCCTCGGCCCACTTGGGCCACTCCGAGTTGGCCACCTCGATCGCCACCGGCGAGCCCAGGGTGCGCCCGTGGCGGACCCCCCCCAGCAAGGTCAGCTGGTCGGCCTCGAAGCGCATACGCGGCCCCCGGCCGAAGCCCAGGCGCCGGCGGGCCAGCTCCCGGGCAATGTCGTCGGCGGTGACAGCCAGGCCCGCGGGCAGGCCCTCGACGACCACCACCAGCGCCTTGCCGTGCGACTCCCCGGCGGTCAGGAACCTCAACACCATGACCAGCCTAACCTGGGCCTGTGACCGCTCCCGGGCGGCCTGAAGGGCCGCTGTTGGTCCACGGCACGGGCAAGGAACTGGTACCGCCGGACTGGCCCCCCCTCGAGGACGCCGAAGCCCAAGCCGTGCTGGCGGCCTGCTTCGGCCGGGACGCCGCGGCGGCCCGCGTGGCCTGGCGCAGCCCACGGCCGCTTTCGGCCGCCGGGCTCGTCGAGGTGGCAGGAAGGTTGGTCTTCCTCAAGCGCCACCACCTCCGGGTGCGCACCCCGCGGCAGCTGCTGGCCGAGCACGCCCTGGCCCGCCACTTGGCCGGCCGCGCCCAGGCCGCCCACCTGCCTATCGGGGTGCCCGCCGTCCTGGCCCCCCCGCTGCGCCGGGGCCCCTGGGCCTACGAAGTCCACGCCCAAGCTCGGGGCTTCGACCTGTACCGGGACGAGCCGTCGTGGTCCCCGTTCCACAGCCTCGGCCACGCCTGGGCGGCCGGCGCCGCCCTGGCCCGCTTCCACCTGGCCACGGCGGGCTTCGGGGCGCCCGAGCGCCCCTTTGGCGTCCTGGTCGGCTCCTGCGCCCTGGTGCGCGTCCCCGAGCCACTCCCGGTGCTGGCGGCCTGGGCCAGGCAACGCCCCGGCCTGGCCCGGGCGCTCGCCCCCTACCCCTGGGAGGACGACTTCGAGCGCCACGTGCTGCCCGCCGCCCGGCTGGCTGCGGCCGCCCTGGCCCCCCTGGAGCCGGCCTGGGCGCACTGCGACTGGCACCCTTCCAACCTCACCTGGGCCTCTGAGGCCCCTGGCGCCCAGGTGGTGCAGGTCATCGACCTCGGCCTGGCCAACCGCACCTACGCCGCCCACGACCTGGCCACCGCCATCGAGCGCAGCGCCGTGCCCTGGCTCGACCTCAGCCCCGGGCCTGCCCCTGGCGCTGCTACCGGGCCTGCTCCCGGGCCTCGGACCGGGCTTGGTACCAGCCCGGCCGTAGAGGCCGACCTGGATGTGGTGGACGCGCTGGTCGACGGCTACGAGTCGGTACGGCCGCTGGCCCCGGCCGAGCACCAGGCCCTGGTGGCGGTGCTGCCGGTGGCCCACGTCGAGTACGCCCTGTCCGAACTGGAGTACTACGCCGACGTGGTCGGCTCGGCCGCCAACGCCGACGCCGCCTACCACACCTACCTGCTGGGCCACCTCGCCTGGTTCGCCGGCCCGGACGGCCAGGTCCTCCTGGCCCACCTGCACCGCCGGGCGGCCCGCCCGTCCCGTTAGAACTGCTCCTGCACCTAGATGAGCCATGCATTATGATGACAAAGGTGCGCACGACCATCGACCTGCCGGACGACCTGCACAAGCAGGCTCTGGCCATAGCCCGTGACCGCCACCAGAGCCTCAGCGCGACGGTTGCCGACCTGCTGAGGCGTGGCCTCGGCCAGGGGGAGGCCGCCCCGGTCATCACCAGCCCGCGTACCGGCCTGCCTCTCGTCCGCTTGGGCAAGGTGGTCACCAGCGAAGATGTGCGCAGCTTGGAAGACGACCAGTGACGTTCCTGCTGGACGCCAACGTGCTCATCGCGCTGGTGGTGGCCGACCACGTGCACCATGACGCAGCGGAGGGCTGGCTTGCCGGGCTGAGCGGCCACTTCGCCACCTGCCCGCTCACCCAGGGGAGCTTGCTCCGCTTCCTAGTCCGGGCCGGCCAGCCGGCCAGCACGAGCGCCAGCGTGCTGCGCGCCGTGTGCGAGGACAGCCGCCACCGCTTCTGGGCCGACGAGCTGGCCTACACCGAGGTGCGGCTGGCGGGGGTGGTCGGGCACCGGCAGCTCACCGATGCCTACCTGGCCCAGCTGGCGCGCCACCACGAGGGGCGGGTGGCCACGTTCGACCGGGCGTTCGGCTTCCTCCACGACGACGTGGCGCACCTGGTGCCCGTGGGGTAGCTATGGGCTAGGAAGCCATGCCCCCACCGCTGCTGCAGGGCTGCACGCTCAGCACCGTGCCGTAGCCCGGGTGGCCGGGGTTGCCCTCGTAACCGGGGTCGGTCTCGATAGTGGCCAGCCCCACGACGTTACCGGAGATGGTCGAGCCGACCTGCGTGATCGAGCTGGACACGATCACGGTGACCTCGGAGGGCACGCTGGCCGGCGGCGGTGTGCTGTTGCCCGTGTCCGTCGACCACAGCGTCGGGCAAGTGGGGTTGTCCACCGTGTCGGTGAAACCTTTGAAGGACGCCGGCCCGCTGCCCAGCGAGTTGTCGTCCGTCCACTGGGCGCCCCAGAACTCGACCGTGGCCCCCGGGGCAGCCACGGCGCTGCTGATGACGAAGAACCCCGGCGGGGTACTGGTGCTGGTAGTCGCCGCCGACGCCGGAGGCGCCGCGGCCAGCGAGCAGAGCAAACCAAGAGCCGACGTGATGACTAGCCGATGACCCACCGTGACCTCCCTGGAGGGGGCGAAGTCCGCCCTTTGCCATTGCCTTCGGCCACCGGGCGCGCCGACTTGAGCGCGACCCGGGCGAGGGCGGGCCAACCCAGGCCACAGCTTCGGGTATTACGCAGCTGCGTCAGCACTGGCTGCCGCAGCCCGCGGCGTAAGCCACGCCCGCCAGTGCCCGGGACGCCGCCCCCGCCCGGCCCTCGGCGTAGCCGACCGGCTCCCAACCCGAGCTGGTCGCCTGCAGGTAGTAAGGCGGCCACACCGTCTGGAGAGAGGTGTCGTAGTAGTACTCTTTTTCGTACCCGGAATAACCTATGAGCCCTACTGGGCCACGGAAGTCCTGGCCGATGGCCCCGAACAGGTCCAGGTGGCAGAGGGCGCCCCCGGTCCAGTTCTCGGCGTAGACCGAGTTAGTGAGGGCCAGGAGGGCAGCCTCCACGGTCAGCGGTGGCGAGGGGCAGCTGTTGGCTGTGTGGAGGATCTGGACGTAATAGTCAGCCACCAACCCGAGCGCGTCGTAGGGGTCCGAGCGCGGGCAGTAGCCCGCAGGGACACCCCCGCCCGTGCCCCAGGCGGGGTCGCAATGGGTGGTGGTGGTCAGCACGTGCTGGGCCCCGTTCACCGAGTAGGGGTAGGTTATGGGGCCACCGATGATGATGTTGCCCGCCCCGGGCGGGCCGATTATGTCCGAGGAGGCGCTCATGGTGGGCGCCTGGGAAAAGGTGAGCTGGTAGTTGCACCACCACCCCCCGGTTGCCACCTTCACCGTGGTGCCCGCTGGCAGCACGCCAGCGCTGTCGGTCACCCCGACGCCGGTGCTCTCGCCCGCCCAACCCGGGTCCGAGCCGACGCAAGCCGTCTTGCTCCCAGCCGAAAGGTTAGCAGTCACTTTCGACCATTGCATGGGGCCGGTCCCGGTGTCGTCTCCGGCCACTATCGTCGCGAAGCCGGCAAAGCCAGGGTTGGTGGCGGCGTCTTGGACCGTGACATTGCCGTCCACGTATATGAGCGCCGACCCCGGGAGGGTGCTCAGGTTTATGGTGCCGCCGGTGCCGTTCGTGCCGCAGGCGCCCCCGCTCCCGCCGTTGGGGTTGCCGACGGCGTTGTCCACGTTGGGGGCATTGGGTGCCGAGGGGTCCTTGGCCCAGTTGAGCGTCGTCACACCGGTGGAAGACGAGAACGACAAGGTTATGTCGACCCAGGTGGGCGACGGGCTTGTTATCGTCCCGCCGGATATGTAGCAGCCGACCAATTGGGCCGCGGTGGCGTCCGCCGACGTGCTCGGTTGCGGCTCGTCGCCGGAGAACTGCGGTGGCAGGCCGGTGGCTGGCCCGGGCTGGCATTGGGCCGTGGTGCCGTCGAAGTTGTACTGGCAAGGCACGGCGCTGCCGGTGAAGGGGTCCTGGCGTCCCTTGGCCGCGCTGAAGACCTGCCCGTAAAAAGTGGGCGTCCCGTCGATGCGCAGGGTGTCGTTGGAAAAGGTCGGGCCGTTCACCGTGTCACCGGTCGCGAACCATATCCAACAGTTGTTGGTGTCGGGAGGCCATGGGCTCTGGGAGTAGGCGGTGACGCCGCCGCTGTAGCTGAGGGCCGTCTTGGTGGTGTACAACGTGTCCGCGCTCAGCGTGCCGGTGGCGTTGTTCGACATGGTGATGGACGAGGGCCCGGTGATGCTCGCCACAGTGGTCCCGCTGGGCACCTTGCCCGCCGTGTCCTTGATGGCCATGCCAACGGCCAGGCCAGCCGTGGTAGTCAGCCCGGTGACGCTGTTGGAGCCGGCGGACAGCTTGGCGGTGCTGGTCCACAGCGGCGCCGGCCCATGGGAGCTGTAGTAGCTCCCGTACGCCGCGTACTGGCTGCGGGGCACGCTCGAAGGTATGTGCAGGTCGTTGGCGCAGCTTTGGTCGAGCGTCGGGTCCATCATCTCGTAGTTGGTCCAATAGATGTTGTCCAGGAAGCTGGCAGTGGGGACGATGTTGTAACTGAACGTCCTCACCACAGCCCGGTTACCGGTCCCGGCCTCGCCGCTGACGGTGAGAGCCAGGGACCCGTTCTGGGTCCTGGGCAGGGAGTACTCGTACCACTCGGGCGGGTTGGCGTTGGGCACCGAGTACCAACCGCACAGCCCCGGGTCCTTCAGGTCCACCCAGGTCCAGGTGCCGTTGACCAGCTCGTAGCCCTGGGCTGCCATGGCCGGGCTGTACTGGCAGCGGAAGTAAGGGTTGCCCAGCGTCCACTCGTCGTAGGCCGGGTTCTGGTCGAGGTGCTCTATGTAGTCGTTGAGCCCGGCTTGGGCGGCCTCGTAGGCCGCGTTCCAGTTCAGGTTCTCGGTCGTCTGGGCCAACTGGCCTACAGCTGTGGCCATGACCACGGCCGGGACGGTTGACAACAGTGCCATCAGCGCCACCACGACCAGCATGGCCTGGCCCCCCTCGCCCCGCGGCCAGCGCCGCCGCGCTCCGGCCACGGCCCTCGGTGGCCGCTTGCGCCGGGATATCAGCATGGGCCTGTCATGGGGTGTCAGCATGGGTCGGTCATGGGTGGGCTCGTTTGTGGGTCGACCTGCCACGCCGCCTGGCACTGGTCCTCGACGTTCCATATGTCCACGATGTGGTCGGCGACGGTCGTGCTCACCCCGTTGGGGCCGGACATGGTGAGCGACACCCCCAGAGCGGGGTAGAAGCTATAGGACGCACCGCTGCCCCCCGTCCAGGACGCAGGGGCGGTAGTGGGGAGGGGGGCGCAGGACCCCAGGTTGGCGCACCCCGCTACCGTGAAACCGCTGCTCGAGGTGAGGTTGGACGCCAGCGTGGCCACCGGGGCACTGGCCAGGCCGGCGCAGGTGGTGCTGCTGGCCACGGTGAGCTGCCCACCGCTCAGCTTGATGTCGAACGCCTCGGTGGTGCCATTGATGTTGGCGGTGAACTCCAGCTCCGACGAGGGGGTCGCGGAAGGGGACGTGCCGCTGCCGTAGCACCACGGTGCCGTCGCCGGCGGCACGTTGTCGGCGGCATGGATGTCGCGCACGATGGTCTGCTCGGCGGTCTGCAACTGGTCGATGTCCACGGTCTTGGTCGTCATCACGGTGGACTGCTCCGAGATCAGCTTGACGGCCGTGCCGACCGAGGTCATGACCACCGCCATGAGGGCCATGGCCAGCGCCGTCTCCACCAGGCTGACCCCTCGCTCGGAGCGGGGCTGCCCCCTCATGACACCGGCACCTCCACCACCGCCCCCGGGCCCAGCGGGGCCCAAGCCGAGCAGGTGCCCCCCGAGTAATAAGGGCCCGAATAGCTGCCGCCGGTGCACTTGCTCTCCCAGGCACCACTTGAGCCCACCTTGAGCACCACCGCCGTGGTGGTGTTGGTGGACAGCTGGGAGCCGCCCGACGCCGACGCCCACAACAACCAGTAGCCGGCCGGCAGCCCGCTCAGGGTGTCGGTGCCCACCACCTGCTGGGCCACCGACGGCGAGCTGGAGCCCGACCAGTTGGGGTCGGAGCTGGTGAAGACAGCCGAGATGCTGTCCGAGCCGGTGCCCAAGGACGAAGTGGTGCAGGTGGCCGTGCCGGAGGCCACCGGCTGCGCCCCGCAACCGGCGATACCGCTGCCATTGGCCAGGAACTGCACCGTCCCGCTGGGGGTACCCGTGGCCGGCGAGGCCGGGCTGACCGTGGCCGTGAAGGTCACCGCCTGGCCAGCCACGCTCGGGTTGGCATTGGCGCTCAGGGCGGTGGTGGTGCCGTCCGGCGACGTGCCCACGTTCTGGGACAAAGGTGCCGAAAGGGCCGAGGAGGCGAAGTCCTGGTCCGCCCCCTGGGTGTACTGGGCGGTGATGCTGTGGCTGCCCGGCGAGGCGAACACGTAAGCGAGGGTGGCCACGCCGTTGGCCGGGGTAGCGGTCCCGATGGCCGTGCCGTCGCTGTAGAAGGTGACCGTGCCCGTGCTCGGGGACCCGTTGCCCGAGGAGCTGACGGTAGCGGTGAAGGTGACGGGCTGGCCGGCCACGCTCGGGTCGGCGCTGGCGCTGACCGAGGTCGTGGTCGCGTAGCCCTGGCCCGTGGGCTCGACGGTCTGGGACAGGGTGGTCGACGACGAGGCGGTGAAGTTGGGGTCGCCGCTGTAGACGGCGTACACGCCGTAGGGGCTCCCCGAGCTGGTGAGGGTGACCGGCGGCGAGGTGGCCGTGCCGTCGGCGCCCAGGGGGGCAGTGCCGATGACCGTGCCGCCCGTGCACGACGGCCCTGTCCCCCCCTGGCAGAACAACACGCTGCCCGTGGGCGTGCCCACGCCCGACGAAGCCGTCACGGTGACGCTGAAGGTGACCGCCGTGCCCGAGATGCTCGGGTCGGCGCTCGAGCTTATGGCGGTCAGCGTCCCTCCCCCCGGCAGCGGAGGGGAGGCGGCTGCGGTCGTGCCCAGTTGCAGGACCGGCATGGCCGTGGGGGCCACTGACGGGCAATTGGCGTCCTGGCCGCCGGTGGGGCTGGCCGCCCGGGCCGCCACCACCGCCCCCGACAGGTCCGAGCCGGAGCTGGTCACGGCCACGCCGACCGGCACCAAGGTGAAGTTGGCCGTGGCCACCTGGCCCGGCGCCAGCGTGCCTGAGGTGGGGACGGCCACGCCGTCAGCCGGGTTGCCTCCGCTGAAGCCGTCAGGGGAGCTGTCCGTCCCGCAAGTGCCGGCGACCACGTAGTAGCTGGGCGACGACGCCTGGAAAGGGAACACCGTGTCGCCCGATGGGCTGGGGGCCGGGGCTACATAGGGGTTGGTCACCAAGTTGGCGTTCCAGAACGACAAGGGCAGGGAGGTGGCGAGGTCTCCCGGGCTGGTTACGTAGGGCGCCTGCCAGCTCAGCCCGTCGACCTGGGGCACCGTGTAGCTGGCGTTCACGTAGGCGGCCGGGGCGTAGTAGAGGGGCTTGCCACTGGGGAGGGTCAATGTCTGGCTCGCCCCCACGTTGCCGTTCATGTTGGCCCCGGCGAGGGGGGCAGGGACGCCGCCGCTCATGTCGTTGTTGGAGTCGATGTAGGTCCCCGAGCTGGGAGAGACGGACACGGAATAGGGGTCCGGGGGCATGTTCAGGAACAACGCGCAACCCAGGTCCGTGGTGGTCGCCTTGTAGACCAAGCCCGTGCTCAAGTCGGTGGCAGTCACCTGCAGGTTCCTCTGGCCACTGCTGACATCGTCGGTCACTGCCACCTTGATGGAGCCGTCCGCCGGGTTGAGGGCCACTGCGGGCACCGCCACGATGGTGGACTCTTCCACGTACCGGCTGGCCACCGACCCGGGGAGCGAAAGCCACCAGTTGGCCGGTGGGGCCGGGTCCCAGGTGACGAAGTCGACCACCTGCAGCTCCGGAGGAGCACCACCGGTGGGGATGCCGCAGGTGCCGCTCCCCGGCTCCACCTCCTGCTCGATCGTGAAGGGGTAACCTCCCCTGGAGACGCTGGCCAGGCTCTCGTAGCCGAGCGCGCTGATCAACTGGGACGGTTCCCCGCACGGGGTCGGGAAGTTGGCCGCGGCCACGTTGAGCGAGGCCACCGCGCAGTCGAGCGCGCTGGACGCGATGTCGGTGGCCAGGAGCTTGAGGCGGGAGTTCTGCCCCACCTGCAGGCCGGTCACGACCAGCCGGCCCGTAGCCGCCAGCAGCGTGGCCAGGATGGCGATGGCCAGGACGACCTCGACCAGGGTGAAGCCTGCTTGCCGGTCGGCTGGCGGGCACGGCCACCGGGGGGCCTTGCGGCGTGCCACGCGCGGCCGCCAACCGCACGTGCTGTTGTCCACGCGGCCATTGATCGGCATCAGGCCCCCAAAGCTTGACGAGTTACCAAGGACCGGAAAAGCCCGCAGCTGGCCCGGGTGCTCAAGAAGCCGGGCTGTCCGCGTTGGGCAAGGCGTAAAAGGCGCGCAGGCTTATCGAGGTGCCCGTCTGGGAGCTCCCCGCGCCGGCCCTGGGCCCGGCGGCTACGGGGGCAAGGGCCAGCCCGAAGCTGTCGACCACGAACAGCCGGGGAGCCGAGCCGAGCACCCGCACCAGGTCTTCGATCTCGCCCGGCGTGCCGCTCACCTGGAGCGTGAGCTGCAGCTGGGCCGGGGCTGGGCCTGCACTGCCGGAGCCCGGGCCGTAACCCGCGGGAGCGGGCGAGCTTATGCTCGTCAACTGGACGCCGGCGGTGGCGGCGGCGGCGTAAAGCCCGGTCACCAGCCGGTCGAGCTCCGGCCCGTTGGGGACCAACCTCTCCAGCCGGGCCAGGTCCGCCCTTTCGGCCGGTAGCTGCCTCTGGCTCCGGACAAGCTGGGAGTAGCGGGCGTCCAGCTGGGCCAGGTTGGCCTGGGCCTCCTGCTGCTTGGACTGCAGGGCCTTGATGTGGCCGGACTCGGGCCGGTAGAAACCCATGTACCAGCCCGCCACCAGCACGAAAATGACCAGGGCGGTGGCGATGGCGATCCTCCGGGTCACTTGGTCCCTCCTGGGAGCAGGGCGGCCCGGTTGCTGAAGGCCGCCGTGGTCACCTGGGCCGAGGCGCTGATGGCCGTGAGGCCGGTGGACTTGGTGGTGGACGAGACCCAGAGGGCCTCCAGCCCCTTTACCACCGAGACCCGGTCAATGAACTCGGCCACGGCCGCCGCACCGCCGGTGGTCTGGGCGGTCATGGTGATGTTGCCCACCACGGCCCCCTTGGCCGGGGCGGTGCCCCCGACCGTGGTCGGCTCGGTCTTGGTGAGCTCCACCGACTGCACCGTCACGCTGGCGGGCAGGGCCCGGGCGATGCGCTCCAACAGGCCGGTCCAGTCGATGTCGCCCACGAGCGCCTGGGCAGCCAGCTGGCGCCGGGCCCGCACCGCCTCCGGCACCGCCATCACGTAGCCCAGCTTTTTTATCTTGACCTGGAGCACGCCCGCTTCCTGGTTGGCCAGCGCGATCTGGTGGCTGAGGTTGCTGGCCGTGTGCACCCGGGCGTAGGCCGCGCCTCCGAGGGCCAGGGCGACCACGCCCACCACGGCGGCCGCCGCCGTCATGGCTTTGCGGGCCTGGCGCCGGGCGAACACCTCGGGCGGCACCAGGGAGGGCGCCTGCTCCCCGTCGGTGCCCCACAAGGCCAGCCCCACCGCGGTCGCCCACCGGGACGACGCCTCCTCGACCGCCTCCGGCTCCAGCCCCATCGACTTGTAATCGAGCTCCAAGGGCACCTCGGCCAACTTCACCGGTACCCCCACCGCCGCGCCCAGGGCCGTGGCCAAGCCGGGTAGCATGGCCCCGCCCCCGGTCACCAGCAGGCGGCTGAACTGGCCGGAGTGGCTCTGGGAGACGATGTACTCGAGCGAGCTGCGGACCTCGGTCACCACTGCGTCCAGCTTCGACTGCTCCGGCTCAGGCGCCCCCGCCGGCACCACGCTGCGGTTGGCTGCCCGCCGGGAGAGATCCCCGGCCGGCGCCATGGCCATCTGGTCGCTGAGGTCGGCAGTAGCCGGGACGGCCAAGGCCACCGTGCGGACGAAGCGGGCCACGCCCGCCTCGCGCACGGCCACGGTCATGAGCTGGGCGCCGACCCCCACCACGGCTTCCAACCCCCCGCCACCGTCGCCCTTGCCTGGCCCGCCACCCTGGGGGCGTACCGCCCTCAGCAGGGCCAAGGCCGACGAGTCGACCGCCGCGACCCGCAGGCCCGCCTGTTCCACCGCGGCTATCTCGTCCACCACGACGTCTTTTTGGGCGGCGACCAACAGCACCCGGCGGGTGCCCTTGGGCCCGTCGGGCCCTGGGACGGAGGCGAAGTCGACCACCGCCTGGTCGACCGGTATGGGCAGGAACTCCCCCAGCTTGTAACGCAGGGCGGAGCGCAGCTCCTCGTCGGGCATCTGGGGCATCTCCACCTGGCGGACCATCGTCCGCTGGCTCCCCAGGCCGACCACGACCCTCCTGCTGGCGAACCCCCCGTGCTGCCACAGCTTGCGCAGGGCGGCGCTGACCGCCCCCCGGTCCCGTACCTCCCCTTCGACGACCGCCCCCTGGGGCAGGCCCACCTGGGCGAAGCGGCGCAGCACCCGGCGCTCGCCGTCCACCACCACCTCTGCCGCCCGTACCGCCGACGAGCCGATGTCCAGGCCAATGCCGGTCTTCTTTGCCATCAGCTTTGCCATGCGCGCTCCACTCGTCCGGTCTCCTCGTGGTCCATCCATCAGGTATCGGCGCGCCCGCCCTCGCCCTGTAACGACTTCCACCCGCCCTCCTGGCGCAGCTTGGGGCCGGCCTCCCGGCCGGCCCCAAGCGTCAATGTTCAGGCAGTCGCCGGTACTACCAGCTGGAGTACCAGTGGCTGTTCGCAGGCAGAGTAGATGCCTTGTTCTTAGCAGCACCGGGGCCCAACGTTGAATCGGGCTCCGTTGACGGCAGAGCGGAGGGGCAGCCTCCAGTGGTGACGGCGTACGCGGTGACGCCGTTGCCGGTCTGGTCGGACATGACAATGAAACAGTCGTTGCTGCCGGAAAGCGCCTCCAACAAGAAGACGTTGCCAGTGGCAGTCGAAGCGTCGTTAGTCCCACCGGCTATGGTCGAACTCCAAGAGCTAGCCACCCACACGTCTACCTTCCCTGACGCTGCCCCGCCGGTCACCCAGGGGATCGAGGAGTCCAGCTTGCTGGCGCCAGCGCCGCTGGGCACGAAGGTCCCGTTGTTGACCTGGTAGGCCAGCTCACTGGTGGTCACGTTGGTCGCGTTGCTCTGGGCGGCCGCGTCGTTGGCGCTGCTGCGGGCCCCCAGGAAGGTCGGGATGGCGATGGCCATCAAAATGCCCAAGATGAGCACGACGACCATGAGCTCGATGAGGGTGAAGCCCTCTTCCTCCTCACGGCGCCGCTTGTACAGGTCCTTCAGCACTTGTTTCCTTTCTCTGTGTCGAGAGGCCTAGGTGCGAGCCTCACGAGCCTCACGGGCCTCGTCGGCCCCGGGTCTGCCCCGGTCTTGCCACCCCAGAACGGCCGCCCGGCCCCTTTGTTCGCTCACTGCTCGGCGTTTCGGGCTGCTTGCCTGGCGCGCCCACCGGTTGCGGCGCGCCTGCTCTGGTGCTCGCTAACCCAGGTCTCGACTGCCGCACTGGAGGGCTTTAGGGCCACCGCTTCGCGGTCTTCGCCGATTGCCGGCTTAGCTCCCACCCGCGTTCACCAACTTGTAGACGTTGAACATGGGCAGGTACAGCGAGATGACCATCGAGCCCACCGCCCCGCCCAGGATCACGATCAGCACCGGCTCCAGCAGGGAAGTGAGGGCCTCCACGGTGCGCTGGATCTCGTCCTCCAAGAAGGTGGCCGCCCGTCCCAGCATGGCGTCCAAGGCGCCTGTCTCCTCCCCCACGGTCATCATCTGGGAGATCATGGGAGGGAAGACGGGCTGCGAGCCCAGCCGGCCGGCGATGGGCTCGCCCCGGCGCACCCCCTCGCTCATGGCGTCGATGCCCCGGGCGACGACGACGTTGTTCACCGTCTCCTTGGTTATCTCCAGGGACTCGAGCACCGGCACGCCCGCCCGCAGCAGGGCCGAGAACGTCGAGCAGAAGCGGGAAATGGCCGTTTTGCGCATGAGCCCGCCGAAGATGGGCAGCTTGAGCACGGTCGTGTCCCAGGTCGCCTTGCCCTGGGGCGTCCGCAGCCACCGGGTGAGCCCGGCCAGGCCGAGCAGGGCCACGCCCAAGATGATGGGGCCGAACTTGACCGCCGCGTTGGACACCGAAATGAGCACCCGCGTCGGGTAGGGCAGGGTCCCGTGCAGGCTGGCGTAGATCTTCTTGAAGATGGGGACGATGAACAAGATGATGGCCGAGACGATCAACAGCACCAGGAACAGCACGGCCACCGGGTAGGCCATGGCCGACTTGATCTTGCCCCGCAGCGACGCCTGCTTTTCCAGCATGGTGGCCAGGGAGGTGAGGGACTGGTCCAGGCCGCCACTGGCCTCCCCCGCTCGGACCATGGCGATGAACAGCCGGTTGAACACCCGAGGGTGGCTGTTGAGGGCCTGGGAAAGCGAGGTGCCCCGTTCCACCTGGGTGTGGATGTCGGAGACGACCCTGGCCAGGGCCTTGTTCTCGGTCTGGTCGACCAGGATGGTGAGGGACCGCAGCAGCGTGAGGCCTGAGCTCATCAGGGTCGAGAACTGCCGGCAGAACACGGCCAGCTCCTTCAGCTTCACCCGGTCGGTGAGCCCCGGGATCCGGATCTCCTTGTTCAAGGTGCCCGCGTTCTTGGCCTCGATGTCGATGGGCGTGTAGCCCATCTGGCGCAGCCGGCTGGCGACGAGCTTTTTGTCCTCGGCGTCCAGGGTCCCTTTGACGATGTTGCCCTGGGTGTCGCGGACCCTGTAGGCAAAGGTGGTCTGGGCCATCAGCGGTTCCTTTCCCAGCTGGCGCCGCTCACGGCGCCTCGATCAGCCGTCGCAGGTCCTCGAGGTTCTGGCAGCGCTCCTCGGCCACGCTGCGCTCGACGATGCGCCGCTTGACCAGGTTGGCCAGGTACTGGTCCATGGTCACCATGCCGTACTTGGCCCCCGCCTGCATGGCTGAGTAGATCTGGTGGGTCTTGCCCTCCCGCACCAGGTTGCGCACCGCCGGCGTGGCCACCAGGATCTCGCAGGCGACCACCCGGCCGGTACCCCCCGCCCGGGGCAGCAGCTGCTGGGTGACGATCCCCTGGATGGTGGTGGCCAGCTGGGTGCGGATCTGCTGCTGCTGGTGGGCGGGGAAGACGTCGATGATGCGGTCGATGGACTGGGGCGCGTCCTGGGTGTGCAAGGTGGCGAAGACCAGGTGGCCGGTCTCGGCTGCGGTGAGGGCCGTGGATATGGTCTCCAGGTCCCGCATCTCGCCCACCAGGATCACGTCGGGGTCCTGGCGCAGGACGTGCTTCAGGGCCTGGGCGAAGCTCTTGGTGTCCTCGCCCACCTCCCGCTGGTTCACCACCGCCACCTTGTGGTGGTGGAGGTACTCGATGGGGTCCTCGACCGACATGATGTGGAGCGGCTTGGTCCGGTTGATGATGTCGATCAGGGCGGCCAGGGTGGTCGACTTGCCCGAGCCGGTCGGCCCGGTGACCAGCACCAGGCCGCGGGGCAGCTCGGCGAACTGGGCCACCGAGGGGGGCATGCCCAGCTCTTCCAGGGAGCGGATCTCAAAGGGGATGCTGCGCAGCACCGCGCCCACCGCGTCGCGCTGTTGGAACACGTTCATACGGAACCGGCCCACGCCGGGCACCACGTGGGAGGTGTCCAGCTCCTGTTCCTCCTCGAAGCGTTCCCGCAGCTTGTTGGAGAGCACGGCGTAGACCAGGTCCCGCACCTGGGAGGGGTTGAGCGGCTCGTAGCCCTCCAGGGGCCGCAGGTCCCCGTCCACCCGGATGGTTGGGGGGAGGCCGGCGGTCATGTGCAGGTCCGAGGCCCGCTGGGCCACCGCTTCGGCCAGCATCTGGTTGAGCGACAAGTGCCGCGGCATCTCGGCCACGACGTCCTCGGCCAGCGCCGCCGCCGGCCCGTACATCTCGTTGATGGTGCCCACGATGTCGCTGCGGGCCGCCAGCCAGGGGACGACCTTCCAGCCCGTGGCCCGGCTGAGCTCCCGGACGGCAGCCTCGTCGGAGGGGTTCTCCATGGCCACCACCAGCCCGTCGCCGGCCAGGGACACGGCCACAGCCACGTACTTGCGGGCCAGCTCGGGCGGGAGCATGGACTCGACCATCGGGGAAATGGGCACCACCGAGGGGTCCCAGAACCCGAGCTTCATCTGGTCGGCGATCGCCGCCACCAGGTCCCGTTCGGCCACCAGGCCGTCGCTGGCCAGGATCTTGGCCAGCGGGACCCCGGTCTCCTGTTCCCGGCGCAGCGACTCCTCCAAGGTGTCCTTGGAGAGCACCTTCCGGTTGACCAGGAACTCTCCCACCAGGCGCGAGGTACTTTGCATCCTTTCTTGCTTCGGCTGGCCCGGCCGAGACCTTGAGCCCGCCGGGCCCGGGGCGCCGGCCCCCACTTTGAGCACCCGGCCCCGGTCAAGACCTTGAGCCCGCGGGGCGCCAGCCAGCCGTGAGGCCCGGGCACAGCAAAGCCCGGGCCTGAGCTTGCACCGACCTCCGGCCTCGGTGCCGGCAGAGGTAAGGGCCAGGCCCCACCACCCGATAAATGACTGATGGGGTCTGCAGGGAGCGCGACTGCGGCCGGCTCGTCCCACCCCAGGCCCACCCTGGCCCAGTTCATGGTCGGGCGCCAGCCGATATTCGACGCCAAGCTGGCGGTGCTCGGCTACGAGCTGCTGTACCGGGACGCTACCTCCGCCCCCCCGCCCAGCGGCGACGTGATGACCGCCGAGGTGCTGGTGCACGCCGCCCTCGACATCGGCCTGGCCCAGCTGGTGGGCCCCAAGCTGGCCTTCGTGAACGCCACCCGCTCGTTCATCGTCGGGCCCCAGGACATCCCCCTTCCTCCCCGCCAGGTCGTGGTCGAGGTCCTCGAAGACGTCCCCCGGGACGCCGAGGTGCTGGCCGGCTGCCGGCGCCTGCTGGCCAACGGCTACGGCTTGGCGCTCGACGACTACGGGGGTGACGGCGCGGACGACCCCCTGCTCGAGCTGGTCGACATGGTCAAGCTCGACGTCCAGGCCCTCGACCGCCAGCGGCTGAGGAAGCTGGTCCGCCACTGCTCCCTCTACGGGGTGCGCCTGGTGGCCGAGAAGGTGGAGACCCGCGAACAGCTCGCCTACTGCCAGCGGCTCGGCTTCGACCTGTTCCAGGGGTACCTGCTGTCCCGCCCGGAGGTCATCGAGGGCCGGTCCCTGTCGCCCAGCCGGGCCACCTGCGTGCGGGTGCTGCGCCAGCTGTGCGACCCGCTGGCCTCGGCCAGCGACATCGAGCGGGTCGTCCAGACCGACGCCGCCCTCAGCTACCGGTTCCTGCGGGCCGCCGGCGCCGGCGCCGCCCGGGGGTTGTTCCGGCGGATCAGTTCGGTCCGGGACGCGGTCGTGCTCCTGGGCGAGCGCCGTGTACGGGCCTGGGTGACCCTCATGCTGCTGGCCGGTACCCACGAGGGCTCAGACGAGCAGCTGCTCATGGCCATGACCCGCGCCCGCATGGCCGAGCTCATGGCCTTGGCCCGCCACGAGCCCCAACGGGCGGACGCAGCGTTCACCGTAGGCCTGGTCTCCGCCCTCGACCTGTTGCTCCGGGCGCCCCTGGCCAGCATCGTGGAGGGGATGTCGCTGTCGAGCGAGCTGGAACAGGCCCTGCTCCAGCGGGCCGGCGGCCTGGGTGAGATCCTCTCCGACGTGGTCGACTGGGAGCTGAACGCCTGGCGGAGCCAGACCCGCTCGGGCCTGGCGCCCGCCGTTGTCGGCCAGTGCTACCTACAGGCGGTGGCCTGGGCGGCGGATGTGTGCGAGGTCCTCGACCTCACCCGCTGAACCCGGGCCTGGCGGTTGGCCTGGCCGGCCTGGCCGGCCCCGGCCCTGACCTCGTCTGTCCCTGGTACCGCCCTACCCTCTCCCGCCCCGGCCCAGCCGGTGCTCAGGCGATGACCCGCATGACCTCTTCGAGGGAGGTGACGCCGGAGGCCGCCGCCATGAGGCCGGCCTGGCGCAGGGTGACCATGCCGTCAGCGATGGCCGCCTTGCGGATGTCTTCGGCGTTGGCGTGCTCGACGATCATCCGCTCGATCTCCTCGTTCACGTTCAGCACCTCGTGCACGGCGAAGCGGCCGGCGAAGCCGGTCTTGTTGCACACCTGGCAGCCGCTGGCGTGGAACAGGTGCTCGGGCAGCTCCAGGCCGGCCAGGTCCCAGCCCATGCTCTCCAGCTTGGCCTTGTCCGCCGGGTAGGCCACCTTGCAGCGCTCGCACAGCTTGCGGGCCAGGCGCTGGGCCACGATGCAGTCCAGGGCGCTGCCCACCAAGAAAGGCTCGACCCCCATCTCGATCAACCGGTTGGGGGTGCTGGTGGCGTCGTTGGTGTGGACCGTCGAAAGCACCAGGTGACCGGTCAGGGCGGCTTCGACGGCGATCGTAGCCGTCTCCCGGTCCCTTATTTCCCCCACCAGGACGATGTCGGGGTCCGACCTCAGGATGCTGCGCAGGGCGGCGGCGAAGGTGAGGCCTGCCTTGTTGTTGACCTGGATTTGGTTGATGCCGTCCAACTGGTACTCGACGGGGTCCTCCACTGTGATCACGTTCTTGGTCGGCTCGTTCAAGATGTTGATGGTGGCGTACAGCGTGGTGGTCTTGCCCGACCCGGTGGGCCCGGTCACGAGGATGGTGCCGTAGGGCTTGGTGTACGACACCTTGTAGCGTTCCATGTTCACGGGCAGGAAGCCCAAGTCGGCCAGGTCGAGGTGGGCGGTCGACTTGTCCAAGATGCGCATCACGACCTTCTCGCCGTGCACCGTGGGCAGGGTCGCCACCCGCAGGTCCACCGCCCGGCCCTCGATCGAGGTGGTGATGCGCCCGTCCTGGGGTACGCGCCGTTCGGCGATGTTGATGTCCGCCATCACCTTCAGCCGGCTGATGATGCCGTTTTGTATGTTGCGAGGTGAGCGCATCATCTCGTGGAGGACGCCGTCGATGCGGAAGCGGACGCGCACGTCCTTTCCCGTCGGCTCGATGTGGATGTCCGAGGCCCGGTCAGCAATGGCCTGGGTGATGAGCAGGTTGACCAACCGGACGATGGGGGCGTCTTCCCGGACCTCCTTGATGCTGACCAGGCGGTCCTCTTCAACCGCAGCGCTGCTGGCGGAGGCCTCGGCACTGATGTGCTCGGCTTCGGTGTCCTTGCGGTGGTACTTGTTGATGGCGGCCAGCACCGCTTCCTTGGTGGCCACCACCTGGCGCACGTCGGCACCGGTCATGGTGCGGATGTCGTCGATGGCGAACACGTTGGAGGGGTCGGCCATGGCCACGACCAGCCGGCCTTCCCACCACCCGATCGGGATCACCGTGTAGCGCCGGGCCAGCGACTCGCTCACCAGGCGGGCCGCCGTCGGGTCGATCGGGTAGGTGGCCAGGTCGACGAACTCTAGGCCCAGCTGTTCGGCCAGGGTGCCGACGAACTGCTCCTCGGTCAGCAGCTTGTCCTCGATCAGGACCCGGGCCAGGTTGACGCCCCGGTCCTTGGCCCGCCGCAGGGCCTCGCCCAGTTGCTCGACGCTGATCTGGCCGCTTTTGACCAGCACCACGCCGAGCTGCTCGTCTTCGGACAGCGCGTCTTCCCGCTCTCGGGCCCTTGTGTCTGGCATCAGCGCTCCCGGCCAGCTCGGCGCGTGCTCGAAAGCACCGCGGACGGCATCTTGTTCATGGTCGGCAGGTCACCCGGGCCGATTGAGCCGGCTGGCTCGTGGGCGGTGGCCTGTTCTCCAACTACCTGGGGATATAGACGTAAGGTGAGTGTAATACTACTTTGAGTGTTCTGCCATGTGGCCCGCCACTGTCGGTGGCGGGCCAGCCGCCAGAAGCCGGGCACCGGTCCGCCGCTGCGGGCGGCGGCGGGGGCCACCGGCTCCTGCCCGTGCCAGCCAATGCTGCTGGCTGGGCGAGGTGGTGCTCGTCGCGCTGGTTAGGCGCTGGTTGCGCGCTGGTTGCGCTAGTTGCGCGCCGCGCCGAGGAACTTGAGCAGGAGCCCCCGGTTGACCGGCTCGGGCACCGGCTCGGGCACCGGCTCTGGCTCCTCGGCATCAACCGCGGCCTCGCCCTCTTGGTCGCCCCAGATCTCCGCGGAACCGTTGACCTCGTCGCCATCCTGCCACCCGGCCTTGGCTGGGCTGGCCCCCACCGCGCTGGCGGCCTGGGCACTCCCGTTGGCCCGCTCGTGGCCCACCGAGGCCACTTCGGCGAGCCCCTGGTCGACCAGGGCCTTCACCGCCTTGCACCCCTCGAACTCGCCGAGCTCGAGGGCGGCCAGCACTTCGCCCACCGGCCGGCCCCATCCGATGGTGGTGACCAGCTGCCACTGCTCGGGCTGAAGGGTCACCGGGCCGTTGACCTGCCCCTGGAGGCGCACCACCGAGGCCAGGGAGGGCACCGCGGCCTGGATGTCGGGCCACTCCAGCAACCAGCTCTCTGCCTGCTCCAAGACCGGGGCCACCTCTTGGGGCGCCACGGTGTTGGCCGGGACGGTACCGGTGTGGAAGTTGAAACTGCCCTCTTTCAGCCGGAGCAGGTAGAAGAGCGCGTCGCAAGCAGTCCTCTGCCCACCCACGTCGAAGCCCGCCAGCCGGCCGGCGTCGAACCAGATGCTGCCGCCACTGCCGTTGGCTTCGATGCGCAGCTCCCCCGTCTTGGCAGTCACGGTCAGCAGCGCCAGCACATCTGGCAAGGCGATCGTCTCGAGCGAACCTTCAAGTGACACGGCAACCTCCGTAGCCTACGGTCTTCTACTTCGGCACCTCAGCTCGGGGAGTTGAGAAAACTCGGCAAGGCCGCCCGGCGCCTGCAGGGGCCGGCGGCAGGGCGGCGGGCAGGGCGGCGGGCAGGGGCCGGCGCCTACATGTCCGCCGGGTAACCCGCCCGCGCTCCTGCCAGGCAGCTCGCCCACACCTTGGCCCGGTGGCCGCGGGTCGTTGCGTAAGCAGCCGGCCTAGGCTCCTGCGGGGTGGCCGGCCCGCTCCCCGGCCCGGGCCTCGACGCTGCGCCCCGCCTGCTCGGCTCGCCTCCTCAGCTCCTGTAGGGCGGCGGCTGACATGGCCGCCACGGGTGCCTGGGTGCCCGTCCAGATGGTGACCTGGCGGGCAGCTTGGTGGACTAGCATCCCCAAGCCGTTGCAGGTAGCCGCGCCCGCCCGACGGGCAGCGGCCAGCAGAGGGGTAGTGGCAGGGGCGTACACCAAGTCGGCGACAAGTTGCCCCGGCCCCAGGCGGCGGGGGTCCAAGCCGAAGGGGAGCGCCCGCCGGCTGCCCCGTGCCCGTCGGCCGGGCCCCTCGGGGCTCACCGCCTCCATGCCTACCCCCCCCATGCCTACCCCCCCCATGCCTACCCCCCCCATGCCTACGCCTTCCATGCCCACCGGCGTGGCGTTGACCACCAGGTCAGCCTCCCCCACCGCCTCCACCAGCCCCACCGACCCCACCCGGCCGGCCAGGGAAGCCGTCTCCGAGGCTTGCTCGTGGCGGCGGGCCACCACTACCACGGCTGCGGCGCCCGCTTCGGCCAGGGCCAGGACGACGGCCCGGGCAGCTCCGCCGGCACCCAGCACCAGGCACCTCTTGCCCTCCGGCGCCCAGCCCTGGTCGGCCAACGAGCTGAGGAACCCCGCCCCGTCGGTGCTGTCCCCTACCAGCTGCCCCCCCACGTTGGCCACCGTGTTGGCCACCCCCAGGCGCTGGGCGACCGAGCTCAGGCGGTGGCAGGCAGCCGCGGCAGGCGCCTTGTGAGGCATGGTCACCGACAAGCCCCGGATGCCCAGGTCCGCCATGGCCGCCACCGCCGCCTGTCCCCGGCCGGCAGGGACGGGGAAGGCTACGTAGACCCAGTCCAAGCCCAGCTCCCGGAACGCAGCATTGTGAAGGGCAGGGGACAACGAATGCGACACCGGGTCACCGATCACCCCCGCCACCACGCTGGCCGCGCCTGGCCAGCCCGTTGGGCGCTGGCCCGCCCGACGACGGGGCCCCCGAGGGACAGACCGAAGAGCCTGAGGTGCATGGGGAGAAGGCTGAGGGGCGCTCGTACCGGGCGGCGCGGCGGCTTGGGCGGCGGCCTCGGCGCCGGACGTGCCCGCAGCCGCGGCCTGGGGGCCAGTCGTGCCCACAGTGGCGGCCCCGGCGCCAGCCGCGCTTTCGGCGGCTTGGGCGTCGGCCCTGCCCGCAGCATGCAGGTGGGGCTCGCTCAACAGCCCAGGCCCGCGGCCCGGCACTCGGCACGCAGGCGGTCGAACTGAGCGGCGGTCGAGGCGAACCCCATCTTGCCGTCCGGGTTCACCTCTACCCAGTACAGGTAGGTGGTCTTGGGGGGGGCCAGGGCCGCCTCCAGCGACGCCACCCCGGGGTTCGATATGGCCGTGGGGGGCAGGCCCAGGTGCAGACGGGTGTTGTAGGGGTTGGGGGCATCGAAGTTCACCGGGCCCGTCGGGTTGCCTAGCCCGTACAACAGGGTGGAGTCCGCGCCGATAGGTATGCCCCGGGCCAGGCGGTTGTAGATGACGCTGGCGATAGGGCCCCGGTCCGCTTGCAACTTGGCTTCCCTTTCCACGATGGAGGCGACCGTCACCACCTGGTAGGGGGTGAAGCCCAAGCGGCGGGCGCGCTGGGCCAACCTCAGCTGCTGAGCGTGCTCGTCGAAGGTCTGCACCATGTAGGTGACGAGGTCCACCGCGCCCTCACCCGGCTGGACCGGGTAGGTAGCAGGGAACAGCAGGCCTTCCAAGTCGTTGGCGCCCGCTGGTTCGTAGGGTGAGCGCACCTCACCGCTGGTGGCTGCCTTCAAGAACGCCTGGGCGGAGATGCCCACCCCTCGCAGCCGGCTCACCGCGGCGGCGATCTGGGCGACCGTGTAGCCCTCCGGCACCACCAATTTCTCCGTCACCAGCACCGGCCCGCGCTGGAGCGCCCTGATGACCGCCGCGTAGCTCTCGTTGGTGGCCAAATGGTAGGTGCCGGCCAGCAATGGCCCTCCGCCCTTGAGCTTCAAGTACAGCTCGAACAGGTCGGGCTCGTGGACCACCCCGGCCTTGGCCAGTATGTGGGCTATCTCCAGCGTCGACGCACCCTGGGGCACCACCACTGTCACCACGGGGCCAGGTGGCCCGGGCGGGTTGATGTCGTGGCTCACCCGTACGTAGCCAATGGCGCCGACGACGACGACAGCGACCGCCACCGCGGCCACCACGACGCGCCAGCGCTGGCGCCTCTTGGGCCGGTGCCCGCTTGGCTGCAGCTCGGTTGCCTGCGCCTGCGGCTGCGGCTCGGTTGGCAGCGGCCCGACAGGCTCCGCCTCGGCGGGCTCGGGCACCACCGGCCTGGCCTGGGTTGGTGGCTGGCAGCCCGGAGCGCCCGCCGCCCCAGCAGCGGCGGCCGGGCCGGCTGGCCCTGCAGCCTCGGCTGGGCCGTCTGGTCCTGCAGCCTCAGCTGGGCCGCCTGGTCCGCCCCTCAGCCCGGCCCCCGCCCCCACTTGCCCACCTATCGCGTCGGCGGGCCCAGTTGGCTCACTCTGCGTGGCGTCCCGGGTGGCTAGAACTGCTTGCTGCCCGTCATCCCCCGCCGTTTTTTGCCATGATAAGTGGTTCTCTGTCCCAAAAGAGCCCCTCCCGGTCACTTTTCCGGACGGAGATTGCTCTACCAGGGCAAAGAAAGCCCTAGGACCGGGCTCGGCCAGCCCGGGCCCAAGCGGGGAGCGCCCCTCTGCAGGGCTATCACCAGCCCAGTAGGGCCTCTCCGCCCCGCTCACCTACGGCTCACTGAGGCTCCCGGCTCGCTGCTTGTCCAGCCAGGTCTGCAAGATGGCAGCAGCAGCCATGTGGTCCAGCACCTCCCGGCGCAGCGCCCGCCTCCTCCCGCCCGACGCCAGCGCGCGCCGAGCAATGAAAGTGGTGAACCTCTCGTCGCTGGCCACGACCGGTACGCCCAGCGCCTGGCGCAGGGTGGCAAGCTCCCCCTGAACCGCCTGGGCAGTAGGCCCGAACCCCCCTGACAGCGACAGGGGAAGGCCCACCACCACCACCTTCGCCCCCGTCTCGCCCACCAAGCCGGCCAGGCGGGCGTGGTCCTCAGCCATCGACGCGCCCCTGGCCAGCACGGTGAGGGCCGTGGCTACCCGCCGCCGGTCGTCGGACACGGCCACGCCTATCCGCCGAGCACCGAGGTCGACCCCCATCGCCCGCCCTGGCCCGCCCAGGGCCCCGCTCACACCGCTCACACCGCTCAACTCGCTCAACTGTCCCCCTCTTTGGTCGCTCTGACCGTGCCCGCTCCCCTGCCCGTCCCTGCACCCGTCGCCGCCCCGGCGCCCCTAGCCGTGGCCGCCCCGGCGCCCCTAGCCGTGGCCGCCCCAGCGCCCCCCTGCAGCATGACCCGGGCAACCTCCAGCGCCTCGTCCAGGTGCTCGGCGCCCCTCCCCCCGGCCATGGCCAGTTCCGGGTTGCGGCCTCCCCCGCCGCCGCCCACCACTCGAGCCGCCTTGGCCACCAGCTCGGGGGCGTCGGGCACATGGCCCTTGGCCACCGCCGCCACCAGGGACACCTTGGCGTCCTCCGGGCAGCCACCCAGGACGACCGCCCTCACCCCCGGATAGGAACGCACGGCCACAGCCAGCTCCCGCAAGCCCTCCGGGCTCAGGCCGTCGCGCCGGGCCACCACCGCGCCCTCCGGCCCCACCGAAGCCGCCAGCGCGGCGGCCTCGGCGACCAGGGCCTCTCGCCGGGCGGCGCGCAGCTCCTCCTGGACCGCCCGGTGCTCAGCCAGCCGGCGCTCGATGGCCGCGACCAGCTCCTCGGGTGGGGCCTTGAGCAGGCTGGCCGCCTGGGCCAGGCGGGCTTCGTTGGCCCGCAGCCGTTCCAGCGTGGCCGTGCCGGTCAAGGCCTCTACCCGGCGCAGGTTGGCACCGATGGAGCTCTCCGAGACCACCTCCAACGGCCCCACCATGCCCAGCCGCTCCACATGGGTGCCCCCGCACAGCTCGACCGAGTGCTCCCCAGCGTGGACGACACGCACCACCTCGCCGTACTTGTCGCCAAAAAAGGCGATGGCCCCCTTGGCCTCGGCTTCGGCCCGGGGCAGCTCCTCGGTGGTCACCATCATGTCGGCCAGCACCTGGGCATTGACCAGGTCCTCGACCTGGTCCAGCTCGGCCCGGCTCACCGGCGCGTAGTGGGTGAAGTCGAAACGCAGGCGGTCGGGGGCCACCAGCGAACCTTGCTGCTTCACGTGCGGCCCCAGCACCTGGCGCAGGGCCCAGTGCAGCAGGTGGGTACCCGTGTGGTTCCGCCGGATAGCCGCCCGGCGCTCGGCGTCCACCACCGCCCGTGCCTGCTGGCCTGCCTCCACCGTGCCCTGCTCGATAACCGCCACGTGGCGGTGCAAGCCGGGCAGGGCGCTGGTCGTATCGGTCACCCGCGCCCGTCCGCTGCTCGTGGAAATGGTGCCCGTGTCGCCCACCTGGCCGCCTGCCTCGGCATAGAACGGCGTGCGGTCCAAGAAGATCTCCACTTGTCCGGGCTCGGTCCCGGCCAGCACCGCCAGCACCCGCCCCTCGCCCTCGGTCCCCTCGTAGCCGGTGAAGACCGATGGCCCGAACTGCTCCAGGATCTCCCGGTAGGCCCTCAGGTTGGCCTCGTCCGTGCCAACCTGCCCCTTGCTTGCTTGTCGGGACTGTTCGCGTTGGCGCTCCATGGCGGCCGAAAACCCGTCGTAGTCCACCCGGGCACCCCGAGACTCGGCAATTTCCCGAGTCAGCTCGATGGGGAAGCCATGGGTGTCGTGCAACTTGAAAGCTGCCTCGCCGCTCACTTCGCCCCCGTCCGCCAGCTCCGCGTCCAGCAGGGACATGCCCGAACGCAAGTTGGCCCGGAAGCGTTCTTCTTCCCGAGAGGCCACGCTGGCCACGAAGTCGGCGTCCTTGGCCAAGCTCGGGTAGGCCTGGCCCATGACGTCCACCACGGCTTGCACCATGGCCGGGCACACCAGGCGCTGCGCCCCCAGCGAGCTGGCCTTCAGCACGGCTCGCCGGATTATCCGCCGGAGGACGTACCCCCGGTCCTCGTTGGACGGGAACACCCCGTCAGATATGAGGAACGACATGGCCCGGGCATGGTCTGCCAGCACCCTCAAGCTCACGTCCACCTCGGGGTCGCGCCCATAGCTATGGCCGGTCACGGACTCGGCCGCTTCGACCAGCGGGCGCAGGACGTCTGTCTCCCAAATGGTAGGGACGCCCTCGACCACGGCCAGGAACCGCTCGAAGCCCGCCCCGGTGTCGATCCCTGGCTTGGCCAAGGGCACCAGCTCGCCGTCCTTCTGCCGGTCGTACTGGGGGAAGACCAGGTTCCACAGCTCCACGTAACGTTGCTCGCTCCCGCCCACCGGGCCCCCGCCTTCGCCCCAGTCTTCCCCCCGGTCGAAATGGATCTCCGAGCACGGCCCGCAAGGGCCGGTGTCGCCCATTTCCCAGAAGTTGTCGGCCCCTGCCCGCTGGATGCGCTCGGGCGGCACGCCCACGGCATCGGCCCATATGCCCGCCGCTTCGTCGTCGTCCACGTGCACCGTCACCCACAGGCGGTCAGGGCCCAAGCCGACCACCTCGGTGACGAACTCCCAGGCCCACCCGATCGCCTCCGCCTTGAAGTAGTCCCCGAAGCTGAAGTTGCCCAGCATCTCGAAGAAGCTGAGGTGCTTGGGCGAACGGCCGACCTGGTCGATGTCGTCGTGCTTGCCCCGGACGCGGACACATTTTTGAGCGGTGGTCGCCCTTTTGTACGGCGGGATCTCCTCGCCCAGGAAATAGGGTATGAACTGGTTCATGCCTGCATTGGTGAAAAGCGGGGCCCGCGGGTGGTGGGGCACGAGCCCCGCCGACGGCACCTCGGTGTGCCCTCGGGCGACGAAGAAGTCCAAGTAGGCGCGACGAAACCCGTTAGCGTCCATCTGCTACAAGGTTAGCCCCCGCCGGCACCGGCCCCGTGGGCACCCCCCTCGGCGGCTGGCCCGGGCCCCTGGGGCCGGCCCCACAACTGGGCACGTAGCTGCGCTTCTTTCTCCACCATGCCCACCCGGGCCTCTTGAGCCGCCTCTTTGAGCCCTTGGCCGGCGCGTGCGGCCGCCGAGCGGGCGCTGCCGGCCACCCTCCCCGGCAGGCTGGCTACCCTCCCCGGCAGGCTGGCTACCCTCCCCGGCAGGCTGGCCAACAAGCCAGCCGCCGGCAGGTAGCGCCTCACCCGCTGGCGGACCTTGCGTTCCACCCACTTGGAGGCCCCGGCTCCCGCCACCAGCCCGACCCCCAGCCACGTGAGCCGCCGGGGCATCAGCGGGCCTTGGTCCGGGCCCGGTTGGCCGCGTCCCGGGTGGCACGGCGGGCCCGGCCCCGGCGCCGGCGGCCCCCGGTGGCCGTCGGCGGCCCCTCCGGGAGCGGCGGTGGCAGCGGCGCCACGCCTTGGCGCAGGCGGCGCAGGCCGCGCACCAGGCCGGAGCCCAGGGCCACGGCCTTGATCAACGGCCCGGTCACGGCCCCGCCCACCAGGCGGGAGGCCGACCCGACGGCCTCGCTGATGGCCTCGGCACTGCCCACCATGCGGTCCACCCGTTCGATCTCCCGGCCCGCCTGCTGCACCGTCTGGCCCAGCTCGCCCAGCAGCCGCTGCGCCTCCTCAGCCAGCCGGGCTGCCTCCCGCCGCAGTTGGCGGGCGGCCCGCAGCAGGTGCACGACGGCAACCACCAGCCCCAAGAGCAACAAGGTGGCCAGTACGGTGACCCCCACGACTACGGCGTCGGTGGCCGCCACCGGCCAGGCGGCTCCCTGCCCGCTCGGCACCAAGGTCACCAGGAGCACAGGCCTGCAGCTTACGGCTCGCCTCGCTGGCCCGGCGAGCGGCGCACGTCACGGCCCCGCCCGGTCGGCTCCCAGTAGACATGGCCCTGGAGGTGGCCGGGCCGGTACTGTTGCTCGGCCCACCCGCCGGGCTCGTTGTGGGGGTAGATGTAGCCTTCGCCGTGCCCGAGGCGCGCTGCCCCCGGGTAGTGGGCGTCTCGCAGGTGCACCGGCACCCGGGCACCACCGCCCAAAGCCTCGCCCCGGGCCACCGCGCCCTGCACCTCCACCACGTCGTCGCGCGCCCGGCCCAAAGCGACG
This sequence comes from Actinomycetota bacterium, assembly GCA_021323695.1. Lineage (GTDB taxonomy): Bacteria > Actinomycetota > Acidimicrobiia > Acidimicrobiales > Palsa-688 > JAKAWM01. Next base: position 71,798 of record JAJPKN010000068.1, on the reverse strand, counting down.
GTCACCGAGTTGGACTTGGGCGCGTTGGCCAGGTACACGACTGCATGGGCCAGGTTGAGCTGGGCCTCGGGCAGGCCCACCACCTCGACAGCCCGGGCGGCGGCGTCCGCCACCAACAGGCCGGTGGGGTCAGCCATGCCCACGTCCTCGCTGGCCAAGATGACCAGGCGCCGAGCGATGAAGCGGGCGTCCTCGCCCGCTTCCAACATGCGAGCCAGCCAGTAGAGCCCGGCGTCTGGGTCAGAGCCCCGGACGCTTTTTATGAACGCGCTGACGACGTCGTAGTGCTCGTCCAACCCGTACTGCAGGGCGCGTGCGCCCCGGGCCGCCTCCACGTCGCCCACCGTGACCTCCGGGACCGCCTGGGGCCCCCCTGGCCCCCCGGCACCGGCTTGGCGGGACGCGGCTATCGCGATCGCGACCTCCAGGCTGGTGAGGGCCGCCCGGGCATCGCCCTCCACGAGGTGGGCCAAGCGCACCAGCGCCTCCTCAGTGGCAGACGCGCCCTCGCGCCCCAGTGCCCGGCGCAACAGGACCAGCAGCGCTCCCATCGACAGGGGCTCCAGGCGGAAAAGGGTGCTGCGGGACAGCAACGGCGGGTTGACCGAAAAGAACGGGTTCTCCGTGGTGGCCCCGACCAGGGTCAGCTCGCCCGCCTCCACCGAGGGCAGCAATGCGTCCTGCTGGGCCCGGTTGAAGCGGTGCACCTCGTCCAAGAACAAAATGGTGCCCTGGCCCCGCTCGGCCAGGCGCCGGCGGGCCTCGACGAGCACCTCGCGCACGTCCTTCACCCCCGCGGACACGGCCGACATGCCCACGAACGCCCGCCTGGTCGCCCGGGCCACCAGGCGGGCCAGAGTGGTCTTGCCCGAACCCGGAGGGCCCCAGAGAACCATGGAAGACAGCCGGTCCGCCTCTATGAGGGCACGCAGGGGCCGGCCGGGGCCCAGCAGGTGCTCCTGGCCCACCATCTCGTCCAGGCTCTCGGGCCTCATGCGGTCAGCCAAAGGGGCCTTCCCCGGCCGCGCCGGGCCCTCGGCCTCCTCGGGGGCGGCCTGCTCGGCCGCCTCGGCCCGCCGGCTACGCCCTCGGGGCGCGCTGGCCCTGCCGGGCCCAACAGGGGCGGGGGCGAACTGGCCCTCGGGGAACAAACTGGCCACGCCAGGCCTCCTCGCCAACGGGCTCAGCCCCGCTTGGCGTTGCCCGCGCTGTGCCCCGGGAGCGCCCGGTAGGCGTCGTACACGCTGTCGAGCCGCTTCAGGGCACCGAGCACGGACTCCAGGTGGGCGGGGTCGGCTACCTCGAACTCGAAGCGCATCTTGCTCACCCGGTCGGCCCCCGTGTGGCTCTCGCTGCGCAGGATGTTCAGATGGTGGTCGGACAGCACCTTCCAGACGTCCACCCCCAGGCGGCTGCGGTCCAAGGCCCGCAGCTCCAGCGCGGCGACGAAGCTGCCCGGGCGGTCGCGGTCCCACTCGACCTCTATCAGCCGTCCCACCTCGCCCACCGCCAGGGAGGCGGCGTTGGCGCAGTCGCTGCGGTGCACGCTGACTCCTCGGCCACGGGTCACGAAGCCGATGATCTCGTCGCCGGGGACGGGCGTGCAGCAGCGGGCCAGGCGCACCATCACGTCGTCGAGCCCCTCCACGTGCACGCCTATGCCCTTGGTGCTGGTGGCCCGGCGCGGCTGGCGGACGGTGGAGGGCAGCTGCACCTCGCCCTCGCCACCCCGCAGTTCCTTGGCCAGGCGCTGCACCACCGCGTGGCCCGACACGTGGCCCTCGCCCAGGCTGGCGTACAAGCCCTCCAGGTCGGTGTAGTGCAGGGCCTCGGCCACCTTCTTCAGGGCCTCGCCACCCAGGATCTTCTGCAACGGCAGGCCCTCTTTGCGCAGTGCCTTGGCCAGCTCCTCCCGGCCCGCCTCTATGGCGTCCTCCCGCCTCTCTCGGCTGAACCACTGGCGGATCTTGTTCTTGGCCCTGGGGGTTACGACGATGTTGAGCCAGTCCCGGCTGGGGCCGGCGTTGGGCACCTTGGAAGTGAATATCTCTACGCTGTCACCGGAGCTGAGCTTGGAGTCCAGCGGGACGAGCCGCCCGTTGACCCGCGCCCCGATGCAGCGGTGGCCCACTTCGGTGTGGATGGCATAGGCGAAATCGACCGGCGTGGCCCCCACGGCCAGGGAGATGACATCGCCTTTGGGCGTGAACACGAAGACCTCGTCGGTCTCCAGGTCCAGCTTCAAGCTCTCCAGGAACTCGCCCGGGTCGGTGCTTTCCGCCGACCAGTCGACGATCCTTTGCAACCAGGCGATGTCCGCCGGCTGGGCGTGCTCCTTGTAGCCCCAGTGGGCGGCGATGCCCCGCTCGGCCCGCTGGTGCATTTCTTTGGTGCGGACCTGCAGTTCGAGGGGCTTGCCTTGCGGGCCCACCACCGTGGTGTGCAGGGACTGGTAGAGGTTGAACTTGGGCGTGTTTATGTAGTCCTTGAACCGGCCCTGTATGGGTGCCCAGGTGCCGTGGACCGCCCCCAACGCCGCCCAGCAGTCCCTCACCGAGCTCACGATGATGCGGACACCCACCAGGTCGTATATCTCGTCGAACTCCTTGTTCTTCAGCACCATCTTCTCGTAGATGGAATAGAGGTGCTTCGGCCGGCCCGTGACCTGGGCCTCGACGTGGGCCGCGTCCAGGCGCTCTTGTACCTGCTCTATGACCTGGGCCAGGTACAGCTCGCGCTCGGGGGCCCGGGCCGCCACCATCTGCTCGATCTGGGCATAGCGGCGAGGGTGCAGGGTGGCAAACGCCAAGTCCTCCAGCTGCCATTTGATGTCAGCAATACCGAAACGGTGGGCCAGGGGGGCGTAGATGTCGAGCGTCTCTTGAGCGGTACGCTTCTGGCTGGCTTCCGGCATGGCCGCCACCGTCCGCATGTTGTGCAGGCGGTCGGCCAACTTGATCAGCAGCACCCTTGGGTCCTTGGCCATGGCGACCAGCATCTTGCGCATGGTGGCAGCCTGGGCGGCGGCCCGCGACTCGAAGCTGACCCGTTCCAGCTTGGTGACCCCGTCGACGATCTGGGCGACAGTGGGCCCGAACTCTGCCTCCACGTCCTCCAGCGACAACGACGTGTCCTCCACCGAGTCGTGCAGCAGGGCTGCGGCCAGGGTGACGTCGTCCATGCCCAGCCCGGCCAGGACGGTGGCCACGGCCAGGGGGTGGGAGATGAAGGCCTCACCCGAGCGGCGGACCTGGCCCCGGTGAGCCACCTCGGCGGTCTCGTAAGCCTTGATGATCAGCCCGATCTCGCCCTTGGGGTGGCGCTCACGGTACGACTGCAGCAGTGGCCCAAGGGCGTCGGCCGCCTGGGCTTGACGGCGCCAGGGCAGGACCCGCTCGACACTGGCAACCGCCCGGCCTCGGGCGACCCTTTCTGCCCGCTCTAGCGTGGGCACGGGCTGCCCATCCTCACTCGTAACTGGCCAGGGCCAGCACGTCCAGCCCCGCCAGCTTCGACCTCCCCCCCAGGAAGCCCAGCTCGAGCACGCAGCCGAACCCAACCGCCCTGGCGCCCAGGCTCTCGACCAGCCGCCACGTGGCCGCCGCGGTGCCCCCGGTGGCGAGCACGTCGTCGACTATGAGGGCACGCTCGCCGGGCTTGAGGGCGTCGGTGTGGACCTCCAAGGTGTCCGTCCCGTACTCCAGCTGGTAGGTGTAGGAATGGACATGCCAGGGGAGCTTTCCTTTCTTGCGCACCGGCACGAAGGCGGCGCCCAGGCGGTAGGCGACCGGAGCGGCAATGATGAACCCCCGTGCCTCCACCCCGAGCACGGTGCTTACCCCCTTGCCGGCGAAGTGCTCGGCGATGGCGTCCACGCAGCTCCCGAAAGCCTCGGCGTCCGCCAACAGCGGGGTTATGTCCTTGAAGGTGACCCCCGCCCGCGGGAACCCCTCGACATCTCGCACCAGCTCCTTCAAGCGCGCCACAGGCACCCGTCCCAGACGGCTGCCCCCGCCGTCGGCCAGGCCGCCGTCTGCCAGGCCAGCGTCGGCCGGCAGTGCCATAGCCGCCTGGGCGCCGAGCGCCTCCTGTTTGGCCCTCACATGGCCAGAGTACTTGTTGGCGGCGGCCAGGCACCGCCGCCCGGCGGGCCGCTGGCCCCAGCCCCACCCCCAGCAGGCCGCTGCCCCGGCCGAGGCTGCTGCGCACGGCCGAAGCTGCTGTTGCCCCGGCCGAGGCTGCTGCCCCCGGCTCTCAGCGGTGGCGAGGCACCTTGCGCCGGGGCCTGGGCGGAGCCTTGCGGCGCGCCCCTCCGGGGCTGGCCGAGCCGGCCTTCCCACTAGCGGCGCTGCCTCCTCCGGTACCCACTCGCCCGGCAGCACCTGCCGGCCCGGCGGCACCCGGGGGGCCGGCAGCACCCGGGGGGCCGGCGACAGGCACAGTCCCCCCAACGCCCAGAGGCGCCCCGGGGCCTGGTGGCCCGGCGGTCGGCCCGGGCAAGGGGGCAGCTGCCTCCAGGCCCCCGGCACCGTCCGTCCCGCTCGCAGGCCGGGCCACGCCGGCACCAGCCCCGAAGGCCTCGGGGGCTGGCCCCACCGCTCCGGTACCGCTCGAAGGTGCCCCGGCAGCGCCACCCGCTTGCCCGTCAGGGGCCGCGCCCCTCACTGCCCCGCCCGCCGCCGGGCTCGGGCTGGCTGCTGCCCCCCCAGGGCCGGGAGGCAACGGACCTTCGCTGCTCGCCCCGCCCGCCCAGCCACCGTTGCCCGAGCTGCCAAGGCCAGCAGGGCCGAGGCTCCCCCGGCCGAGGCCACCCGGGCCGCGGCCGCGGGCGCTGGGACCGCCCGGGCCGGAGCTGCTCGAGCCGGAGCCACCGGTGCCAGCCGCAGCCACGCTGGCCGGGGTCAGCACCTGGCGAGCCTGCGGGTAAAGAGCCAGCCGGCGGCGGATCTCCGTGTAGCGGGGCTCACGTTCCTTGAGGAGGGCCAGCAACGGCGAGGCGATGAAGATCGACGAGTAGGCCCCGCTGGTCAGGCCGATGAACAGGGCCAAGCCGAAGTCGTTGAGCGCGCTCGCGCCCAGGATCCAAGCGCCGATCACCAAGATGCACAGCACGGGCATGATGGCCACGAACGACGTGTTCAGCGAGCGGGCCAGCACCTCGTTCATGGACAGGTTGACCACGTCGGTGTAGGTGACCCGGTTGGTCGACGCCAGGCCCCGGGTGTTCTCTTTGACCTTGTCGAACACGACGATCGTGTCGTAGAGGCTGTAGCCCAGCACGGTCAGGAAGGCGATCACCGTGTCGGGGCTCACCTGGAAACCCGACAACGCGTAAATACCCACGGTCACCAAGATGTCGTGCAGGAGCGCGACGAAGGCAGCCACCGCCATCTTGGTCTCGAAATAAACCGACATGGCGATCAGCAAGAGCACCACGAACACCACCACCGCCTCGATGGCCTTGCTGGTGATGTCGCTGCCCCAAGACGGCCCTATGGCATTGAGGCTCACGTCGTCCTTGCTGACGTGACCTATCTTGGCCAGTTCGGTCGTCACCTGGTCTATGAGGGCGGGGTTGCTGGTGGTGGTGGCCGGCAGCGCCACCTCGATGTTGACCTGGCCGGTCTGGCGGTTGGTCAGTTCCGTGATCGTGCCCTGGCTGAGCGATGGGCTGATCTTGCCCAAGTCGGCCCGTACCGCGGCCACGGTGGCGGTGCCCGGAGCCGCGTGGCTGGTAGGCACCTGCCACACCGTGCCGCCCCGGAAGTCGATGCTGAAGTTGAGGCCCCGCACCCCGAGGGCCACCATGCCGATGGCGATCACGGTGCCCGAAAGGGCGAACCAGTACCGCCACCGGTTGATGAAGTCGAACTGGGTCTGCCCCCGGTACAGGCGTACCAGGGCATTGCGGCCGAGGGGCCGGGCCGGCCGGGCCGAGGCGTAGGGGGCGGCGGTGGTCATGTCGCGCTCAGCGCCCCTGCCCCCAGCCCGCGGTTGACGCCCAGCACCCCACCCTCGCTCAGGCCCGCTCGCCGGCCCAGCAGGACCACGAGCGGACGGGTGAAGAAGTAGGTCGTCACGATGTTCAAGAGGGTGGCCAGGCCCAGGAAGAAGGCGAAGCCCCTAACGTCGCCCACGGTGAGGAACCAAAGGACCATGGCCCCGAGGAACGAGGAGAAGTCGGCGGCCAGGATGGTACGGAACGCCCGGTTGAACCCCTTTTCCACCGACGTCCGCACGGTCCGGCCAGAGCGGACGTCCTCTTTCAGGCGCTCGAAATAAATGACGCAGGAGTCGGCCGTGACACCGACGGACACGATCAGGCCGATCACCCCCGACAGGGTCAAGGTCAGCCCCCACGCCTGGCCCAGCAGGGAAGTGATGCTGTAGAGCAGGGCGCCCGAGATGCAGATGCCGATGACCACCACGAGCCCCAGCGCCCGGTAGTAGACGATCAGGTAGATGAGCACCAGTGCCACCGCCACCGCACCGGCAATGGCGCCGTCCACCAGTGAGTCGGTCCCTATCGTGGGGGAAATGTTCTGGATCGACTGGGGGACGAAGCGCACCGGGAGGGAACCGTAGCGCAACGCCAGGGCCAGGTCGTTGGCCTGCTGCTGGGTGAAGGGGTTGGTCGTGGACCCGCTGATCTGGGCGGAGCCGTGGAACGCCGGTGCCTCGATGTTGGGGGCCGACTCCACCGTGCCGTCCAGCTCGATGGCCTGCTCGGCACAGTAAGGCGGGCTGTTGGGGTTTTGTTCGTAGCACTGGTAGTGCCGGGTGGCGTACTTGTCGAACTGGGCCGAGCCCGAGCCGGTGAAGGTGATAGCCACCACCCACTCCGACGTGGAGGGGTCGATGGTGGCTACGGCGGTCTTGATGATCGAGCCGCTCATCTCCGCCGGCCCGAGCACGTAACGGTAACCGGCGCCGGGCACGTAGTAGGGCAGCACCACCCAGGACCCGGCGAAGTCCTTGGACGGCGGCGTGGTCGGCCACTGGGCCTGCTGGGCTGCGCTCAAGTTGCACAGGTTGGCGATCGGCGACGCCGTGGTCGTGGTCGTGCTCGAAGGCACCGTAGTGCTCGGCCGCCCGGTGGTGCTCGGCTGCCCCTTGGGCACCGTGGTGCCCTTAGCCGCCACCCCGGCCCGCACGAAGGCAGCCAGGCGGGCGCCCAGGTGCACGGGCGGCGGGCCCAGGGCCTTGGTGGTGCCGACCTTGGCACCAGTGGTGCCGGCGCCGGCCCCAGTGGTACCGGTCACCGGCCGGGTGGTGGGCGGCCTGGGCCGGGTGGTCGTGGTGGTCCCCGTGGGGGTGGTGCCGTGGGTGCTCGGGGCCGGCTTGTGGTAGGCGGCGATCACGCACTGGACGGGCCGGAAGAACAACTGGGCGGTCTCGCCCACGATCTTGAGCACCTGGGTGTCGTTCTTGGCCCCCGGCAGCTCGATCACGATGTCGCTGCCCTGGCGGGTCACATTGGAGTTGGAGACACCCAAGCCGTTGACCCGCCGGTCGATTATGTCCACCGCCTCTTGGAGGATGCCCGAGTCCACCCGGCCCTGAGGCTGCTCGACCACCGACACCCCGCCCTTCAGGTCCAAGCCGAGCACCGGCGTCGTGCCGGTGCCGACCATGGCGCCCACGCCGGCGACGGCCACTATGAGGATCGTGAGCAGCGACCAGACGAGCGGCCGCGACCGCATCAGCCCTGCCCTCCCTTGCCCTTGCTCTCAGTGGGGCCCTCAGTGGGGCGGGCGCCTTCCTCCGGCCAGCCCTCCGAAGGGCTGGGGCCCGGCCCGGCCGTGGTGGGTGCCCGGGGGCCGCTCGAGCCAGCACCACCGGCGCCCCAGCCCCGCCCGGCCCCGGTGCGCCCGGCAGCCGAAGCGGTGTAGGCCTGGCGCGACTGGACCGCCTGGTTGACGAACTTGAGGACCACTCCGTCGGCCACCTCGACGTCGACCTCCCCGTCGGTTATGCCCACGCACCGGCCGACCATGCCCGCGGCCACCACCTCGTCGCCCACGTCGAAGGCCCGCGCCTGGCGGGCGGCCATCATGCGCCGGCGCTGGTTGGGCCGCATCCACATGAAGTAGACCAGCGCCAACAGCACGATGACGACCAGCAGGAAGTAGGAAGAACCGCCAGAAGAGCTCTTGGTTGCCGTGGTCGTGGTACTTGCGGCAGCGAGCCAGGCGGGCATGTAGTTCATGGGGGACCTATCCGACAGGTAGTGCGCGGCCCAACGAGCTGGGCCCCTTCGGCGCCAAGCCTACTCGTTGGCCCCGGGCCCACGAAGCGCGCTCGGGCCCCCGAAGCCTGACCAGACCTCGTCCACCTGGCGGCGCAGCTCGGTCAGGGTGCCCTCCCGTACCGCCCGCCGGGCCCGGCTCACCAGGCCGAGCAGCCAGGCCAGGTTGTGCAGGCTGACCAGCCGGCCGGCGCTCGGCTCGCCCACGTTGAACAGGTGGCGCAGGTAGGCCCGGCTGTGGCGCTGGCAGACCTCGCAGCTGCAGGCGGGGTCGAGCGGGCGCTCGTCCCGGGCGTAGCGCGCCGCTTTCACGCTCAGCCGGCCGGCCGAGGTGAGCGCCCCGCCGTGGCGGCCCAGGCGGGTGGGCAGGACGCAGTCGAACATGTCCACCCCCAGCTCGACCGCGGCCAGGACCGAGCTCGGGTCCCCTACGCCCATCAGGTACCGGGGGCGGTCCGCGGGCAGTTCCCCCAGGGCTGCCCCCAGTGACGAGAGCATCTGGGCCCGGCTCTCGCCCACGGACAGCCCACCGACGGCGTAACCGTCGAAGCCGAGCTCCGCCAACCGGCTGGCGTACCGGGCCCGCAGGTCGAGCTCGGTCCCTCCCTGGACGATGGCGAACAGGAGCTGGCCCGGCCGCTCACGGGCACGCTGGGCGCGCTCAGCCCAGGCCAGCGTCCTTTTCCCCGCCGTCTCCACCACGTCGCGCGACGCAGGCAGGGGCACGCACACGTCCAGCACCATCTGGATGTCTGCCCCCAGGGACTCCTGGGCCGCCACCGCCCCCTCGGGGGTCAGCCGCTGCCAGGAGCCGTCGTAGCACGAACGAAAGGTCACCCCCTCGTCGTCCACGCTGCAGGGCAGGGACATGACCTGGTAGCCCCCCGAGTCGGTCAGGAAGTGGCCCTCCCAGCCGCTGAAGCGGTGCAAGCCCCCCAGGGCCGCCACCACCTCCGCGCCGGGCCGGAGCATGAGGTGGTAGGCATTGGCCAGCACGACATCGGCCCCCAGGCGGCCCAGGTCGGAGGGAGCCAGGAGACGCACCACCCCCCGGGACCCCACGGGCATGAAGCAGGGGGTCGGGAAGCCACCCCGGGGCGTGTCCACCCAGCCGGCGCGCGCCTGGCCGGAGCTGGCCTCAAGCCGGAACATCCCGGCCCACGATCATCGCGTCCCCGAACGACAAGAACCGGTACCCGCCGGCCAGGGCCTCCTGGTAGAGCAGGCGCCACCGGGGGCCGCAGAACGCCTCCACCATGAGCAGCAGCGTGCTGCGAGGCAGGTGGAAGTTGGTCATCAAGACGTCCACCGTGGAGAACACATGGCCGGGCCGTATGTACAGCTCGGTCCTGTCTTCCAGCCGCCCGGTGGCAGCCGCCGACTCCAGGGCGCGCACCGTCGTGGTGCCGATGGCCACCACCCGGCCCCGGGCCTCTCGCACCGCCTCCCAGGTGGCCTCAGGGATGCAGTAGTGCTCGGCGTGCATGGTGTGGTCCTCGGCCCGAGCGGCCTTGACCGGCCGGAACGTCCCCAGCCCGACGGCCAGGTCCAGCCCCACCACCTGGGCGCCGCGCTGGCGGCAGGCCTCGAGGACGCCGTCCGTCAGGTGCAGGCCAGCCGTCGGTGCCGCCACGCTCCCGGGCCGCTCGGCGTACACCGTCTGGTACCGGCTGGGGTCGGCCAGCGGCTCGTGGATGTAAGGGGGCAGGGCCAGCTCGCCCACCTCGGCCAGCTTCGCCTCCCCCACCAGGGGCCTCACCACCCGGCGGCCCTCGCCCAGGCGCTCACCCACCTCGATGACGGGGAGGTCGCCGTGGTAGAGCACGGTCCCGGGCCCCAGTCGTCGGCCGGGACGGACCAGCGCCTCCCACTCGCGACCGCCGAGCGGCTCGACCAGCAGCACCTCGGCCGCTCCTCCGCTGTCCTTGTGGAGCCGCAGGCGGGCGGGCATGACCCGTGAGGTGTTGATGACGACGACGTCGCCCGGGCCCAGCAGCTCGGGCAAGTCGGCCACCCGCCGGTGCTCGACCGTGGCCCCCAGGGCCACCAGCAACCGGGCCGCGTCGCGCGGCTCGGCCGGGACCTGGGCGACCGCCTCTTCGGGTAGCTCGTAGCCGGGGACTTCCACCAGCCAACAGTCTGGCCGACACGCTGGCCGGTCAGCCCCACAACGACGGGGGGGCGGCGGTGCTCGGGGCGGCGGTGCTCGGGGCGGCCAACCCCAGGTGGTCCCAGGCGGCCGCCGTCGCCACCCGGCCCCGGGGCGTGCGCATGAGCATGCCCAGCTGGAGCAAGAAGGGCTCGTAAACGTCCTCGACGGTCTCGGGTTCCTCGCCCACGGAGACGGCCAGGGTGCCCAGCCCCACCGGGCCACCACCGAAGCGGCGGCACAAGGCGTCCAAGATGGCGCGGTCGACCTTGTCCAGCCCCAGCTCGTCAACCTGGAAAAGCTGGAGGCCGGAGCGGGCCACGGCCAGGTCCACCTTGCCCTCGCCTCTCACCTCGGCGTAGTCGCGCACCCTCTTCAGCAGGCGGTTGGCGATGCGGGGAGTGCCCCGGGAACGCCGGGCGATCTCGGCACCGCCGGCTGGGTCCACGTCCACGGCCAGCACCCCGGCCGAACGCCGTACGATCGCCTCCAAGTCGGCCACGTCGTAGTAGTCGAGGCGGGCGACAAAGCCGAAGCGGTCCCGCAACGGCCCGGTGATGAGGCCGGTCCGGGTGGTGGCCCCGACCAGGGTGAAGCGAGGGAGCTCGAGGCGTATGCTGCGCGCCGCCGGCCCTTTGCCCAGTACGATGTCCAGCTGGAAGTCCTCCATGGCCGGGTAGAGGATCTCCTCGACCGGGCGGGCCAGGCGGTGGATCTCGTCCACGAACAGCACGTCGCCCGGGTTGAGGTTGGTCAACAAGGCAGCCAGGTCGCCGGCTCGCACCAGGGCAGGGCCGGACGTCACCCGCAGCCCGGCGCCCATCTCGTTGGCCACGATGCCGGCCAGGGAGGTCTTGCCCAGCCCAGGTGGGCCGGCGAACAGCATGTGGTCGGCTGGCTCCCCCCGACGACGGGCGGCTTCGACCATGATGCCGAGGTGCTCTTTCAGCTGGGGCTGGCCCACGAACTCGGCCAGCCGGCGGGGCCGCAGGGTCACCTCTTCAGCCTGCTCCGTGGGGCCCGCCTGAGGGGCGAGCAACCGGGCCTCAGGCCCCTGGCCGTCGGCCACGTAGGCACTGGCGCTGCTGGCGGCCAGCGGCCCCAGCCCAGCCTCGGCGCCGGCTGGCCCGGCGGCTGGCCTCCGCCCCGCGTCCTGCCCCCTCACCGGGCACCTGCCAGCTCACGCAGCGCGTGCTTCAACAGCTCGGCCGTACCCCCTTCAGCGGGCAGGCGGGCCAGGGCCTGGCGCACCTCTTCTGGGCCGTAGCCGAGCCCCACCAGCGCCGCCCGCACTTCATCGCGCTGGGCAGCCCGGTCGTTGGCGCTGGCTTCGTGGGGCCCGGCTCCTGGTGGCCTGCCCTCGCCCCCCAGGTTGGCCCCGGCGGCCTCCCAGCCGGTGGCGCCGTTGCCGAGCTCGCTGGCTTCGAAACGGGGGCCGAGCTCCATGATGAGGCGCGCCGCCGTCTTCTTGCCGATGCCGGGCACCAGGCTAAGGGCGTCAGCGTCCTGGTTGAGCACGGCCCGGCGCAACGCCCCGGGCGAGAGCACCGAGAGCAAGCCGAGGGCGACCGCCGGGCCCACCCCGTGGGCCCCCAGCAGCAGCTCGAAGCACTCCCTTTCCTCCCGGGAGGGGAAGCCGTACAGGACTATGGCGTCCTCCCGCACGTGGGTGTGGACGTGCAAGAACGTGGGGCCGCCCATCTCCCCTGCCCTCGCCGCCGCACCGGCGGGCACCACCACCCGGTAGCCCACTCCCCCCGCCTCGACCAGCAGCTCGGCTTGATGGTCCCCCCGCAGCAGCCGCTCCAGGACCACGCCCCGGAGCGAGCCGATCACCTGGCCACCTCGGCCCTGGCAGCTGCGGCCGCGGCGGCGAGAAGGGGGGCGTTGGCCAGGTGGCACAGCGCCAGGGCCAGGGCGTCGGCCTGGTCAGCTGGGGACGGCCTCTCGGGCAGGTGGAGCAAGGCCTGCACCATGCGTTGGACCTGTGGCTTGCCGGCCCCGCCCCAGCCGGTGACCGCCTGCTTCACCTCGTTGGGGCTGTACTGCACCACCGGCACCCCCACCTCCGCCGCCGCGGCCAGGGCCAGGCCGCTGGCCTGGCCGACCGACATGGCAGTCCGGGCGTTGACCTGGAACAGCACCCGCTCCACCACCACCACGTCCGGCCGCCACTGGGAGAGGAGGCGGCGCAGCTGGCCCAGCAGCGACGCCAGCCGTTCGGGCAGGGCGGAGCTGGGCGACGTGGTCAGCACCCCGGCCGCCACCGCCACTGGGCTGGCACCGCCCTCTTGGCGCACCCCACCGTAGCCGCACCGGGACAGCCCGGGGTCTATGCCTACGACGAACATTAGTTCGTGAGCCTAGCAGGGCCGCCGGGGCCGGCGGTGGACCCGCGCCGGCCTCAGACCTCGACCATCTCCATCACCGAGTCGGGGATGTCGAAGTTGGACCACACCGACTGCACGTCGTCGTGGTCGTCGAGGATGTCTATCACCCTCAGCACCTTGCGGGCGTCGGGCTCGTTGTCGATGGGGACCGACTGCGAAGGCACCATGGCCAGGTCGGCCGACGAGACCGCCCACCCCTGCGCCTCGATGGCCGAACGGACCGCCGCCAGCTGGGCCGGAGGGGCAACCACCTCCCAGCCGTCGCCGTTGTCGCGTACGTCCTCGGCCCCGGCCTCGGCCGCCACCAGCATCAGGTCGTCCTCGTTGACCCCCGGCCCGTGGGGCACGACCACGATGGCCTTGCGCTCGAACTGCCAGGACACCGCGCCCGGTTCGGCTATGGACCCACCGTTCTTGGTGAAGATGGAACGGATGTCCGCTCCCGTCCGGTTGCGGTTGTCCGTCAGGCACTCGACGATCACCGCCACCCCGCAGGGAGCGTACCCCTCGTAGGTCACGTGCTCGTAGCGGACGCCCTCCAGCTCGCCCGTACCCCGCTTTATGGCCCTCTCGATCGTGTCCAGGGGCACCGAGGCGTCCCTGGCCTTTTGGAACATGGTCCGCAGGGTCGGGTTGGCGTCCAGGTCCCCCCCGCCCTCGCGGGCCGCCACTTCGACCTGCCGGATCAGCTTGGCGAACAGCTTGCCACGGGCCTTGTCCAAGGCTCCCTTTTTGTGCTTGGTGGTGGCCCATTTAGAATGCCCGGACATTTTCCTTCCTTTGGGTGAGGCTTTGCAGGAACCACTGGTGCAGGCGCGGGTCGCCCGCCAGCTCGGGGTGGAACGCGCTCACCAGCACCGGGCCCTGCCGGCACAGTACCGGCCGGCCGTCCACCCGGGCCAGCACTTCGACTTGGGGGCCCGCCCTTTCCACGACGGGGGCGCGGATGAAGACCGCGTGCAGGGGGCCAGCCAGGCCGCTCACCTCCAGGTCGGCCTCGAACGACTCCCGCTGGCGCCCAAAAGCGTTGCGGCGCACGGAGATGTCGATGGCACCGAGGTGGCACTGGTCGGGCCGGCCGTCGAGGACCTCCCTGGCCAGCAGGATCATGCCCGCGCAGGTCCCCAGGGCAGGCATGCCCTCCTGCAGGCGGGCCGCCAGGGGCTCGTACAACCCCGAGGCCTGCAGCAGCACGGACATGGCCGTGGACTCGCCCCCAGGGATGACCAGGCCCTCGACCGCGGCCAGGTCCGCCGGCAGGCGCACCAGGACCGGGCGCGCCCCCAGGCGCCTAAGCAGCTCTACGTGCTCGCGGAAGTCCCCCTGGAGGGCCAGGACGCCGACGGGCCGGCCCTCGCCGCGCACCACCGCCAGCACCACCTGGGGGCACCTTTCCCATCGCTACCAGCCCCGCTCAGACAAGCGCACCTCGACCGCCCCGGCCTCCTGGCCCCGCATGGCCTCCCCCAGGCCTCGGCTCACCTTGGCCACGATCTGGGGGTCTTTGAAGTGGGTGGTGGCCTCCACGATGGCGCGGGCAAAACGGGGCGGGTCCGAGCTCTTGAAGATGCCCGAGCCGACGAACACGGCCTGCGCCCCCAGCTCCATGACCAGCGCCGCGTCCGCCGGGGTGGCGATGCCGCCCGCGCAGAACAACGGCACCGGCAGCTCGCCGGTGTCTGCCACCTCCCGGACCAGTTCCACCGGGGCTTGCAACTGCTTGGCCCAGCTGTAGATCTCCGACGAGGCGGCCTGGGCCAGCTTGCGGATGTCCCCCAGGATCTGGCGCAGGTGGCGCACCGCCTCCTTCACGTCCCCGGTGCCCGCCTCACCTTTGGAACGGATCATCGCCGCACCTTCGGAAATGCGCCGTAACGCCTCCCCCAAGTTGTTGGCACCGCACACGAAGGGCACCGTGAACTGCCACTTGTCGATATGGTGCTCGTCGTCGGCCGGTGTGAGCACCTCGCTCTCGTCGATGTAGTCGACGCCCAGGGCCTCGAGCACCCGGGCCTCGGCAAAATGCCCGATCCGGGCCTTGGCCATGACCGGGATGGTCACCGCCGCCTTGATGGCCTCGATCAAGGCCGGGTCGCTCATGCGGGCCACGCCCCCGTCGCGGCGGATGTCGGCCGGGACCCGTTCGAGCGCCATGACGGCAACCGCGCCCGCGTCCTCGGCGATCTTGGCGTGCTCAGGGGTGACCACGTCCATGATCACGCCGCCCCGCAGCTGGGTGGCCAGCCCCCGCTTGACCAGGTCCGTCCCTGTCCGCCGCCCTGATGCCGGTTCAGTTGCCATAGCCCGCATCCTACCTGACCGGCGGGGCACCCTAGCGGGCCGCGGGGCACCCTACCGGCCGACGGGCCTCACAGCTCCCGGAGGGCGGCGATGCGGTCGGCCAGGGACGTCTGGGAGGGACGGGTGCCGGGGTCAGCGAACCACAAATGAGCGGCGGCCCGGGAGACCCCCTTCACCGTGGTCCCCTTGGCCTCCATCTTTTCCAGCGCGCTGATGAGCCCGGGCGGGTAACGGGTGAAGCTCATGGCCGCCCGGTCCATGGCAGTGACGGGCTCGGGGGGCGACAGCAGGGTCGCCCCGATGCCCAGCGTGGCGACGGTCACGGTGGCCGGGACCATGTCGTTGGCCCGGACGCGGGTCAGCAGCTGGGCAACGACCCCTTCCAGCTCGACCCGGTCCAGTTCGTCGAGCAAACCTTGGGTCGCGACCAGGGTCGCCGTCCTCCGGCGGCGCCCGCACACGGCCGCATTGAGCCCCTCCGCCGGGCGCACCCTCACCTCGGGCCGGCGCACGCCCACGGTGGCGCACAGGCCCTCGACCAAGTTGAGCAAACGGGCGTGGGAACGCACGGCAGGGTCAGCCGGCTGGCCTCCCGTCGCCCTGCGGGCCAGGGGCTCGGCCGCCCACCACATGGCCAACGCCAGGACGATGCTGGCAGCCACGAACGCCCCCAGGCCCTCGGCCCACCCCACGTAGAACCAGACCAGCAGGCCCACCACCAGGCCCAGGGGCACCGAAGAGACGGCCACCAGCGACACTGCTCGACGGCGGTTGGCCTTGGCTCGGGCGCGCAGCGGGTCGGTGGCCATGCTGACCTCGATGCTAGGAGACGGCCAGGCCGCTACGCGCCGCCCGCCACCCCTGCGCCCGCGCCTCGCAGGTTGCTGCCCCCCTTGGCCAGCCGGCCCTCACCTGCCGGCCCCGGTGGCCGCAAGTCGAGCTCGGCCGCGGGGACGGGCCTGCCGAAGTAGTAACCCTGCCCCTGGGCACAGCCCAGCTCACGCAGGATCGCGGCGTGACGCTCGGTCTCGACCCCCTCGGCCACCACGGACAGCCCGTAGGAGTCGGCGATGGCCAATATGGCCATGACGACCGACAGGTCCTGGGGGTCGGGCAGGTGGGAGGTGAAGGTCTGGTCGACCTTGATCGAGGTTGCCGGCAGCCGTTTCAAGTAGGCGAGCGAGCTGTAGCCGGTGCCGAAGTCGTCTATGGCGATCCCAAAACCTTGGTCCCGGAGCTTGGCCAGCACTTCGGCACTGGCCGGCGCGTCCCCCATCAGGGCCGACTCGGTGATCTCGAGCACTATGGCACCAGGTTCTGCGCCCGCTTCCACGATGCGGTGGGCCGCCGACAGCAGGCGGCCTTCTCGCAGCTGCAGGGCGGAGACGTTGACGGACACGGTGAACTCGGGGCAGCGCTGGCGCCAGCCCCGCAGTTCGTTGGCCGCGTGCTCCAGCACCGACTCACCGATGTCGGCGATAAGCCCCAGTTCTTCGGCCAGAGGCACGAAGTCCTTGGCCTCGCTGGTGCCCAGCACCGGGTCCTCCCAGCGCACCAAGGCCTCCGCCCCGACCACGGCCCCAGTGTGGAGGTCGACCACCGGCTGGTAGTAAGGCACGAAGTGACGGGCCTCCAAGGCCAGGTGCAAAAGGCGCGACCCTTCGGCCTTCTTCTCCAGGTAGCTCTGGGTGCTCGGGTCATAGCGGGCCACGCTCCCCCGGGCGCGTTCTTTGGCTTGGTACATGGCCGCGTCCGCCTGGCTGAGCAGTTGGGTGACCGACGACGACGGGCCGCCCCGGGCCATCCCGGCGCTCATGCTCACCCAAAGCTGGCGGTCAGCCAGCACCACTGGTCCCGAAAAGGCTGCCATCACGTGGGACACGATGGTCTCGAGCTGGCTGTCGTCGTCGATGTCCTCGCACAGCACCACGAACTCGTCGCCCCCCATCCTCGCCACCGTGTCCATGCTGCGCAGGGACCGGCGCATACGGCTGGCCACCGCCCGCAGGAGCTCGTCGCCCACCTGGTGGCCAGCGGTGTCGTTGACCGTCTTCAGGTGGTCCAGGTCGAAAAAGACGACCCCGATGCCACGGCCTTCCCGCCGGCAGCGTTCCAGGGCGTGGCTCATGCGGTCCTCGAGCAGGGCCCGGTTGGGCAACCCGGTCAGCGGGTCGTGCAGCGCCTGGTAGGCGAGGGCACGCTCGGACGCCTTTTGTTGGGTGATGTCCCGTACCACCTGGGAAACGGCGGTCACCTGTCCCCACCGGTCACGAAGCGGCGCCAGGCTCACGGAGACCTCGATCCGGGTGCCGTCCTTGTTGGCCCGCACCGTCTCGACCCCCGATACCACCTCGCCCGCCCACGCCCGTGCCACCAGTTCCCTCGCCTCTGCCTGCTGCTCAGGGGGGGCCAAGACGTCCAGGCTCAAGCCGACTACCTCGCTCTCGGCCCAGCCGCAGAGCTCCTCGGCGGCGCGGTTCCACACCCGGACCACTCCGTCGGGGCCCGAGCAGATCATCGCCTGCTCGGACTCCTCGGCCATGGCTGCCAGGAGGGCTTGGCGTTCGTTCTCCCCGACCGGCTTGGCCCGGGCCCGGACGCCCACCACGTAGAGCCGCTCGCCATCTGGGCCCACCAGGCTCCATGGCTGCAAAGCCAACCGTAGGCGCCGCCCGCCCGCACCCCGGGCCCACCACAGGGCGGCCGGCACCCTCCCCGTACGGCGGGCGCGACGCAGCACCTGGCGGGCAGCTGGCCGCTCGTCAGCCTCGACAAACCCGAGCAGGTCTTGCCCGACCAGTTCCTCCGGGCCCAGCCCCAGGCGGGCGGCCATGTCCTCACCGGCCAGGGTGACCCTGCCCGAGGCGGTCAGTACCGCCAGGCTGCCCACACCTGGGCCGCCTGCTCGCGGGTGGGCCAGGCCGCCTGCCGGCTGGCGCGCCCAGCCGCTCTCACCGGCGCCCCCGGGCTGCCCTGCCCGCGCCGCTGTCCCCCTGGCGTCGCTATGCCTGCTGTCTTCGTGCACCGCTACAGCCTCCCTACCCAACCTTCCGGCTGGCCACCCCTGGCCCGGCCACCACGCGAAGAGCCGGAAGGACCGCCCCCTCGGCCCGACCCGGGGTAGCCCTCAGGGCAGCGACGCCAGGAACCGGCCCAGGACATCGGGCGCTTGCCCGGCGCCCACCCCCCCGGCCACCGTTGCCAGCTCCGGTCCCGCTCGGGCCCGGTCCGCGGGGGAAAGGGCCAACAGCTCGACCAGCCGGTGCGGGCGCCAGCGCAGCAGGCAGGCGCACTGGAAGGCCGCCCCCCCTCGTACCCGGCGTTGGGAAATGCCCACCACCTTCGTACCGGTACCAGACCGGACGACCTCACCCGGCCCCAGGCCGGCAAAACAAACCCGCTCAGACCAGGGGCGGCGCTGGAGGGGGCCTCTCCACACGCTGAAGCCCGCCCCGTCGGCCCCGCTCGCGCCGGTCGCCACGGGAGCCTCGTCGGCCCCGCTCAGCGCGGCAACCCAGGCCTCCCCCAGCCACCAAGTCGCCCGGCCCACGTCCGCGCACCACAGGGGGTCACCCGCAGGCACCACCACGTCCACCCACACCATCGAACCTGGTTCCACCAGCACCGCCCCACCTCCGCTGCGCCGGCGGACCACGTCCACCCCGGCAGCCGAGCACCGGGCCAAGTCGACGTGGGCCAGGGGCTGGGCGGAGCCGACCACCACTGCCCGGTCGGTCGGCTCGAGCACGCTGACAGCCCGCGCCCCTCGTCCCACGGCGGAGGCCAGACGGGGGCCCAAACCTTCGTGGAGCTCGCGCACCCGGCCCCGCTGGTGCACCACCTCCCAAGCCGGCCCGCCCGCCGGGGACCCACTGGCGGGCGGCGCCCCTACCGCCGGCGCACCTACCGCCGGCCCGTGCGCCGTCGGACCGCTCGCCATGGCCCTGCCCGCTCCGCCTGCCCCTGCCCGGCTCCTCAGGGCCTCAGGCGGACAGGGCTGCCGCCTGGTTACCTGCCGCCAGGTCCAGCACCCGGCCGCCCCCGCCGGCTGGCCCGTGCCCGTTGCCATCGGCCAGAGCGGGCCGCGCCAGGCCCAGGTAGGGCTCCCAATCGGGCAGCACAGCCCCCAGGGCGGCCAGTGCCCAGGCCCGGCCCCGGGGGACGCGCGGTTGGCGGAGCAACCTCATGCCACTTTCTTCGAGCAAGTGGTCGCGCTTGCGGGCGTTGCAGCGCCGGCAGGCGGCGACCACGTTGTCCCAGGAGTGCCGCCCGCCCCGTGACCGAGGCACGACGTGGTCGATGTTCTCGGCCTGCTCACCGCAGTACTGGCAGCGGTGCCCGTCCCGGGCGAACACAGCCCGCCGGTTGAGGCTGACGTGGGCAGGGTGAGGTACCCGGACGAAATAGGAGAGCCGCACCACCGAGGGCTCGTCCACCACGAGGCGGGCGGAACGCACGACCCGGCCGCTGGCCGCCAAAAGCTCGGCTTTGGACTGCAGGACCAGCAGCAGGGCACGACGGGCAGGCACCACGCAGAGCGGCTCGTAGGTGGCATTGAGGACGAGCGCTCTCGACATGGCCTCGCCCTATGGCCGTGCCCGGTATATAGGGAAGGGGCTACCCGCGGCGGCTCTCTGGCTTCCAACTGCGGGCATGAGACGACCTTAGCCGACAAGCGCGCACCTCCTGGCACCATTGCAGGTAGCCGACCAGCTCCTCGCCCGTCAAGCGGCCACCGCCCGGCCCGTACATGGCCTGCAACCGGAACTGGAGGTACGGGCGAGAAGGCAGGGGCAACCAAGGCCGCCTTTTCCACCACCCAGGCGCCACCATCGCCCGCGCCAGCCGGGCGGCGGCCAGCCACAGCGAAGGCCGGCGGGCCAGGGCAATGACCGCCTCGGCCGACAGGTACCGCCCCATCAGTAGTACCAGGGGAAAGCCGACCAGTCAGGGGGGCGTTTCCCCAAGAACGCGTCCCGCCCCTCGGCCGCCTCCTCGGTCATGTAGGCCAGGCGGGTGGCCTCGCCGGCGAACAGCTGCTGGCCCACCAGGCCGTCGTCGAGCAGGTTGAAGGCGTACTTCAACATCCGCACCGAGGTAGGGCTCTTACGGTTCACCTCTGCCGCCCAGGCCAGCGCGACCTGTTCCAACGACTCATGGGGCACGACGGCGTTGACCATCCCCATGTCGTAAGCCTCCTGGGCGCTGTAGGTCCGGCCCAGGAAGAACACCTCGCGCGCCCGCTTTTGGCCCACCTGGCGAGCAAGGTAGGCGGACCCGAAACCACCGTCGAAGCTGGCCACTTCGGCGTCGGTCTGGCGGAACCGGGCGTGCTCGGCACTGGCCAGGGTCAAGTCGCACACGACATGGAGGCTGTGGCCCCCGCCCGCGGCCCAGCCGGGGACCACGGCGATCACGACCTTGGGCATGAAGCGAATGAGGCGCTGGACCTCGAGGATGTGGAGCCGGCCCATGCCTGCCCGCCGCGCCCGCTGCCCCCCGGGGGCTTGGCCAGCCTGGCCCCCGTGGTGGCGGCCGTCGCCCTCCTGGTCGTGGCCCTCGTCCCGGTGGTGCCCAGTGCCCCAGTGGTGGCCCTCGTCGTCGTACTGGTACCCCGACGGCCCCCTGGCCCGCTGGTCCCCACCCGAGCAGAAGGCCCAACCACCGTCCTTGGGCGAAGGGCCGTTGCCGGTGAGCAGCACGCAGCCCACGTCCGGGCTACGGCGGGCGTGGTCCAGCACGGCCAGCAGCTCGTCCACGGTCCGGGGCCGGAAGGCGTTGCGGACCTCTGGCCGGTTGATGGCCACCCGGACCGTGCCGTGCGCCCGGGCCCGGTGGTAGGTCACGTCCTCGAGCTCGAGCTGGAAGCCTTCCACCGGCCGCCAGGCGCTCGGGTCGAACAGTTCGGACACAAGCCCCATGCCAAGAGAGGTTAGGGCCTGTGCAAGCACGGCCCCGGCCGCATCAGCTCGCCTTGAACCCCCAGTACTGCTCGTCCCAGGCCACCTGGCTGAAGTAGGGGCCCACCTGCAGGTTCAACAGCCCAGGGTTGGCCGCCACCAGCACAGGGACGGCCACGAGGGGCATGTCGGCCGCGTCTTGCCAGGCCAGAGCGTCAACCTGGCCGTAGATGGCGAGCCGCCGAGGCCCACTGGCGGTTGCCGCCTGCCTGAGCAAGGCGTCCATGGCGGGGCTGGAGTAGCCGTCGAGGTTGCTGGGCCCGCCGGTCTCGTACCGGCTGGCCAGGGCCGAGGCGAGCACCGGGACCTGCCTCTCTTCGATGGCCATCTGCCACCCGGGGGCGGGCCGCCCACCTGCCCCACCCGCCAGTGGCCCTGCGCTCGGGGGAGCGGAGGCCACTTTCACCGCGATGCCGATGGCCGCGCAGGAGCTGACCACCTGCTGGGCCAGCTGCTCGGCGACCGGGTCCCCGGGGTCGACCGACAGCCTCAGCACGACCGGCAAGCCGCCGGGGGTGTGCAGGGTGTGGCCGGAACTGATGTAGCCGGCGCCTTCGAGCAACGCCAGGGCGCGGGCCGGCTCAGCCTTGTCGTAGCCCGTCCCATCCGCCGCGTAGCCTGGCTGGCCGGGCAGGTAAGCGCGGTCTTCGACCGGGGCCCCGGGCAACCGGTAGGGCGCGTACAGGGCCCCGGCCATTGCGCTCCGGTCCAGCGCCGCCATCACCGCCCGGCGCACCACGGCGCGCGAGAACGGCTGGGAACGCTCGTTGAAGTCCAAGTCTTCGTAGTAGCTGGCCGCCACCACCTGCAGGGCCAGCCCCCCGGCCGCCTGCAGGGCCTGGTAGGGGCCGGGCTGGGCCAGCAGCGTGGCCACGTCCAGCTCACCGGCGGCCAGGGCGTCTTCGGTCTCGGCCGCGCTGGGCATGAAGTAGTAGGTGACCGTGGCCAGGTTGGCCGGGGGGCCCCAGTAGCTAGCGTTGCGCACCAGCTCCAACGAGTAGCCCGGCTGGAGCTCGGCCACCAGGAACGGCCCGCCGGACACCAAGTCGGCCACCGGGTCAGTGAAGCCATGGTCGAAGCCGACCGCCCGGGCCACGTGGGCCGGCATCAGGTAGCTGAACAGCGACTGCCAGCCTGGGTAGGGGGAGGAAAAGGTGACCGTCACCGTATAGGGGTCAGCCGGGGTGCCCGACACGGAGGCGATGCGGTCGTAGCCGGCCGCGTCCAGGGGCTTGAACGCTGCCCCTCCCTTGTCCCTGAAGCGGCCCCGGCCCGATTGGGCCTCCCAGTTGTAGACGAAGTCCTGGTAAGTGACCGGCGTCCCGTCCGACCAGACAGCACGCGGGTTGAGGTGGTACACCACCACCTGAGGCCGGCTGCGGACCTCCTCGGCGGAGGTCAACAGAGAGGTGTTGAGCTGGAAGGTCCCGTTGGGCAGCAGCCAGAACGCCGACGGCCAGACCTGGGCCAGCACCTGGCCCAGCGTCCGGCGCCATGGGGCAGCCGCCGCGGCATGGATGTCCCAGTTGGCCGGTTGGGGGCCGACCGCGAAACGGGCGAACGCGTTGGGGTCGTAGGCCACCTGCCCCCCCGGGACGGTACTGGAGGTCACGGTGGCGCCGGCGCCCCCGCTCCCCCGGCCGCCAGCAGCCGCGGCCGGGAGGGGCCCCGCCCCATGACCTGGCGCCGGCCCGGCCCCTGAAGCTGTGCCCCCACCGGCTGCCGCCAGCCAGGCCAGCGCGACGACGGCGGCTCCCCACAGGCGCGGCCCTCGGCGTGACAAGCCCTCCCGGTAACCGCGAGCGGCCGGGGGCAAGGCCTACGGCTCCCGGGCGGGCAGCGGCTGGGCCAACAACGCAGCCTCCCCCACCCCTGCCGGGCGCCGAGGGCGCAGCGGCCGGGTGGCCAGGAACGACCCCCCCAGCACCAGGACGAAGCCGGCACCCATGGCCGGGCCGAAGTGCTCGCCCAGCACCGCCACCCCCAGGACAGCGGCGACGGCGGGGTTGAGGTAGGTGACGACCGTCGCCCGCATGGGCCCAACCTCACCGATCAGCTCGAAGAAGATGACGAACGCCACTGCGGTGCACAACACCCCCAGCCCGGCCAGGGAAGCGAGCACGTCCGTCGAGGGCACCGTGGCGGGGTGCTGGGCCACTGCCGCCGGCAGGTAGGCCAGCGCCGCCAGCAACAACGAGCCTTCGACCACCACGATCCCGGGCAGCCCGGAGAAGTAGCGGGAGAGCACCCAGGGCCCCAGCGCGTAGCCGGTGACGACCAGCAAGAACGAACTGGTCGCCAGCAGGTCGGGCGCCCCCACGTCGAAGCCCACCAAGGTCCCGACCCCGACCAGGCCCAGGCCCAGGCCGCTGGCCCGGCGCCGGTCAAGGCGGTCGGTCCCGGTGACCTTGGCGATCACCGCGCCGGCCAGCGGGACGGCCGCGATCAGCATCCCCGACAGCGAGCTGGTGACCTTCTCCTCTGCAGCGGACAGGAACCACCAAGGGACGGCGATCTCGACCAAGGTGTAGCTGACGAGGGCCCTCCAGTGCCTCAGCAGCTGGGCCATGGCCCCGGCCCTCCACGCGAAGGGGGCCAACAGCGCGGCGCCGAGCGAGGTGCGGACGAACACCAAAAAGGCGGGGCTCACCTCCCGCACGCAGACGCGGATCAGCAGGTAGGGCAGGCCCCATATGAGGCCGAGGCTGATGAAAAGTGCCCAGCCCCGGCGGGTCATGGGCGGGCCCCGGGCGCTACGGGCACGTCGTCAGCTCAGCCGGACCCGCGGGTCGATGAGCGCGTAGATGGCATCGACCAGGATGTTGGCAACGACCACGAAAGCCGCGGCCAGGATGGCGATGGACATGGTCACCGGCAGGTCGCCGTCGGTCACCGAGTTCAGGATCTGCGAGCCCAGCCCCGGCAGGCCGTAGACGCTCTCGGTCACGATCACGCCGCCGAGGAGGGTGCCGACATCGATCCCGAACTCGGTCACGATCGGGGTGATGGCCGCCCGCAGCCCGTGGCGGTAGATGACGCGGCGTTCGGAGAGGCCCTTGGCCCGAGCCGTGCGGATGTAGTCCTCACCCAGCACGTCCAGCATCGAACCGCGCGTCAGGCGGGCGTATATGGCCGCGGTGACCAGGGCCAGGGTCAACCAGGGCAGCACCATGTGGGAGAACCAGCCGCTCACGCTCTGCGACAGGCCGACATAGCCAGGGGGGGCGAAGATGTCAATGCCCTCGATGTGCAGCCAGTAAAAGAAGATGGTCAGGGCCAGGAGCCCGAGCAGGAAAGTGGGCATCGAGTAGAAGAACAGGGCCACCGAGGTGACCGTCCGGTCGGCCAGCGACCGGGGCCGGCGGGCGGCCAGCACGCCGGCCAGCACTCCCAGCACCAGCCAGATGATGGCCCCCCCCACCGCCAGCGAGGCGGTGACCGGGAGGTCCTGGGCGATGATGGTGCTGACCGGCTCGGAGTTGTAGTAGGAGTAGCCCAGGTTGCCCTGCAGGTACCGCCACAGGAAGCTGCCGTACTGGTCGATGAGCGGCCGGTCCAGGCCGAGGTGGTGCCGGATAGCCGCCAGGGTCTGGGCCGTCGCCTCCTTGCCGGCGATGACCCGGGCCGGGTCGTTGGGGGTGACGAAGTACAAGATGAAGATGACGCTCGCCACCACCCACAGCACGACCACGCCCAGCAGCACCCTCCGGGCCAGGAACCGGGCCACAGCTACTCGGTCTCCCGGGCAAAGAGGCGGTTGTAGCGGGGGTCGAAGGCGTCCCGCACGCTGTCACCGAGGAGGTTGAACGCCAGCGTGGTCGCCAGCAAGGCCCCGCCCGGGAACACCACGTACCACCAGGCCGGGTTGTACCAGTTGATGGCCTCCTGCAGCATGCTCCCCCAGTCCGGGGTGGGCGGGGGGACGCCCAGGCCCAAGAAGGCCAGCGTGGCCTCGAACACGATGGAAGACGGCACCAGCAGGCTGAAGTACACGATGACCGGGGCGAGCAGGTTGGGGAATATGTCGATGAACATCACCCGCAACGACCCGGCCCCGAGCGAGTGAGCCGCCTCGATGTACTCCTTTTCCTTGATGGACAGCACCTGCCCCCGCACTATCCTGGCCACGGCGCCGAAGGAAAAGAACGAGATCACGGCGATGTCGATCAGGATGCCGCCCTGGCCGCCGATGGCAGCCACCAAGGCCAGCGCGAAGACGAGGTAGGGCATCGCCAGCACCACGTCGAACAACCGGGCCAGGGCAGTGTCGACCACGCCACCGAAAAAGCCGGCCAGCATGCCGAGGACGACGCCCCCGGCAACCGCCAGGGCAGCCGAGCTGACGCCCACGAGCAGGGAGATGCGTGCTCCGTAGAACACACGGACCAAGATGTCCCGCCCCTCTTCGTCGGCCCCCCACGGGAAATGTGCCCGTGGCCCGACCGGTACGCCGGCAGAGGTGAGGCCGGTCAGGTGGTACTGGGCGTCCATGCCGTGGCCGGTCAGCGCGGAGGCCAGGGGGGCGAAAACGGCCATGCCGGCGATCAGCACTATGACGACCGACGAGCCGATGGCCACCCGGTCGTGGCGCAGGCGGTCCCAGGCCAACCTCCAGGGGCCCTTGGCCTCGATGACGCCAGCCTCGTAGCCCGCGGCGCCCAGCTGGGGCTCCTGGGCGACCTCCTCCACCAGCTCGCCGAAGGTGCTCACCCTGCCCTCCTGTCCCCGTCGCCGGGGCCTACCCGGGCTACGTCCCCAGCCTCAGCCCTGGGCAGCTCCTCACCGTCGGCCAAGGGGAAATGGCACGCCGCCAGGTGGCTGGGGGGATCTTGGAACTTCACTTCCAGGCGCGGCACGACCTGGGCGCAGATGGGCTGGGCCTTGGGGCACCGAGGATGGAACCGGCAGCCGCTCGGCGGGTTGATGGGCGAGGGGAGCTCCCCGCTGGCCTGCACCCGGGCCCGGCGTTCGGACTGCTCGGGGTCAGGCACGGGTATGGCCGACTGCAGCACCTTGGTGTAGGGGTGGCGGGGGGTAGCGTACAGGTCGTGGCGGTCCGCCAGCTCGACCACCTGGCCCACGTACATCACGGCCACCCGGTTGCTCACATGGCGGACAACCGACAAGTCGTGGGTGATGAAGACGTAGGTGAGCCCCAGCTCGTCCTGCAGGTCGGCCAGGAGGTTGACCACCTGGGCCCGCACCGAGACGTCCAACGCTGACACCGGTTCGTCGGCGACCACCAGTTCGGGCCGCAGGGCCAGCGCCCGCGCCACTCCTATGCGCTGGCGCTGCCCACCGGAGAACTCCGCCGGGAAGCGGTTGTAGTGCTCGGGGTTCAAGCCGACCAGGTCCATTAGCTCCTGCACCCGCCGCTTGCGCTCGGCGCCGTCCGCGACCTTGTGGATGGCAAAGGGGTCGCCGATGATCGAGCCCACCCGGCGCCGGGGGTTGAGAGAGCCGTAGGGGTCCTGGAAGATCATCTGCACCCTCCTGCGGTAAGGGCGCAGCTGGCTGCGTTTGAGGTCGGTGATGTCCTCGCCGTCCAGCAGGACCCTGCCCGAAGTAAGCGGGAGCAGGCGGGTCATGCAGCGGGCCAGGGTCGACTTGCCGCTGCCCGTCTCCCCCACCAGCCCGAGCGTCTCCCCCCGCCTCACCTGCAGGTCCACGCCGTCGACGGCGTGGACCGCGTCGTGGCTCTTGCGCCAGAAGCCACCCCCCTTGACCGGGAAGTGCTTGGTCACGCCCTGCAGCTCCAGCAGCACCCCCGGCCGGTCCCCGCCACCCTCGCCCACGGCCCCAACGCTCCTGGGCCCTTCGCCCCTGGGCCCCTGGCTCACGGCTGTGCCTCCTCAGCCCCGCTGGCTGTGGCCACGGCCGTCGCACCTTCGGCCACGGCCGCCAGGTGGCGGGCGGCGTCCACCTCCACCGAGTAGCCGGTCAGCTCGAGCGGCAGCCAGCACGCCGAAGTATGGCCGGGCGCCCCCGGGACGGCCCGCAGCGGGGGCACCTCCAGCCGGCACTTGGGCATGGCGAAGCCACAGCGGGGCCAGAACGGGCAGCCGGGGGGTGGCCCGATCAGGCTCGGAGGCTGC
Organism: Actinomycetota bacterium; assembly: GCA_021323695.1. Lineage (GTDB taxonomy): Bacteria > Actinomycetota > Acidimicrobiia > Acidimicrobiales > Palsa-688 > JAKAWM01. The sequence continues at coordinate 44,655 of JAJPKN010000068.1, read as the reverse complement.
CCGGGGATGGGCACCAGCCGCTCACCCTCGTGCCCGCTCTGGGGCAGCGACCCGAGCAGGCCGGTGGTGTAGGGGTGGTGGGGCTCGTAGTAAAGGTCGTGGCGCGAAGCGGTCTCCATGACCTTGCCCGCGTACATGATCATGACCTCGTCGGCCATGTCCGCGATGATGCCCAGGTCGTGGGTGATCATGATGATCGCCATGCCCAGTTCGGCCTGGAGCCGCTTCATCAGCTCCAGGACCTGGGCCTGGACCGTGACGTCCAGGGCAGTGGTGGGCTCGTCGGCGATGACCAGCGAGGGGTTGAGGGCCAGGGCGATGGCGATCATCGCCCTCTGGCGCATGCCACCGGAGAACTGGTGCGGGTAATCGTCGACCCGGCGCGCCGGGTGAGGTATGCCCACCAGCCCCAACAGCTCGACCGCCCGCCGGCGAGCCTCAGCCCGGCTGACCTTCTCGTGCGCCCGGATGGCCTCCTCGATCTGCCATCCCACCTTGTAGAAGGGGTGCAGGCTGGACAACGGGTCCTGGAAGACCACCCCTATCTTCGACCCCCGGACCTGGCGGAGCTGGTCCCGGGACATCTTCAACAGGTCGCGTCCTTCGAACAGGGCACTGCCCGACACCCGTGCACCCCGGGTCAGCCCGATGACCGTCTGGGCGGTCACGCTCTTGCCCGAGCCGGACTCCCCGACCACCCCAAGGGTCTTGCCTGCACCGACCGCGAAGCTCACGCCCCTGACGGCCTCCACCAGGCCATCAGGGGTCGGGAACGAAACTACTAGGTCCTTTACCTCCAGCAGCAACGCCTGTCCATCCCGAAGTGGCCGGGTGCACAGCCTCGGCACTCCCGCCGGGCGCCGCGGCTGTGCACCGGTAGCCCCGTTACTTCAGCCAGACGTTGGTGGGGTCGTAGTCCTGGGCGACCCACCAGAAGATGGCGTTTTGCACTCGCGAGTTGTGGTAGACGGCGGTCTTCTGCGCCCCCTCGGGCACAATGGCCGCGTCCGCCATGACTTGCCGGTTGGCGTCCTGCCAGTACTTGGTGGCGACCGCCTGGCTGGTCGCCGACTCGGCCAGGTCGATGTCCCGGTCGACGATGGGGCTGTTGTAGTCGCCGTAGTCCACCGTGTTCGGCCCGTAGGTGCGCCCGTCGAACAGCGGCTCTATGACCGCCCGGCCGTTCAGGCCCATCCAGTCGGGGATCCAGCCCGGCTCGGCGATGTCCCACACGCCCGCCTTGGTGCCAGTGGGGTTCTCCAGGTACTTGGAGTAGTAGGCACCGCTCGAGTTGACCGGGACCAGCTTCACCTTGAAGCCGGCTGCCTGCAGGGAGGCTTGGTCGTTCTGGGCGATCTGGGGGTGGACGGTGTTGGTGCGGTAGATGAGGGTGAGGGTGATCTGGCCAGGCTTGTAGCCGGCCTCCGCCAACAGCTGCTTGGCCTTGGCCGGGTTGCCCAGCCCGTTGTTGTCTGGGTACGGGTTGAAACCGGGGATGTAGCCCACGCTCCCGGGCGGCACGGCCTGGTTCAGGATCCCGGAGATCACCGACCCGCCATAGGCCTGCGAGTCAGCGTACTTGTTGATCGCGTACTCCATGGCCTGGCGCACCTTCAGGTTCTTGAGCGCCCCACCGTTGTTGGGGCTGAGCAGGTTGATGACCAGGTAAGGGTTCATGGTTATGTAGTTGTTGCCCTGGGGGCCTATGGTCAGGTCCGGGTCATGGGTGGCGACCATGTGGGCCAGCTGGGCGGTGGGCACGTCCTGGTCCCAGAACATGTCCTGGGTACCGGCCTCGATCTGCTGCAGGGCGGTGGCGGCAGTCGAGTTCTTGTTCTCGGTCACGACGATCTCGTTCACGTACGCCTTGCGGATGGGGTCGGTCGAGGCCTTCCACGCCGGGTTGCGCACCAGGTCGAACGAGCGGCCCGGTACGTAGCTCTTGATGATGTACGGGCCGTCCGAGATGAAGTGGGCGTGCATGGCGGGGCTGTCCGGCACGTAGTTGAGGTACTCGGCCGGTGCCGGGGAGGCGAAGGGCAGCGCCAGGATGTCCAGGAAGTCCGAGGCCGGGCGGACAAGGTCGAACTGGACGGTCCGCTCGCTGATGGCCTTGACCCCGGCGATGTTGTGGGTCTTGATGAACTGGGCCATGGCCGCCGCGGTCTGCGACTTCAAGCTCAAAAAGGCGTTGCAGTAGGCTTCGAAGCCCACGATCGTCTGCTCGTAGTAGCCGGGGGCGCCCGTCGGTGACACCGGGTTGCACAGCCTCTTGATCCCGAGGACTTCGTCCGCCGCGGTGACCTGGCGGGGCGGGTTGGTGTCCCACATGGCGCCCTGGCGGATGGTGATGGTGTAGGTCTTGCCCCCGTTGGTTATCTGCGGCATGGCTGTAGCCAAGTCGGGCACTACCTGGGCCTGTTGCGCGAAGGTGGGCGCCGTGGGCCAGGTGTACAGCTGGCGCGACACAGCCCGCAGCAGCTTCCAGGTGACGTCGTAGTAGGCGCTGGCGGTGTCCAGGTGGTCGACATCGCCCTGGCCGATCAGCCGCAGGGTCCCGCCGTACTGCGGCCCGGAGGCCGCGGCCACGCTGGCACCGGCCAGGGAGATGCCCACCATGGCCCCGGCGGCCACGAAGGCCCCTACTGCTCTGGCTCGCCGCCGCCGGAACAGCCCCGGCCCAGCCGGAGCCTTCCTGACAACCTTGTCATGTTGCATGTTCCTGTCCCTCTCTCCTGGGCGGTTGACGTGCCCGCAACTGGCGAGCCGTTGCCCCTCGGCACCGGGTTGCACCTGCCCCCCGGTGCTTACTGCAAGCGGATCGCCAGGATCATCGTGGTGAAGGCGAACGCGATGGCCGTGAACACGGTGAAGCGGTCCAGGTTGCGCTCCACGACGCTGGAGGCAGCCGCGGCCGAGCCGAGCCCGCCCCCGAACATCTCCGAAAGCCCTCCGCCTTTGCCACTGTGCAAGAGGACCGAGATGACCAGGGTGACGCACAGCACTATGTGCACCGCGATCACCACCCACGTGATCACCACTTAGCTGGCACCTCCTCCATTTCCATTTCCAAACTGTCCTTGCGGACAGCACCGGCCTGTGAGCCGGGCTGGCCGTAACTTAGCTGAAGCCGCCGGAGGGCACAGCTCAGGCGGGCCCCCTGCCCGCCTGCGGTGTGCCGTCTGCGCTGCATGGGCTGACCTTAGCTCCCGCCAGCCCCGCCGTAAGGGCAACACCCTGGGCCCGGCCAGCGACCACTGTTGCGTCCCCAGCAGTATAACCGCCACACCCCAGGGCCGGCTAGCACCGGCCCGGCAGGTACCCCGGCCCACAGGCTGCGGGCCACCCGCGCACCACCTGAGCGGCCCCGGCAGCTCACTACCGCACCTGGGCGGGCCGGGGGCTCACCAGCGCACTATCTGGGCGAACTTCTCGGCGTCGAGGCTCGCCCCCCCCACGAGCGCGCCGTCTATGTCCTCTTGGGCCATCAACGCGGAGATGTTGGCCGGGGTCACCGACCCCCCGTACTGGACCCGGACCTGAGCGGCCACGGCAGTGCCGAAGCGCTCGCCCAGCGCGCTGCGGGCCGCTTTGCACACCGCCTGTGCGTCTTCGGGGCTGGCGTTGCGCCCCGTCCCGATGGCCCAGATGGGCTCATAGGCAATGACGACCCGTCCCATCGCCTGCGCCGAGACCCCGGCCAGGCCGGCTTGGAGCTGGCCGAGCACCTTGGCCTCGGTCTGCCCGGCCTCTCTTTCCTCCAGGGTCTCGCCTACGCACAAGATGGGCGACATCTGGTGCTTGAGCACCGCCAGGAGCTTCTGGTTGACCTGCTCGTCGGTCTCCCCGAACAGCTGGCGTCGCTCGGAGTGGCCCACGATCACGTAGGACACGTTGAGCTTGGCCAGCATGACCGGGCTCACCTCGCCGGTGAACGCCCCCGAGTCGGCTGGGTGCACGTCCTGGGCGCCCAGGGCGATCGGGATGTTGTCCGCCTCCAGTAGCGTCTGCACGCTGCGCAGGGCGGTGAAGGCAGGGTGCACGGAGACCTCGGCCCGCTCGTAGTCCGCCGGCGACAGGCTGTACGCCAGCTTCTGGACGACCGCAATGGCCTCCAGGTGGGTGTGGTTCATCTTCCAGTTGCCGCTGATGAGCGGCTTGCGGCCAGCCACGGCTCAGCCCCGCCGGGCCGCCGCTTGGCGCAGCGCCTCCAGTCCCGGCAGGTCGCCCTTCTCCAGGAACTCCAGCGACGCCCCGCCGCCCGTGGAGACGTGGCTCACCTTGCCGTCCAGGCCGAAGGCCTTGAGGGCGCTGGCGCTGTCCCCTCCCCCCACCACCGAAAAAGCCCTGGTGGACGCCACGGCCTCAGCAACGGCACGAGTGCCGGCGGCAAAGCGGGGGTCCTCGAAGACGCCCATCGGCCCGTTCCAGAACACGGTGGCAGCCGCGGCGACCTCGTCGGCGAACGCGCTCGCCGTGCCCGGGCCGATGTCGAGGCCCACCCAGCCGTCGGGCACGTCCGCGCCGACCTGGCGCACCTCACCGCTTGGCTCCCGGCCAGGGCCAAAGGCCCCGCCCGGCGAGAGGACGACCAGGTCGGTCGGCAAGAGGATCCGCTTGCCGGAACCGAGCAGCTGGCGGCAGGTGGCAACCTGGCCCTCTTCAAGCAACGACGCCCCGGTGGAGTGGCCCTGGGCGGCCAGGAAGGTGAAGCACATCCCTCCCCCGACCAGCAAGGCGTCGACCCGGGACAGCAGGGCACCGATGACGCCCAGCTTGTCGGAGACCTTGGCACCGCCCAGCACCGCCACGAAGGGGCGCTCGGCCCGGTGCAAGATGCGGTCGAGCACCTCCACCTCCCGGGCCAGGACCCGCCCGGCAGCCGAAGGCAACCAGGCGGGAGGGCCCACGATGGAAGCGTGGGCCCGGTGAGCCGCGCCAAAGGCGTCGTCCACGTAGAGGTCCTGGCCCTCGACCAAGGCCCGCACGAAGGCCGGGTCGTTCGCCTCCTCCCCGGGGTTGTAGCGGAGGTTGTCCAGCAGTTCGACCCGGGAGGTGTCCGCCCCCTTTTCCTTCAGCAGCTCGTACAGCCGCGCCCGGACAGGGGACATGTCGTACTTGGGGCCCGGCTTGCCCTTGGGCCGGCCCAGGTGGCTGCACACGGTCACCTTGGCCGCCCCCTCGTCGAGCAACCACATTATGGTCTCCAATGGGAGCCGGATGCGCAGGTCGTCGGTGATGGCGCCATTGGCCATGGGCACGTTGAAGTCGGCGCGGACCAGCACCCGTTTGCCGGCCACCGGGCGCAGGTCCTCCAGCTGGGGGAGCTGCACGGCCCTACGAGGCGCGGCCGACGATCAGGGCCAGGTCGACCAGCCGGGACGAGTAGCCCCACTCGTTGTCGTACCAGCCGAAGACCTTCACCATCGAGCCCATGGCCATGGTGAGCTTGGAGTCGAAGGTGCACGAGGCGGGCGACCCGACGATGTCGGAGCTCACGATGGGCTCGTCGGTGTAGGCCACGATCCCCTTCAGGGGGCCGGAGCTGGCGGCCGCCTTGAACGCGGCGTTGACCTCGTCGACGGTGACCTCTTTGCTGAGCAGCCCGGTGAAGTCGGTGATGGAGCCGCACGGCACCGGCACTCGCAGCGACATACCGTCCAGGCGGCCCTTCATGGCCTCGATGACCAGGCTGGTGGCACGGGCGGCACCGGTGGTGGTGGGGATGATGTTGATGGCCGCCGCCCGGGCCCGGCGCAGGTCCTTGTGCAGCAGGTCCAGGACGTTTTGGTCGTTGGTGTAGGCGTGGATGGTGTTCATCAGGCCCTTTTCGACCCCGAAGGCGTCGTCCAGGACCTTGATCATGGGCACGAAGCAGTTGGTCGTGCAGCTGGCGTTGGAGACGACCCGGTGCTTGGCCGGGTCGAAGGTGGCGTCGTTGACCCCGACCACGAAGGTGGCGTCGACGTTGGTGGCCGGGGCCGAGATGATGACCCGCTTGGCGCCGGCGTCGAGGTGGGCGGCAGCCTTTTGGCCGTCGGTGAAGCGCCCCGTGGACTCGATCACGATGTCTGCCCCGAGGTCGGCCCAGGGAAGCGCCTTGGGGTCCTTCTCGGCGAACACCCGGAAGCTCTGCGAGCCGACCGAGATGGTGTCGTCCGAGGACTTGACCTCCTGAGGGAGCACCCCCAGGGTGGAGTCGTACTTGAGCAGGTGGGCGTTGGTGGCTGTGGGCCCCAGGTCATTTGCCCCAACGACCTCGATGTCGGCCCCACTGGCCAGCACAGCGCGCAGGAAGTTGCGCCCTATGCGACCAAACCCGTTGATCCCGACCCTGACCGGCATGATCTCTCCTTTGGTACCTGTGGCCTAGCCCGCGTCCCAGCGCGAGGCGCCGCTTCGCTCGCGACCGATCTTAGGCCGAACACTGGCCGGTCCCGCCCCCACCCGCCCAGGGCACCAGGTCAGCAGGCCTAGAGCCGTTCGTCACAGGCTGCGCCGGCCCCGGCTGGGGGACGGCACCACAGGGGTGGGGCAGCTGCCTAGCCAGGCGGTAGGTTGGTCGACCGTGGACGTGGAACGGGTGCTGCTGGCGTCGCCGCGTGGCTTTTGCGCCGGGGTCGAAATGGCGATCAAGGCGCTGGCCTGGATGGTGCGCGTGTTCGAGCCCCCCGTCTACTGCTACCACGAGATCGTCCACAACCAGGTCGTGGTGGAGCGCTTCCGTCAGTTGGGCGTGGTCTTCGTGGACGACATCGCCGAGGTGCCGCCGGGCCGGCCCCTCATGTTGTCCGCCCACGGGTCGGCCCCCGAAGTTGCCCAGGCGGCCAGGGCCAAGGGCGGGGCCGTCGTCGACGCCGTCTGCCCCCTGGTGACAAAGGTCCACCATGAGGTCAAGCTGCGGGCGTCCAAGGGCTACAGCATCGTCTACGTCGGCCACGAAGGACACGAAGAGGCGGTGGGCACCATGGCCGTGGCCCCCCAGGCGATCCACCGGGTGGAAAGCGCCGAAGAGGTGGGCGCCCTGCCCGAACCCGGGGCGCCGGTCGCCTTCCTGGCCCAGACCACCCTGGCGGTCGACGAATGGCGCTCCATCCTCGACGCGGCCCTGGCCCGCTGGCCCGACCTTTGGGTCCCCGGCCGCAGCGACCTGTGCTTCGCCACCACCAACCGCCAAGCTGCCCTGAGAGCCGTGGCCCGGCGCTGCCCGACAATGGTGGTGATCGGCAGCGCCAACTCCTCGAACACCTCCGCTCTCGTGCGCACGGCCAAGGCTGCCGGCTGCCGGAGGGTGCTGCGGGTCAACAGCGCCGGCGAGCTCCCGGAGGACATCTCGGGGGTCGTCGGGGTGATCGCCGGGGCCTCGGCCCCCGAGTCCCTGGTCGAGGAGGTGATCAGCCGTCTGGCCCCTGCCCATGGGGTCGAGGAGGTGCGCGCCGTCGACGAAGACGAGTACTTCCCCCTGCCCCGGGAGCTGCGCGAGCTGCTCCGGGCGTTGGCGACCGCGCTGGCCGTGGCGGCCTTTGCCCCCGGCGGCGACCCCGCCGGCAGGCAGGACGGGCCCCCGCCCCTCGACGGCCGGGACGTCCCGGCTGCCGACGTGCTGGCCAAGCTGCCCTAGCCCGTCGTAGCCCAGTCCTGGCCCGGCCCGAGCCCGGGCAGGCACCCACAGGGGGCACCCACAGGAGGTTAGAGTCACTGCCGTATGGTTATTGAGACGGCCCGCTTCGGGCGCACCGGGCACGACAGCACCCGGGTGGTCTTCGGGGGGGCGGCCCTCTACGCGGCCAGCCAGGCCGAAGCCGATGCCACCTTCGAGGTGCTCATGAGCTTTGGCATCAACCACATCGACGTCGCCGCTGGCTACGGGGACGCCGAGCTGCGGGTGCGGCCATGGTTGCGGCGGGCCCCGGGGCAGTTCTTCCTGGCCACCAAGACGGCCCAGCGGGCCCGGGCCGCGGCCCGGGAAGAGCTCGAGCGGTCATTGGAACGCATGGGGGTGGACCACGTCGACCTCTGGCAGCTGCACAACCTGGTCGACCCCATCGACTGGGACGTCGCCCTCAGCCCGGGCGGTGCGCTGGAGGCCGCGCTTGCTGCCCGCGACGAGGGCCTGGTCCGCTTCATAGGGGTCACGGGCCATGGCCTACAGGTCGCTGCCACCCATCGCCGGAGCCTCGAACGCTTCGACTTCGACTCGGTCCTGCTGCCCTACAACTTCGTGACCATGCAGGACGACTACTATGCCCGCAACTTCGAGGCGCTGGCGGCCACGTGCGCCGAGCGCTCCATTGCGGTGCAGACCATCAAGGCCATCGCGGCCAGCCCCTGGGCCGGCCGGCCCCACACCCGTAGCTCCTGGTACAAGCCGCTCGAAGAACCCGCTGACATCGCCCTGGCGGTCAGCTGGGTGCTATCGCGCCCCGGGGTGTTCCTGAACAGTGTGGCCGACATGGGCCTGCTACCGCGGGTGCTGGCCGCTGCGTCCCGGTTCTTCGAGCAGGGCCTAGCGCGCCCGACCGACGAGGAAATGCGCGACCTCGTGTCCCGGGCTGAGATCGAACCTCTGTTCGTATAGGTTATGCGTGCGCTCGTCGGGGTACGCGAACTAGTTGCATGGGACGCCAGGTGACGGCACTGCCCAAACCGGCCCGGTCCCTTGCGGCCAAGGCGGCCACGGCCCTGGCTGCCTGGTACCTGCTCGCCCCGCCCAGCTCGCTGGCAGGGGCGGCCCAGGCGCCGCCCACGACGACCCACTGGCCCAAAGTGGTACAGGAGGCCATGGCCTACGTCCGCCCCCGCGCCCACGTCCCCCTGGAAGCGCCTCGCTGGCTGCCCAGTGCCGGGGGCGTCCCCAACTCGGCCCAGGCCTACGCCGGCCAGTACTACGGGGTGGCGCTGTACCGCTGCCCCGCCCCCCTGCCGGTCAACAGCCCAGGGGTGGGGACGGGGCGCTGCGGCGCCATGGCCAGCTACTACGGCTACTTCCAGGGCCACCGGTACCCGACCGCCCGCACCGCCGTGTCGGCCCTGCCCAACGCTTCGGCCAGCCTGGCTGGCTGCACGAGGACGGCTCGAGCCACGCTGAGCCCGGGCGTCGTGGCCGAGGTGCACTCGGGCGGCACCGGAGGCGGTGACTGCGCGGTCACCTGGTCTCACCGGGGCTGGCAGTTCCAGTTGACCGGTGACCTGGGCAACGGCCAGGGCAGCGGCAGGGCCGCCCCCTGGCACCAAGTTGCCGCCAGCATCCTTGGCTACCTCGCCCACCACGCCCTGCCTCCCGGGCCCGGGGTGCTCCAATGCGACATGGCGGGCGACGGCCTGCACACCGGGCTGTACTGGGTGGAAGGCAGCGACCTGTACGTGGCCTCGGCCTACCACAGTGCCCTGGCGGCTATTTCCTTGGCCGAGGCCATGGCCCCCTACCCGGGTTGAGCCCCTGAGCGCCGGGCCCCGGCGCCAGGCGGCACAACGGGCGCCAAGCCGGGCGGCATAACGGGCTAAGCGCCCTGAGCGGCCAGGACTTTGTGCCCTGCGCCCTACACCAGGCGAGTGCGACACTTTTTACCAGGACGTCTGCACGGAGCACTCGTCCCGCTTGGAGTGTCACGTGAACGGGCCTACAACGTCGCTGCTTGTCCCACCGGCCACGCTTGAGGCCAAGGCTCTTCGCAAGGCGCGCGCAGTACTGGCGTTCGTGAAGCCTCACATTGTGGTCACGTTCGCCCTTATGGCCACGACGGGCAGCCTGGTGGCGGCCGCCGGCAAGCCAGCGCCTATCCTACGCGTCCTGGCGGCGGCAACTTCCGTCCTGCTCCTGAGCGCGGGAGCCGAGTGCTGGACCAACATATTGGACCGCGACATCGACGCGGTGATGCCCCGCACGGCCCGGCGCCCCCTGGTCACAGGCCAAGTCTCCCTTCTCGAAGCCAGGGCCCTGGCCGTCGGGCTGTGCGCCAGCGGTTTGGCCCTAGCCGCCGTCCTGGGGCCCTTGCCCCTGGTCTTCCTCGGCCTCGGCTTGGCCAACAACGTGGTCGTCTACAGCTGGCTCACCAAGCGTTCCACGCCATGGAGCGTTGTGCTGGGGTCACTGGTGGCGCCCCTCACCCTATGGGCCGGTTACGCCGCCGTCGCCGTGCCTATCTCAGCCGCGGCCTGGCTGCTCGGCGCCATGGCCGGGGCCTGGGTCCTGGTGCACATATGGGTGATAGCCCTGCGCTACCGCCAGGACTACGCCGCGGCTGGGGTCCCGATGGCGCCGCTGGTGTGGTCACGGCCCCAGTTGGTGGCTGCGTTGGGAGCCTCGGGGCTGGCCATGGGCGCCCTGGCAACGGGGGCCCTGTTCGCCCTGGGCAACGCCCCCGGGCACTGGGCGGCCATCCCCGTGGCCGGCGCCTCCCTGGCCCTGGCGAGCACGGCCGCCCTGGCCCCCCGACGGGCCCGGCCCCCCGCCTGGCTGGTCCATGCCATCACCGCTTACCTCATCGCCGTCTTGGGGACAGTGCTCGCATGCGCCCTCTGAGCCCGCTTCTTACATCCGCCCCACTCGTCGTAGCCCTGGAGCAGGCGAGGCGTGGCCTGCCCGGCCACCGGGCGCCCACCGGCCGCCCGCCCTTTTAACTGGAGAACAGGAGGGACCAACCAAATGGCAATACCAATGCAGAGCAGCGGTACCGCCCCGGCACCAGGCGCGGGCAACGGCCCCACCGCCTGGCTGGACGAGCGCGGGCCCCGCCCGGCACTGGACTTCACCACCGTCATGGTCCGGCTGCTGATGGCCTGGGTCGTGCTCGTGGCGGTGCTCTCGTTCATCACCGTGCCGTGGCTCAGCGCCAGCAACGGAGGAGACCTGACGGCCGCTCAGGTGTGGTTCTACCACGCCCTGATGCTCCCGTCTGCCTTGCTCTTCCTGATCCTGTGCACAAGGGTTTTCGTGCTGCACGCATGGGTCAGGTACCTCGTCACCCACAGTGCCCTCGTCGCGATGTTCGAGGGAGCCGGCTTCTTGGTCCTGGGCTATGGGACCCAGCACCACGTGTCGTCCCTGGTTGACTTCGGCTACTGGGTCATCATGCCGGCCACACTGGAGCTCTTGGGGGTGACGGCCCTGTTCGTGGTGGACATCGCCTGGGTGGCGGCCAGCTGCGCTCTGGTACCAGAAAGGCGCGCCGTGCTCTCCCCCCGCAAGGCAGAGATAACCTGGGCCTTCTTCTTGACCGGGGTGTCGACCCTGACCTGGGTCGTCTTCGGCCTCGTGGCCGCAGCCGACCAGGTGGGGATCAGTTGGAACTTCTGGGCCCAGGCGCAAAAGGAGAGCTACTCCACGCTCATGGGCAACGTGGTAACTGCCCACTCGCACGGGATGCTGCCGAGCTTCATGGCCGCCATCGTGCTGCTGGCGGCCGAGGCCTTTGGCTATTCCAGGTTGGTTGGCCCCCGCGCCCAGGCGGCGCGCGCCGGGGTAGGCGTCATGCTGGGCGGCATAGCCCTCTACTCCGGCGTCTACACCGTCTCGGCGCTCGGCACCTTCGTGATCCCGGCCTGGTTCCCCTCGGGCCCCGGTGGCGCCAACGGGATCGCCATGGACGACACCTTCACCGGGCTCATGGGGGTGGGAGCGCTCGTGCTCGCCGGGGCCATGCTGCCCGAGCTACGGGGGCTGTTCGTGCGGGCCGCGGCCGCCACCGGTCGTGCGCTGCACCAACTGAACCCGCTCCGGGCGGGAGTGTACCTCACCTACGTGACCGCAGCCGTCGCTCTTTTCTTCTACGGCTATTACATCGAGATGCACGAGGCCAGCTTCGGCGCCGGCGTGAGCGGTCCCCGCATGATGGGTGACCAGGTCTTCTCCCGCAGCCACCTGCTGTTCGCCTTCGGGTCGCTGCCCATCATCGCCGTGTTCCTCCTGGCCGTCGAGCTGACCGCCAGCGGCTCGGCTCGCGCTCTGGCCTTCCGCCGGGCCATGGGACAGGTCGTCATGGCCGGCATGCTCATCACCCTGGCCGGCATGGGCATCTGGGTCTTCACCGTCCCCGGCCACAGCGCGAACTGGGGCTCGGGCAACGCTGGCGAGGTCCTCTACGCCATAGGCCAGAGCCTGATGGTGGTTGGCGCCATAGTCTCGCTGTTCGCCCCCCGGCTCACCGCTGAGCACGAGACGGCCGTACCCCTGCCGGCGTCACCGCCGGGGCCCGAGGACCTGGCCACCGCCAAGCCGCCGGCCCCGGCGGCCACCTCCTAGGCGCCTAGCAGGTCGCTCACCGCGGCCCGCTCGGCCAGGAGCTCCTCGGTGGTGGCGTCTATGCGTTGCTGGGCAAAAGCGCTGTGGCGCAGCCCCTCTTCCACGTGCCAGCCTTTGCCGTCCGAGATGACCGGGTAACCGAACACGAGCCCCTCAGGGCGCCCGTACTCCCCGTGGGAGACGACCGCCAGCGAGGCGCAGTCCCCGGGCGGGGTGGGGCTCAGGATGCTTTGCACCGAGCCCACCACGGCATTGGCGGCCGACGCGGCCGAGGAGGCTCCTCGGGCTTGGATTATCTTGGCCCCCCGCTGCTGGATCTCCGACAGGAACGTCTCTTTCAGCCACTGGTCGTCACCGATGACCGACGGGGCCGGCTGCCCGTTGACCAAGGCGTTCTCGAAATCGGGGAACTGGGTGGAGGAGTGGTTGCCCCAGACGGCCACGTGGGAGACCGCGCCCACCGGTACGCCCGCCTTGGCGGCCAGGGCCGTGGCCGCCCGGTTGCGGTCGAGACGGGTCATGGCGAACCAGCGCTCGTCGGGCACCTCAGGCGCGTGCGAACGAGCTATCAGGCAGTTGGTGTTGCAGGGGTTGCCCACCACCAGGACCCTCACGTCCGAGGCCGCATGGGCGGCGATGGCCTCCCCTTGGGGCCCGAAGATGCCGCCGTTGACCGAGAGCAGGTCGTTGCGCTCCATGCCCGCTTTCCTCGGCACCGACCCCACCAGCAATGCCCACGAGGCCCCGTCGAAGGCCACTTTGAGGTCCGTCGTCATCTCGATGCCGGCCAGGAGGGGGAAGGCGCAGTCGTCCAGCTCCATGGCCGTGCCGGCCAGCGCGGGCATGGCCGGCTCGATCTCGAGCAGGCGGAGCACCACTGGCTGGTCGGGGCCGAACATCTCGCCCGAGCCGATGCGGAAGACCAAGCTGTAGCCGATCTGCCCGGCCGCCCCCGTCACGGTCACCTGGAGGGGGGCCTTGGCCGCGCTCACTTCGGCCCTCCGGTAGAGCCGGCGCTGAGGTGGCGCAGGCCGGCGCCCACGTAGAGCTGGCGGGGACGGGAGATCTTCTGCTCGGGGTCGAGGATGCCTTCCTCCCACTGCGCCAACCAGCCTGGCACCCGGCCGATGGCGAACAGCACGGGGAACATGGTGACCGGGAACCCCATGGCCTGGTAGATTATCCCGGAGTAGAAGTCGACGTTGGGGTACAGCTTGTGGTGGACGAAGTACTCGTCGCCCAGGGCCACGCGCTCGAGCTCCAGGGCAATATCGAGCAGGTGGTTGCGCCCGGTGACCTCGAAGACCTCGTCTGCGATCTTCTTTATGATCTTGGCCCTGGGGTCGAAGTTCTTGTAGACCCGGTGGCCGAAGCCCATCAGGCGCAGCTCACCTCGTTTCACCCGGGCCACGTACTCGGGCACCCGCTCGACCGAACCTATCTCGTTGAGCATTTTCAGGACCTGCTCGTTGGCCCCGCCGTGCAACGGGCCGTAGAGGGCAGCGGCTGCCGCCGCGGCTGCCATGTAGGGGTCGGAGTGGGCGCTGCCCACAGCCCTCATGACGTTGGCAGAGCAGTTTTGCTCATGGTCGGCGTGCAAGATGAACAGCACGTCGAGGGCGCGTTCCAAGACCGGCTCAGGGTGGTACTTGAGCTCGGTCATCTTGAACATCATGTTCAAGAAGTTCCCCGTGTACGAAAGGTCGTCGTCCGGGTAGGCATAGGGGAAGCCTTTGGCATGGCGGTAGGCAAAAGCCGCCAGCGTCGGCATCTTGGCGATCATCCGGACCACCTGGTGGTGGCGGAGGGCGTCGTTGGTTATTTCCTTCGACTCTGGGTAGAACGTCGAAAGGGCGGCTATCGTGCTCACCAGGATGCCCATGGGGTGGGCATCGTGGTGGAAGCCGTCGATGAACTTCTTCACGTTCTCGTGGACGAAGGTATGGTTCGTGACCTCCTCCGCCCACTCGTCCGCTTGGGCCTTGTCCGGCAGCTCGCCATTGAGCAACAGGTAAGCCACCTCGAGGAACGACGAGCTCTCGGCCAGCTCCTCTATCGGGTAGCCACGGTAGCGCAGGATGCCCTTCTCACCGTCTATATAGGTGATGGCGGACCGGCAACTGGCGGTGTTCATGAACGCCGGGTCGTAAGACATAAGCCCGAAGTCGTCGTCCGAGACCTTCACCTGGCGGAGGTCGGTGGCCCGGATGGCCCCCTCGTGGATGGGCAACTGGTAGGTGCGCCCGGTCCTCGGATCGGTGACCTGGAGCGAGCCTTCTGTATCGGCTGTCATCAAACTCACCTCTTTCTCCAAGGGCTAGTATGCCCCACCCCCGGGCCTCCCAGCGACCCGGCCCCAGGGCTATGGCCCAGGCGCCCTCACGCTTACGGCTCACCCACCCGCCGCCGCGCCTCGTCGAAGGCCGCCTGCAAGCTAGAGCGCAGCTGGGCGGTGAGCTCCGAGACGGCGGAGCGGGGGACCGCCGAGCCCGGAGGGCGCGCCGGGGGCCATATGGGCTTGCCAACTACCACGGAAACCTTGCCCGGGCGCAGCCAGCGGGCACCGGGCGGCATGGCCCGCTCGCTCCCGCCGATGCCCACCGGGACGATGGGCACGTTCATCCGCAGGGCGACGAACGCCGGGCCGTCGAACAACGGCTGGACGACCGGCCCCGAGCGCCGGGTGCCCTCGGGGAACATCACGACCGGCTCCCCCCCGGCCAGGGCCACCTGGCAGCTGCGCAAGGCTTCCCGGTCGGGCGTCCCCCGGCGTGAGTCGGTCCCGCTGATGCCCCGGAGCTGGACCGGGAACGCACCGAGGGAGCTGAACAGGCGGGCAGACCACCCCTTGGACCACATCTCGCCCTTGCCCATGAACCGTACCCGCCGCCTGGTCACGCTGGCCGCGAACAAGGCGTCCAGGTAGGAGCGGTGGACGGGGGCCAGCACGTAAGGGACCGTCTGGGGGAGGTGCTCCCGGCCGTGGACCTCCGTCCTCCACATGAGCCAGGCCAGCCCGAGCACCAACGTGCGGGCAAAGCTGTACCAGGCCAGCTCAGCCCGGGCCGGTGGCCGCCCGGCCGGGGCCTCTGCCGGCTGGCTCAAGCCAGGCCCGCCTTGGTGGCCAGGTCGAGCACCAGGTCCACCACTTCGCCGACGCTCCTGGAAGTGGTGTCCACGACCACGGCGTCGGGGGCCGCGCTCATGGGGGAGGCCCGGCGGTTGGCGTCCATGTGGTCGCGCCGGGCTATGTCCGCCGCCACCTCGTCGAAGTTCATGTCGAGCACCTCCCGGCTCCGGCGGGTGGCCCTCTCTTCGTCGCTGGCGGTCAGGTACACCTTGAGCGGGGCATCGGGGAACACGACCGTGCCAATGTCCCTGCCCTCCACCACGCCCCCACCGTGGGAAAGGCCCCACTCCTGCTGGCGGCGGACCAGCTCCCGGCGCACCTCCGGGTTGGCGGCCACCACGCTCACGGCCCGGCTCACTTCCGGTCCCCGGATCTCGATGGTGGCGTCCACCCCGTCGACGAGCACCCGGTCGGCCACCTCCAGGTCCAGGGCCGCGGCCAGCTTGGCCACCTGCTCAGCGTCTTCAGGGTCGACCCCGCGCCGGATGGCAGTGAAGGCCACGGCCCGGTACATCGCCCCCGTGTCGAGGTAGCTCATGCCCAGGCGAGCTGCCACCGCCCGGGCCACGGTGGACTTGCCCGACCCGGCCGGGCCGTCTATCGCTATCACCTTGAGCGGCGGCCGCCCTTGTCGCCCCCGGGAGGCGCCCCCGGGAGGGGGGCCGGCTGGGGTCACTTCAGGCATCTCCGCAGGTCCTCCTCGAAGCTTGGGTAGCTGGTCGCGGTCGAGCTCCATCCTTGTACATGCACGGGCCCCTTGGCTGCCAGCGCCCCGACCGCAGCAGCCATGGCGATGCGGTGGTCGCCATGGGAGCCCACAATGCCCTGGTCGAGGGGCGCACCGGCGCTGCCCTCCACCACGAGCCCGTCGGGCTGGGCCTCGGCCTTGGCCCCCAGGGCCCGCAACATCTCCACGGTGGTCGCCAACCGGTCTGACTCCTTCAGGCGCAGCTCAGCTGCCCCGCTAAAGCGCGTGGTGCCATCGGCCAGCGCCGCCGCCACCGCCAGCACTGGCACCTCGTCGATGAGCCCAGGGACCTCGGCCCCGCCGACCGAGGTGCCCACCAGCGGCCCAGCCTGCACCCGCAGGTCGGCCGTGAGGCGCTCGGGGTCCCGGCCCACCACCTCCAGGCGGGCCCCCATGCGCTTCAGTACGTCGATGAAGCCACTGCGGGCCTGGCCTACGTAAACGTCCTCCAGCACGAGGTCACTGCCCGGCACGATGCAGGCGGCCACGGCCCAAAAAGCCGCCTGCGAGGGATCTGCCGGCACCCTCAGGCTGATGGCATGGAGCGGGCCGGGCTGGAGGGTGACGCTGGAGCCAGCGCCCTCAGGGCGGACCTCGATGCCGGCGCCCGCCTCGGCCAACATTTCCTCGGTGTGGGCCCGCACAGGGACCACTTCGTGGACCCGGGTGCGCCCTTCGGCCCCCAGCCCGGCGAACAAGATGGCCGACTTCACCTGGGCGCTGGCTACCGGGAGGGTGTAGTCGATGCCCGTGAGGCCCCCGCCCCGGACCACCAGCGGGGGGTAGCAGCCGCCCCGGCGCCCGTCGATGCGCGCTCCCATCAACCGCAGGGGGGCCGCCACCCGGTCCATCGGGCGGCGGGCCACAGAGCCGTCCCCCTGCAGCACACAGAGGCCGTCGATGGTGGCCACCAGGCCGGCCAGCAGCCGGATCCCGGTGCCCGAGTTGCCGACCTCGATGACCGCCTCCGGCTCACGAAGATGCCCGTGGGTGCCCTCCACCAACAGTTCGGTACCCCTGGGGCGCACCCTGGCCCCGAGGGCGACGACCGCGTCCAGGGTGTGGCTCACGTCGGCACCGCGGTTCAGCCCGGCCAGACGGGACGTGCCCGACGCCCAGGCGGCAACCAAAAGGGCGCGGTGCGATATGGACTTGTCCCCCGGCACGCGCAGCCGGCCACGCAGCGACCGCCCCCCGGCCGGCTCCACCACGGCCACGTCGCCCACAGCCAGGTCGTTCACCGCGCCACCCGCCCGCCACCGCCCCCCGCTGCCGCCCGGCGAGCTCCCGCCCGGCCCCCTCCCGCCCGGCGAGGCCAGCCCACCGCTCCGTCTGGAGGAGGACAGCTCATTGCTCCATCCGGCGAAAAGAGGCCCGGAAGCCACGTTGGGCCAGCGCCTCCCGCACGGCCCCTTCGGTGCTGGCGTCGACCACCAGCACCATCACCCCTCGGTCCCCCTCGGAGGAGTGCGCGATCTCCAGGTCGAAGATGTTGACGCCCATGGACCCCAACAGGGTGGTCACCTCAGCGATGGCCCCGGGCCGGTCCGGCACCGGCACCCTCACCTCGGTCGCCTCGCCCAGCGCAGGGGCGCCCACGGGCAGGTTCACCCGGCCCTCCCGGGCACGCTCCAGCAAGGCGAGCAGGCCCTCGCGGTCGCCCGCGGCCACGATAGCGCGAACCTTGTCCAAGGCGCCCGACAGCCGGTCGAGGCTGTCCAATATGGCCTCTTTGTTCTCTGCCACCACGTCGGGCCAAATCCCGGGGTGCCCGGAGGCGATGCGGGTCATGTCCCGGAAGCCGCCCGCCGCCAGCCGTGGCAGGCTCGGGTCGGAGGCGGCCACGTCGGCAGCCAGGTTCATGAGCGTGGCGGCCGCCAGGTGGGGGGTGTGCGACACCAGCGCCACCAGCTGGTCGTGGCGGTGGGGGGGCAGGGCGACCGGGTTGGCCCCCAGGGCCCTCACCACGCTCAGCACCTGGGTGTAGGCCTGGCCGGAAGTGGCTTCGTCCGGCGTCAGCACCCAAGTTGCCCCGAGGAAAAGGTCAGGGTCGGCCCCGTCCACCCCCTCCTGCTCGGAGCCGGCCATGGGGTGGCCCCCCACGAAGCGAGGGTGCCCGACGGCCGAGACAATGGCCTGCTTGACCCCGGCCACGTCGGTCACGGCCTGGTCCCCTCTCTGGCGGGAAAGCACGGCCCGGGCCACGCCCGCCACCTGGCCGGCGGGCACAGCCACAAAGGTCACCGCTGCCTCGTCGTCCATGCCGACGCAGTCGATGGCGCCGATCTCCAGGGCACGGCTGGCCCGAGAGGCGTCTTGGTCGGAGCCGCTCACCCACCACCCCAGCCGGCGCAGGGCCAAGCCGATGGACCCGCCGATCAGCCCGGTGCCGACGACAGCGGCCCTGGGCTGGCCGCTCGCCGGCTGTCGGCCGCCCTGGCCAACTGGGCCCCGGTCGGCCTTGCCCGGGCCACCGGCCCCCGTGGCGCTCACCGGGGCCCGCCCCCCGGTGCGCCCGCCGGGTCACTCGGGCAGGTCATCGCGCAAGCCCCGGGCGCCCTCGAGGTAGACGTGGTGCAGCCGGTCGGAGCCGGTCTCCACGTGCATCAGGACGCGGATGCACCTGGGGGCCCCCCCGACGATGTCCAGTTCCCGGGCACAGATGAGGGGGACGTCACCGAAGCCGATACCCCGTGCCGCCGTAGCCGGGAACATGGAGTGGACGTCGTCGGTCATCGTGAACAGCACCGACACGATATCTTCGTGCTGGAGGTGGTTGCGCTCGACCATGGCCCGGAGCAGGGCCTGGGTGCGCTCGGTCACCTGGGCCTCGCTGTCCTCGTCGACCGTCGTCGCCCCCCGTAGCGCCCGTAGCCGTCGTCGCGGCGCGCCGGTACCCCCGAGCTGGTCGTCCTGCACGGCCACCAACGATACACACCCACCCAGGGCCTGCTCCTACCCGGCCGGGGCCTCTACGCCCTGGGCCGCCTGCCAGAGCCCACGCACCTCCGCCGGGCGCAGCCGCCTCCACTGGCCCGGTGCCAGGCCGTCAGCACTGAGCGGGCCGATCCGCGAACGCACCAAGCGGCGTACCGGTAACCCGACGGCGTCGCACATCCGCCGCACCTGGCGCTTGCGCCCTTCGTGGACCACGATGCGAGCCGCGTTGGGGGCGACGACCTTCACTTTGGCCGGCGCGGTCGGGCCGTCGTCCAGCTCCACCCCTCGGCGCAAGCGGGCGACCGCCTGGGGGGTGAAACGGCCACCCACCTCGACCAGGTACTCCTTGGCC
This sequence comes from Actinomycetota bacterium, assembly GCA_021323695.1. Taxonomy (GTDB): domain Bacteria; phylum Actinomycetota; class Acidimicrobiia; order Acidimicrobiales; family Palsa-688; genus JAKAWM01. Next base: position 25,244 of record JAJPKN010000068.1, on the reverse strand, counting down.
ACCCCAAAGCGCGGGTGGGTCAACTGGTAGGCAAGCTCGCCGTCGTTGGTCAGGACCAACAAGCCCTCGCTGGCCACGTCCAGGCGTCCCACCGAGAACACTCGCGGGGCGGGAGGGACGAGGTCGAGCACGCTTGGGCGCCCGCCCGGGTCACGGGTGCTGCAAATGACCCCGGGCGGCTTGTTCAGCAGGTAGTACACCAGGCCCGGGTGCAAGGCCACGGGCACCCCGTCCACCTCCACCCGGTCGCGGGCGGGGTCGGCTCGTTGCCCCAGCACCGCCACCGTCCCGTTGACCGTCACCCGGGCCTGCTCGATCAGCTCCTCAGCCCGCCGCCGGCTGGCCAGGCCGGCCCGGGCCAGCAGCTTCTGCAGACGTTCTCCTTCGCTCGCTCCCGGGCTGGCTCCCTGGCGCGCCCGACCTCCGTAGCCCGTCGGAGCTCCCCACTTCGTCGGAGCTCCCTGGTCCTGGTTCGCCGGAGCCCCCTGGCGCACCTGTTGCCCTGGTCGGGCCATGGCCTTCCCGCCCACTATCGATATATCGCGATATACTAGAACTCGGCCGCTAATGCGACCGAGCCAGCGACATGGCTACAGCACGAGCCAAGGACATGGCTACAGGATACGAGAGCCAAAGGAGCACGACATGCACCCTCATGAGCACTTCGGACCGGGAATGGAAGAGGAGGGCCCCCCCGAGGGCTGGGGAGGCGGCCCCCGCATAAAGGTCAAGGGAGGAGGCGGCTGGTGGGGAGGGCCTCCTTGGGCAGGCCACTGGGCCGGCCCCGGCCACCCGCACGCCGGCGGCCCTCCGTGGGCCAGGTTCGGTCCCGACTTCATGTGGTTCTTCGCCGGGCCCCGGCGGGGGCGGGGCTGGGGGCGGGCGCGCCGGGGCGACGTCCGCAGCGCCATCCTGGCCCTGCTGGCCGAACGGCCCATGCACGGCTACGAGGTCATCGGCGAACTGTCTGAGCGGACCGAGGGGTTCTGGCGGCCCAGCCCGGGCTCCATCTACCCCGCGCTGCAAAGCCTGGAAGACGACGGCTTGGTGACCGCCAGCACCGAGGGCCCCGGCGGCAAGCGCCGCTACTCCCTCACCGACAAGGGCCGGGCTGCCGCCTCCGCCCTCGGCCAAGCCCCCTGGGAGGACGTGACCGCCGGGGTGACCGCCGACGCCCGGGCGCTGCGCCATTCCATCGCTCAGCTCATGCCGGTCGTCGCCCAAGTCTTCCGCAGCGGCGGCCGCCACCAGTTCGAGCGGGCCATCGAGGTGCTCGACGACACCCGGCGACGGCTGTACGCCATCCTGGCCGACGGCGAGCCGGCTGAGCCGGCTGGGGAGCCCCCTGCCCCACCGGCTGCCGGCTGAGCCACCACCTGGTGACCGCCTGCTGCCGGCCCGGCTCACTGGCGCGGTGTACCTACCTCACGCTGCTGCTTGCGGCCGTGACATCGCTGCCAGTCGAGCCGGCCGTGCCGTCTTCGCCGCCGAGGCACCATCGTGCTCCTCAACGTCCATCGACCGCCCGGCCCGGATGGCCCGGCACGACAGGCAGGTGCCGCACGGCTCACCGTGCTCGGGAACGTCGCAGTTGAGGGCCATGGCCAAGCTGCGCGCTGCCGAGGTCTTGCCCGTGCCCCGCGGGCCGCTGAAAAGGTAGGCGTGGGCTGCCCTACCCTCGGCCACCGTTCACAGCGTGAGCGCCTCGGCGAGGACAGGGTCGTCCCCGGCCCGGCCCCGGTCGCTCACCACGTCCACATGGGCTCAGGCCGAGGTGCCCCAGGGCTGGATCAGCGTAAGGCCGAGCCCGTCGAAGTCGGAGGTATTGCGGGTCGCGAGCACGGCGCCGTGGGCCCGGCAGATAGCCGCGATCTGGGCGTCGAAGCCAGCGATCGGCCGCCCGGCACGCTCGCGAGCGACGACGATCTCTCCATAGTGCTGAGCGGCACTGGCGTCGAAAGACAGGACGCGGTCGGCGTAGTCGGCAAACACGGCGTTGGCTGCCGCCACCAGGGCGTTCCGCCTTTGCCCGTCGGGCAAGCGGAGCAAACCGTAGCCCACCTCGGCCACGCTTATAGCAGTGGTATGGAGCGCTGTGGGCTCCTGCTCGTCGACCCACCCCACTACTGCCCTGGCCGGGGAAGGTCGCATGAGCTCGGAGATAACGTTGGTGTCTAAGACGATTACCGCCGAGCGGTGCCGGTGAGAAATGCTCACCCGAAGAAGTCCGCAGCGCGGGGCGGCTCACTGCGCCTCGGCAACTGGAGGACGACCCCACCAAGTCCGCTGAAGCGTGCCCGTAACGCCTGGGCGAGCCCGCGCTCGCTCGGCCCAATCACAACCTCGGTCAGAATGGCCCGGGCTTCTGCCTCCATTGAGCGGCCATGCTCTGCCGCTCGGGCCCGCAAGCGCTCTCGCACCTCGTCGTCGAGGCCCCTGATGCTGATCGACGCCATCGCCACCTCCGTATGCTAGCAATGCTAGCATACGAGGCTTCTTCGCGAGGTTCTCCTGCGCCACGACGGTCGTCCTGGTGGCCTCAGCCCGATCCGCCCTCAGCTCGGCGGCGCTGCCGAGGTCTTGCCCGTGCCCCGCGGGCCGCTGAAAAGGTAGGCGTGGGCTGCCCTACCCTCGGCCACCGCCCGGCGCAAGGCGAGGGCCACGTGGCCCTGGCCCGCCAGCTCCTCGAAGCGCGCGGGGCGGTAGCGGCGGTACAGAGCCAGGTGCGCCTCGGCCACGTGCCGGTCCCAGGTCGACCTTCTCCCCGTCGGCACCCAGCATCACCCCGGGCGCAGGTGGCGCTGGTCAGGGCTCAGGTAACGGAGCACCTCGGCACGGTACTCGGGGAAGTACCGCTCGATCACTTCGAGGCTGAAGCGGGGCAGGACCGAGGTCCCCGGCTCTCGTTCGAGCAGGAAGGCGAACGAGGCGCGCACGAGCTCGTCGCCGGACGCGCCCGGGACGCCCAGCACCGCCCCCCAGCCAGGCGGTACCGCCACCACATGGCTCGTCTCCACCCGGCCATCGCGGACCTTGACCAGGTAGCTCCCGTCATCTTGGGCCGAGACCAGCACGTTCGGCACGCTCCCAGGCTAGCCGCCCTGGCCCCAGCCACCACCGGGCCGGCCAGGCCCAAGCTCAGCCCGGGCGCAGGCCCTGCTCCAGGGCCTCCATGACCTCGGGGCCGGGCACGAAGCCCCCCAGGGGCGGCAGGTCCTCGATGCGGTCGAGCCCCAGGCGTTCGAGGAGCAACGGGGTCGTGCCGTACAGCACGGCCTGGCCGGGGCCGGGGTCGCGGGCCACCTCGGTGACATAGCCACGCTGGCACAGCGTCCGCAGCACCCCGTCCGAGTTGACGCCGCGGATGCTCGCCACCTGGGCCCGGGAAATGGGCTGCTTGTAGGCGACGATGGCCAGCGTCTCCAGGGCCGCCCCCGACAGCCGTGGGTTCTGGCCCTCCAGCACGAACCGCTCTATGTAAGGGGCCAGGTCCGGGTGGCTCTGGAACCGGTAGCCGCCCGCCACCTTGGCCAGCACGAACCCCCGCTGCTCGGCCCGGTAGGACTCAGCCAGGGCCGCGCACAACGCTTCCACCCGGGCCGGCGCCATCTCCAGCAGCTGTGCCAGCATCCCTACCTCGACCGGGGACTCGGCCACCATCAGCACGGCCTCCACCGCCCGGCGGGCGTCCAGTTCGCTCCGGCCTTCGGCCATGGAGGCCATCTCGGTCACCTCGCTCCCCCAGTCGCCCGGCCCATCGCCGTCCCCGTCGTTCAGCCCTCGTACTCCTCGGCTTGGCCCGCTCCTGCCCCCGCCACGACCGCAGCGGCGGTGGCCAGCTCGGCCCCTCCGGTCCAGGTGACGTGCAGCTCCGCCAGCCTGCCGGCCTGGTCCAGCTCCACCAGGCCACGCTTGTACAGCTCGAGCAGGGCGAGGAAGTAGACGATCACCTCCAGGCGGTTGCCGAGCCCGGTGGTGAGCTTGCGGAAGGTGGTCTGGCCCTGGGCGGGCAGGGCCTCGACCAGCACCTGCAGGGTTTCGGCCACGCTGGCCCGCACCGGCGCCACGTGGTCGGTGTTGACCCGGGGCACTGGCTTGGGGGCCAGCGCCCGCCGGGCCGCCTCTTGCAGCTGCTGCGCTGTGAGCCCGGCCAGCGGGTCGGGGGCCAGGGCGGCGAAGCGTTCCTCCATGCCTGCCCGCCGGGGCTGGGAGAGCCAAGCGCGGTCCATGAGCTGGGACATGGCCACCGACGCGTCCTTGAAGGTCTTGCACTCCAGGAGCCGGGCCAGCAGCAGGTCCCGCTCCTCCCACAGAGCCAGGTCCTCCTCGGAGGCGTCCGGGCCGGGCTCGGGCAGCAGGCGGCGCGCCTTCAGCTCCAACAAGACGGCAGCGATGAGCAGGAACTCGGTGGCGACAGACAGGTCCAGTGCCGGCAGCTGTTCGAGGGCGGCCACGTACTGGTCCACGATCGCCGACAGCGACAGCTCCCAGATGTCGACCTCCTGCTTGGTGACCAGGTGGAGGAGCAGGTCGAACGGGCCCTCGAACACCGGCGTGCTCACCTGGTAGGCCATGGTCCCCGAGCCTACCGGCGGGGCGGGCCACCACTGGGGGACCGCTCTGAGCGAGCCTCGTGGAGCCAACGGCCGCGGAGCGAGCCGCCCTGGGACGAGCCACCGCGGAGGGAGCCGACGACACGCAAGCCGCTGCGTAGCGAGCCGCCGTGAGGCGGGTGGGGCTGGGGAACTACCCTCTTGGCGTGGCCACCGTCCTTTCCGGCATCCAGCCTACCGCGGCACCTCACCTGGGCAATTACCTGGGCGCCTTGCGCTGGTGGGTCGAGTTCCAAGACGCCCACGACGCCTACTACTGCGTGGTCGACCTGCACGCCCTGACCGTCGCCGGCGACCCGGCGGAGCTCACCCGGGCGACCACCACCATGGCCACACTGCTGCTGGCGGCCGGGCTCGACCCCGGGCGTTGCACCCTGTTCGTCCAGAGCCACGTGCCTGAGCACGCGGAGCTGGCCTGGCTGCTCGAGTGCACCGCCAGCATGGGCGAGCTGGCCCGCATGACCCAGTTCAAGGACAAGGCGGCCCGAGGGGGCGAGGGCTCCGCCCGGGTCGGGCTGTTCGCCTACCCGGTCCTCATGGCCGCAGACATCTTGCTCTACGACGCCAACCTGGTCCCCGTAGGCGACGACCAGCGCCAGCACCTTGAGCTGACCCGGGTGCTGGCCCAGCGTTGGAACACCCGCTACGGCCAGACCTTCACCGTCCCCGAGGCCGCCATAGCTCCCCCGGGCAAGGGTGCCCGCATCATGGACCTGCAGGACCCCAGGCGCAAGATGTCCAAGACGGCGGGGTCCCCCGCCGGCACTGTGTTCCTCCTGGACGACCCCAAGACCGTCGAGCACAAGCTGAAGCGGGCGGTCACCGACACCGACCCGCCTGGCCCCGGTGCGGTGCGCTGGGACCCCGAGCACAAGCCAGGCGTCTCCAACCTGGTGGAGCTGCTGGCGGCGCTCACCGGCCGCCAGCCCGAGGAGGTCGCCTCCAGCTACCAGAGCTACGGCCGGCTCAAGTCCGACACCGCCCAAGCCGTCATAGCTACCCTGGAGCCGGTCCAGAAGCGCTACCGGGAGCTGAGCGAGGACCCCGGCGTGGTCCGCAGCGTCCTGGCCACGGGGGCCGAACGGGCAAGGGAGGTGGCGAGCCGCACCCTGGCCCGTGCCCGCCAGGCGATCGGGCTGCTGCCCCGCCAGGGCTAGGGCCAAGACCGCCCGCCAGGGCTAGGGCCAAGACCGCCCGCCAGGGCTAGGGCCAAGACCGCCCGCCAGGGCCCCGGCCGCCCGCCGGGGCTGCGGCCGGCCTCGGCGTCGCTAGCGGCGCTTGGCCGCGCAGCTGATGCAATAGCGCGCCGCGGGCATGGCCTCCAAGCGAGCCGGGGCGATCTCCCCCTTGCAGCCTTCGCACAGGCCATAGGTGCCCTGGTCGAACTTGGCCAGCGCCCGCTCCACCTCGATCAGGTTGGTCGTGAGCGTCGTCGCCAGGGCTTCTGTCTCACCGCGCTCCGCCGTCACCTGGCTCGAGTCCGCAAAGTTGGGGTCGTACTTGAGGCCCTCGCTGCCATAGCCGAGCTCCTCCAGCTCCCGGCGCAGCGAGGCGCGCTCGGCCTCCAGCTCTTCCCGCAGAGCGGACATGGTGTCGGCTTCCATCGGCCCGCAGTGTAGCCGCTGCCGAGGCGGCTCGTGAGGAAGTTACGAGGGAAGCCTGGGTACCTCTGCCTGGTCACCCGTCGCCCCGGCGAGCCCGGGGTGGCGGGCCTGTGGCCCGGGCCTACCTCCCCGGGCTCCCCAGGCGGGCCCGGGGGTGGGCGGCCTCGTAGGCCGCTCGGAGCCGTTCGGCCGAGACCTTGGTGTAGACCTGTGTGGTCGCGATCGACGCGTGGCCCAGCAGCTCCTGGACCACCCGGATGTCGGCCCCGTGGTCGAGCAGGTGGGTGGCGCAGCTGTGGCGCAGGACGTGGGCCGAGACCCGGCCGCCGAGGCCGGCCCGGCGGGCATAGTGCCTCACGATGAGGTCGACGCCCTGGCGGGTCAGGCGTTGCCCCCGGGCATTGAGGAAAACGGCGTCCGCGTCGGCCCGCCGTGCCCGTCGCCTCGGCACCAGCGCCTCGCGCCCGCCCGGTCCGGTCCATTCGTCCAGCGCCTGGCGGGCGTAGCGGCCCAGGGGGACCAGCCTCTCCTTGTTGCCCTTGCCGTAGACCCGCACCAGCCGCTGGTCCAGGGCCAGGTCGGCCATGGACAACCCCGTCAGCTCCGAGACCCTGACCCCGGTGCCGTACAGGACCTCGAGCACCGCCCGGTCCCGGCGTTCCCGCGGCCCGTTGCCGGTGACGGCAGCGAGCAGCGACGACACCTCGTCCTCGGTCAGGGCCTTGGGGAGGCCCTTGGGCACCGGCGGGGGCCGCACGGCGGTGCCCGGGTCGGTGGCGGCCAGGCCTTCGTCCCGGAGGAAGCGGTGCAGCAACCGTACCGCCACCAACGCCCGGGCCACCGACGAGGGGGCACGCCCCGAGGCCTCCAGGTGGGCGACGTAGCCGGTGACAATCCCCTCGTCCACCCCGGCCAGCTCCGCCCCCTGCCCCGCCAACCAGGCGGCATAGGCGCTCAGGTCCCGGCGGTAGGCGGCCAGGGTGTTGGGGCTGCGGCCCTTTTCCACCGCCAGCCAGCTGAGCAGCTCCTCGGCTGGAAGGGGCAGCGGCCGACCGGCCCGGGGCCGCCTGGGACCCCCGGGAGCCAAGACCCGGCCACCCCTTTCCCCTCCTGGGCCAGTGCTCGGCGTCCCCGAGGCGCCCGCCTCAGCCAGCCAGGGCCTCCCTCGCCAGGAACAGCCCGGCGATCGTCTTGGCGTCGGTCACCTGCCCGGAGCGCACCAGTTCCCCCACCTGGGCCAGCGGCCAGCGCTCAACGGTCATGTGCTGCTCCTCTATACCGTGGCGCTCGTCGGGCACCTCGCTTAGGTCCCGGGCCAGGTAGCACCACGACTCTTCGTCGGAGAAACCGGGGGAGTTGTAAAAGCGGCCCACCAGCTGCCAGCTGCGGGCTTGGAGCCCTGTCTCCTCAGCCAGCTCCCGCTGGGCTGTCAGCTCGGGGGCTTCGCCGGCCACGTCCCGCTTGCCCGCCGGTACCTCGAGCAGCGCCTGGTCCAGCGCCGCCCGGTACTGGCGGACGAAGACGACCTCGCCCCTTCGCTCGTCGTAGGGCACGATCACGACCGCCCCGGGGTGGTGGACTATGTCGCGCTCGAAACGCTGGCCGTCGGGGGACTCGAACGTCCCGACGGCGACGCTGACCAGCCCACCTCGGTGGACGGTCCGCTCGCCCAGCTTGCGGAACGCCGCCGGCTGGAGCTCAGAAGGCATATCCCGGCTCCTTGGCGCCCGAGCGTTCCCGGGGCTCTGTTGCACCCAGCGGGCCGGGCTCACCCGGCCCCAACGACTCGGGGTCGATCAGGTGGGGCAGGCGTCCCTCGGCCCTGGCCAGGGAAGCACCCACCAGGGCCCGGAACAGCGGGTGGGGCCGGTCAGGGCGGCTCTTGAACTCCGGGTGGGCCTGGGTACCGACCCACAGGGGGTGGCCGGGCAGCTCGATCATTTCCACCAGCCGGCCGTCGGGGGACTCGCCCGAGCACACCAGGCCGGCCTGTTCCAGCCGGCTGCGGTAGCGAGGGTTGACCTCGTAACGGTGGCGGTGGCGGTCGAACACCAGCTCCTGGCCGTAGATGGCCGCCATCTGGCTCCCTGGGGCCAGCTTGGCCGGGTAGGTCCCCAGGCGCATGGTGCCCCCGTAGTTGCTGGACGACACCACCTCGCGCTGGTCGTCCATGAGGTCGATCACCAGGTGGGGGGCGGTAGGGGCGAACTCCCGGGAGTTGGCCTGGGCCAGGCCGGCGACGTTGCGGGCGAACTCGATGACCATGACCTGCAACCCGAGGCAGATCCCCAGGCAGGGGACGTCCTGCTCGCGGGCATAGCCCACGGCGGCGACCATGCCCTCCACCCCTCGTTCCCCGAACCCGCCGGGCACGACCATGCCGTCCAGTTCCCGCAGCCGGCCAGCGGCCATCAAGCCCTCCACTTCCTCCGCCTGCACCCAGTCGAGCTCGACTCGGGCCCCGTGGGCGTAGCCACCGTGCTTGAGCGCCTCCACCACCGACAGGTAGGCGTCGGGGAGGTTCACGTACTTGCCGATGAGGCCGATGCGCACCGGCTTGTTGGCTGCCTCCACCCGCCGCACCAGCGCCTCCCACTGGGAAAGGTCAGGGTGCCGGCTGACGACCGGGGCGCGGCCAGCACCGCCACCGGCTGGCCCGGGGTCGCCCGGGCCCTGGCCGTCGCAGCGCAGCAGCCGGCACACGTAGCTGTCCAAGCCCTCCTCGTGGAGGGCAAGGGGGATCTCGTAGAGGTTGGGGGCGTCGACGTTGGCGATGACGGCCTCTTCGGGCACGTCGCACAGCAACGAGATCTTGGTCTTGAGGCTGCTCGGGACAGGCCGGTCGCTGCGCAGGATGATCACGTCGGGCTGTACTCCCCGGCTGCGCAGCTCGGTGACCGAGTGCTGGGTGGGCTTGGTCTTCTGTTCGCCCGAAGGCCCCAGGTAGGGGACCAGGGTGACGTGCACGTAGCACACGTTGTCGCGGCCCACGTCCTTGCGGAACTGACGGATGGCCTCCAAGAAGGGCAGGATCTCGATGTCACCCACCGTCCCGCCCACCTCGGTTATGACCACGTCCACGTCCTCGGTGGCCAGCCGGCGGATGCGCAGCTTGATCTCGTCGGTGATATGGGGGATCATCTGCACCGTCCGGCCCAGGTACTCGCCCCGGCGTTCCTTGGCGATCACCGCCTGGTAGATCGAGCCGCTGGTGGCGTTGGAGTCACGTGAGAGCGCCTCGTCGATGAACCGCTCGTAGTGCCCGAGGTCCAAGTCGGTCTCGCCGCCGTCGTCGGTGACGAACACCTCGCCGTGCTCGAAGGGGTTCATGGTACCGGGGTCGACGTTTATGTAAGGGTCCAGCTTCTGCATGGTCACCCGTAGGCCACGGCACTTCAACAGCCGTCCCAGGGAAGAAGCCGTCAGGCCCTTGCCCAGGGAACTGGCCACCCCTCCGGTGACGAAGATGTGCTTGGCCAACTCGCCCTCCGTGCTCGGTCCTATGTGGCTGGCCGGCGGGAGGCGTCACCGCCCCGGCTGCCCGTCCGCGCGGCATCGCTGAGCTAAGACGGTCAGGCCGTTCCCAGGAGGCCACCTCAGCCTAGCGCACCGGGCCTCGCCCAGTGGTGGACCGTCTCAGTGTGCCCGGCGGGCAGTGGCCAACAGCTCTTCGGCGTGCCGGCGAGCCGTGAGGCTCCCGGGCTGGCCTGAGAGCATCCGCGACAGCTCGACCACCCGCTCCTGGCCGTCGAGCGGGCGGGCCACCGCCACACTGCGGCCTGCCCTTTCCACCTTGGACACCGCCACCTGGGCGTCGGCGAAGGCCGCGACCTGCGCCAGGTGGGTGACCACGATGACCTGGTGGCGCTGGCCCAGGGCAGCCAGCGCCCGGCCCACGGCCAGGGCCGCCTCCCCACCGATGCCGGCGTCCACCTCGTCGAACACGAGCGTCCGGGGCTCCTCGGAGCCGACTGACGGCACGCAGGGCCCTGCCTCGCCGCTCAGGACGGCCCCCGACAGCCCGGAGAGCACGAGCCGAAGGGCGAGCATGGCTCGGGCCAGTTCACCTCCCGAAGCCACCTTGGACAGCGGCAGCGGGACCTCGCCCGGGTTGGCGGCCAGGAAGAACGCCACCTCGTCGCCGGCCAGGGCGGCCATCTCCGCCGGGCCGACCGGGCCGCCGTCGGCCCCCCCTACCCGCACCTCGAAGCGTGCCCGGGGCATGGCCAGGGCCTGGAGCACTGCTTCAACTGCCGGGCCGAGCGACGCAGCGGCCGCCCGGCGGGCATGGCCGAGCTCGGTCGCGGCCTGGCGCAGGTCGGCACGAGCCTCGGCCAGCGCCCGCTCCAGCTCGGCGGCCCGGGCCGCCCAGCCCTCCAGCTCGGCCAGGCGCTGGCGTGCCTGGTCCTGGTAGGCGATCACATCGGCCAAGCTGCCTCCCGGCCCCGCGTACTTGCGCCGCAGCTGGTGGAGCAGTGCCCGGCGGGAGGTGACCTCAGCCAGCCGGGCCGGGTCGTCCAGGAGCGACTCGGCCGCCTCCCGTACCTCACTGGCCGCGTCGGCCAGCTCGGCCTCCAGGGCCCGCAGCCGGGCTTGGAGCGCCTCCAATGGGGGATGGTTGGCCAGTGCCTTGACCACTGCGCCCAAGCGGTCGAGCACCTGTTCCTCGCCCGCGAGCGCCTCGTAGGCGCGATAAGCCGCCTCCCGGTGGGAGGCGGCTCGGGAAAGCCGCTCCTCCTCTGCCGCCAGTACCTCGTCCTCCCCGGCACCGGCCAGGTTGGCCGCCTCGAGCTCGGCCAGTTGGTGGGCCAGCAGCTCGGCCTCCCTCTCCCGGCCGCCGGCGCCACCCGCACCGCCCCCGGCCGTGCCGCCTCCCCCCGCCACGCCGCCCCCGGCCGCGGCCAGTGCCTCCTCCAGCTGCCGGGCCCGGGCCTGAGCCGCAGCCCGGCGCCGAGGGTCGGTGCCGCCAAAGGTGTCGAGGGCGTCCCGCTGGGCCGGCGCCGACAGGAGGGACTGGTGAGAATGCTGGCCGTGGAGGTCGACCAGGCCGCTCCCCAGTTCGGCCAGCGCGCTCGCGGTGGCCATCTGCCCGTTGACATAAGCACGTGACCGCCCGTCCACCGGCACCACCCGGCTCAGGACCACTTCGCCCGGCCCACCTCCGACAAAGCGTCCCTCCACCAGGGCCTCGGCCGCTCCCTGGCGCACCCGCAGGCCCTCGGCCCGGCCGCCGACCAGCAGCTCGATCGCCTCCACCACCAGGGTCTTGCCCGCGCCCGTCTCCCCGGTGACCGCAGTCATCCCCGGCCCCAGGACGAGCGCGAGGTCCTCGATCACGCCCAGCTCGCGCACCCTCAGCTCGCTCAGCACGGCCCTAGCGGTCCGGCAAGTGGAACTTGGACTTGAGCGCCTGCTCGAAGCCCCGGCCACCGAAACTGACGAAGAGGGCATCGGACGCCCCGGCGCGGCAGGTCAACCGCTCGCCGTGGTGGAGCTGCCCGGCCGCCGCGCCGTCCACCACCAGCTCAGCCGTGCTCCTGCCCTGGAGCTCGAGGCCGACTTCTTCCGAGCCCGGCACCACCAGGCTGCGGTCGAAGAACATGTGGGGGGAGACCGGGGTGAGCACCTGGCAACGCAAGGTCGGGGAGACGATCGGGCCCCGAGCCGACAGGTTGTACCCGGTGGAGCCCGTCGGGGTGGCAACGATCATGGAGTCGGCCGTGTAGCTCAAGAACTTCGTCCCCTGCAGGACGACGCTCAAGTCGATGGTGTGGGCACCCCCCGGCCGGGTGAGCACTATGTCGTTCAGGGCGCTGACCACCAGCCGGGGCTCGGGGCTGCCCTTGGCCTCCACCCGGCCGTCGAGGGTCATACGGCGCTCGAGCTGGTAGTCGCCCCTGAAGAACCGGGCCAGCGCCTCCTCCAAGCCCGAGGGCTCCACCGCGGTCAAGAACCCGAAGCGGCCGAAGTTGACCCCCAGGACGGGTACCGCCGAGCTGAGCACCATGCCCACGGAGCGCAGCATCGTCCCGTCCCCGCCGATGCTGACGAGGAGGTCGAGCTGGCCGTAGCCTTCCGAGGAGGCGGCCGCCGACTTGGGGTCGCTCAGCACCACGGCTTCGTGGCCCTCGTGCTCCACCCAGAGCGCGGCTGCCTTGGCCAGCTCAACCGCTCGCGGGCGGCCCGAGTTGGGCACGAAACCGATGACGGCCATCTACCCGGCCATCCGCAGGTGCAAGAAGAACTCGCGGTTGCCATCGGCGCCTGCCAGGGGGGAGGGCACCTGGCCGGTAGGGACGGCTCCCAGGGCACTAAAGGCCGAGGCCACATCCCCGAGAGCTCGTTGCCACACCTCGGGGTCACGCACTATGCCTCTTCCTCTCGAGACCTCCGCCCGGCCCGCTTCGAACTGGGGCTTGACCAGGACCACCAGGTCCGCGCCGGGCTTGGCAACAGAACTTAGCGCAGGTGCCACCGTCTTCAGGGAAATGAACGACAGGTCCGCAGTCACGAGCTCGAAGCGGCGCCCACCCAGTGCGGCTGGGCCCAGGTGGCGCACGTTGACCCGTTCCATGACCTCCACCCGAGGGTCGGCTCGCAGGCGGGGGTGGAGCTGACCGTGCCCTACGTCCACCGCCACTACCAGCTTGGCCCCCCGCTGGAGCAGGCAGTCAGTGAAGCCCCCGGTGGAGGCGCCGGCATCGAGCACCTCGCGCCCCGCCACGAGCACGCCGAAGTGGCCCAGCGCCGCGTCCAGCTTTTCCCCACCCCGGCTCACGAACCTGGCCGGCGGGCCGGCCAGGACGATGGGCTCCGAGGCGCTCACCTGGTGGGCCGGCTTTTGCGCCACCGACCCGCTGACGAGCACCCGGCCGCCAGCGATGAGCGAGGCCCCCTCGGCTCGGCTCGCTGCCAGCCCGCGCCGCACCAGTTCGACGTCCAGGCGCCGGCGCCCAGCAGCCAGCTCAGCTCCCCCGCGGGCCGCCTGCCCCCGGGCGCGGGCGGGACCGGGAGGTGCTGGCCCGGTTGGTCCTGGCCCGGTTGGTCCTGGCCTGGTTGGCGGTGGCCCCGGTAGCACTCGCCCGAGTGGTGCGGGCCCGGGTTGTCCCGACCGGGGTGGTGCCAGCCCGAGAGCTGGCCCGGGGGGTGCGGGCCCCGGTGCTGCCGGCCGGGGTGGTACGGGGCGGGGTGGTACGGGGCGGGGTGGTGCCAGCCCGAGAGCTGGCCCGGGGGGCGTTGGACCCGTCACTACCGGCAGGGCCCCGGCCCTCCTCGGGGGGCGGCCCTACGTCAGCCGCCCGAGGGCCGCGCAGGGACTGCTCCAGGTGCTCCATGTGGCCCAAGAGGCCGGACAGCTCTCGCCGCAGCGTCCCAAGCACCTCCGCGGCCGCCTGCCTGCCCTCGTCGGCCAGGTCCTCGGCCCGGCCCAGGCCTCCCCACCCGGCCGGGCGCGAACCGCTGAGCAGCTCCTCGGCGGCGCCGCGCGCCCGGTTGGCTAGCGCGCCGGCGAGCACCGCTCCTGCCCGAGCGCAGCGCCTCAGTTCGTCTGCTGGTCCCACAACCACGAGTGTACGCCTCGCCTGTCCCGAGCTTGCCGTTGCGGACGTGCCGGCCATGGCAGGCCTGCTCAGGAACCGTGCCCCAGGTGGGCCGCCTCAGGGGGTGGCTCGTCCCAGACAGCTCGTTGCAGGTTGCTCCTTCCAGACAGGTCGTCGCAGGTTGCTCGTTTCAGACAGGTCGTCCTAGGTAGGTAGCGACCAGGTGCGCCAAGTCGTCGCCCACCAGGTCAGGGGCAGGCTCCACGGGCAGGTCCTGGCGGCGGGTGACGCCGCTCAGGACGAGTCCAAAGCGGGCACCCACCTCCTTGGCAAACAGCCCGTCGGTGCCGGGACGGTCGCCGGCCACCACCTCCAGCTCCCCGTAACGGGCCAGGGCCAACCGGGCCATCGGCCGGTTGGGCTTGCCGGCCACCTCGGGCTCCCGTCCCGCCGCGGTAGCCACGAACGCAACCAGGGCGCCGGCGCCCGGCAGCAGGCCGTCGGGGCTACGGCCATCGCTGGTGGGGAACGTGCTGTCAGTGTTGGTGGCGATGAAGCGCGCACCCCGGCGCACGGCTGACGCCGCTGCGCTCAGCTCCCAGTAGTCGAGCACGACGCTGCGGCCCACCACCACCGCTTGGGGGTGGCCTCCGGGAGGGACCACTTCCACCCCCCGCTCGGCGAGCGCTTCCCGGATCCCTGCATCACCCACCACCATGGCCCGCTCGCCTGGCTCCAGCATGGAGGCAGCAGCCTGAGCCGACGTCAGCAGGTCATCGGCTTGGGCGTCGACCCCGATGCGGCCCAGCGCCTCCAGGTGGTCGCCAAGCAGTGGCCCGGAGTTGTTGGTGAGAAAGACCACCCGGTGACCGGCAGCCCGCAGGGCCGCCACCGCTCCCGGTGCACCAGGTACCGCTTGGCCAGCCAGCCAAACCACCCCGTCCAGGTCGAGAGCCCAGGTCAAAACGGCACGCCTCCGTGCCACTGGGCCCCTGCCCGGTAGCCGGCGCCTCGGCGCGACACTGACCGCGCCCCCAGCGTCGCTTGCAGCCGGGCCACGGCGCGCCGCCCGGCCTGCCGTGCCTGCCTGGCCCGCCTCCTCATCGCCGTAGGTGCCTCATTGCCCCGGGCTCTCAGCCTAGTCCCGTAACCCGCGCTCCTGCCCAGCTAGGCCCCCACGGGGCAAGCGCATACAACGGCTCAGCCAATATATGCAATGGAAAGTGACCACCTATGTGATGACCGTGTCTGGCAACGGCCAGGTTTTCATACCCGCGCAAGCCCGGGCTCGGTGGAAAACCCGCAAGGTGATCGTGGTCGACCACCTCGTGCGAGTGGTCGGCGCCGACGAGGAAGAAGCAACATTGGACCTGGCACAACTCGGGCTCCTGGAGGGCAGCGTCGTTGGCTCCACCCTTGGGGCCGAGGCGGGCCGGCTCCGTGCTCGCCGGTCCCATCGGGCGCGTTGCGATGTAAGCATGGCTGACTGCATCGCAGCACAAACGGCTCGGTCCAACGGGGAGCCGCTGGCCACGTCCGGTCCTCACCTCTTGGACCTTTGCCACCAAGAGGGCATCCCTACGGTGGTCCTCCCAAGAAGTGACGGGTCTATATGGGCAACGCCTTCTTGACCGCGACCTAGCTACTACCTCCCGAAATACCAGGTCTCTGACCAGGACCTTTGGCCGGGAGGACCCACCAAGAGCTGCCCAAATGCTGCGATGACGGGGAGCACTCCTTATCGCCGAAGGGATCTTCCCCACCATGTTCAGGCCATAGCCCCCCAGCAGTCCCTGTGGGCGTCGGGGCTGCCAGAGGTAGCCCGAGGCCTGCCCGCTCGGCTCGCCGAGCTCGGCTCCTACTTCGACGACCCCCGCCTGTTCGAGCCGCTCAGGCCGTACTTCCACCCGACCGACGGCCGGCCGGCGTCCCCGGTGACCTACAACTGCGGCCCGAGGGCATCGCCCATCACCCAAATGCTTGGCGAGCTGACCTCAAAGGGGTGGCCCGTGGGCCACCTGGGGGACAAGAAGGAGGGCAGCCGCTCCGGGCCGCTCGCGGGGCTTCAGCGGCTGAAGGCCAATCGCCAGTGCCGGCCGCCGTCAGACGTGTACCAGATGTCCCCGGTACTGCCCGACAGGGCCCACCAGCCATCGGTGGCATTGGCAAAGGACAGCTCGGCCGGGCCTGGCGAGAGCCACCCGTCCTCCGGCAGTGCGTGGCGTGCCCAGCTGCGGCCTCCATCTGCGCTGTACCACAGCAGCGCCCTACCGTTCGTGGTCGTTGACCAGCCCACGATGGTCTTCGGCGACACCAGCTGGACGCTGTCCAGCAACGGGGCGCCCCGGTCGGCCTGCCAGGTCTGGCCCGAGTTGGAGGTCAGCTCAGGGTGGGCTAGCCCACCTTCAGACCAGCCCACCCAGTTGAGGCGCCCGCTGGTGCGAACGCCTGACGGGGCAAAGGCGGCCGTGGACAATGACACGACGACGGGCACTGTGCCGACCTTGGCCCAGGAGCGCCCCCCGTCCGAGGTGCCCCAGAGCACGGCGGGCCCGACCCCGCCCGTGCTACATGGAGGGGCCCCCCCTTGTCACGAGGGCCAAGCCGTCGCCGTCCCGGTCGAACCACAGCCCGCTCAGGTCCTCTACTGCGGGGGACGGTAGAGCCTCGACGGGCAACCGGGAGCGCTGGTGCCAAGCCCGTCCTCCGTCCTCAGACACCTCCAGGTGGACCGAACCGGTCACGCCGTTGCAAACGGCGGCGTGACCACTGGCCTTGTCAGGGAAGTCGAGGTAGAGGACGTCCCCTGGCAGCGTGGCAAGCACCTGCCACTTCGCGCCGGCGTCATGGCTGGCCAGGACCGCGCCCTGGTCGACAAGGTCCTTGGCACCCATGAGCAGCTCGGCGCTGAGGGGGACGAGGGGGCCGGTAGGGGCCTCAGGGGGCCACACTTGGGCCCAATGCCTGCCCGCGTCCTCGGTGCGCGCCACGGCTTGGTAGGTACTGGCAAAGCCTTCCCTTTCGGTGGGCCAGGTCATGGGGCCAAAGCCAACCGGGCCGCTGATGGCGCTAGCGAACCGCCACTGCCCGTGTGACCAGGAGAACACCTGGACCTCGGGATTGGTGCAACCGGCACCGTAGTCCAAGGCCAGGTAGGGCCTCAGGTGGCCGCCAAGGCCCAACGACAAGCTGCTCGGCCCGCAGAACTGCCCTACGCCGGGCGGGACCGCCGCTTGGGGCGTGCCTTCAGACCACCGGCGCCCGCCGTCACCGCTGTGCCAGGCCTCGACCAAGGAGCACCCGTGCATTGCGCAGCTGTCGATGTCGAACAGGCTCAGCCAAACCTCGCCACCCCTGGCCACCAGCGTCGTAGCGGCGCGGGCAGTGAGCAACGGCAGGTGAGGCAACTGGCCACGACGGGACCACCTGAGGCCGCCGTCAGTGCTCGCCCACACCACCAGGCTGCCCTGGTAGCCGGGCCGCCCTGGCAAGTCCTCGACGGCCCACCACGTCGGCCCAGTTGCGCCTACGGTGGTCACCGGGCCTGGTACTCGGAGCACGCTAGACCACTCGTGGCCACCGTCAACAGTCCGGGCCACAACACCCAAGCATGAGGTGGGCCTTGGGACCAGGTTGTCAGGACAGGGGCGGGGCACCACCGCAGCCAACCCTGTGGAGGCGTTGGCCAGGGAGAACGAGGTAATGACGCGGCTGGCTGCGCCCAGGGGCGCCCAGGAGCGGCCCCCGTCCGACGTGGCCACCAAGGTCGTCTTGCAACTTGGCGGAGCCATCCCGGCGGAGCAGCCGAAGTTCCCTTGGACGCCCAGCACGGCAGTGGTGGCGTTGACCGCGTCCAACTGGACAGCAGCCCCCTCCCCGGCCCACTCCTGGTGCCAGCTGGCGCCACTGTCCCTGGTGCCGAGCACCCAGGCGGACAGCTCCGGGCTGCCGCCCGGGCGTGTGCCGGTCACGGCCAACCACCCGGTCTCGGACGTGGCGAAAGAGACCTGCGCTGACTGCAGCTCATAACCCGCCAGCCCACCTGCCCCCAGGCCCAGCCCTAGCACCGGCCCAGCAGCGGCACTGGGGCTTGCCGGCAAGGCACCCACCATGGCCGCGCCGAACAGGCCGAACAGGCTCACCATCCGGGCGAGTCTTGGGCCCACACGGGTGTCAACTTCCCCGAGAGGTCCCCGGTTCCGGCTCAGGCAGACAAGCCAGCACAGGACGCCGGCTCTTCTCGACCGGCCGGCGTGGCGCCGGGTGTGCTCGTCGAGCGCCTCACGGCCGACGTCGCCGAGATGTCGAGCGGGCTTGCCGTCCCCCGGCCCCCCTTGCTAGTCACACTAGACATGCCCCAGCTCCTGCCGTTCGCCGGCCTGCGACCCGACCCCGCCGTCACCGGGCCCCTCGACGACGTGGTCTGCCCCCCTTACGACGTCATATCCGAACACGAACGCCTGGCCCTGCTCGAGCGCAGCCCTTTCAACCTAGTCCGGGTCGAGCTCCCCGAGGGCCGCTACGGCGACGCCGCCCGCCTGCTCCAGCAGTGGGTGGCCACCGGCGCGCTGCGGCGCGAGGCCGCCCCCGCGCTGTACGGCTACCGCATGACCTACAAGGCACCCGACGGGAAGCAACGATGCACCCTGGGGGTGCTCGGCGCGCTAGTGCTCGAGCCCCCCGGGCAGGGCATCCTGCCCCACGAGCACACCACCCCCAAAGCCAAGTCCGACCGGCTGGAGCTGCTGCGCGCCACCCGGGCCAACATTTCCCCCATCTGGTGCTTGTGCCCTGAGCCGGGTCTGGCCGCGGCCCTTGACCCGAGCCACCTGGGAGCCGGCCCAGCCCTCGCGGCGAGCCGCCCGGCCGATGTCCTGCCTGCGCCCCTCGCTTCGCCCACCGCCCGAGCCATGGCTGCCACCCCAGCTTCGGCCCGGGACGACGACGGCGTGCTGCACGAGATCTGGCCCATCTTCGACCCCGCCACCCACCGCCGGGTCAACCAGTTGGCCCAGGCCGGCCCCCTCCTCGTGGCCGATGGCCACCACCGCTACGAAGTTGCCCTGGCTTACCAGGCTGAGGCCCGCTCGAGCCACGGGCCGACCTCCCAGCAGAGGCCCGCTTCGCAACAGGGGCCCGCTTCGCACCAGGGGCCGCCAGCCGGGGCTGACCAGGTCTTGGCCTTGGTCGTCGAGCTGGTGGAGGGACAGCTCCAGGTCCTCCCCATACACCGGTTGGTCTCCGGCTTGCCGGCCGGCTTCGACACCCTGGCGGCCCTGAGCCGCCACTTCGAGCTACGGCCAGCGACAACACCCGGGACTCGTTTGCCAGCCGAAATGGCTCGGCAGGGTGCTCTGGGCATCCTGGCACCAGGAGGAGCTTGGCTGGCCTTTCCCAGGCTGCTGCCCGAGCCAGCTGCCCCGGGTGGGCTGCGGGCTGACCTGGACTCCGCCCGCGCCGACCGCGCCCGGTCGGACTGGCCGCCTCACCAGGTGAGCTACGAGCCCAGCCTGGAGGCGATCACCGAAGCCATCTCATCGGGGCGCTCCCAGCTGGCACTTCTGTGCCGGCCAGCGACGGTCAGCCAGATCGCAGCCACTGCCCAGGGTGGTGGGCGCATGCCCCCGAAAACTACCTACTTTTGGCCCAAGCCCCGCACAGGTATGGTCCTGCGCGACTTCTCGGCCTAAGCGCCCGGTCTCCCGCTGTGGCGGCCTTCAGCCCCCCTTGACCACCGGCTCCTAATCATATATACATATCCTAGTGCCACTAGGACAGCCAAGGACAGATAGGCGCACTCGACGGCACCAGGCGACCAAAGACGAGATCGTGGCTGCCGCCTGGGAAGTGGCTCGCGACAAGGGCCTGGCCGGCTTGTCCTTGAGCGACGTCGCGGCCCGGGTCGGCATGCAGGTGCCGTCCCTCTACTCGTACTTCGCCTCGAAGAACGACATCTACGACGCCATGTTCGCCCAGGGCAACGACCAGTTCCTCCAGTTCATCAGGGATCGGGCGGTGCTCCCCCGCTCGGCGCGCGAACGGCTGCGGGCCGGGTTCTGGGTGACGTTCGACTTCTGCACCGCCGACCCGGTCCGCTACCAGCTCCTGTTCCAGCGCACCATCCCCGGCTTCACCCCGTCGCCGGCTTCCTACGCCAAGGCCCTGGAGGTGCTCGACCTGTTCCGCCAGGGGCTGGCCAGTACCGGGCTCGTGAGCGAACCCGCGGACCAGGATCTCCTGACCGCCCTGAGCATCGGCCTCGTGGACCAGCAGATCTCCAATGACCCCGGAGGCAGGAGGTGGGCCAGCTTGGTAGACGACGTCGCCGACATGGCCTACGACTACCTCCTGAAGAAGCGCCGTCGGGCCCGAGCGCGCCCCTCAACGCGCTCTCGCAACAAGGAGGCACAATGACATCTGCCCGGTCAGGCAGCGTCAGCGTCCACATCGACGCACCTGCCGAGACGGTGTGGGAGGTGCTCAGCCACCTCGAGCGCATGGGAGAGTGGAGCCCTGAGTGCTACCGGGTCAGGTGGGAGGACGGCCCGACCTCACCCCTCGTCCCTGGGGCACGTTTCCGGGGCTGGAACCGCTTCGGCTGGATGCGCTGGTCGGTCGCCTGCCAGGTGAAGTCAGCTGTCCCGGCGAGGGAGCTCAGCTTCGCCACCCTGGTCAGGGAGAGGGAAATGACCACCTGGTCCTACCACATCCGCCCTGTCGGCCAAGGCGTGGACTTGGTCGAGTCCTTCCAGGTCCACTGGCTACCCCCCTCGGCCCGCATCGCTGAGGACTACCTGATGCGCGACCGCAACCGGCGGCGACAACAGGCGATGCTCGCGACCCTCGAGAACATCAAGCGGCTCGCCGAGGCGCAGGCGCCCAGTGCGCCATAAGCAACCTCGGCGGTAAGCGCCCCTCAGGAGCACAGTCCTCCCCAAACGGGCGTCTGTCGGCTCAAACTAGGCTCTTGTCGGCGCTATAAACGCGTGCGCCAGACTGCATGTTCCGGCGACCATGGCGAACTTGCCCGGGTGGGCAGCGTGTTTGCCAGGACGGGGCTGCGTAACGCTCCGGCCCCCGGCACCTTTCGCGTGGGCCTGCCGACGAGCGGGGAGGGTGGCTCCTTGGGCCAGCGTGAAAGCAAAGCGGGGTGAACGCCGGCGCAGCCTCCCCGAGCAGCTGCCGTGCGCAGCCTCCCTGGGCTGCTCCCGCCCGCTCCCGGCCCGTTCCCCGACCGTCGTGCCGGCTGGGCAGGGGGGCGCCAGCCACCTCGCCCGCCCCTCCTGCCCAAGGCTCAGCTGACGCTCAGGTAGCGTTCAGGCAGCGGCGGCACGCTGTTGGTTGAGCCACCACAACTGAAGGGAGACCAGCTGTGAACAGTGCCGACGACAACCAAAACCTGTACCCCTACACTCCTCCCCCACCGTCTGCCACCCCGGCCCCGCTTGGCCAGCCTCCGAGGCGGCGCAGCTCCCGGCTGACCCGGACAGCCGCGGGCCTGGCGGTCGTGCTGGGTGCGGGCGCGGGGGCAGCAGCGGTAGCCCAGGCCACCACTTCCGGCTCCGGCTCCAATGGCACCACCAGCACCACCAAGCCCGCCCCTACTACCCCGGCCCCTAGCACCCCTGGGCCTTGGGGCCGCATGGGGCGCATGTTCGGCGCCGGGCTGGGTGGCCCTCGCGCCTGGATGATGGGGCCCATGGGAGCCGTCCACGGGCAGTTCACGGTGCCCGCCCCGAGCGGGGGGTACGAGACGATCGCCACCCAGGTGGGCACGGTACAGTCCGTGAGCCCCAGCTCCCTCACCGTGAAGAGCGCGGACGGCTACAGCCAGACCTACGCGGTCAGTTCTTCCACCATCGTGGACGCAGGCTCTGAGGGCATCGGTTCGGTGAAGACCGGTGACACCGTAGCGGTAATGGCCACGGTCAGCGGCTCCACCTACACCGCCCAACGGGTCACCGACACCACCCAGGTCCAGGCCAACCGCCAGGCCTGGGCTCCCCAGCCGCCCACCGAGCCATCGCCCGCCGCCTGACCCCTGAGGCCTCCTACCGCACCAGCCCCCCAACCCCCTCGGCCCGCTGGGCCTCGCCTGGCCTCCAGCTCCACCGCCTGCCACAAGGGCCAGCCGGGCTCAGCGGGCCAGGCGGCCCACGAGCGAGGAAGCAGCGGTCACGCCGGCCACCACGGCCAGGGCCATCACCCCGAAGTCCAAGCCCAGGTTGGCCGGTGTGCCCACCAGCAGGTCCCTCAGTGCCTCCACCTCATAAGACAAGGGGTTGCACCGGCTCAAGGCCCTCAGCCAGGCGGGCATGATGGCCACAGGGTAGAGGGCGTTGCTGGCAAAGAAAAGGGGCATGGTCATGAGCTGGCCGATGCCCATGAGCCGGTCGCGTTTCATCACCACCCCGGCCACGGTCATGGAAAGGCAGGCGAAGAACGCGGACCCGAGCATGACCATGACGAACGACCCCAGCAGGTGGAGCACGTTCAGGTCCAAGGCAACCCCGAGGACGGCGGACAGCGCCAGCACCACCACCACCTGGGCGAGGGCCCGTACGCCGGCCGAGAACGCCTTGCCCACGATCAGGGCCGAGCGAGGGGTGGGGGTCACCAGGAGCTTGGTCAGGATCCCGGCGTCGCGCTCCCAGATGATCTGGATGCCATAGAAGATGGCCACGAACAAGCCTGACTGGGCGACGATACCCGGTGCCAGGAAAGCCAGGTAAGCGAGGTGCCCGGTGGGTATGGCGTGGGTGCGGGTGAAGGTCTCGCCGTAGATGACCATCCACAGCACCGGCTGGACGGCCCGGGTGAACAGCTCGGTCCGGTCGTGGCTGAGCTTCTGCAGTTCCACCAGGCAGAAGGTGCCCACCTTGCGCGGGTAGCCGGCAAGGCCCGGTGGCTTCGGGCGGTTGGCAGCCGCGGTGGCTTCAGCCGAGCCGGCTGGCGGTGCGGCGAGTGCCACGGACTTCACGCAGGCCTCCTTTGCTCTCGTCTTGTCCCAGCGTGCCGCCGGTGAAATGCCGGAAGACGTCCTCCAAGCTGGCAGCCGGGCCTACCTGCGCCTTCAACGCCGAAGGGGGGCCTTCTGCCCGCTTTTGGCCCAGGTGCATGAGGGCGACGCGGTCGCACAGGACGTCAGCCTCCTCCATGTAGTGCGTGGTCAGCAGCACGGTCATGCCGGTGGCCCGGCGCATCTCCTCCACCCTCTCCCACACGCCGTCGCGTGCCACCGGGTCGAGGCCTACCGTCGGCTCGTCGAGCACCAGCAGCTCGGGGCGGTTGACCAAGGCCTGGGCCAGTTCCAGGCGGCGGACCATGCCCCCGGAGTAGGTCCCGGCCAGCCGGTCGGCGGCATCGGCCAGGCCCATGACCTCGAGCGCCTGGTCCACCCGAGCCTTGCGTTCGCGCCGCGGGATGTCGAAGAGGCGGGCAAACCACATCACGTTCTCCCTGCCGGTGAGGGCGGCCTCGATGGAAAGCATCTGCGGCACGTACCCCATGAGCCGCCTGACGGCCATGGCCGACCGGGAGACGTCATAGCCAAAGACCTCGACCTTTCCCTCCTGGACGGGCAGCAGCGTGTTGACCAGCCGGATGGTGGTCGTCTTGCCTGCGCCATTGGGGCCGAGCAAGCCGAACACCTCGCCCCGCCGGACGCAAAGGTCCAGGCCCAGCACCGCCGCTTTGCCCGAGAAGCGATGGGTCAGCCCACGGCAATGGACGGCCACCTCCAAAGGAGCGCTCATTCGGGGCCTCCTCCCAGGTCGAGGGCCCGGGCCAGGCGCTGGAGCGGGCCCACCGCGGCGGCCAGGGCTTCTTGGTCCTCCTCTGCCAACCGTCCGAGCGCGCCCGAAAGGGCCGCCACCCGGCGGCCGGCCCACTCCCCCACCCGCTGGGCAACGCCGGGGGAAAGGGCTAGGCGCACCACCCGCTTGTCCCCCGGGCCCACTTGCCTCTGGACCACTCCGGCCCGGGCCAAGCGGCCCACCAGCGTGCTCACCGTGTTGGCCGCCAGGCCCAGTTCGGCCGCCACCTCGGCCACCGAGCGCCCCGGGCGCCTACGCAACGCCCTCACCAGCTCCATCTCCGCTCCGCTGAGAGACGACAGCGCCTCCACCCGGCCGGCCTGGCGCCGGGCCGCGCGCCGCACCGACGAGATGGCATCGACCAGCGCTTCGGCCACGTCGGTGTTGCGCCGGGCGAGGCCAGGCACGGCAAGGTTCATACTGCTATGGTAGCTCTGTTACAGAGGTAACGTTCGGGCCCAAGCGAGGGAGGGTAGCCTGCGACCATGGGACATGACATGAAAGCCGAGACGATCTCGATCACCGGTCACGGGGGGGACCGCATAGAGGCGTACCTGGCCCAGCCCCTGGGGGCCGGTCGCTACGGCGGTGTCGTCATCATCCACCACATGCCCGGCTACGACGAGAGCATGAAAGAAAAGGCCCGCCGGTTCGCCTCGGCTGGGTACATAGCTTGCCTGCCCAACCTCTACTCCCGGGAGGCGCCCGGGGCCAGCCCCGACGATGCAGCCGCGGCCGCCCGGGCCCAGGGCGGGGTGCCGGACGAGCGGCTGGTGGGTGACGTTGCCGGGGCCGCCGACCACGTCCGTTCCCTCCCCAGTTCCAACGGCAAGGTGGGGGTGATCGGCTACTGTTCGGGCGGCCGGCAAGCCTTTCTGGCCGCCTGCTCGCTGCGCCTGGACGCAGCCGTCGATTGCTACGGGGCCTTCGTGGTCGGCACACCTCCCGAGGGCACCGGCCTCAAGGTCCAGCCCCTCTTGCACATGGTGGGTGACCTCTCCTGCCCCCTGCTCGGCCTGTTCGGCGAGGACGACAAGTACCCCTCGCCCCAGGACGTGGCGGAGCTCGAAGCAGCCCTCAAGGCCGCCGGCAAGGCCTACGAGTTCCATAGCTACCCCGGTGCCGGCCATGCCTTCTTCGAGGCCAACCGGCCAAGCTACCGGCCCGAAGCCGCCACGGACGGGTGGGCGAAGATATTCGACTTCTTCGGCCGCCACCTTCGCTGACCATGTGCACCTACGAGACGGCCAGGGTCGAGCTAAGCGGCAGCGGCAAGGGTGCCTCCGGCTGGTTCCCTCTGTCCACGGCCACCGTCTATTTCGACCACCCCACCCACGCCCCTGCTGACCACACCCTCAACATCGACTTCCTCAACCCCGAGCTCGGGCCCGGCGCCCGGCTCGCCGTGGAACTGGGCCCGGGTGCCGCCCAAGCCCTGGCGGAGGCCATATTGGCCATGCTCGGCCGGGCCCCCTAAGGGTGCCGGTGGTGCTTGGCGAGGCTGCCGGCCTTGGGGGGTTGGCGGGCATTGGTAGGGCTGCCGGCGCCGGGGCGCTGGCCGAGTTGGCAAGGCTGGCGGCGCCGGGGCGCTGGCCGAGTTGGTAAGGCTGGCGGCGCCGGGGCGCTGGCCGAGTTGGTAGGGCTGGCGGCGCCGGGGCGCTGGCCGAGTTGGTA
>JAJPKN010000018.1 GCA_021323695.1 Actinomycetota bacterium | reverse complement strand
CGAAGCTCCGAGACCGCTGGCTTGGGGGCCGTTCGCGATTTGCGCCGCCAGCTCGCCTTGGCCGAGCAGTTGCAGCGCCCCGGCCACGGCCACCCGGCGCTCGTCGGGTGTGCCCACAGGCCCGGCCCCCGCTGCCCCCGCGCCAGCAACGGCGGCGGCGAAGCGGGCAAGCAAGGGGGCGTCCAGCGCGTTCACGTCGTTGAGGGTCGTGAAGATGCTGACCAGCGGGAGCCCAGGCGCCAGGGCCACTGCTAGGGCGGCGCCCCGTTCGTCCCCGAAAGCGGCGTGAGCCGTGACTGCCGCCCGTACCCTGGCCGGCACCTCCAAGATGTCGAGCCTGGCCTGAGCGACGAGGGGGCAGGGCTCGTCCATCCCGATGGAGCGGAGGCGGGCAGACCACTCGAGCGCACGCGAGGTGGCCACCAGGGGGGCGAAGCGGATGGCGGCTGCCAGCAGCTGGGGCCGGGGCCCGAACCTCTGGTACAGGGACTCAGCCACCGGGTCGGCGACGACCGGGGGGACGAGCAGCAAGGCGGCTGCCACCTTGTCCAAGCGGTTTTCCGGCATGACCGTGACCAGGTCCTCGAAGGACTTGCCCGTGGCTGCGAAGAGCTTCAGCGCGGTACGGATGTTCGGCACCTCGGGGGACTCCTCGACCAGGCGGGCCAGCTGGTCGGCGGCCTCGCCGGGCCGGCCGGCCTCGCAGAGGGCACCGGCCAGCTCCGCCCGCAACAAGGTGTCGGGGAAGACGAAGCCGTCTTCGGTGCTGAGCTCCTCAACCAGCTCGAAGCGCTCCACCGCTTGAGCTGGCTCCCCCAGCCGGCGCAGCGCTGCCCCTTCCAGGTAGTAGGCCAACCCCTTTTGCTGGCAGAGGCCTTCGAGCTTTGTCGCCTGGTCAAGGGCTGCTTGCGGCCGCCCGAGCTGGAGGAGGTTCTGGGCTGAGAACAAAAGCGTCGCCCGGGTGGTGATGCCCGGCCCGACACGCTCCAAGGCGGCGTCGAAGTACGACTGCGCCTCCTCGCAGCGCCCCACGGCAGCGAGGGCACGCGCCATGTTGAGCTCGGGGACGCCTTGTTGGCCAGGTAGGACATCGTGCTTGAGGGCGGCTTCGGCCAGTCGCAGGTTGCGGGCCAGCTTGTCGCGCTGCTTCACGATCTCGGGCTGGTAGCCGATGTGGTCTATGCGCGCCCCTTTGAGGGGCACCACCCGGAGGGGGGCCGGGGCGCCTGGCACCAGGTCGACTTGCTCGTGGAGGGCCCCGTACCAGCGGCAGCGGGACCGCCTGAAGATGCGCAGGGCCCGGTGGACGTTGGTGCCGTTGACGTCGGGGCTGTCCCCCAGGTCGTGTATCTCGACGGCCAGCGCGTCGGTGCCGTCGATGGCCTCGAGGGCGGCACGCAGCTGGCGGATGTCCGGGCAGACGAAGCGCTCGTCGGCATCGATCCACAAGGCCCACTCGCCCCGGCAGTGCTGCAGGCTGTCGTTGCGGGCGCGGGCGAAGTCGTCGTCCCAGTAGCCGGGCACCACCCGGGCCCCCGCCCTCTTGGCCAGCTCCACCGTGCCGTCGCTGGAACCGGTGTCGTAGACGACCACCTCGTCCACCAGGCGGTGGAGCGACTCGAAGCACTCGGGCAAGGTCTGCTCTTCGTCCTTTACGATCATGCACGCTGACAGCAGGGGCGCCGGCCGTGGCTCCCCACCGTGGTTGGCCGTCGGGGCCTGCGTAGCCGGCGCCGCCGTGGGGGCCGTCGTTGGCTTATCCCTCCTGGGCTGTTCGCTGGGGCGCCGGCGGCCCCTTGGCGCGCCGTGGGGCCTCGCCCGGTTGTTGCGCCTGGACGTCACAGCAATGCCTCCTGTGGTAGCCACCTGGACCAGAAGTGCTCAGCCATGGACAGGTCGGCCTCCTGGCGGACGTGCAGCGGTGGGTAATGGGTGTCGGCCCACAGCGTGTAGCCGAGCGCGCCGGCACGTACGCAGAAGTGGCGGTCCAGCCCCCACAGCGTGAGGTTTGGTATGGGCTGGAACGTTGCCCCGGCCTCGAAGGCCGAGCGGCTGAGCAGGGTGCAGGCGCTCGAGACGCCCCCGACGGGGTAGGTGCCGGGTTCGCGCAGGCGGGCCAAGAACGCCTTTTCCGAAGCTACTTTGTCTTGCAGGGGCGCGTGTGCCACCTCGGGGCTGTACAGGCCGTACTGGTCGCACTGCCATGCCGAGGGCAGGGGGCCAGAGCCGTTGCCCCAGTCGGTCCAGAACACCTCGGAGGCGATGTCGACGCCCAGGGAGAGCAAATGGGCCGGGACGGGTGGCGGTACGAGCAGGTCGCCGCTGAGGAGCAGCACGTTGGTCGCCCCAAGGGCCAGCGCCGCGGCCACCAGCTCGTCGAGGGCCTGTTCGCCGGGCAATGGGCCGGCGGGAACCCCGGTGAGGGTCGTGCGGCCGGGGGAGGCCTCGGCGAAATTCCTTATGGCAGAGCGGCACCGCTCGTCGTCACCGCCGTAGGCCAGCACGTAGGACACGTCGGCTTCGCCTGCGTCCAGGTAACCAAGGCAGCTGAGGAACTCGTCGAGCACCAGCGGCCTATCGGCCAGCGTGGCGGCAATGGCCAGGTGCGCCTTCATGGCGCCGCTGCCTTGAACAGGCACGCCATCGAGGCAGGCAGGTGCTCACGTCGGAAAAGGAGCTCTTCGCCGGTCGTAGCTATGCCGTCGCGCATGAGCCGCTCCTGGTAGCTACGGTCGTGGTTCTCCGGCGTGTCCGCTTCGGCGTGAGCATAGGAGCTGATCTTGATGTCGAAGCGCTCGGGCCCGCCGAACCAGCTCAGGTGCCAGCCGGCGTCGTAGACAACGGGCAGGGAGAAAAAGGCACGCAGGTCGCTGTAGGTCGAGGTGGTGGGGACCTGGCCGAAGCGGAACCCCTTGGGGTGGGCCCAGTAGACCCGGGAGCTCCACTCCGTTGAGTACCAGAACATGGTCATGGCCAGGCAGACCGGGGAGCTGGCGGTCGCCTCCAGGACCGCAGGCACTTTGTCTGCTCGTACCACCTCGTCCAGGTCGGTGGACAGGACCAGGTCGGAAGGGCGCGCGCCCAGCCGGGCCAGCTCGCCAGCGGCGACGTCTCGCTGGTAGTGCTCAGGCACCCAGGGGTCGTCCGACACCGGCAGGTCGACCACGCAGTGCTCTATTTGTGCCGCCCAGCGGCGGAACCGTTCGCGGTTGTCAGCGAAGTACAGGGGCTTGGGCGTGCCCCGGAAGGTGCGCGGGGCCTCCAGGATGACGAAGACGTCGACGGCACGGGCCATTTCCGTGAGCCGGGCTTCGAGGATCTCCAGTTCGTTGAAAAAGGGGGTCACGGACCACACCCGAGGCAGGTTGCTCAGCTCGTCGGCGGCCTCCGGGGACATCAGCCGGGCCACCTCGGCCTGCTCGTTGGGCGCCAAGAGGGGGGCCAACTGGCGAAGGACGGCACGAGCCTGGCAGTCTCGGTCCGTTCCCCAGGCCGCGGCCGCCGCCCGGGCCCGCTCCAGCGGGGGCAGCGAAGCGTCTTGAGCGGTGGCGATGAGCGGGCAGAGGTGCCACAGCCCGGCGGCGCGTGCCCGGCCGGACCAGGCCTGCTGTTGCTCGAACGGCAGCACCCGGGCCAGCTCGGCAGCTCGGCGCAGGATTGCCAAACTGGGCGCTTGTTGCCAGCGGTGCTCGAGCTGCTCGGCCTCTACCTGGGCTGAAGGGGCAGGTGTGCAGGTGAGGACGGCCATGGCACTACCTATCGGCTGGGGCGGTGGGGACATGAGCTGGGGCTGGGCTGGCTTGGTGGGGCATCCTGGCCTGCTCAATGCACGCCGGCCAGCTGGCGTGAGCCCAGCTCCGGCCGGCAGAAGATCTCGCTCAGCCGCCTGCTTGACGCCTGGGCGGTCCGCTCTGCAGTAAAGCCCGCTGCTCGTGCGAGGGAAGCCTCTGCTTTGCTGGCCCGCAGGCCCGGGTCAGCGGCGGCCAGGTCCATGGCCGCCACGAGCGCTTCGAAGTCCACTTCATGCCAGCGGCTCTCCCGGAACAGGGCAAGGCCGGCCTGGGCCAGGCAGGGCACGCTCGTAGTGGGTACCAGGTAAGAGGTGGTGGCGTCGCAGAAATCGCGGTGGCCGCCAATGTCAGGGCAGACCGCGGGCACGCCCAGCGACATGGCTTCCAAGAAGGGCAAGCCGAACCCCTCTCCCCTGGTCGGCAGCACGAACACGTCGGAAGCCGCGAGGAGCGTACGGATCTGGTCGTCACGGAGCTCCTGGGTGAACAAGTCCGTTGCTGCCCTGAGCCGGGCGAAGCCGGCTTCGCCCACCGCGGCACGCGCCCAGGACCAGAAGCTGGCGTCATCGGTCCCCGATACCTTGAGGAACAGCCTCAGGCCAGGCGATCTTTCCAGCAGGACAGCGAACGCCCTCACCAACGCTCCCGGGTTCTTCCGAGGCTCGAAATTGAAGATGGAGCTGAAGGCGGTCGCTTTCCTTGTGCCTCGCGCCGGGGAGGGCTGGCTGCCGGCCGGAGCGACTTCCCAGTCGGCGGGAAGGCAGGCGGGCACGACATGGACCGCCTCGGCGCGCAACCCACTGGCCACGGCCACGTCTGCGGCGTAAGTTGACATGGCCCATATTTCGTCCACGCCGCTCATGGCGTCCACCAGGTAGCGAGGTAGCGGTGAGGCCTCGAAGGCGAAACGCACCACGCGATGAGCCGCTTTCACCCTGGGCAGGATCTCTGGGAGCCAGCCTACCGGCACGTCGGCCACGGCCACGTCGGCCGTTATTTCGGCCATGTCCTGGACGCCGAAAGTCGGCACGTCCGGGACCGCCTCTATGCCAGCACCACCGCCGGGGGCAGCGGTAGCCGAGGCGGTTCCCGCCAGGTCGACGCGCACGACGTCGATGCCGGCTGAGGCTAGTTCGGCCAGGTCGAGAAGCCCGCGTGCGGCGCGCCCCATCC
This sequence comes from Actinomycetota bacterium, assembly GCA_021323695.1. GTDB lineage: Bacteria > Actinomycetota > Acidimicrobiia > Acidimicrobiales > Palsa-688 > JAKAWM01. The sequence goes on along the minus strand of JAJPKN010000018.1, from coordinate 2,480 downwards.
CGCATTGCGAACCGAACAAGCCGATGTGCGCCAACCGCTGGCGGGCAGGCTTGCATGGGGCACGCGGCGGGGCCACCGCGGGGAGCCGGCGGAGCTTGCCTACGGCGAGGATGTCGAGGGGTGCTTGCGGGCCGAGCGGGCGGCAGCCTCCTTCGAGCGGGGAGAAGCCAGCGCTTTCGAGCAGGCCCTTGAGCAGGCTGAGCGGGTACGGGCGCACGTGGGTCGGGTCGAGCCAGAAGTTCGTCTTGGAAACGAAATCAACGTTGAAGTCGGGGGTCTGGACGACGACAACGCCGTTGTCGTTGAGCTTGCCTGCTACCCACTTCAGGACTTCCAGGGCCTCCTTGGGGTGCAGGTGCTCGATTATGTGGCCCAAGAACACGCCGTCCACATTGGGGATGTCGAGCCCGGCCAAGTCGCCGGGGGCCCATCCCTGGCGCACGTCGAAGCCTTCGGCCCGCAGGCTCTGGACAAGCTCAGGGTCGCCTTCCACGCCGAGGACCGCCTTGCCCGCGGCGCGCAGAGTCCGCAGCATGGAGCCTTGCCCGCACCCTAGGTCGAGGACGGAGCGGCAGTGGGAGAAATAGGGAGCTATCGTTGCGGCTATCCGCAGGGTGGCAGCTTCGTCTCCTTCGTGGAGGTGGACCACCGCGGGCACGTCGCCGTCCTCCCGGCAGGCGGCAGCGAGGTCCAGCCTCCAGGGGGACGCGGACCACAGGTCCGGCCTGCTCGCCCACGCGGCCCGCCAGCGGGACAGCTCCATCTTGAGGGACAAGTCGCCCGGGTCGCGAGCTGCGGCGAGCTGGAGCGCCTTGCCGGCGCTGGCATGGTCGCCCAGCAGGGCCAGGCGGGCGGAGAGGTCCTTGGCGCTGCGGGCGTCCGGGTCACGCACGAACCGGCGCACCAGGTCGGCCGTTTCGGTGAAAGTGTCGCGCGCTGGGCGGTGGGCCATGAGGTCGTCCAGCGCAGACAGCGCCACCTCGGCGACCCGTTCCCAGCTGTAGGACCGGGAGCGCTCAATGGCCGCGTCTCGCTTGGCGCCGGGGTCGGCAGCACCTGTGGCCAAAGCAGAGATGGCGCTGGCAAGCTCGTCGGCATGGGGGCCCAGGTAGTAGGGGTAGCCCACGGTCATGAGGTCGCCGACGAAGGGGCTGGTGGCGACCGTGAGGTCGGCGGGGATGGTCAGGGCTTCCTCGTCCCCGCAGAAATCGTCTGCCGCCCCCCCCTTGGTCATGAGCACGGGGAGGCCGAGAGCCATGGCCTCCAAGATGGGCAGGCCGAAGCCTTCAGCTCGGTACGGGTGGACGAGCAGGTCCGACTCTGTCATGAGCTTCACCAGGTCTGGTCGGCTCAGGTGCTCCCGCACTACCTGGGTGACCCGGGCGGCTCGAGGTGCGGCCTGCAGCGAGCTGTCGACGAGCGACTGGCCTTTGTAGTACGAGCCGAAGCCTGACTCCTTGATGGTCAGCCACACCCGGTCGAGCACGGCTGGTGGGAGCTTTTCCAGCGCAGCGATGAGCACGTCGACCCCTTTGCGCGGTATGCCCCCTCCCACGAACAGCAGCTTGAGGGGCGCCTGGCGCGGGCGCTCGGGCCGGGGCGCCGGGTGGCCGACCAGCTCGGACCCGTTGGGTACCACCCATATCTTGTCGGGTGGGACGCCACTTTGGACGTACTCCGCCTTCACGTAGCTCGACGGCACCCAGATGGCGTCGGCACCGTTGGCCCCTTCCAGCCAAGCCAGGGGTATGGTCCCGAACTCCCACGGCTGTACGACCACCAGCCGGGCACCGTCGGTAGGCCGTGCCCAGACCGGGGGCCATATTTGGCGGATACGCAGGTCGAACGCCGGGCCGTCGGTGCAGACTTGTAGCCGCGAGCCCGGCCAAGCTTGCTCGAGCTCGGCCTGGCAGGTGTCCTCTCCCTGGTCCCAGGGGCAGAGGGTGGCCTGCGCCCCGAGGCGGGCCAGTGCCGCGGCCAGGTTGACGTTGACGATCCCGTAGCTACCGTCAAGCCTGGTGGCGCCCTCGATTGCGATCTTCATCGGCTCGCCCCTTTCGTCCCGGCTTACCCCCGGGCTGGTGCTACCCGGGCTGCGTTGGTGGCAACGGCTTCGTGGCCGGCACCCCTCAGCCTCCCAACCGTCGTCGGGCCGCCTGCGGGCGCAGGTGGCCTGGAGCCAGGAAGGGTAGGGATAAGTTCGGCGGCCCGGGCGGCAACCTGAGCCTTCGCGGCCATTACCCGGGGCCGCACCGCCAGTGGGAAGGGCGGCCTGTGGGATGAGCCACATGTAGGACAGGCCGGGGCCGGCCGGCGGGTTGCCGGCCGGCCGGTCAAGCGCCTCGGCGCTAGCCGAGGAGCTTGAGCACCATTTGGGGTATCTGGTTGGCCTGGGCCAGCATCGACACGCCCGCTTGCACCAGGACCTGGTCCTGGGTGAAGTTGACCATCTGGGACGCCATGTTGGTGTCCTCGATCTG
>JAJPKN010000030.1 GCA_021323695.1 Actinomycetota bacterium | reverse complement strand
GGCAAAGACCGGCCTACGCACAGGGAGAGGAGAGGTCACAGGCTACGGCCGGTGCTCCTCGGTGAACTGTGAAGACGGCACCGGGGGACCGGGTAAGGCCGCCACCGTCGTCGGGCAACCGACGGCTGCTTGAGACGTGCTCACATTTGGTCACGTTTCGAGTAACGGTACGTGGCTGTCGGTGCCCCCCGGTAGCCTGGGTGGCGATGGCTGGCCACGACGACCCTGACCAAGCGGCCCGCCGGGCCCGGGAGCTGCGGGAGCTGGTCGCGTACCACAACCACCGCTACTTCGAGCTGGACGACCCGGAGATCAGCGACGCCGAGTTCGACGAACTGGTCGCCGAGCTGGCCGCCATCGAGCGGCGCCACCCGGAGCTGGCAACCGCCGAGTCCCCCACCCAGCAGGTGGGCGGGGCGCCGGCGGGACTGTTCGCCGAAGTCCGCCACCGCAGCCCGATGATGTCGCTGGACAAGACCACCAGCTACGAGGAGCTGCTCGCCTGGGGCAGGCGCATGGAGCGCTACATCTCTGGCGAGGTGGCGTTCACCTGCGAGCTGAAGGTCGACGGCTTGGCCATGTCCCTGCTGTACGAGGAGGGCAGGCTGGTCCAGGCGGCGACCCGGGGCAACGGCGAGGTGGGCGAGGACGTGACTGCCAACGTGCTCACGGTCGACGCCGTGCCCCGGCGGCTGCCGGGGGGGTCCCCGGAGATCTTGGAGGTGCGGGGGGAGATCTACATGACCATCACCGCCTTCGAGAAGCTCAACCAGCACCAGGCTGAAGCGGGTGCCCGCGTGTTCATCAACCCCCGCAATGCCGCGGCGGGCTCGTTGCGCCAAAAGGACCCCTCGGTCACCGCCGGTCGGGAGCTGTCGTTCACCGCCTACCACCTGGGCGACGTGGTCGGGGGCCCGTCGTTCCGCTACCACCACGAGACCCTGGAGTGGCTGCGCGAGCTGGGCTTCCCGGTTAGCCCCTACGTGGCCACCGTGCCCAGCCTGAAGGAGGTCGACGAGTACTGCACAACCTGGCTCCAGCGGCGTCACAGCATCGACTTCGAGATAGACGGCACGGTAGTGAAGGTGGACGACCTGGCCCAGCGCCGCGAGCTGGGGGCGACGTCCAAGGCCCCCCGCTGGGCGATTGCCTACAAGTTCCCCCCTGAGGAAAAGAACACCCTGCTCAGGGACATCATGGTGTCGATCGGGCGGACCGGCAAGGCCACCCCCTTTGCCGTGCTCGAGCCCGTCGTGGTGGGGGGTGCCAATGTCCAGCTGGCGACGCTCCACAACGAGGACCAGGTCCGGGCCAAGGACGTGCGGCCGGGCGACACGGTGGTCGTCCGCCGGGCGGGGGACGTGATCCCTGAAGTGCGCGGGCCGGTCCTGTCCCTGCGGCCCCAGGGCTTGCCGGCCTGGACCTTCCCCACCACCTGCCCCGTGTGCGGTTCCCCCCTGCAACGCCTGCCCGGTGAGGCGGACACCTATTGCATCAACGTCGACTGCCCGGGCCAGCGCGTGCAACGCATTGCCCATTTTGCTTCTCGAGCGGCGATGGACATCGAAGGCTTGGGGGAACGCACCGTTGCCCTCTTCTGCCAGGAGGGCCTGCTGGCTGACGTCGCCGACATCTACTCGCTGGACTACGAGCGCGTCCAGGCCTTCGAGGGGTTCGGGCCTACCTCGGTGGCCAACCTGGCCCGTGCCATCGAAGCCTCCAAGTCCAGGCCACTGGCCAACTTGCTGGTAGGGCTGTCGGTCCGCCACCTGGGCGCCAACGGCAGCCAGCTGCTGGCCCGGGCGATGGGCCACCTGGACCGGCTCATGGAGGCGTCGGAGGAAGAGATCGCCGCCGTCGAGGGCATCGGCCCGGTGATCGCGGCCAGCGTGAAGCGGTTCTTCTCGCTGCCCCGCAACCGTGAGGTGGTGGAGCGCCTGCGTGCTGCCGGCGTCAACTTTGCCGGCCCGAGCCGTACCGAGGTGCCCCAGGTGCTGGCCGGGAAGTCGGTGGTGGTGACCGGCACCCTCCAGCGCTGGTCGCGCGAGCAAGCCGAGGCGGCCATCAAGGCCCGGGGGGGCAAGGCCCCCGGGAGCGTCTCAGCCAGGACGAGCGCCCTGGTCGTCGGCTCCGACCCCGGCAGCGCCAAGTTGTCCAAGGCCCAGGAGCTGGGGATCCCCGTACTGGACGAGGAGGCCTTCGAGCGCCTGCTGGAGGACGGCCAGCTGCCCGCCTCTCGGTCCGGGGCCTAAAGGCCCTTTGGCCCTACAGTTAGGCGAGCCGCGTCCTGGATCATGGGGTTGGTGACAGCAGCTGAGGCCCCAGGCCGACCGGCCGGCCTTCCCGAGGGTGCTGCTGGGCCGCAGGAGGTCAGTCCCGCAGTGTTCGTCCAAGATTTCATGATCGTCAACCGGCCAGCCGACGAGGTCGTGGCTGAGCTGGAAGACGGCGCCCGCCTGGGCCGGGCGGTGAAGGGCGCCGGGGAGGCCCTGAGCCAGATGCGGCTCAAGGTCGGCCCTCGCAACTGGCCGTCGCTGTTGGCCAAGACGGTGGAGGTAGTGCCTGGGCCGGTCCGCCGGCACGATGACGTGACGCTGCTGGCCTTTTCGTGGCGGGCCACCGGGCCGGGCTCGCTGTTCCCGACGCTTGACGCCGACCTCGAGGTCAGCCCTCTGGGCGAAGGCCGCAGCGAAGTGGCGCTGAGAGGCCGTTACGAGCCTCCTGGAGGGGCACCCGGCAAGGTGGCCGACCGGCTGGTGCTGCACCGGTTGGCCGATGCCACCGTCCGGGCCTTCCTTTCCCAGCTCGTCCTGCAGCTGGAGCAGGGGGCGAGCGCTCCCCGGGCCCGCACCCGGGCCTGACCCCTTCGAGCGGCGGTGCCTGCCTGCCTCATGGCCCGCCTGGGCACTAGCCCGGGCCAGCCGGTAGCGTCGGCGCATGGAAGCTCTTGACGACACCGTCGTCGGCCAGGCACTGGCTGGCGGGCTGGGCTGGGAGCGCCGGGGCAACGAGCTGGTGAAGGACTGGTCGGGCAAGGACTTCGCCGAGGCGCTGGCGTTCGTCAACCGGGTCGGGGAGCTGGCGGAGAAAGCTGGCCACCACCCTGACATCGACATCCGTTGGAACAAGGTCACCCTGCGCCTGTCCACCCATTCGGTCGGCGCCCTGACCCGGGCCGACTTGGAGCTGGCGAAGCAGATCGACGCCATCTGAACCGCTCGCCGGACCAGAAGCTGGTTGCCGGAGCGGGCTGCCTGGCTCCCGGTGGGCGGGCATTGCCGGCGGCTCCGGTGGGCGCCCGCCCAGGCCAGGCGGGCCAGGTCAGTGCCGACGGAGCTGGTCGAGCTGGCGGCGCTCCCTCTTGGTGGGGCGCCCGGCCCCCTTGTCGCGAGCGAACACCGGCAGGGCCGCCTCGGTGCTGGGCGGCGGGCTGTGGTCCACGTAGCAGCTAGAAGCCACCGGCGCCCCTACCCGGTTGCCGATGAGGCGGGCCACCTCGACGACCCTTTCGTTGTGCCCGACCCGAGCCCGCACGGTGTCCCCCAGCCTGACCAGGGTCGCGGGCTTGGCCGTGGCTTGGTTGACCCGCACGTGGCCAGCCCGGCAGGCGTCGGTGGCGGCGGTCCGGGTCTTGTAGAGCCTCACAGCCCACAGCCACCGGTCGACCCGGGCGCCGGTCTCGGTCCCTTCTGCGGCGCTGTCGCCGCCCCCATCTCGGACGTGGGCTGTACCCAACGGCTCGGGCCTATTCGGTGATCTCTGCCAGGCGGTTGGCCAGGTCCAAGGCCGCCGGGGCCGGGTAAGCAAGGCTGGGCTGGGCCGAGCCCGCGCCGCCCTCGCCTGTCGGGCCAGCTGGGGGGCCGGCCCAGGCACCCGGCCATATGCCGCTGGAGGGGGCGAGCAGCTTGGACAGGTCGCCGTCGACCTTGAGCTGGCCAGCCAGGAAGGCCTGGAGGACGGCTTGGACGTTGCCGGCGACGAAGAGCCCCCGGGCGGTGGCGTAGTCAAGCGAGACGGTGACGTCTGGGTCGTCGAGGTGGCCGGCACCTATGTCGAAGCCGCCACCGGAGGTGTCGATGTGGGCGTGCAGGGGGGTGGAGCTGAAGGGTGCCTCGGTCACCACCAGGTTGGCCCGGACGGCCACCTGAGGGGTGGGCAGGCCCAGGTTGGCGCCCGCGGCCCGTTGCGCCTCGGCGTGGATCCGGCGGGCTTGTTCCATCCAGGCGTCGCTCAAGAAAGGGTACTTGGCCGTGCCCGTAACGGTAGCGCTCTACGATGGCCGAGTGGACCAGCCCAACCCAAGGACCTCGATCTCCCCGGCCGAGGTCGCCCATGTCGCCCGCCTGGCCCGCCTGGCCCTGAGCGAGGAAGAGCTCAGCATGTACACCACCCAGCTGGCGGCGGTCCTCGGCCACGCCGCCGACATCGCCGCCTTGGACATCGAGGGCACGCCCCCGACCGCTCACCCCTTCCCGCTCGCTGACGTGTTCCGAGAGGACGAGCCCCGGCCCGGCCTGGACCGCGACGAGGTGCTCTCCCAGGCGCCCGACGTAGAGGGGCCCTACTTCCGGATCCCGAGGATCATGGGGGATGCCCCGTGAGCTCCCCCTCGGCGGCCGAGCTGGCCGCCCGGGTCCGGCGGGGGGAGGTCACCGCCACCAGCGTGCTGGAGGAGCACCTGGCCCGGGTGGCGGCGCGCGAGCCCGAGGTCCACGCCTTCTGCCTCGTCACCGAGGACTTGGCCCGTGCCCAGGCCGCCGAGGTCGACCGCCGGGTGGCGGCCGGGGTGGACCCCGGCCCGCTGGCGGGCGTGCCGGTCGCCTTGAAGGACCTGCTGTGCACCAAGGGCATCCCCACGACCTGCTGCTCTCGCATACTGGCCGGCTGGCGGCCGCCTTACGATGCGACGGTCGTCCGCCGGCTGGCGGCAGCGGGAGCGGTGATGGTGGGCAAGACCAACATGGACGAGTTCGCCATGGGATCTTCGACCGAGCACTCTGCTTTCGGCCCGACCCGCAACCCGCGGGACCTCTCGCGGGTGCCCGGCGGGTCGTCCGGGGGTAGCGCGGCGGCGGTGGCGGCAGGCTTTGCCCCCTTGGCCCTGGGCTCGGACACCGGGGGGTCGGTCCGCCAGCCCGCCGCCCTGTGCGGGGTGGTGGGAGCCAAGCCGACCTACGGGCTGGTCTCGCGCTTCGGGCTGGTGGCCTTCGCCAGTTCCCTCGACCAGGTCGGCCCCTTCGCCGCTAATGTGGCCGACGCGGCGTTGGCGCTGGACGTCATCTCCGGCCATGACGAGGCCGACTCCACGAGCCTCCCGGGTGAGCCGCCCAAGGCCAGCGCCAAGCTGGGCCTCGGGGTCGAGGGGGTGCGGGTTGGCGTGATCGCCGAGCTGGCCGAGGCCGAGGGGATCGCCCCCGACGTCGCCCGCCGCCTGCGCGAAGCGGCTGATGCCCTGGCGTCGGCCGGGGCCAAGGTGGAGGAAATAAGCGTGCCCGCGCTGCGGTACGCCCTTTCCGCCTATTACCTGATCGCACCGGCTGAGGCCTCCTCCAACCTGGCCCGCTACGACGGGGTGCGCTACGGGCTGCGCGAGCAGAGAGCAGACATGACCGAGACCTACATCGCCACCCGCTCAGCCGGCTTCGGGCCGGAGGTCAAGCGCCGGGTAATGCTCGGCACCTATGCCCTTTCGGCCGGCTATTACGACGCCTACTACGGCAAGGCCCAAAAAGTCCGCACGCTCATAATCCGGGGTTTCGAGGAAGCCTACCGTTCGTGCGACGTCCTACTGTCGCCCACGTCACCGACGACCGCCTTTGCCCTGGGGGCCAAGACGGCCGACCCGTTGAGCATGTACATGAGCGACATCTGCACCATCCCCTCCAACTTGGCCGGCCACCCGGCGGTCAGCGTGCCGTTCGGCACCGGCGACGACGGCCTGCCGGTGGGGGCCCAGGTGCTGGCTCCGGCGCTGGGCGAAGCCGAGATGTTCCAGGTGGCGGCAGCCCTGGAGCGGCTGGCGCCGGCGCCCGCGCCAGCCACGGGAGCTGAGCGGTGAGCGCCGTTCGCGACCTGGACGGCTGGGAGACCGTGGTCGGCCTCGAGGTCCACTGCGAGCTGCGCACCCAGACCAAGCTGTTCTGTGGCTGCCGCAACGCCTTTGGCGACGAGCCCAACACCAACGTCTGCCCCGTCTGCCTGGGCCTGCCTGGCTCGCTCCCGGTGCTGAACCGCCGGGCGGTCGAGTACGCCATGAGGATCGGGCTGGCCCTGCACTGCCAGGTCCAGCCGTCGGTCTTCCACCGCAAGAACTACTTCTACCCCGACATGCCCAAGGACTACCAGATCAGCCAGTACGACGCGCCAATTAACGTGGGCGGCTGGCTCGAGCTGCCGAGCGGCAAGCGGGTGGGCATCGTGAGGGCCCACCTCGAGGAGGACACAGGCAAGACCACCCATGTCGGCGGCGGCGGCCGCATCCACGAGGCGGCGCACTCGCTGGTCGACTACAACCGGGCCGGTGTGCCCCTGGTCGAGATCGTCTCTCAGCCCGACATCCGCGGCCCGCAGGAGGCCAGGGAGTACGTGGAAGAACTACGGGCCATCCTGGTGGCCACCGGCGCTTCGGACGGCAAGATGGAGGAGGGGTCCTTGCGGGTGGACTGCAACGTGTCGGTCCGGCCCGTGGGCAGCGGCACGCTCGGGCCCCGCTGCGAGATCAAGAACCTGAACTCCCTGCGCAGCCTGGCCCGGGCGGTCTCCTACGAGGCGGCCCGGCAGGTGGAGGTCCTGGCCCAAGGTGGGGAGGTGGCCCAGGAGACCCGCCACTGGGACGAGCAAGAGGGGCGCACCTACTCCATGCGCTCCAAGGAGGAGGCCTACGACTACCGCTATTTCCCCGAGCCGGACTTGGTGGCCCTCCAGCCTTCACCCGACTGGGTGGAGTCAGTGCGCCGGTCGCTGCCCGCTCTGCCGGCCGAGAGGCGCGAGGAGGTGGCCAGGGCCGCGGGTGTGCCCGTGTCCTCGGAGGCGGTGGCCACGGTCGTGCGGCTGGGCTTGGACGGCTTGGTGAGGGCCGCCGTCTCGGCCGGGGCGGACGCCAACCTGGCCCTCCGGCGCCTGGCCAACGAGGTGGCGGCGGGGCTGGAGGACCACGGCCCGCCCGACGCCGGTGCCTTTGCCCGGCTGGTCCAGATGGAAGCGGGAGGGGAGCTCACCCCGGCCCAGGCGCGCGCCGTGCTCAGGTTGCTCATGGAGCAAGGCGGTGACCCGGCGGGCATTGCCGAGCGCCTTGGCTACCAGGCGCTGGCTGCTGACGCCCTGGCCCAGGTGCTGGACCAGGTGGTCGGCGCCCACCCACGAGAATGGGAACGCTATTGCGCGGGCGACGACAGGCTGGCCGGGTTCTTCATAGGCAAGGTCAAGGCGGCCACCGCCGGCCAGGCAGACCTCCGGGCTGCCACCACCCTGCTCCAGCAGCGCCGGGCCACCGCCTGAGCTCACCTCCGGGGGGATGTCGAGCTGGCGTAGCTGGTGGTCAGTAGCCGAGCCCGCCGTCCCCGCCGGCACCCTAAGGTACGGGTATGCCTAGCGACCTAGAACCCCCTGGGGGGAGCCCCAGCGGGCAACCCCAGCCCGCCGACCTCAAGCTCCGTAGCCACGAAGTCACCGACTGGCCCGCGCGCGCCCCGGCACGCGCCATGCTGAGGGCGGTCGGCATGACCGACGCCGACTGGGACAAGCCACAGGTTGGCGTGGCGTCGTCGTGGAACGAAGTGACCCCCTGCAACCTGCCGCTCGACCGGCTGGCCAAGCGGGCCAAGCAGGGGGTGCGGGACGCGGGGGGCTACCCGGTCGAGTTCGTGACCATCGCGGTGTCCGACGGCATCTCCATGGGCACTGAGGGCATGCGCGCCTCGCTCGTGAGCCGGGAGGTCATTGCCGACTCGGTCGAGCTCATGGTGCATGCCGAGCGCCTGGACGGCCTGGCCACCTTCGCCGGTTGCGACAAGTCGCTGCCCGGCATGCTGATGGCGGCCGCCCGGCTCGACCTGCCCTCGGTGTTCCTCTACGGGGGCACGATCCTGCCTGGCCACGGCCAGCACGGCGAGACGCTGGACATCGTCAGCGTCTTCGAGGCGCTGGGGGCGCGAGCGGCGGGCAAGCTGAGCGACGAGGAGCTGGCGCTCATCGAGCGGCGGGCCTGCCCCACGGAGGGCAGTTGCGCGGGCATGTTCACTGCCAACACCATGGCCTGCGCGGCGGAGGCGCTGGGCATGGCCCTCCCGGGCAGCTCGAGCGCCCCGGCCGTTGACCGCCGGCGAGACGACTACGCCTACGAGTCCGGGCGGGCGGTGGTCAGGCTGCTGGAACTGGGCATCCGGCCCCGCCACATCATGACCAAGGCGGCCTTCGAGAACGCCATCGCGGTGGTGATGGCGCTGGGCGGCTCGACCAATGCCGTGCTGCACTTGCTCGCCATCGCCCACGAGGCCAGGGTGGAGCTCTCCCTGGACGACTTCGACCGCATAGGTGCCCGTGCCCCCCACATAGCCGACATGAAGCCGCACGGACGGTTCCACATGGTGGACCTGGACCGTACCGGCGGCCTGCCCGTGGTCATGAAGGAGCTCATGGGAGCCGGCCTGGTCAACGGGGAGTGCCTGACCGTGAGCGGCAAGACGGTGGCCGAGAACCTCGCCGCCTTGGCCCCGCCCCCACCCGACGGCCAGGTGGTCCGGCCCCTGGGCCGGCCGCTGCACGCCGACGGGGGCTTGGCCATCCTGCGGGGCTCGCTGGCGCCCGGAGGGGCAGTGGTCAAGGTGGCAGGCCTCGATTTCGACCGCTTCGAGGGGGTGGCCCGGGTCTTCGACGGCGAGCAGGCTGCCCTGGACGCGATAATGGCTGGCCGGGTGCAGGCCGGCTCGGTCGTGGTCATCCGCTACGAGGGCCCCAAGGGTGGGCCGGGGATGCGGGAGATGCTGGCGGTTACCGGGGCCATGAACGGTGCCGGCCGGGGGGCCGATTGCGCGCTCGTCACCGACGGGCGTTTCAGCGGGGGGACCCACGGGCTGTGCATCGGGCACGTGGCCCCCGAAGCGGTCGACGGTGGCCCCATCGCCTTTGTCGCCGACGGCGACCGCGTGGTGATCGACGTCCCGGCGCGCCGGCTGGACCTGGACGTGGGCCCCGCCGAGCTGGAGCGGCGCAGGGCGGGCTGGAAGCCCCCCGAGCCCCGCTACCGCAGCGGGGCCCTGGCCAAGTACGCCCGGCTGGTGAGCGGCGCGGACCGGGGCGCGGTGACCGACCCCTGACCACCAGCTAGGGGCCAGCAGGAAGGGCGCCGGGCGGCCTGGCCCGGCGTTGCCGCTAGGTTGGCAGTGACGTGACCGGTGCTGCGCGCCCTACGGTGTCGGCTGTCGTGTTCGACTTGGGCGGGGTCTTCATAGACTGGGACCCCCGCCACCTGTACCGCAAGCTGTTCGGTGGGGACGAACAGGCGATGGAACTGTTCCTGGCCACCGTCTGCACCCCTGAGTGGCACGCCCAGCAGGACCTGGGCAAGCCGGTGGCGGAGGCGTGCGCGGAACTGGCTGCCCGTTACCCGGGCCAAGCCGCGCTGGTGTGGGCCTGGGCTGAGCGCAACGAGGAAATGGTCGGGGGCGTGCTGGAGGGCAGCGTGCAGGTCCTGACGGACCTCAAGGCTGCCGGTGTGCCCTGCTATGCCCTTTCCAACATGGAGCGCGAGGCCTGGGAGCGCCGGCTGGGGCTGTACGACTTCCTCCGCGCCTTTGACGGCTACGTCATTTCCAGCCTGGTCGGGTTGGCCAAGCCCGATCCCCGGATCTTCGCGCTCGCGATCGAAAAGTTCTCCCTGGAGCCCGAAAGGACGCTGTTCGTGGACGACCGGCAGGCCAATGTCGACGTAGCCGCCGCCTTGGGGTTCCAGGCCTTGGTGTTCCGCTCCCCAGAGGGGCTCCGGGAGGAGCTCGGGAGGGCCGGGCTGGCCCTGGCGGGCACCTGAGTTGCAAGTGGGCGCCAGGCTGTGGCAATATCGCCTGGATGGCAGTGGCCCGCATAGGCACGGTTGCAAGTGGTGGCACTGCCCGCGCGGCTTTCTCCGGCCTCGTCGTAGTACTCATCACCTGACGCACGCGCCCATCCAGCGCGTGCGTCGAACGACCTCCCGTCCGGGAGGTCGTTTTGTTTCCCCGGCCGTTCCCCGGCCCGTTACCAATGGAGTGACAGCGATGCAGATGACAGGGGCACAGGCCCTCATAAAGAGCTTGGAGATGGAGCACACCGAGGTGGTCTTCGGCCTCCCGGGAGGAGCGATCCTGCCCGCCTACGACCCGATCCTCGACTCGCCGATCCGCCACGTACTGGTGCGCCACGAGCAGGGTGCCGGCCATATGGCGGAGGGCTATGCCCATGTCACCGGCCGGCCCGGGGTGGTGATGGTTACTAGCGGCCCGGGAGCGACCAACCTGGTCACGCCGCTGTGCGACGCGTACATGGACTCGGTCCCCATGGTGGCCATCACCGGCCAGGTGAGCCGCGCCGTCCTGGGGAGCGACTCGTTCCAAGAAGCCGACACGGTGGGGATCACCCGTTCTGTCACCAAGCACAACGAGCTGCTCATGAGCCCCGAGGAGGTGCCCCTCGCCGTCCGCCAGGCCTTCTTGCTGGCCACCAGTGGGAGGCCCGGGCCTGTCCTGCTGGACATACCCAAGGACGTCCTACAGTCCAAGATGGAGTGGTACTGGCCCACCGACGAGGAAGTCTCCGACTCGATGCCGGGCTACAAGCCAACCGTGAAGGGCCACCCCCGGCAGGTGCGCGAGGCGGCCCGGCTCATCTGTGGCTCGCAGCGCCCCGTCATCTATGCCGGCGGCGGGATCCTAAAAGCCCGTGCTGCCGAGGCCCTCCGGCAGCTGGCAGAGGCCACCAATGCCCCCGTGGTCACCACCCTCATGGCCCGGGGGGCTTTCCCTGACAGCCACCCCCAGTGCCTGGGGATGCCGGGCATGCACGGCAACTATGCAGCCGTGACTGCGATGCAGGAAGCCGACCTGCTGGTCGCGCTGGGCACCCGCTTCGACGACCGGGTCACGGGCCAGACCTCCAGCTTTGCCCCCCACGCCAAGGTCGTCCACGTCGACATCGACCCTGCCGAGCTGTCCAAGATCCGCAAGGCGGACGTGCCCATAGTGGGGGACTGCCGCTTGGTCATCGAGGAACTGGTGCGCGTGCTGGCCGAGACCGGCGAGCCCCAGGCCGACCGCTCGGCTTGGTGGTCAGCCATAAGGGAATGGCAGGACCGCTTCCCGCTCCACTACGACCCGCAGGCCGACGGTGAGGGGCTGAAGCCGCAGGCAGTCATCGAGGCGCTGAGGGACTCGAGCCCGGCCGGCACCATAGTGGTGGCCGGGGTGGGCCAGCACCAGATGTGGGCCAGCCAGTACTGGCGCTTCGAGGAGCCGTACACCTGGGTCAACTCCGGTGGCCTGGGCACCATGGGCTTCGCCGTCCCGGCAGCCGTGGGCGCCAAGGTCGGCCGGCCCGACCGCACGGTGTGGGCCATAGACGGCGACGGGTGCTTCCAGATGACCGCCCAGGAGCTGGTCACGGCCTCGAGCGAGCGGATCCCGGTCAAGGTGGCCATATTGAACAACGCCTACCTGGGCATGGTCCGCCAATGGCAGGAGCTGTTCTACGAGGAGCGCTATTCGGAGGTCTACCTTTCCCCGGACCTGCCCGACTATGTGAAGTGGGCAGAGGCCATGGGCTGCGTTGCCTTCAAGGTGGACGCCCCCGAGGACGTCAAGCCGGTGATCGACAAGGCCAACTCGGTCGACGACCGCCCCGTGGTCATAGACTTCCGCACCGACTGGCTGGAAAAAGTCTTCCCGATGGTGCCAGCTGGCCACTCCAACAGCGACATCATCGTGCACCCCTCGTTGCGCCCCGGGGGCGAGAAGGTGGTGCAGTGATGGCTTTCACCACTACCACCGCCGGCTGGGTGTCGGGCCGAGGCCACCTCCACCACCAGACCCTTTCGGTCATCGTCGAGAACCGGGCCGGGGTGCTGGCCCGGGTCGCCGCCCTGTTCGCCCGCCGGGGGTTCAACATCATCTCCCTGGCAGTGGCGCCCACCGACAACGAGGCCTTCAGCCGCATCACCATCGTGATCGACTTGGAGGAGACCTCCGCCGAGCAGCTCACCAAGCAACTGTTCAAGTTGGTCAACGTGGTCAAGATCACCGAGCTGGCCCCGGGGGAGGCCGTCGAGCGGGAGCTGGCGTTGATCAGCGTGCGCTGCGCGCCGCCCGGTGGGCCGGGGCCCTCGCGGGGCGAAGTGAGCGACCTGGTGAGGATATTTGGCGGGACGGTCGTGGACGTCGGCCAGGAGGCGCTCACGGTCATGTTCGCCGGCTCGCCCTCCATGCTGGACGACTTCGAGGAACTGCTCCGGCCCTATGGGATCATCGAGATGCAGCGGACGGGTAGGGTGGCACTGCCCAAGCTGGAGCGCCAGCCCGCCTCAGCCAGGCGGCGCTAGCGCGCACGGCACCGACGCGCACGAGACCGACGCGCACGAGACCGACGCGCACGAGACCGAAAGGAAACCATGGCCACTATCTATTACGAGCGCGATGCTGACCCCTCGGTGATCACGGCCCGGAGGGTGGCGATAATCGGGTACGGCTCCCAGGGCCATGCCCACGCCCTCAACCTGCGCGACTCGGGGGTCGACGTGCGGGTGGGCTTGCGCGAGGGCTCTGCCTCCCGGGCCAAGGCCGAGTCGGCCGGGCTCCGGGTGACCAGCCCTGCGGCCGCGGCGGCGGAGGCCGACGTGGTCATGGTCCTCGCCCCCGACACTGCCCAGCAGGCGATCTACAAGGAGTCGATCGAGCCCAACCTGCGCCGCGGCGACGCCTTGATGTTCGCCCATGGCTTCAACATCCGCTTCGGCCTGATCGACCCCCCCGCCGGTACCGACGTGGTCATGGTCGCCCCCAAGGGGCCTGGCCACCTGGTGCGCCGGACCTATGAAGGCGGTGGCGGCGTCCCCTGCCTGCTGGCGGTCGAGCGCGACACCAGCGGGCAGGCCAAGGCCCTCGGCCTGTCGTACGCCTGGGCACTGGGCGCCACCCGGGCCGGTGTGCTCGAGACCACCTTCAAAGAGGAGACCGAGACCGACCTCTTCGGCGAGCAGGTGGTCCTGTGCGGGGGGCTGACCTCCCTCATAAAGGCCGGTTTCGAGACCCTGGTCGAGGCCGGGTACCAGCCTGAGTCCGCCTATTTCGAATGCCTCCATGAGGTGAAGCTCATCGTCGACCTCATCTACGAGCACGGCATAACCGGCATGCGCTATTCGATCTCCACCACGGCGGAGTACGGTGACATGACCCGCGGCCCGCGGGTCATAAACGACGCCGTCCGCCAGGAGATGAAGAAGATCCTGGGCGACATACAGTCCGGCGCCTTCGCGGCTGAGTGGGTGGAGGAGAACAAGAAAGGCCTGCCCAACTACCATCGCCTGCAGCGCGAAGGGGCCGAGCACCCCATCGAGAAGGTGGGGGCACAGCTGCGGGCCATGATGCCGTTCTTGGCCTCGGGCGCCCCCCGGCCCCAGGACGTGTCGGGAGGTTAGCTGTCCCGGGGGCAGGTTGGCGGGCGCAGGCAAGGGTGGCAGGTTAGCGGGCGCGGGTCAGGGGAGCTGAGGGAAGTGGCCGCCGGGGAACGCGACGACGACCACCACGACTACGACGTGGTGGTGGTGGGCTCGGGTTTCGGCGGGTCGGTGGCCGCCCTGCGCTTGGCGGAGAAGGGCTACCGGGTGGCCGTGGTGGAAGCCGGGCGGCGCTTCGATGCCACGACTCTCCCCCGCACGTCTTGGGACCTGCCCCGTTTCTTGTGGGCACCATGGCTCTTTTGCTTCGGCATCCAGCGCCTGCACGTGCTGCGGGACGTGGTGGTGCTGGCCGGTGCGGGTGTCGGTGGGGGGTCGCTCAACTACGCCAACACCTTGTACGAGCCGATGCCCTCCTTTTACCAAGACAGCCAATGGGCGTCTATAACCGACTGGCAGGCCGAGCTCGCTCCTTACTACGACCAGGCCCGCCGGGTGCTGGGAGCGGTGCAGAACCCGGTCCTCACCCCTGCCGACGAAGCCATGTTGGCCGTGGCCCAGGAAATGGGAGCGGGGGCCAGCTTCCACATGGCGCCGGTGGGGGTGTGGTTCGGCCCCCCCGGCGCCCGGCCGGCGCCGCCCCGCCCCTCGGGGGCCGGCCCGGCTGCCACCGGGGCCAGCGACCCGGACCCCTTCTTCGGGGGTGCCGGGCCGTCCAGGTGGGCATGCCGGCAGTGCGGGGAGTGCATGACCGGGTGCCGCCACGGCGCCAAGAACACCCTCTTGGTGAACTACCTGTACCTGGCGGAGCGGGCCGGGGCCGAGGTCGTCCCGCTCACCACGGTGCGCAGCCTAGAGGCGTTGCCCGGGGGCGGCTGGGAGGTCGCGACCGTGCCCACGGGCCCTGCCCGGCTGGTCTCGCCCAGGGGGAGGCGCAGGCTGCGAGCCGGCCAGGTCGTCCTCGCCGCCGGCACCTACGGGACCCAGAAGCTCTTGCACAGCCTGGCCCTGGCGGGCAAGCTGCCCGGGCTGTCCCCCCGGTTGGGCCAGCTCACGCGCACCAACTCCGAGTCCCTCCTCGGGGTTGTCGTCCCCCGACGGCGAGCCGGTGGGCTGGACTTCACCCGGGGCGTCGCCATCACCTCGTCGTTCTGCCCCGGACCGGCGACCCGGGTCGAACCCGTGCGCTACGGGCGCGGCTCCAACCTGATGGGCTTGTTCGGCACGGCCCTGGTGGAGCCCCCGGCCGGCAGCGCCGGCCGCCGCTGGAGGCGGGGGCTGGCGGCCCTGTGCCGCCGCCCGGGCGACGTGCTGGCCAGCTTGGACCTGCGGGGCTGGTCGGAGCGGGCCATCATCGCCCTGGTGATGCAAGCCCGGGACAACTCCTTGGTGGTGTCGGCCCGGCGGGGGAGCCTCGGCCGGGTGAAGCTCACCAGCCGCCAGGGCCACGGCGAGCCCAACCCGACCTGGTTGCCCGTGGGCCATGAGGTGGTGCGCCGGCTGGCTGCCCGCACCGGGGGCCGGCCGGCTGGCACCTGGGGCGAGGCGTTCGGCGTGCCGATGACCGCTCACTTCCTGGGCGGTTGTGCCATCGGGGCCTCGCCGGCTGAAGGCGTCCTCGACCCTTGGCACCGGGTCTATGGCTGCCCTGGCCTGCACATCGTGGACGGCTCTGCCCTGCCCGCCAACCCGGGTGCCAACCCGGCCCTCACGATCACGGCCATGGCCGAGCGAGCCATGGCCTACTGGCCCAACCGTGGGGAACCTGACCCCCGCCCTGCCCTGGGCTTGGGCTATAAGCCCCTGGCCCCCGTACCTCCCCGCTACCCGGTGGTGCCTGCCGGGTCCCCGGGAGAGCTGCGGCTGCCGCCACCTGCGGCTGCGCCGGGCCAGCCGGCGCTCTCCTGAGCAGCCCCTGGCCGGCCGGCTCAGCGGCTGTAGGAGCGGTTGGCGCCCTTGTGGCGGCGGCTGTAGGAGCGGGCACGGTTCGCCCGGGCGACCTCGGAGAGGGCATAGGCGATGGCTGCCAGGCTGGCCAGCAGGGCCAGCTCGGCCGGCCAGGTCCGCAGGGCCTGGCTGGCACCCCGCCCCCGGCCAGCGCGCCTGGCCGCGGAGGCGAGGCCCGGTGCCCGCCCGGCCGGCCCGGGCGCCGCCTTGGGGCCACGCCCGGCCGGGGCGGCGGGCATCCTGCCGGCCGGGCCAGGCCTCGGGTTGGCCTTGGCGGGGGCAGCCGGCGGCTTGGGCAGGGCCACCCCAGGCAGGTGGTCCGTAGCCGCTTCCTGGCTGGGAGGTGTTGCGAAGCCCAAGTTGAGCAGGTCGATGGCGGTCTGCGTCGGGTTGTAGCCGTCCAGGACGACGGCGAGCATGGTGCGGCCCCCTCTTCGAGCGGCGGCCATGATGCAGGCGCCAGCGAGGTCGGTGAAGCCGGTCTTGACCCCGATGGCACCCGGGTAGCTGACCATGAACGCATAGTTGGTACCGGCCAGCCAGTGCAGCTGGCCGGTGGGGTCGACGAAGTGGTAGGAGCTCTCGGCCACGATGCGGGCCAGTTCGGGCACAAAAAGCAGGTCGCGGCCAGCTATCGCCAGGTCACGAGCGCTGACCAGGTTGCCGCCCCCGGTTCCCTCGGTGCCGTCCAGGCCGGCGGGGTCGTGGAGCACCGGGTGGTCGGACATGCCGATCTGGGCGGCCGAACGGGCCATGACCGCGCCGAAGTCCCGCACCTGGCCGGAGATGCGGGTGGCGATGGCATAGGCGGCGTCGTTCGCCGACATGATGAGCAGGGCATGGAGGACCTCGGCCAGGGGCCACGCCTTGCCCACCTCCATCCCGACCCGGTTGGGGTAGACGCGCTCGGTGGCAGCGGTGGCGGTGACGGTGGCACCCGGGGGGAGGTAGGTGACGGCGATGAGAGCGGTGAGCACCTTCGACAGGCTGGCCGGGGGCAAAGGCCGTCGCTCGTTGTACCCGGCAAGCACGTTGCCCGTCCCGACGTCCACCAAGACGTAGGCCTTGGCCTCGGGGAGCGGGACCTTGGCCGGTGGCGCCGTAGGGGGCGGGGACGAGGCCATGGCCCCCGTCGCCCAGCAGCTGGACGCGACGAGGAGGGCACCGATGGCACCGGTCGCTCGGGCCCAGCCCCAGTGCGGCCGAGCGCCCCTGAGCGCGTGAGGGTAGTGGGCCAAGCGGCCACAAGGCTACCAATGGCTGCGGGCGCTGCTCGGTAGCACAGCCGCTTGGTAACGCAAATTTTGGGCCGGCTGGTGGGTGGGGACCGGGCTGCGCGACCATGGGCCCATGGCACCTGTGCACCGGATCTCCTCCCGGGTGGCTGCCGTCACCGAGTCCGCCACCCTGGCCATCGACGCCAAGGCAAAGGCCTTGCGCGCCGCGGGCGAAGACGTGATCGGCTTCGGAGCGGGCGAGCCGGACTTCCCCACTCCTTCCCACATCGTGGAAGCGGCCGTAGCCGCCTGCCGCGACCCGCGCAACCACCACTACACCCCCACCGCGGGCTTGCCCGAGCTGCGGGAGGCTATCGCCGCCAAGACGGCGCGAGACACCGGCTTCGTGGTGGAGGCAAAGCAGGTCATGGTCACCAACGGCGGCAAGCAGGCCATCGAGGAGGCTTTTGCCACCTTGCTCGACCCCGGCGACGAGGTGCTGCTGCCTGCCCCGTACTGGACCACCTACCCAGAAGCGGTGCGGCTGGCAGGGGGGGTGCCGGTGGAGCTGCCGACCACCCCTGAGAGCGGTTACAAGGTCTCGGTCGAGCAGCTCGAGCGGGCGCGCACAGCCAAGGCCAAGGTGCTGTTGTTCGTGTCGCCCTCCAACCCGACCGGGACCGTCTACAACGAAGACGAGGTGCGGGCCATCGGGGCGTGGGCCCACGAGCGGGGCTTGTGGGTGGTGACCGACGAGATCTACGAGCACTTGGTGTACGGGCCGGCCCGCATGGCCTCGGTGCCGGTGGTGGTACCCGAGCTGGCCGAGCGCTGCGTGGTGGTGAACGGGGTGGCCAAGACCTACGCCATGACCGGGTGGCGGGTCGGCTGGATGATCGGGCCGCCCGACGTTGTCAAGGCCGCAGCCAACCTGCAGAGCCACTCGGTTTCCAACGTGTGCAACGTGGCCCAGCGCGCCGCCCTGGCCGCGCTCAGCGGCCCACTGGACGACGTCGTGCAGATGCGGGCTGTGTACGACCGCCGCCGCCAGGCCATTGTGGCGGCCCTGGCCAACCTCCCGGGCGTAGTCTGCCCGGAGCCCCAAGGCGCCTTTTACGCGTTCCCCAGCTTCAGCGCCGTCCTGGGCCGGCCCCTGGGCCCGTCCGGGCGCGTGGCCCGCTCGACCCTGGAGCTGGCCGAGGTCCTCCTCGAGGAGGCCAAGGTGGCCTTCGTGCCCGGGGAGGCGTTCGGCGCCCCCGGCTGTGGGCGGTTCTCCTATGCCCTGGCCGACGAGGACTTGGCCGAAGGCATGGCTCGTCTGGCCAAGTTCCTCGGTTGAAGCTGCGGTGCTGCTTTACGCGTTCACCCTAGGCTTGGTCGCCGCCGTCAACCCCTGCGGGTTCCCGCTGTTGCCCGCCTACCTGGCCCTGTTCGCCAGGGGAGGAACGGCAGGGCCGGGGCCGCTCAGCCGGACAGCCCGGGGGCTGGGAGCCGGGGCCGGGGTGTGCGCCGGGTTCGTGGCTGTCTTCGGTGCCCTGGGAGCGGCGGTGGAAAGCGGCGCCCGGGTCGTCGTCGACTGGGCGCCCTGGGCCATGGTCCCCTTCGGGGCGGCCATGGCTGGCTTCGGCGTACTTGTCCTCCTGGGCCGGGCGCCCCACCTCAGCCTTCCTGTGCCCCGCGCCCGCTCGGGGCGCCCCGGGGTCGTGGCCATGGCCAGCTTCGGCGTGGCCTACGCCGTGGCCTCGCTGTCCTGCGCCCTGCCGCTGTTCCTGGCCGCGGTGGCCGGGTCGTTCACCCGTGCCGGGCCCCTGGCCGGGCTGGGCACCTTCGCGGCCTACGCCCTGGGCATGGGCCTGGTGCTGATGGTGGCGAGCCTGGTGGTCTCCCACGCCGGGGCCGCTGCCCTGCGCCGGGCCTCCCGGTTGGGCCGTGGCCTACCCCGCGCCTCGGGCGCGGTCCTGGCCGTGGTAGGGGCCTACTTGGTCCTCTATTGGGTGAGCGACCTGGTACGGCCCGCGTCCGCCCCGGCTCCGGTGCGAGCGGTCGAGGCGGCCCAGTCCGCCGTCAGCAACTGGCTGGCCGCTTCGCCTCGGCTGAGCGGGTTGGTCCTCGGTGCCGCCGTGGTCGCGGCCTTGGTGGTACCTGCCCTGGCCCACCCCGGCCCGGCCAGGGCCAACTCCCCAGGAGCACAGGTTGGCAGCGGCTCGGCAGGGGCCCGGCCGGCACCGAGCGGGGCACGGGGCACCACCAGTGCTTGACGTCGCAACCCCTGGACGGGGC
Source organism: Actinomycetota bacterium (assembly GCA_021323695.1). Taxonomy (GTDB): domain Bacteria; phylum Actinomycetota; class Acidimicrobiia; order Acidimicrobiales; family Palsa-688; genus JAKAWM01. Next base: position 67,878 of record JAJPKN010000030.1, on the reverse strand, counting down.
GCGGCGGGCACCTTGAAGCGCCACCGCAGGGCCCGTTTCGCCGCTGCCGGGGTGCTCGGGGCTGCCCTGGTCGCCTTCGCCGTGCTGGCCCGCCCGGGCGGTGGCCCCGGGGCGGGCGCGGACGTGGCCCCGGGCCTCAACACCGCCGCGGCCAACGTCTTGCAGCTGGACCTGCTGAGCCCCGCCGACCAGTACCCCGCACCCTCGTTCCAGCTCGTGGACCAGTACGGCCAGGCCGTCTCGCCCAGCCGGTTCCGGGGCCGGGCCGTCGTAGTGTCGTTCAACGACGACCGCTGCACCGACCTGTGCACCTTCTTGGCCCAGGACATCGTGGCCGCCGACGAGGACTTGGGCCGGGCGTCGGGCCAAGTCGTCTTCCTGGCCGTCAACGTCAACCCCTTCTACCCGGGGGCCCGCTGGGTGAGGGCCTGGTCGGACGAGCACGGCCTGGGGGCGGTGCGCAACTGGCTGTTCGCCACCGGCTCGCCCGCTCGCTTGGAGCCGGTGTGGAAGCACTACGGGGTGTACGTGGGCCTGGACCGCAAGGACCGTACGGTGGTGCACGGCACCCAGCTGTTCTTCGTCGGCCCCGCCGGCAAGGTGGCAGCCATCGGCGACTTCGGCGACAACGCGGCGAGCACCTCGCTGTTCGCCCACGCCATGGCCCAGATGGCCGTCGACCTCCTCCCTGCCGGCCGCCGCCCCCCGGTCGGGGGAGCGGTACCGCTGCCCACCCGGTCCGACGCCACCGTCGGGGCACCCGCTCCGCCGTTCCGCCTCCCCGAGCTGGGCCGCCCCGGGCGGGTGCTGTCGTCGGCATCCCTGGCCGGCCACTACGCGGTGCTCGACTTCTGGTCGAGCACCTGCACGGCTTGTGCCCAGCAGCTGCCGGTGGTGGAACAGGCCTACCGGGCCCTGGGCAGCAAGGCCCGCTTCGTAGGGGTGGACGTGTCCGACCCGCCGCAGGCCGGGGCTGCCTTCGCCCACCGTGCCGGTGCCACCTACCCGATGGTGTCCGACGCCCAAGGTTCTCTGGCTGGCGCCTACCGTGTCCCGGGGCTGCCGTTCGCGGTGGTCCTCGGGCCGAACGGCGTGGTCTTGGTCCGCCACCCCGGGGTGCTCAGCTTGGAGCAGCTCGAGTACGTGGTGAAGACCGAGGTCCCTGGCCTGGGTGGTGGCTGAGCTCCGAGGGCGGAGGGCGGCCCCTACCCGGACGGGAGGGCGAGCAGGTTGAGCTGGGGGCGACCAGGCTGGCTGGCCTGGGCCAGGACCAGCTCGTCGCTGGCCTCGGTGCCGGGCGGCCCCTCGTCCGAGCCGATCACCGACAGCCGGTAGCCCAGGCCCCGCAGCATCTCCAGGTAGCCGGCTGCGCTGCCCCACGGGGAGGCGTCCAGGGCCTCGGGGTAGAACTCGGTGATGACCACAGGGCGGCAACGCTCGAGGACTGAGGCCGCCCCTCGCAGCACGAGCGGCTCAGCACCCTCGACGTCCAGCTTGACCACGTCCACCCGTCCCACCCCGGCCGGCCCGACCAGCTCGTCCAGGGGCTGGGCGGCGACCACCCAGCTGGCCCGTACCGGCTGGTGCGGGGGGCCGTCGATGACGATGACCCGGCCGTTGCTCCCGTCTGTCTCCAGGGCCACGGCACCGGTGCGGTCAGAGGCGGCCACGGTGAAGACTTGCACGTTGGTGAAGCCGTTCTCCTCGACGCTGGAGGCCAGCAGGGCCACGTTGGCGGGGTTGGGCTCCACCGCGACCACCCGGCCGGCAGGGCCGACGACCGAGGCGCCCAGGAGGCTGAACCAGCCCATGTTGGCCCCGACGTCCACCAGGGTGCCACCGGGTGAGAGGACCTGGCGGAGGACCGAGCTCACCTCCGGCTCGTAGGTGCGGGTGCGGGCCACGGTGTGGCCGACGGCGTAATCGGTAGGGTCCACGTACATGGAAAAACCCTCGGCTGTGGCGACAAGCTGGGTGCGGCGGCTCTCACCCATGAGCCCAGGGTGGGCCCGGGCCAGTTCCACCGACCCCAAGAACTCCTCGACAACCTGCCCCACCGTCGCGCCGGCAGCCAGCTGCTGGCGGTAGTGGGCTGCACCCTCAGGGTCGGGCGGGCGGCCGAGCAGGAGGCGGTAGCAGGCGACCACGTCCGCCCAGGTCGCGGGGCTTTGCACCCCGGTCGCGGGGGCCATGGCGCTGGTGCCGGCCGCGGCTGGGGCGCTTGCGCCGGCCCGGGCCGGCAGGTCGTCGTCTCCCGGGCCAGCCTGGCCCGGCGGTAGCGCCAACCTACGCCACCACCTGCCCGCTGAGCTGCGGCCGAAGCGGGAAGCGGGCACCGGTGGTTATGCTACCGGGCGTGACTGGAGCGTCGTTGGGGGCAGGAGGCAGCCTGGGGTGCGGAGGTGCCCAGGGGTGCGGAGGTAGCCCGGGATGGCTGTGAGGGAGCCCGCCCAGGGCCGTTCGGGCCCGGCTGGGAGCCGGGCAGTGCCCAGCACCCTACGAGCACGCCGGGGGGGCACCAAGGGCGTGCTCGCGTTCGTGAGCCCAAGGTTCGGCCGGGAGATACTGGGTGGGGCCGAGTTCGTGCTGCGCGAGATGGCACTCGGCTTGCTCGGCCGTGGCTGGCGGGTCGAGGTGCTGACGACGTGCGCTACGAACCCCTACACGTGGGCCAACGAGCTTCCTGCCGGCGAGAAGGTGGAAGACGGGATCCTCGTGCGGCGTTTCGAGAACTTGCTGGCGTCCTCGGGGAGCAAGGAGCACTGGGTCCACGGGCGGATCTACGGCGGCGAGACGCCCTCGCTCGACGACCAGGTCACCTGGCTGAACGCCCTGTTCCGCACCCCCGGGCTGTTCGAAGCGCTCTACCGGGAGCGTGAGCGGTTCCACGCTGTCATATTCGCCCCGTACTTGTTCTGGACCACCACGGTCTGCATGCCGGCCGTCGCCGACCGGGCCATCGTCATGCCTTGCCTCCACGACGAGGTCTACGCCCGCCTCGAGGTCATGCGCCACGTACTGGCGCTGCCGGCCTCGGTGTGGTTCTTGTCCGAACCGGAGCACGAGCTGGCTCACAGCCTGGGGCCCGTGGCCCCCCACCACCGGGTGATCGGGGCCGGCATGGACGTCCCGGCCCGCCACGACCCGGCTGCGTTCCGGGCTGAGCACGGCATCGAGGGGCCCTTCCTGCTGTACCTGAACCGGCGCGAGACGGACAAGGGCTGGCCCTGGCTGCTCGAGGTGTTCGCTGACGCTGGTACCCCGGTCAAGCTGGTGAGCGCCGGCCCGGGTGCCGCCGACGTGCCCCCCTACTTACGCCACCGGGTCATCGACGTGGGGGTACTGAGCAACGAGCAGCGGGACAATGCCCTGGCTGCCGCCCTGGCCTTCGTGCAGCCGAGCCTCATGGAAAGCTACTCCCGGACCGTGATGGAGGCCTGGCTGGCCCGCACGCCCGTGTTGGTCCGCCGTGGGAGCAAGGTGCTGGAGTGGCACTGCGCCCGCTCCCAGGGCGGCCTGGCGTTCTCGGAGGGCCCGGAGCTGGCCGCCATCGTCGACCGTCTGGCTGCCGAGCCGCAGCGAGCAGCCGAAATGGGGGAGCGGGGAAGGGCCTACGTGCTCGGCAACTACCAGTGGCCTCAGGTGCTCGACCGAGTCGAGTCCGACCTGGTTTGGCTCCAAGCAGGCGCCGAGGCTCCCACCGGCCAGCTCCCAGATCCTGCTCAGGACGGTGCTGCGCGCCGCTCGCCCGATGGCTCGCCGGGCCACGCTAAAGAGCGGGTGCTGAGCTAGAGGGTGCTCCGCCGGCGGGTGCTCCGCCGGCGGGTGCTCCGCCGGCGGCGGGCCCACTGGCCGGGCCTTTGGGCCAGTCGGTACCTCGCCCGGCCCAGGTGGACCAGACCTCCTCGGGGCGAGCCGCCCAATGTCGCCGTAGGCGGGCGCGGCCCCACAGGGCGCGGGGGAGGGCCAGGGCCACCCGGCGCCGCACACCGCCGTCGGGGCCGCCTCGGGCGCGTTCAGCCAAGGCTGAGGCCACCTGCCGCCAGGGGCCGTTGCGGACCATGGTGAGGGACCGGTTGCGCTCCGCCAGCACCCTGACCCATGGGTCGTGCTCGCCTCCCGAGCTGGCTGAGCGGCGGTGCTCGACCACGGCGGCCGGGTCATAGACCAGGCGCAGGCCGGCCAGCCGGGCGCGCCAGCACCAGTCGACGTCCTCGTAGTAGGCAAAGAAGTAGCCGGCGAACGGCCCGAGCCGGCGCCATGTCTCTGCCCGGAAGGCGATGGCGGCGCCCGAGAGGGCGAAGGCCTCCGCCGGCTGGTCGAAGCGGCCGTCGTCTGGGGCCCCTTCGCCGATGTCGCCCGCATAGCCCCGCCGGTCGAGGAACAACCCAGCGCTGTTCACCAGGCGCACCAGCGGGCCTGGAGGTGCGGCTTGGCCGTCGACCAGCACCGGGGCTTCCGGGCCGGCTCCCTCGGGGACGGGGACGTACCAGGGCTTGGCTCCCGCCGTCCAGCGCCACTGGCCGCCTTGGTCGTCGTGCTCGAGCGGGTAGATGCCGGCGCCCAGGGCGCGGGGCAGGACTTCGGCGCCGTCCACTTGCACCGAGCGCAACTGGTGGCCCAAGGCGCGGCCGTCACCCGGCGCCCTCCACTCGGGGCCTGGTAGCACTACTTCGCGGTAGCTGCCGGCCAGGCGGATCTTGGGGCCGACGGCGGCCACCGTGGGGTCCTCCAGTACCCGCCCAGCCACCGCCAGCCAGTTCGCCCCCGCTCGGGCGTCGTCGTTGAGGAGGGCGACAACCTCGCCCCGGGCCAGGCGCACCCCGGTGTTGGCCGCGGACGCGAAACCGCAGTTGGTGGACGAGCGCACGACCCTGGCACCAGCCTGCCGCCCCAATTGCGAGGCGCGGGCGCCCTCCGAGCCGTTGTCCACGAGGACCACCTCGTCTGCCTGGTCGGCGAGCGAGGCCAGGCAGGGGGCCAGCCAGTCCCCGGGCCGGTAGGAAACGACGACCACGCTCGCCTTCACCTGAGCGCGCCCAGCACGGAGCGGGCTATGTCTGGCCAGTCCCCTCGGGCTCGCAGCACCTTGAGGGTGTTCAGGGAGCCAAGAGCCAGCCCGGCGGGGGCCTGGTCCTCGTTCACGAGCGCGATGACGGGCGTGGGCCGGTCGGCTCTCAGCTCCTCCACCACCTCGGGGGCGGTGGCCGGGAGCCCATCGGCCCACATGACGATGCCGTCGTAGCCCCCCCGCCAGGCGGCCAGGCGCCGCAGAGGCGCCCGCGTCCCCCAAGTGTCCACCTCTGCCTCTGCCTGGCAGGCCGACACCAGCCCCGTGGGGGCCCCGACCAGCGCCAAGCGGGGGCGGCTGGGCCACCCGGGCCGGTAACGGCGCGAGCGGCCCATCAAGTGCCGGTAGACGGCGGCCAGCTTGTCGGCGACCGCGTCCCAGGACGGGGGGGCTTGCCGGGTCAGGCTCAGCAGGTAGCCGCGGTAGCCTTCGTCGCACAGGGCGCGCTCCATGGCATTGGCTATGGCCGTGGAGTCCCATGCGTCGAAGCGGGCGTCGGCAGGCAGGATCTCCCGCAGGGACGAGTTGTCGCCGGCAATGGTGGGGGTGCCGCAGGCCAGGGAGTCGACGACGGGGAGCCCGTAGCCCTCGTACAGGGACGGGAAGACAGCCAGGTGGGCGGACTGCAGCAGGGCCACCATCACGTCGTCGGGCACGAAGCCGGGCAGGAGGACCCGGCCTTTCACGCCCAGCCGTTCGGCCATGACCAGGTAGTGGTTGCGGGTCAAGGGGGCTACGTGGCAGAAGATCACCAGTTGGTGCTTCCGTATGAGCTGGCGGGGCAGGGAGGCGTACGCTTCGAGCAGGCGGTCCACGTTCTTGCGGGGGTCAAAGGCGCCGTTGTAGACGATGAAGCCCGGCCTCAACCCCTTCACCGCTCGCCGTGCGGTGGCCAAGGCAGCCTCCCGGGGCTCGGGGGGCCGGAACCGGCCTGAGGTACCGCTCCCGATCACGCTCACCCGGTCCTCGGGGACGCCCAAGCGGCGCACGACGTCCTGTTTGGTCGCCTCGGAAGGGACGGTGACGGCATCTGCCACCCGGGCCAGCTCCCGCCCGCAGCGCCACCGCCGGCGTAGGCCCGGGTCCTGCAGGTACCAGTCCGGGAAGACGTCGGGTATCAGGTCGTACACGGTGGCCACCAGCCACAGGCGGCTGGCTGAAGCCTGGCGAGGCCAGAAAAGCCGGGCCGGCACCTCGGGCTCGAAGACCGAGGTCAGGTGGAGCACCGACGCCCGGTCCCAGTCGGGCTCAGTGGTCACCCACTGGGACAGGTCCTCCAGCCCTTCGGCGGGCGGGAGCTCGGGGTGCAGCACGATGCCGCTGACCAGGCCTGGGTGCCGCCGGGCCATGGCCCGTGCCAGCTCCGTGGCGTAGCGGGCTATGCCCCGGCCCCGGTAACTGGGGCTCTGAGCGGCGACGAGGTCGATGAAAACGCCGCCCGTCATGCGCTGGCTGTCGTCTCCTCACGCCTGGAGCTGAGCGCCTCGACCGCGTTGGCCAGGGCCTCCAGCTCAGCCGAGAGCCGGGCAAGCGCCCGGCCCAGGGTTTCGGCCACCTCGTCGTCCGCGTCCCCTTGCATCCGCAGCATGCGCGTCAGCTCGATGAGGTCCGAGCGGAGCAGGTCGACCTGCGCCTCGGTGCCAGCCTTCAACGCCTCCAGCTCGGCCCTGGTGGTAGCCCGGTCGTTGCGAGCCTCTTCGTTGAAGGCCCGGCCCTCCTCCTTGGCCGCCCGGGCCTCGTCTACCGCGGAACGGATGTCGTTGCGGGCGACAGTAGCGGCTTCGTTGAAAACCCGGCCCTCCTCCTTGGCCGCCCGGGCTTCGTCCCGGGCCGACCCCGCCAGCTCCCTCGCTGCCGCCGCCTCGGCCCTGGCCCCCTGGGCCTCGTCCCGGCCGGCGATGGCCACCTCTTTGGCCGCCCGGGCTTCGTCCCGGGCCGAGGTGGCCACCTCCCTGGCCCCCTGGGCCTCGTCCCGGCCGGCGATGGCCACCTCTTTGGCCGCCCGGGCTTCGTCCCGGGCCGAGGTGGCCACCTCCCTGGCCCCCTGGGCCTCGGCCTTGGCCGCCTGGGCCTCGTCCCGGGCCGAGGTGGCCACTTCCCTGGCCGCCCGGGCTTCGGCCTTGGCCGCCCGGGCCTCGTCCCGGGCCGAGGTGGCCACTTCCTGGGTGGACTGGATCTCCTCGCGGACCAGGTCTACGTAGTGCATCACCAGGCGGTTGAGCGCGGCCCGCACGCGTGCTCTTGTGTTTGCCACGGCGCCTGAGCCTACCGGGTCGTCCCTGCCCGGCTGGCCGCGTGGGCGGCCTTGGCCACCGGTCCCGCCAGGACGGCGCCCCCGGGGCAGCCCACCCGCCTGGCTGGGGGATCCCCAGGCTCGGCGTGATAGGTTCCCCCCGGTGCCAGCTTGTGAGGTGATGGTCGTTGGTAGCTACCCGCCAGTGCCCGGCCCCGGCACCGCAGCCACGCTCGCGGCCGTACGCCGGGCCTGGGAGCGCAACTGCGACGTCCGCATGGTGGGCTACCGGACGGGGGCTGCGCCCCTGTCCGTGCCCATCGTGGGCCCCCTGGCCGGCAGGCGCCTGGAGCAAGCCCGCCGGCACCTGGGCTACCCCCCCGAACTCGTGCTGTGCCTGCAACCAGGGGTGCCCTTTTCGGACCTGGCCGCGGCCGGCCAGCTGGCCACCGCCGCCGGCTTGGCCGTGGCCATGGCCCGCTTCGACGCCGTTACCGCTGTCGTCACCGGCGACCTGGGCATCTCCCGGTGGGCGCTGTGGTTGCTGGCCCGGTCGGTGGACCGCTGGAGCGTCGCCAGCGAGGCCGCGGCCAAGCACCTGGTGGGACGCTACAGGGTACCTAGGTCAGCCATAAGCACCGAGCCGGTTGACCCCTACCCCGCTGTGGCTGGCCCCGGGCTGTTCGCCCCTGGGGCGGCCCAGGACGTGGTCGTCGCCGAAGTGCCGGCAGGCTCGCTGGCCGGTCGTGCTCGTGCCCGGGCCAGGGCCCAGGCATCGTTGCTGGCACAACGGACGCGGGCGCGAGCCCGTGCCGTCCTCGGGCGTTAGCCGGGGGCCATGGAGGCAACGCCCTAGTTGCGCCTGACCTGGGCTGTCTCTGCGGCCGTGGTGGCCGCGGCCGGTCCCCTTGCCCTGTCCGCCTCGCCCGCCCCGGCCGGTGCCACCCCCTACAGGGTTGTCACCAAGAGGTTGGTGATCCAGCTCGACCGGCAGGCCGAGGCTGACCCTGCCGGTGTGCTCCAAGCTCTGCCCGGCCCGGTGCCACAGCTCCTGCCCGGGCGGCGTTGGTCCGTTGACCTGCCCGCGCAGGAGGCCGCCTACGTGGCGTCCCAGCTGGGCCACGAGCGTGGCGTTGACTACGTGTCGCCGGTCGAGCCCGTCCACGCCGCGCTCGTGCCCAACAACCCCTGCTACAGCTCGACGTGCGGCCCCACGACCCCGGTACGGGTCGAGAACCCGTCTGCCGGCCCGGGGGCAACCATCGTCCACCCCAACGGCCAGACCGACCTTTGGTACATCAACGCCCCGCAGGCCTGGGCCATCACCACAGGCAACCCCAACGTGCTCGTCGCCGTGCTGGACTCGGGGGTGGACGCGAGCCACCCCCAGCTCACCGGCAAGGTGGTTGTCGGCCCGGACGTCTGCCGTTCCGACGACCCCGGGTGCTCGTCGCCCAGTGACAACTACCACCACGGGACGGCGGTGGCTGGGGTCATCGCCGCGGCCACCAACGACGGCATAGGGATGGCCGGCCTGGGCTGGGCCACCCGGGTACTGTCGATCAAGGTGCTCGACGACCGCGGCGGGGGGAACACCATGGACGCGGCGACCGGCATCTACGACGCCGTGAGCGCGGGGGCGCGGGTCATCAACATGTCCTTTTCCAACGAGCCGTGCAGTGTCAACCCGGGTGACTGCGGGCCGGACGTCGACGAGCAGCGGGCAGTCGAGTACGCCTTGTCCCACGGGGTGGTGGTGGTGGCCGCGGCCGGGAACTATGACTCCCAACAGCCGGTTTACCCGGCAGCCTACCCGGGTGTGCTGTCGGTGGCGGCGTCCACTGACCAAGGGTCCGTGGACCCGGCCAACGGTGGGCCGTACCTGGACTTCTCCGAGTACGGCGACGCCGCCAACATCGCTGCCCCGGGCGTGAACATCTTGTCCACGTGGTACGACGGCAACTACGCCGTCGAGAGCGGCACGTCTTTTGCTGCTCCTCACGTCGCCGCAGCCGCTGCCCTGGTCATAGCGGCCGACCCGGCGCTGTCGGGCCCCCAGGTCGCGACCCTCCTCCAGGCCACGGCCTCGCCGCTGGCCTTGGGCAGCTCGCCCATCAACGGGGGCTTCCTCAACGTGGGGGCGGCCGTCGCGGCGGCGGCCGCCCACCGTACGCCGCTGGCCCTGGACGGCTACGCACTGGTGGCCTCCGACGGCCATGTGTACACCGCAGGGTCGGTTACCGCTCAAGCGACGACCGCCGGCCATGGCCCCCACCAGCCCGTGGTCGCGGCGGCGGAGGCCCCCAGCGGGCTCGGCTACTGGCTTGTCACCTCCAGCGGTAGGGTGTTCTCCTTCGGGCGTGCCCCCTACCGCGGGTCAACTGTCACCCGGCACCTCAAGGTGGCGGTGGCGGCCATAGCCGCTACCGCCGACGGTCGCGGCTACTGGCTCGTGGCCCAAGGCGGTGCCGTGTACCCCTTCGGGGACGCCCGAAGCTATGGCTCGTTGTCCCGGCCAACGTCGGGCCAGGCCATCGTGGCCATGGCGGCCACTCCCGACGCCAAGGGGTACTGGTTGGTGGGGCGGGACGGCGGGGTCTTCGCCTTTGGGGACGCGCGTTACTACGGGTCGGCGGCCAAGCTCAAGCTGCACGGGCCCATAGTCGGCGTGGCGGCCACCCCCGACGGCCGCGGCTATTGGTTGGTGGCCAGCGACGGAGGGGTCTTCGCCTTTGGCGATGCCGCGTTCTACGGGTCGCTCAGCCGTGCCGACCTGGGCCAGCACCCGGTGGTGGGCATGGCTGCGAGCCCCTTTGGGCTCGGCTACTGGGTCGCTACCTCCGGCGGCCGGGTCTTCGCCTTTGGCTCGGCGCCCGACGAGGCCACGGTGGCCCCGGTGTCCGCTAACAGCCAGATCGTCGCCATCGCCTCCTGACTGCCTGGCGCGCCCGGCCTTGCCCTCGGCGTGGTGCCGGCCTTAGGCCCTGCTCAATTTCCTCGGTGCGCCTGCCGATCCAGTGGTGGAGAGCGTGGGACGGGCAGGTAACGGAGCCGAGAGCCGGTGGGGCGAACAACTGCAGGCCAGAGGGGGCCAAGGCGCGCCCGGGCCCTGGCCGGCACCGTGGCCGGGTGGTCCTTGGTGCTGGCCGGGGCTGCCGGCGGCCTGTGCTCGCCGGTCGGTGCGGCCCTGGCCGGGGCCCAGGGCCTGGGCCCGAGCACCTATCTGGTCGAGGGCCTGGGGTCCGGTCACGGACGGGGGATGGGCCAGTGGGGCGCTTACGGGTACGCCAGCACTTATGGTTGGGGCTACCAGCAGATCCTGGCCCACTACTACGGCGGCACCCGGATCGGGACGCTGGCCTCCCCCGAGCCCGGTGTCACAGTTCACCTGACCGAGCTGGACGGCCGCAACCTGATCACCGCAGCCGTGGCTGGCAGCGGCCTGGTGGCGACCTGGGGTGGGGGCAACTCGGCCCGTGCCTCGGCGTTCGAGGTCACCCGGGCCGACGGGGGGGAGGTCCTCTACGCTGGGCCGGGCTGCTCAGGGCCTTGGGCCCGAGCGGCCCTCGCCACCGGGCCGGTCACCATCGCCGGGGCTGCCAGCAGCCCGCTGGCGGCCGTGCCCGCGGCCGGCCCCCAGGTCGAGGTCTGCCTGCCTGGTTGGGGGCAGCGGGCCTACCAGGGCGCCATGGTGGTCCTGCTCAACGGCCAGACGGACAATGTCGTCCCCCTGGAGGACTACGTCGAAGGCGTTGTCCCCCTCGAAGCGCCGCCGTGGTGGGCGAGCACGGGCGGGGAGGCGGCGTTGCAGGCCCAAGCCGTCGCTGCTCGCAGCTATGTCCTGGCAGTACTGGCCAAAGGCGGTTGGCCGGGGTCGCCGGGGGCCATATGTGACACCGCCTCCTGCCAACTGTACGAGGGCTGGCCCGGCCAGTACGGCGCGAGCGCTGAAGCGGCGGTCAGCTCGACCTCCGGCCAGGTCCTGTACTGCCAGGCGGGCTCGGCCTGCGGGCCGGCGGGCAGCATAGCCCTGGCCGAGTACTCGGCGTCCACCGGCGGGTACACGGCTGGCGGTGCCTTCCCGGCGGTGGCCGACTTGGGCGACTCGGTGCCTGCCAACCCTGAGCACAGCTGGGTGGTCACCGTGGCCGCTGGCCGGTTGCAGTCCGCCTTCCCCTCGGTCGGGGCTGTCCAGGCGGTCCGGGTAACGCAGCGCAACGGCCTGGGCCGATGGGGGGGGAGGGTGGAGCAACTGGCCGTGGTCGGCAGCCGCGGCTCGCTGGAGCTGAGCGGCGGCCAGTTCGCAGCCGCCCTCGGGCTTCCCAGCGACTGGTTCGCCGTGCTGGCCGGGCCAACAGCGCCCGCTACCACCGCCCCTCCGGCTACCACCGCCCCTCCCGCTACCACCGCCCCTCCGGCCACCACCGTGCCCCGGGCCACTACCACCACGGCCCCTCCCGCCACCAGGCCGGCTACCCCCACCAGCACGCCTGGGGCGGCTGCAGCCTCGTCCCCGTCGAGGCCCCGCCAGGCGGGCCGGGGCCCCGGCCATGGCTACTGGGTCGCCGACGCCGAGGGTGACGTGTACGGCTTCGGGGGGGCTGTGGCCCTGGGCGGCGCGGCGGGGACGGTGCTAGCGGGGAAAGTGACGGCGATGGCGGCCACGCCCGATGGCCGGGGCTACTGGTTGACGGGGAGCAACGGCGGGGTGCTTGCCTTCGGGGACGCCCACTGGTACGGGTCAGCCAGCAAGCTCCGGCTCCGCAACCCGGTGGTAGCCATGGCCGCATCCCCGGACGGCAGAGGCTACTGGCTCGCCTCCAGCGGCGGTGGCGTGTTCGCCTTCGGGGACGCCCCCTACTACGGCTCCCTGGGCCACCTGGGCCTCAGAGGCCCAGTCGTCGGGATCGCGGCCACGCCAGACGGTGGCGGCTACTGGTTGGTCACCGCCAGGGGAGCTGTCTTCAGCTTCGGGGACGCCCGTTTCTTCGGTTCGACGGGCAACCTTTACCTCGACCGGGCGGTGACGGGCCTGGTCCCCAGCGCCGACGGCGGGGGGTACTTGCTGGTGGCCAAGGACGGCGGGGTGTTCGCCTTCGGGGACGCCCGGTTCGAGGGCTCCTTGCCCGCCGAGCGCATCGCCGCCACGGTGGCCGGGGTGGCACCGGCTGCCAGCGGCCTGGGCTACTACGTGCTCACCACCTCTGGGCGGGTGTACGCTTTCGGCGACGCGCCCGGGGCTGGCGACCTGGCGTCGTCGGGGGCCACGCGGTGGGCGGGGGTGGCGGTGGCCATAGCCGCTCCCCGCTAGGGCCGACAGCGGTAGTAAGTCGCACGGCTGGCGTGACTTGGGGCTAGCGGGCGCCCAGGGCCTCCAGGTCGGCGTCCACCATCAAGCGGACCAGCTCCTCGAAGCTGACTTCGGGCTTCCACCCGAGGACCTCGTGGGCGCGCGTGGGATCGCCGATGAGGAGGTCGACTTCGGCCGGGCGGAAGTGGCGCTGGTCGACCCGGACGTACTTTTCCCAGTCCAGGCCGGCATGGCCGAAGGCCACCTGGCAGAACTCGCGCACCGAATGTGTCTCGCCCGTGGCTACGACGTAGTCGCCCGGTTCGTCCTGCTGCAGCATCATCCACATGGCTCGGACGTAGTCGGGGGCGTAGCCCCAGTCCCTTTGGGAGTCAAGGTTCCCGAGGTCAACGTGGTCGGCCAGGCCGGCCTTTATGCGGGCCACCGCGTTGGTGACCTTGCGGGTGACGAACTCGAGCCCCCGCCGTGGGCTTTCGTGGTTGAACAAGATGCCGGAGCTGGCGTGCATTTGGTAGCTCTCGCGGTAGTTGACCGTGGCCCAGTGGCCGTAGACCTTGGCCACCCCGTAGGGGCTGCGAGGGTGGAAGGGGGTGCGCTCGCTCTGGGGGCTTTCCACCACTTTGCCGAACATTTCCGACGAACTGGCCTGGTAGAAGCGGATGGAGGGGTCGACCAGCAAGATGGCGTCGAGCAGGCGGGTGACCCCAAGGGCGGTGACTTCCCCGGTGAGGACCGGCTGGGCGAACGAGGTCATCACGAAGGACTGGGCGGCCAGGTTGTAGACCTCCCTAGGGCGGTACTCGCGCAGCACCCGGACCAGGGACGCCTCGTCCAGCAGGTCCGCCGCGACCAGGGTGATCTTGTCGACCAGGTGGGCGATGCGTTCGAAGGTGACGGTGCTCGAACGGCGGTGGACGCCCACCACCTCGTAACCCTTGGAGAGCAGGAGCTCGGCCAAGTAGGAGCCGTCCTGCCCGGTGACACCCGTGATCAACGCTGTTGGCATGGCACCAGCTTGGCCGGGCCGGTCGGCCTGAGCAAGCTGGTGGCCGCCCGGCTCGTGCGGCTCGCCCGGCAGAGACGGCCCCTGGTGGGGGCCCTTCCTGGCCGGTGGCCCAGGCAACACCCTGCTCAGGTGATGGCCGGACGGCTGGGCGCCGGGCCAAGGCAGGGTGAGAGGCGAAGGGGCCGGGTGGGAGGCCTGGCCCCTTCGCTACGAGAGCAGCGGGGGGAGCCGCTGTCGCTTGTGCCAATAGGATCGGCTCCGGCCGGCCGCACTGAAGCGTGCCCGCGCCGTCTTCGCCGATTTCACCCCTGCCCCGCCTACGGCTCCCGTGGCCCACCGGCGGCACCCCGGAGCGCTCAGCTTGGGGCCAGCAGCACCGCCGCCCCCCGGACACGGCCCTGGGCCAGGTCCAGCAGGGCACGGTTGGCCTCCTCCAGCCCGTAGTTGCTGGTGGTGACCTTGATGCCGGTCCTGGCCGCCAGGTCCAAGAACTCCTGGCCGTCGGCGCGGGTGTTGGCCGTCACGCTGGCCAGTGACCGCTCCTGGAAAAGGTGGCGCTGGTAGTTGAGGGGGGGTATGTCGGAGAGGTGGATCCCGGCCACCACCACGCGCCCTCCTCGGTCGAGGGCCTCCAAGGCCAGGGGCACCAGCTCGCCTGCCGGGGCGAAGACGATGGCCGCGTCGAGCGGTTCGTCCAGCGGCCCAGCCTCGACCGCGGAGGACGCGCCCAGCTCGAGGGCGAGCGAGCGGGCGGCCGGCGAGCGGGTCACAACGTGGACGCGGGCGCCTTGGGCGATCGCGACCTGGGCGGTCAGGTGGGCCGACCCCCCGAAGCCGTAGATCCCGAGACGGCCCCCGGGGCCGAGGCCGGTCCTGAGCCAGGCCCGGTAACCGATGATCCCGGCGCACAACAACGGGGCGGCGCTGGCCGCCGGCAGGGAGGGCGCCAGCCGGTACACGTAGCGCTCGTCGGCCACTGTGTAGGTCGCGTAGCCCCCGTCCACGTCCCAGCTCGTGAACGTGGGTGCCACGCAGAGGTTCTCCCGCCCGGTGGTGCAAAACCGGCAGCGGCCGCAGGTGCCTCCCAGCCAGGCGACACCGACGCGGTCCCCCGGCTGGAACCGGCTGGTGCTCTCACCGGCCGCTTCGACCACTCCGACCACCTCGTGGCCAGGGACGACCAGGTGGCGCTTTGGGGGCAGGTCGCCTTCGGCCAGGTGGAGGTCGGTCCGGCAGACGCCGCACGCCTCGACCCGCACCAAGAGCTGGTGGGCGGCCGGCTCGGGCACCGGCCGCTCGACGGCGGCCAAAGGGTGGGTGCTCACCGGGCCGGGCTGGTCGACCGCCCAAGCCTGCAGCCGATCGGCTCTTCCCATCAACCCACCTCCGGCAAACCATCAGGCTGCCTGTAGCGTACCGTTGGTTGTGGCTGCTCGCAGGAGGCCAGACGAGCCTCTGGGTGACGAAGCTCTGCTCAGTGGCTTGGCCGTCAACGACCCCGATGCTGCCACCGCGTTCGTCCGGCGCTTCCAGGGCAAGGTTTTCGGCGCGGCCCTGGCCATGACCGGCGAGAGGGAACTGGCCGAGGAGGTGGCCCAGCAGGCCTTCGAGCGGGCCTGGCGCCACGCCCGCATGTACGACGCCCGGAGGGGCCCGGTGCAGGCGTGGTTGCTCACCATCACCCGCAACCTGGCCATCGACCAGGTGCGGGCCCGGCGCCGCCGGGCCAGCGAGGGTGCGGGGGCCGTGGAGCAGCTGGCCAGCTTGGCGCGCGGCCCGGAGATGGAGGCAGTTGCCTCTGATTCGGGTGCCCGGCTGCGCCGGGCCTTGGCGGCGCTCCCCCCGGAACAGTCACGCGCCCTGGTGCTGGCTGCCTTCCGGGGCTTCAGCGCCGCCGAGGTGGCCGAGGCCGAGGGAGTGCCGCTCGGTACGGCCAAGACCAGGCTCCGGGCGGCCATGAGCAAGCTACGAGCGTCCCTGGCCAGCCAAGGGGTAGGCCCATGAGCCCGATGAGCGAGCCCATGAGCCCGATGGGCGAGATGGACTGCGACGGGCTGAGGGACAGTGCCGCCGAGCTGGCCCTGGGGGTGCTCTCGGGGGCGGACAGGGCCCGTGCGCTCATGCACCTGGAGCACTGTCTCGACTGCCAAAAGGAAGTCGACAGCCTGAGCACGGTGGGCGACGCCCTCTTCGAGCTGGTGCCGCCGGTAGAGCCGCCGGTGGGCTTCGAGAGCCGGGTGGCTGCCCGCCTGCAAGCGCCCGACGCACGGGCTCCCTCCCGGAGCAGGCGCCCGGGTACCGGGCCATGGTGGCGGCGCGCCTGGGTGCCGGTGGCTGCCGGCGTGGCCCTCGTGCTGGCCGCGGGGGGAGGGGGTTGGGCTATCGGCTCCAGCACCCAGGTGCCCTCCGCCTCACCTGCCGCGAAGGCTTCCGTTTCCTGGGCCAGCTTCCACAGCCCGGCTCGGCGGGGGGACCTGGGAGAGGTGTTCATCTCCTGGGGGCGGCCGGTGTGGGTCTTCATGACCGTTGACCTGGGCCAGGGCAGCGGGGTCGTGGGCTGCTTCCTGGTCGAGCAAGGTGGCCAGGAGGTACAGGTGGGGAGCGTGAACCTTGTGCGCGGCTTTGGTTACTGGGGTGCGGCGGTGCAGGCCCCGCTGTGGAAGGTGACCGGAGCGCGTATCGTGGCCTCCGACGGAAGGACCCTGGCGACCGCGTCGTTCCGCTGACCGAACGGTCGGCCGCGGCGGCCAGGCCCGGGAGGAGGCCTGGGAGTGGACCTGTTCGAGTACCAAGGCAAGCAGTACCTTGCCCGCTACGGGGTACCTGTCCCGGACGGGGCAGTGGCCGTGTCCCCGGCTGAGGCGCGGGAGCGGGCCAACCAACTGGGCTACCCGGTGGCCATAAAGGCCCAGGTCCGCGTGGGGGGCCGCGGTAAGGCAGGGGGGGTCAAGCTGGCCCGGGACGCTGGCGAGGCCGAACAGGTGGCCGGGCAGATCCTGGGCATGGCCATACGTGGCCATGTGGTCAAGGCGCTCTGGGTCGAGCGCGCTTCGGAGGTCGTCCGGGAGTACTACGCCAGCTTCACCCTGGACCGCAGGGCCAAGGCCCACCTCGCCCTGGTCTCGGCCCGAGGGGGGGTGGACATCGAAGAAGTTGCCTCTAGCGACCCTCAGGCGGTCGCCCGGGCCCAGGTCGACCCGGTGGAAGGCTTTGGCGAGGCCGAGGCGTCACGCCTGGTGCAGCAGGCAGCCCTGGACGAGGCAGCCCAGGAGCCAGCGGCAGCTGTACTGGTGAGGCTGTACCGCTGCTTCGTCGACGGGGACGCCGACCTGGTGGAGGTCAACCCGTTGGTGCTGGCTGCCGGCGGGCAGGTGCTGGCGCTCGACGCCAAGGTGACCCTGGACGACAATGCCGCCTTCCGCCACCCCGAGTGGGAGGGCTTCCGCGAGGCGGAGGACCTGGACAGCCGTGAGCGGCGCGCCCGGGAGCTGGGCTTGCAGTACGTCGGGCTCGACGGGTCCGTGGGCATCATCGCCAACGGTGCCGGGCTGGCCATGAGCACCTGCGACGTGGTCAACCAGGTGGGTGGCAGGCCAGCCAACTTCTTGGACATAGGCGGGGGGGCGAGCTCTGAGGTGATGGCCAATGCGTTGTCGGTCATCAGCTCTGACCCGAACGTCCGCTCCATTTTCGTCAATGTGTTCGGCGGCATAACGAGGGGTGAGGAGGTGGCCAAGGGCATCGTCGCCGCCCTGGGCCAGGCCGAGGTGAAAGTGCCGGTGGTGGTGCGCCTGGACGGCACCAACGCCGCCGAGGGCCGCGAGGTGCTACGGGCGGCTGCCAGCGACATGCTGGTCGTCTCGCCCAGCATGATGGGTGCTGCCCGTCTCGCCGTAGAGCTGGCTGGCGGTGGGCAATGAGCATCTTCGTCGACGAGTCGACCAAGGTGGTGGTCCACGGCCTGACCGGCGGCCAGGCCCGCTTCCACGGGCTTCGCAACCGCGCCTATGGGACCAAGGTGGTGGCTGGCGTGAACCCGGCCAAGGGCGGCCAAGAAGTGGAGGGGATCCCGGTCTTTGCGAATGCCGCCCAGGCGCGGGAGGCCACCGGCGCGCAGGCCAGCTTCATAGCCGTCCCCGCTCGGGTGGCCCCGGCGTCGATAATCGAAGCGGCTTCGGCGGGCATGGAGGTGATCGTCTGCATAACCGAGGGGATCCCGGCCCAGGACGAAGCACGTGTCTACAACCTGCTCAAGCGCGACTACCCCTCGGCCCGGTTGATAGGCCCCAATTGCCCGGGGGTGATCAGCCCTGGCCGGTGCAACATCGGCATAACCGACGGCGAGGTGGCCCTGGCGGGCGGGCCAGTAGGCATCGTCAGCCGGAGCGGCACCCTGACCTACCAGGCACTGTACGAGCTCAAGCAGATGGGCATCGGGGTCACCACCTGTGTGGGCATAGGCGGCGACCCAGTGCCCGGCACCAGCTTCGTCGACTGCCTGGAAGCTTTCGAGGCTGACCCCGAGACCCGGGCCGTGATGCTTATCGGCGAGATCGGTGGCACCGACGAAGAGCAGGCCGCCGACTACATCGCCCGGGAGCTGTCCAAGCCGGTGGTCGCCTACATAGCCGGTGTCACTGCTCCCCCCGGCCGGCGGATGGGCCACGCCGGGGCCATCATCTCTGGAGGCACGGGCACAGCTCAGGCCAAGATGGCGGCCCTGCGCTCGGCGGGGGCCAAGGTCGCCCAGAACCCGACCGAAGCCGGCCAGCTGATGGCAGACATCGTGCGGTCTCTCTGAGGGGCCATGGGGGTGCTGGGTGAGCGCCAGCGGGCCGCCCTGGCGCGCCAGTTGGCCCGGGCCCTGCGAGGGGAGGTGCGTTTCGACGCCCAGGTCCGGGCGGCCTACTCGACCGACTCGTCCAACTACCGCCAGGCACCGCTGGGGGTGGTCTTCCCCGTCGACCACGACGACGTCGTCGCCGCCGCCCGCCTGGCGGCCGAGGCCGGTGCCCCCCTGTTGGCCCGGGGAGCGGGGACCAGCCTGGCCGGCCAGGCGTGCAACGAGGCCGTGGTCATCGACACCTCGAGGCACATGCGCCGCATCCGCCAGCTGGACCCCGAGCGCGGGCTGGCGCGCGTCGAGCCGGGAGTGGTGCTAGACGACCTCCGGCGCGCTGCTGAGCGCTACGGGCTCACCTTCGGGCCCGACCCGGCCACCCATGCTTGGTGCACCCTCGGGGGCATGATCGGCAACAACGCCTGCGGTACCCATGGGCTGTACGCCGGGAAGACCTCTGACAACGTGGAGCGACTGCAGGTCGTCCTGGCCGGTGGCGAGGAGCTGGAGGTGGGGGCCTTCAGCCGCCAGCAGAGGGCCGAGGCCCGGGCCGGGGGCGGCACCCTGGGCCGTGTGCTCGCCGGGCTGGAGGGCCTCGACGCCCGTTACGGGGCCCTGGTCCGCCAGAGGTACCCAGCCATCCCGAGGAGGGTGAGCGGGTACAACCTGGACGAGCTGGCTGACGAGCGCGGCTTTCAGGTGGCTCGCGCCCTGGTCGGGACCGAGTCCACGTGTGCCCTTTTCACCGAGGCAACCGTGCGCCTGGTGACGAGCCCGTCCCGGCGGTTGCTGGTGGCCATAGGTTTCCCGGACGTGTTGGCGGCGGCCGAGGCGGTGCCGGGGCTGCTGGCCCACCCGTTGCTGGCGCTGGAGGGCTTCGACCGCACCCTGGTCGACCAGATGGTCGCCCACGGCCTGGGAACCGCCGGGCTCGCCCTGCTGCCCGAAGGGGGCGGCTGGCTGCTGGCCGAGCTGGGCGGGGGCGAGCTCGACGAAGCCAGGGAACGAGCCGACCAGCTGGTGAAGGACCTGCCTGAGCCAGCTACCTGGCGCTGCTACGAGGGGCCGGCTGACCAGAGGCGGCTGTGGGCGGTGCGGGAGTCCGGGCTGGGCGCCACTGCCATCCGGCTCGACGGCGGCCACAACCTGGAAGGCTGGGAAGATGCGGCTGTGGCTCCTGAGCGGCTGGCCGAGTACCTGCGGGGCATCACCCGGCTGTGGTCGCGCTATGGGTACTCCGGTGCGTGGTACGGGCACTTCGGCCAGGGGTGCGTGCACACCCGCAACAACTTCGACCTTTGGACCTCGGCTGGCCTGCGTGGCTACCGCTCCTATGTCAGCGCGGCCGCCGAGCTCGTGGTGGCGCTCGGGGGGTCGTTGTCGGGCGAGCACGGGGATGGCCAGAGCCGAGCCGAGCTGCTGGGGACCATGTTCGGCGAGGAACTGCTGGAGGCGTTCCGGCGCTTCAAGGCTATCTGGGACCCAGACGGCCTGATGAACCCGGGCAAGGTGGTCGACCCCTACCCGCTCGACTCCAACATCCGTTACCTGGGCTTGAGCGAGCCGGTTGGGCTGCGCCCAAGCGGTTACCGCTTCGGCGCCGACGGGGGCTCCCTGCTCCAGGCCGCGCAGCGCTGCGTGGGCGTCGGGCGCTGCCGGCGGGAGGACGCGGCCAGCATGTGCCCGTCGTTCCGGGCCACCCAGGACGAGGTCCACTCGACCAGGGGGCGGGCCAAGCTGCTGGTGGAGATGTTCCGGGGGGAGCTGACCCCCACCACCTGGCGCAACGAGGAGGTGCGCGCCGCCCTCGAGCTGTGCCTTTCCTGCAAGGCCTGTGCCGCCGAGTGCCCGACCCACGTGGACATGGCCACCTACAAGTCGGAGTTCCTGTCCCACTACTACCAGCGCCGGCTCCGGCCCCGAGCGATGTACGCCATGGGCCTGTTGCCTTGGGCGGCCCGCGTCGGCGCGGCCGCCCCGGCGCTGGCCCGGGCCGCGAACGCAGCTGGTCGCTCCAGCTGGGCGGGCGGGTTGCTGCCCTGGGTGGCCGGCACCACGGCCAAGCGCCCGGTCCCCCAGGTGGCCGCCGGGGAGGGCCTGCGCCACTGGGCCCGGCGGGCCGGAGGGGGGCTGGTGGACCGCGCCCCGGGACGTTCGAGCGTGGTGGTCTGGCCGGACACCTTCACCGACGCCTTCTACCCCCAGGCCGGCCGGGACCTGGTCTTGGCCTTCCAGCGCCTGGGCGAGCAGGTGGCCGTGCCCTCCAGGTGGGCTTGCTGCGGGCGCACCCTGTACGACAGCGGCATGTTGGGCCTGGCCAAGCGCTGGCTGCGAAGGCTGCTGGACGTGCTCGGCCCCTGGGTGTCCGCAGGTGTAGCCGTGGTCGTCCCTGAGCCCAGCTGCCTGGCTGCCTTCCGGCACGAGCTGCCGGCGCTCCTAGGGGGCCCGGGCGGCGACCCGCGCGCCGAGCGCCTGGCCGCGCTGGCGCGCAGCCCCTCTGAGCACGCAATGGCCGCGGGGCTGCTCGACCGCCTTCCCAGCCGTCCTGTCCCGGTTGGCAATGGGGTAGCTGTCGTCCACCCCCACTGCCACCAGCGGGCGGTGGTGGGGACAGGTGCGGACCAGGCCGTGCTGGCTCGCCTGGGCTACGAGGCCCAAGTGCTCGACGCCGGCTGTTGCGGCTTGGCCGGTTCTTTTGGCTTCCGTAGCGAGCACGAAGCGTTGTCCCGCAAGATAGGTGAGCAGCTGTGGGTGCCCAAGGTGCGGGCGGCCCTGGCTGGTGCGGGTGCTGACGGTGCCGCCGGGGCCGGCGCCCGCCTGGTGGTCGATGGGTTCAGTTGCCGGGCCCAGCTTTCCCACCTCGCCCCGGACCTGGTGGGACGGGTCGCCACGCTCCCCGGTCTGCTGTTGGCCGGCAGGCCGTGACACCGGTGGCCTCGGGCCGCAGGTGGTAGCGGCGGTGGCGGGAGCTTCGACGACCACCGGGCAACCAAGGGGCGGGCCCGGCGGGGCGGAGCTCACCCGGGAGGAGGCGAACGAGTACGAGGCCAGCCCGGCCGCGGGCCGGCTGGCACCGGCTCGCTTCCTGGCCCCCATGCTGGCCCAGGCCGGGACGTTGCCCCTCAGCCCGGAGGCGCAAGGGGCCGGCCACCCGGGAGCCTGGCTGTTGGAGCCCAAGCTCGACGGCCTGCGCTGCATCGCTGTCCGCAACGGCCCAGAGGTCTCGCTCTGGTCGCGCAACCGCCTCCCCTACAACGACCGCTTCCCCTGGCTGGCAGCCGAGCTGGCTTCTTTGGCCGCTGGCAACTTCGTGCTGGACGGGGAGGTGGTGGCCATGGTGGGCGGCCGGCCGGATTTTGCCGGGCTGCAGCAAGGCGGTGCCGCGCAGGCTCAGTACTGGTGCTTCGACTTGCTCTGGCTGTTGGGCCGGGACGTCCGCCACCTGGCTATCGAGGAGAGGAAGCGCCTGCTGAGCCAGCTGGTGGGTACCGGCAGGGGCCACATAAAGCTGGTGGAGCCGCTGCAAGGCGAGCCTGGCCAGCTCCTGGCCAAGGCCTGTGAACAAGGCTGGGAAGGGCTGGTAGCCAAGAGGGTGGGCTCGGCCTACCGGCCCGGGCGCAGCGCGGACTGGCGCAAGCTCAAGTGCGGGGGCCGCCAGGAGATGGTCATAGGCGGCTTCACTGCCCCCCGCGGTGCCCGCCAGGGCTTTGGTGCGCTGCTGCTGGGGTACTGGGACGGCGGCCGGCTCCGCTACGCAGGCAAGGTGGGGACAGGCTTTTCGGGAGCCACCTTGAAGGCCCTCAGCTCCCAGCTCGCCTTGCTCGAACGCCCTTCGTCGCCATTTGCCGAGCTGGTCAGGGAAAAGGGGGCTCGTTGGGCCGAGCCCGTCCTCGTCGCCGAGGTGGCCTTCAGCAACTGGACACCAGATGGCCGCCTCCGCCACCCACGGTTCATGGGGCTGCGACCGGACAAGCCGAGCCGCCAGGTGCGCCGCGAGCCAGCCGGGCCCAAAGTGCCCCTGCTGCCGAGCCACCGCTGAGCCTCTGGGAGGAGCCGGGCCACTCCTCTGCCGCATCGTCCGGCTGAGGCGGCGGCTGGAGCTGGCTTGACGGGGATCATCTCGCTCGAGCAGCACGGCTCGGGTGCCTGCCAGCTCGCGAGGATGCGTTGAACCTCGCCTCGCACCTGTTCGCGCGCCTCGTCTCGAGGAACGCCCGGCACGAGCAGCTCGTCGTAGCGAGTGTCCTCGTGGCGCACGGAGGCGGCCACGGCGAGGGTCACCGCTCGCGGGTCGAGCGCCCGACCTGCCGCGCTGCGCCCGGCCCGGCCACTTCCCCGGGCGCCTGCCTGGCGGGCGATCGCTTGGGCGCGTGTGGCGGGGCAGCCGGGGAACAGCCGGACGATCTCGGCTGCCATCTCCGCCTCGAAGGCGAGGTCCTGGCCTGCCCGTCGGGCCTCCGCGCGCCTCCGGCGGCGAGCCCGGGCGCCCTCGTCGGCCAAGCACCCCCGCTCGGCTTGGTCGAGAGCCGCCTCTTCGACGAGGATCCCCTGGCGCTCGTAGCGGCGCCTCGACCGGCTGAAGCGGACCACAACGGCGGAGAGCCCGCTCGCCTTCTTGGCGCGCCGGGTGAGAGCGGTGTCGCCCGAGGGCAGGTAGACGAGGTGGCCCATGTCCGCACAGGCCAGGCACAGCGGCCCCGGGCCCTCCATGACCAGCAGGTCACCGGTGCCCGAGCACTCCGCGCAGGCCCAGTCCCTGAGCGGCATGACCACCACCAGGTCTGGGGGCCGGCTCTGGCGCTCCGCCGACCGGCGGCGCTTCGCCTCGGACAGCGCGGGTGAGGCCCAGTGCGCCCGGTAGGCACGCTCGATGTCGGGATCGCCGCTATTGGAGAACCGGAGGGGCCGGCGATCGCGGGTACGCGCGACGTAGACGGTCTCGCTCGCCACCAGTCCCTGGCCCGCCGCCCAGGTTCCGAAGAGCTTCATGGCGGCCGGCAGCTTGGCGAGGTTGGCCTCGGCTACCCGTTCGAGGTGCTCGACGCGTCCTTGGCGCCACTCCTCCACGTGCGACGGCGCGAGCCAGCCGATGCCCACCAGCACGTCGATCATGCTGACGGACTGACGCGCCGCCAGGGCGGCCTCGGCCGCTCGAACGACACGCTGCTCTCTAGCTTGGTCGCACCGCCTTGCTGAACAGCCGGTGCCGGCACGCTTGTCACCTCGGCCTATGGTCGCGCGCTAGAGCGGACCTCAGTACCACGGTGACAAGCATCATCGCCGTCGCAGTACCTGTCGAGTTCGACGGCCGTGACCTGCCGGTCGACCTCGGGCCTCGGGTACCGGCAGGTACACTGCTGCTGGCCCCTGATCGTGCCCGAGCTGGACGGGCGCTGAGGGACTGGGCCGCACATCCCTGGGAGGTGGAGCACACTGTCCAATACCAATGCCAAGGAGCAGGCGATCCTGCTGGAAGGCACGGTCGTCGAGTCGTTGAAGAACGCCACGTTCCGTGTCAAGACCGACAATGGCCACGAGGTCCTGGCCCACAACTCCGGCAAGATGCGCATGCACCGCATCCGGGTCCTGCCGGGCGACCGTGTCCAGGTCGAGGTCAGCCCGTACGACCTCAAACGGGGCCGCATCACCTACCGTTTCCGCTAACAGCCTGTCCCCGCGGCGACCAGGCGGGCCTCACCGGGCCTAGGAAGGCCCCCAGGCGACGAACACGGGGTCACTGGCCACCAGGTCCCAGTGCCCGCCTGCCGGTGCCGCCTGAGAGACGCTCACCTGGACGAGCGCCCCTAGGAGGCCCGCCACCGGCACGGCCTGGCCCAACGACTTGAAGCTGGCTACCACCCTGCCGCCGGGGCGCAGGTACCGGGCACAGGCTTCGACGACCTCTGGCCCACCACCACCCACAAAGACGCGGTCTGGCCTGGGCAGGCCGTCCAGGCCGTCTGGGGCATGGAGGTTGTGGACCCGGATGCGCGCCGCGTGGCGGGCGGCGTTGTTGCGGGCCTGGGTTGCGGTGCGGGGGTCCTCCTCGACGGCGTGGACCTCGAGCCCTGGAGCCAGCAGGGCAGCCTCGATCGCCACACTGGCGCTGCCTGCCCCGACGTCCCACAGGACACCAGCCAGAGGCAGTTCGAGCTTGGACAGCACGATGGCCCGGACTTCGGGCGTGGCAGCCATGCCTTCCCGGTTGGCGAAGGCACCCGCACCCCGGCCGAAGCGGGTGCCGCTCAGCCATGAGCGGCTGCCCGGTGCCCATACCACCGGAGGAGGGCCGTGACTGCCGAGCGCCCGCTCGGGGAGGAGGACCACAACCGAGGCTGGCTCCCAGGAACCCTGGGCCAGCCCGTCCAGGTCAGTAAGGCTGACCTGTTCTCGGGGCGTGCCGAGGCGGCTGCAGACCGCAACGGTCAGCTCCTTCGGCGCGGGTGGCTGGGTGCCGGGGCCTCGGGCCGCCAGCAAGGCTTGGCCCACCTTCTCCGGGGTGGTGCCGGCGCCTGTCAGCACGGCGACCTTGTGGCCGCTGGCGGTAGCTGTATGGGCTGCCGCCAACGCCTCGTTGCTCGAGCGGCCCTCGGCGGACACGACGACGGCGTCGTCCCACGGCAGGCCCAGGCGGGCAAAGGCCAGGCTGATGGCGGAGGGTGCCGGGTGCACTTCGAGGCTGGCCGGCCCGAAGCGCTCGGCCAGGGCCCTGCCTACGCCGAAGAAGCCAGGATCCCCGCCAGCCAGCACGCACACGTGCTTGCCTGCGGCCACCACGGCCGCGATGCGCTCCAGGGCCGTTGCCAGGTCAGCGCCGTTGGGCCCCAGGACAAGGCTGGTGGACCCAATGGGCGTGGCCTCGAGGTGCCGGGCCGTCCCCACGTAGAGGTCCGCGGGCGGCAGGGGCTGGGCCTGGGGCATACCCACCACGACGATCGGAGCGCCCGGGCCGTCCACCCTGACCAGCGGGGGAGGGGGGAAGCTGCCTGGTGCCGGCTGGGCTTGGCTCACGGGCACCTAGCCCGACCGCGGGCACGGTGCTCGGGGCAGGCCTCGAAGGCCAAAAGCTGCACGTTGGCCGAGGATAGTACCCGGGGAGGGCAGGCCTCAGCGGGGGGCCCGTGCGCGGAGCGGCCCGCAGCGGGTACGGTTTGGCCATGAGGCAAATGGGGCTAAGGCCATGAGCGGGACCGACCTGTCGTCTGCACGCCTGGTCCCGGTGCCCGGTGGCGAGGGTTGGCTGGCCCGCTTGACGGGGGCCGTGGTGTGGGTGCCGGGGCCCGGCCCCTCGGCGAGCGAGCTGCTCGCCGCTTGCCTGGCCGCAGCCAACCCCACTGAGCTGCTGGGCAAGGTGGGTTCCCGGCTGGCAGACCCTGAGGCTGCTCCCTGGCCTCCGTTCGCGATCATCGCGTCCCGGGGAGGCGAGCTGGTCTCGGTGGTCCACGGCCCGGTCGAGGTCGAAGTGCTCCAAGAAGGCGGCGGGGTCAAGCTGTACGGTGGCGAGGAGGTCGGGTCGTGGCTCAACCGTGCCCTGAAGGGCGTGACGGTGGTCCGGGCCGGCAAGCGGGCCGACGATGACGGCCTCGCCGACCTACGCGAGGGCGTGGTCCAGGCCAGTGGGTTCGTCCTTGGCGCCGGCCCCTCCCCTGCCCGCACGTACCGACGGGCAGAGCCCGCCGCCCACGCCCGGGCGGAGGCCGCCTCCCCCGTCGGGGCCCAAGGCGAGGCCGACGCTGGCCGACAGGTGGCTCGCCCGGCTTCGGGTAGCCCCGGGTACGAGACCGATGCGCCCACCGTGGTCGAGGTGCCACTACCAGCGGGTGCAGGTTCGATGGTGAGGGGCGTCAACTGCCCGCAGGGCCATTTCAATGACCCCCGCGACGCGTCGTGCCGGACCTGCGGGGCGCAGCTCGCGCCAGGGGAGCCCGAAGTGGTGGGGCCACGGCCCCCTCTTGGCAGGTTGACCTGGGACAACGGCGAGGTCCACGACCTGAGCGGTGCCACGCTCGTCGGGCGTGACGTGAGCCAGGACGAGGCGGTGGTGGCGGGTGAGCTGGCTGCCCTGGTCCCGGGCGGCCAGACCGACAGCATGTCGCGGGTGCACGCCGAGATCAGGGCCGATGGCTGGGACGTCCTGGTTGTCGACCGGGGTTCTACCAACGGGACTTTCATATGGGACGACAAGACCAAGGCCTGGCAGCGGCTGGTGCCCGGTGAGCCCCAGCTCCTCCGGCCCGGGACGGTGCTCGCTTTCGGCGAGCGGACGGCCACCTTCGAAGCGGTCCCCGTGCCGGTGGCCTAGGTGGCAGAAGGGCGGCGCGGGCCCGGCCCAGAGCGGGCCAGCGTACCTGAAGCCTTGCTGAATTCAGCCTGCACCCGGCCGGCGCGGGCTCTAGGGTTCTAGTCATGGCCGACAGGGAGCGTTTCGAGGAGCTGGCCATGGGCTACATGGGCTCCCTGTACGGAGCGGCCCTCCGCATGACCCGCAACCCGGCCGATGCCGAGGACCTGGTCCAGGAGACCTACCTCAAGGCCTACCGGGCTTTCGGCACCTTCGAGGAGGGCACCAACCTGAAGTCCTGGTTGTACAAGATCCTGACCAACACCTTCATCAACAACTACCGCGCCCGCCGCCGCCGGCCAGCCGAGACCGAACTGGAAGATGTCGAGGACCTCTACCTCTACCACCGCCTGGGGGGCCTGGAGGCGGCCCAGGCCGGCCGGAGCCCAGAGGACCTGGTGCTGGAACGCTTCACGGACGCCGACGTGAAGGCCGCCGTCGAGTCACTGCCCGAAGCGTTCCGCCTGGCCGTGCTGCTGGCCGACGTGGAGGGTTTTTCCTATCGCGAGATCGCCGACATAGTGGGGGTGCCCATAGGCACGGTCATGAGCAGGCTCCACCGGGGAAGAAGGGCGCTCCAAAAAGCGTTGCACAGTCTTGCTGAGGAACGGCACCTGTCCACCCCAGCCGACGTCGCCACCTAGGTGGGGACGTAGCAGACAGTCCGGGTGCGACGAGCGAGAAGTTATGGACGAAGACCAACAGCCAGCTTCAGTTCGAGCAGGTGGCCAGCCAGGGCAGGACCGTCGGGAGGGGTTGCCCGCAGGTGCCGGCCGGGAGCCCGGCGGGAGCGAGGCGCAGGGGGTGGCCTACGAACCGTGCCAGGAGGCCCTTGCGACGCTGTACACGTACCTCGACGGGGAGCTGACGCCGGACAAGAGAGCCCGGGTACAGCAGCACCTGGACGACTGCGGCCCGTGCTTCGAGGCGTTCGGTTTCGAGGCCGAGCTGAAGTCGGTGATCGCCCGCAAGTGCCAGGAGCAGGTCCCGGCTTCGCTGCGAGAGCGTGTCGCCGAGGCCCTCAGGGCGGAGGGCGCCAGCACTTGAGCACCGAGGGGAGCTTGGGGGTACGTAGCTATTTGCCTGAGAACGGTCTAGTCCTGACGAACGTTGGTGATGATCATGAGCGAACGGTCACTAGGAGGGTACAGCTTGAGCGGCGGCGAAAGGCCGTCCAAGGCGTTCGGGAGGGGCCGTACCTGTCGCCACCCTGGCTGCAACACGAAGTTGTCCATCTACAACAACGGCAAGTACTGCTTCCAGCACGAGCCCGTGGCCGTGCCACGGACACGGGGCAAGAAGATCGCTTAGGGCCAGTTGCCAGTGCCCCCGCCGGCCGGCTGAGCACGCCGATGGCGTCCCGAGCGCGCCGGTGCTGAGCGTGCCCTCCGGGGGGCTGGTCTCCTGGGAGGTGGCAGAGCGCGTCGCTACCCGCATCGCTGCCCGCCAGCCCTGGGTGCCGCCGGGACGGGTGGCGGTGCTCGAGGAGGACTTCGCCGAGCTGACCGCCGAAGCCGAGTCCTTGGTGGAAAACGAGACCGGCATCCGCTCCCAGGCCGGCCCGGCCCGGGCCCGGGTGACCGACCGGCCGGGTTGGGTGGCCGCCAACATCGTGTCTTTCCAGCGGCTGTTGCGACCTTTGACCGAGAAGTTGGAGTCCGCGCTGGAAAGGCCCGCTCCCAGCATCGGCTCGGTACCCCTGCGGCTGCCGTTGCGGGTGAGCCGCCAGCTGAACGGGGCGCAGGTCGGCCTGGTGCTCGGGTGGATGTCCACCCGGGTGCTGGGGCAGTACGACCAGCTGCTCGTGGAGGACGACCGTCCCGAGGACCAGGACATCGTCTACTACGTGGGGCCGAACATCATCGAACTGGAGGACCGCTACGGTTTCCCACCCCGCCAGTTCCGCCTCTGGCTGGCGCTCCATGAGGTCACGCACCGGGCCCAGTTCACCGGCGTGCCCTGGGCGCGCGCCCATTTCCTGGGCCTGGTCGAGTCGGTGCTGTCCGATATGGCCCCCGACCCCCGGCGCTTCGTGGAGGCTCTGAAGCGGGCGGCGGCCGAGGCCCGCGCCGGCCGTAACCCCTTCGACGAAGGTGGCCTGGTGGCCCTCCTGGCTTCTCCCGAGCAACGCGAGGCGCTCGAGCGGGTCGGTGGGTTCATGAGCCTGCTCGAAGGCCACGGGGACATCGTGATGAACCGGGCCGCCGCTGGGCGGGTCCCGCAGGCGGGTCGTTTCGCCAGCGTCCTGCGAGCCCGGCGCCAGCCCCACGGGCTGGCCAAGGTGGTGAGCTCCCTGGTCGGCTTGGACGCCAAGTTGAGGCAGTACGAGCAGGGTGAGCGCTTCGTGGAGGCGGTCGAACGGGCCGGCGGCCGGGCGCTGTTCGACCGCATCTGGCAAGGCCCCGATTGGTTGCCGAGCTTGGCCGAGATCCGCGACCCTTCCCGCTGGCTGGCGCGGGCCCAGGGGCTCGTAGCGGGCGCTTGACGACGGCGGCCGGGCCGGGAGGCGGTAGCGGCCGGGCCAGGCCGGGCTAGTCCGAGGGAGCGCTGGGCGGCGCCGGTGGCTTTTGCCCCACGTGGGTAAAGTGCGCCTCATGGACCTCATGGCCCAGGCGTGCCGCTGGAGCTGGCACCCGGGGCCGGGCCAGCGGCGGTGGCCGTCCCTGGTGGGCGACCTGCTCGGCCGTAGCCGTTTCCCCCCCGCCGGCCAGCCGGTGGTGTGCGCCGTCTCCGGGGGTGCCGACTCCCTGGCCATGTTGGCCCTGGCCGTGGCCGCCGGTTGCCGGGCGCACGCGCTGCACGTCGACCACGGCTTGCGCCCCGACAGCGACGAGGAGGCAGCGGTGGTGAAGGCTGCGGCTGACCAGCTGGGCACCACCTACGAGGACCGGGCAGTACGGGTCCGGCCGGGCCGTGACCTAGAGGCGCGCGCCCGCTCCGCCCGCTATGAGGTGCTGCCCGAGGGGGTGCTGGTCGGGCACACTGCCGACGACCAGGCCGAGACGGTGTTGCTCAACTTGCTGCGGGGGGCCGGGCTGGACGGCTTGGCCGGGATGCGCCCCCAGGGGGGTGGCCGCCGACGCGTCCAACGGCCCATCCTGGCCCTGCGGCGCCGGGAGACGGCCGCGCTGGTCGCCAGCCTCGGCTTGCCCGTGGTGGACGATGCCTCCAACCACGACCTTCGTTTCCGGCGCAACCGCCTCCGCTACGAGGTGCTCCCCTTGCTCGCGCAGGTGGCCGAGCGGGATCCGGTACCGCTGCTCGCCCGGACGGCGAGCTTGCTGGCCGAGGATGCCGACCTGCTCTCCTGCCTGGCCGAGCAGCTCGACCCTACCGACGTGCGGGAGCTGAGGTCCGCGCCCGCGCCCCTGGCCCGCAGGGCGCTGCGGGCCTGGTTGCGGCGAGGCCCGGAGCGCTACGCCCCGTCCGCGGCCGAGGTCGCCAGGGTCTGGGAGGTGGTGAGCGGCCGGGCCGTGGCCTGCCAGCTCACCGGTGGCCGGCGGGTCAGCCGCTCGGCGGGGAAGTTGAAGGTCGACCCCTCGGCTTGAGCCCCGCCAACCCTCGGCCTGCGCGTGGGCACGGTGCCATGGGCGGGCCGCTTGCCCCCGGCCTGGTAGGTTGGCCAGAGGTGGCTCTCCCCGACCGCGCCGAAGCCGTACTGCCCGAGCCAGCGCCTGGCCTGGGCGGCCCTGGCCTGGGCGGCCCCGACGCCAGCAGCCCTGGCACGGTGGCCTACACCCTGGGCCGCCCCAACATGGAGGGCGCCAACATGGAGGGCCCCAACATGGGGGACATGATGGGGGACCCCAACATGGGGGACATAGTCGTCTCAGAGGACGACATCCTCCGGAAGGTGGCCGAGCTGGGCGCCCGGATCACCGCTGACTACGCAGGCCGGCCGCCCTTGCTGGTCGGGGTGCTCAAGGGCGCGTTCGTGTTCATGAGCGACCTGGCGAGGGCCATCGACCTGCCGGTCGAGTTCGACTTCATGGCCGTGGCCTCCTACGGGAGCTCTACGACGACCAGTGGCGTGGTCCGCATCGTCAAGGACCTCGACAGCGACCTGACCGGCCGCCATGTCCTGGTGGTGGAGGACATCATCGACTCCGGCCTGACGCTCGCCTTCCTGCTGCGCAACCTGGCCGCCCGGCACCCGGCCACGCTGAGCGTCTGCGCGCTGTTGGTGAAGGAGGGCTTCCAGCCCCCGGTGCCCGAGCTCGCCTATGTCGGCTTCGAGATACCCCGCGACTTCGTTGTCGGTTACGGGCTGGACATCGGTGAGCGCTACCGCAACCTTCGCTGCGTCCGCCGCTACCGGGCGCCGTCGTAGGGCTGCCCTGTCTGTCAGGCTGGCGGGAGGAGAGCGGGCTTCCCCGTGGCGGCCTGAGCGTGGGCAACCACTAAGGTGGCACCGTGCCGTCTGCCCAGGGCCCCGACATTGACCGGATCGCGGCTGCAGTGCGCGAGATCTTGGTGGCAGTGGGCGAAGACCCTGACCGTGAAGGCTTGAAGGCCACCCCCCGCCGGGTCGCCCGCATGTACGCCGAGATCTTCTCCGGCCTTCATGAAGACCCGGGCCGGCACCTGACCGCCACCTTCGAGGCCGACCATGAAGAGCTCGTCTTGGTCCGGGACATCCCCCTTTACAGCATGTGCGAGCACCACCTGTTGCCCTGGGTGGGCAAGGCTCACGTGGCTTACATACCGGGCGAGGACGGCCGTGTCACCGGCTTGTCCAAGCTCGCTCGCCTGGTGGAGGGCTACGCCCGCAGGCCGCAAGTCCAAGAGCGCCTCACCTCCCAGGTGGCGGACACGTTGGTGAAGCAGCTCGACCCAAGGGGTGTGGTCGTCGTGGTCGAGGCCGAGCACCTGTGCATGTCCATGCGGGGGGTGCACAAGCCGGGGACCGTCACGGTGACTTCCGCAGTGCGCGGCCAGTTCCTCACCAGCCCGGCGGCCCGGGCCGAGGTGATGGGCTTGGTCCACAGCCCCCGTAGCTAGGCACCAGCACGGGGGCGCGAGGGCCGGCCGGCAGCGGGCTGCCAGCGCCCGGGGACGAGCGGGCGCCTGCCGGTAGGCTGGTGGGCGCGATGACCCTTGTGATGGGTGTGCTCAACGTCACCCCGGACTCGTTCTATGACGGCGGCCGCTGGGCGGGCCCCGACGAGGCAGTGGCGCACGGGCTGGCCATGGTGGCCCAAGGGGCGGACATCGTCGACGTAGGGGGGGAGTCGACCCGGCCCGGGGCACAGCCCGTCCCGGTCCGCGAAGAGCTACGCCGCGTGGTCGGGGTGACGAGGGCACTGGCCCAGTGCCTGGGCGGGAGGGCC
The DNA here is from genome assembly GCA_021323695.1 of Actinomycetota bacterium. Taxonomy (GTDB): domain Bacteria; phylum Actinomycetota; class Acidimicrobiia; order Acidimicrobiales; family Palsa-688; genus JAKAWM01. The sequence goes on along the minus strand of JAJPKN010000030.1, from coordinate 35,746 downwards.
AGGATATCCATAGACACGAGGAAGTGGCCGGTGGCCGAAGCCGCGTTGGAGGCGGGGGCGACCATCATCAACGACATATCGGCCTCGCTGTGGCCGCTGGCGGCCGCCTCGGGTGCCGGCTGGGTCGCCATGCACATGCGGGGCGAGCCGGCCACCATGATGTCGCTGGCCCGCTACGACGACGTCTTTGCTGAGGTGCGCGACTTCCTGGTGGCCCGTGCCGGCCAGGCGGCGGAAGCTGGGGTCGAAGAGATCTGGGTTGACCCCGGCTTCGGCTTCGCCAAGACCACTGCCCACAACTTGGTGCTGTTGGCCCGCTTGCCCGAACTGGTGGCCGCGGTGGGGTGGCCGGTGCTGGTCGGCATATCCCGCAAGCGTTTCACCGGCGTGCTCGCCTCGGGTCGCGAAGACGAGCCGGCACCGGTGCAGGACCGCCTGGAGGGTTCGCTGGCGGGCGCGGTGTGGGCCATGTCCTGCGGCGTGGAGGTCGTGCGCGTCCATGACGTGGGGCCAACGGTGGACGCAGCCAAGCTGGTGGGCGCCAGGTGACGGCCAATCTGCGCGGCCGGTGGGCGGCGGGCATCAAGCCTCGGTACTTCACCTGGGTCATCAAAGACAAGCTGGCCGCCTGCGAGCGGCCCGGGGGCCACGCCCGCAACCACCGCAAGGTACGCCGGCGCGAGGAGATCCTCTGGCTGAAAGCTCAGGGGTTCAACCGGGTGGTCTCCCTTCTGCCTTCCCCCCACAACCTGTACGCCTACGAGGAGGAGGGCCTTTCGTGGTCGCACGTCCCCTTTGCCAGCCACGACGACCCCAGCGTGGTGCTCCCCGACCTCTACGGGCAGCTGCGGGCCTGGTTGCGGGACGAGCGGGTGGTGGTGCACCAAGAGGAGGTGAACGACCGCCTGATGGGTGTGGTGGCCGGGTACCTGCACTGGTGCGGGCTCGTCCCCGAGGGCGCCCAGGCCATTGCCATCGTGGAGAGGCTGTTCGGCCGCCAGATGGGCAGCGACGGGCGGGAGCTGGTGACCCTGGTCCCGGGCCTGCCCAAGCCCGGCCAACCCGCCCCGGCCGCCGGTGCCTGAGCTGGCCGGGCCGGACGGCCCCGAAGGCGGCCCGCCAGCCAGCTCTCTTGGCCCGCGCCGGGCAGACCGGGTCGAGCTGGTAGGGCTGCGCTTCCTCGGCACTCACGGGGCCTTGCCGGAGGAGCGGCGGCGCCCCCAGCCGTTCGAGGTGGACCTGGCTGTTGTCACCGACCTGCAGCCCGCCGGCCGCAGCGACCGGCTCTGTGACACCGTGGACTACGCAGCGCTGTGCGAGGTGGTGAAGGGGGTCATCGAGGGGCCGCCCGTCTCGTTACTGGAGCGCCTGGCCGAACAGGTGGCCGACCAGGTGCTCGCCCTGGCCGGTGCCGGCGCCCGGGTGCTGGTCACGGTGCGCAAACCCCACGCCCCCCTGGCTGCCCAGTTCGCGTCGGTGGCGGTGCACATCGAGCGGCCATGACGGCTCGGGCGCGCCGGGCGTTCCTCTCCCTGGGGAGCAACCTGGGCGACCGGTGGCGCTACTTGCGGGAGGCGCTCGACTGCTTGCCCGATGTGACCGCAGTCTCGCCTGTCTACGAGACCGAGCCCGTGGGTGGCCCGCCGGGCCAGCCGCGTTACTTGAACCTGGTCGCCGAGCTGCTCACCGAGGCGTCACCCCGCCAGCTGCTGGAAGCAGCCCGGGCCGCTGAGGCCCAGGCGGGCCGGGAGCGAGGCACCCGCTGGGGGCCGCGCACCCTTGACGTGGACGTGCTTTTGGTGGGCGACCTGCGCGTCGAGGAGCCCGACCTGGTGGTGCCCCACCCCCGCATGTGGCAGCGGGGCTTCGTGCTCGTCCCGTTGGCCGACCTGGCGCCTGAGGTCGTGAGAGGCCGGCTCACGCCCGGACTGGCAGCCGGGGTGTCGCCCGCCGGTACCATCAGGTGACCCCATGAAAGTAGCCCACGAACCGGCAGAGGTGCGCGCCTTGCTCGACCAGGCCCGCTCAGAGGGCCGCCGCACCGGCCTCGTCCCCACCTTGGGCGCCTTGCACGCAGGCCACCGTTCGCTGGTGCGGAGGGCCGCGGCCGACTGCGACTTCGTCGTGGTCAGCGTGTTCGTCAACCCCCTCCAGTTCGGCCCCGGCGAGGACTTCGGCTCCTACCCTCGGGACCTGGAAGGGGACTGCGCCCAGGCCGAGGAGGCGGGCGCGCACTTGGTGTTCGCCCCCTCGCAGGAGGCCATGTACCCGGTGCCGCCCCTCACCACCGTGAGGGTCGAGCGCCTGAGCTCTGTTTTGGAGGGGCGGTCCCGGCCCGGGCATTTCGATGGCGTTGCCACGGTGGTGACCAAACTGTTCGCCATAGCCGGCCCCTGTGCGGCCTACTTCGGCGAAAAGGACTACCAGCAGCTGCTGGTGGTCCGCCGGCTGGTGACGGACTTGTCCCTGCCTGTGGTGGTGGTCGCCTGCCCGACCGTCCGTGAACCCGACGGCCTGGCCCTGTCCAGCCGCAACCGCTATTTGAGCCCGCCCGAGCGCGCTGCCGCCCCCGTGCTTTACTGGGCCTTGTTGGCGGGCAAGCGCGCCATCGAAGAGGAAGGGGCCACCGACCCCGCTCAGGTAAGGGCGGCCATGCGGGCCGTTGCCGGGCGCGAGCCGCTCCTGGCGCTCGACTACGCCGAGGTGGCCAGCCCCGAAGACCTGTCGTCCCCCGCAACCATCACCGCCGAGGTGAGGTTGCTCATCGCTGGGCGGCTGGGGCGTGCCCGGCTCATCGACAACGTCTCCGCCACGCCCCCCGGGACGGAGGCCTGAGCATGCTCATGGCCGTCGACGTGGGCAACACCCAGGTAGTGGTCGGGTTGTTCGGCACCGGGCCGGGTGGGCAAGCCGGGGACCTGGCCTATCATTGGCGGGTCAACACCCAGCCGGCGTACACGGCGGACGAGCTGGCCCTGCAGGTGGCCCAGCTGCTGGCCCTGGACGGCTTGACCCTGGGGGTGGTGAGCGGGGTAGTCGTTGCTTCCGTCGTGCCACCCGTGCAAGAGGCGTTGCGCCAGCTGACCAGCCAGCGCCTGGGCGTCCCTTTGGTGGTGGTCGGGCCCGGCACCCGCACCGGGGTCAACATCCTGGTGGACAACCCCCGCGAGGTGGGCGCGGACCGCATCGCCGACGTGGTGGCCGCCTTCGAGCGCTTCGGGGGCCCCACGATCGTGGTGGACTTCGGGACGGCGACCAACTTCGAGGTCGTGTCGGGACGGGGAGAGTACATAGGCGGCCTTCTTTTCCCCGGGCTGGACGTCTCCCTCAACGCCCTGACCACCCGGGCCGCCCTGCTGCCGAAAGTGGAGATCGCCGCCCCCCGGCACATTTTGGGCAAGAACACCGTGGAGCAGCTCCAAGCGGGGGTGTTCTACGGTTTTGGCGCCCTGGTCGACGGCGTCTGCCAGAAGCTCGAGGCTGAGGTAGGCCCGGCCACGGTGGTTGCCACCGGCGGCCTGGCTCCCTTCTTGTTGCCCGCGGCCACCTGCATAGACCACCATGAGCCCTGGCTCACCCTCTACGGGCTGCGCAGCATATACAACCTCAACCTCTCCGATGGCTGACACCCCTCCTTACCGTTTCGACAAAACTGCTTCGGCCGCACAGCTGCAGGAGGGGTACCTCGACTTGGCGGCGGGCTCTGGCTCGGGCCAGGTGGTCACGGTGGCGGGACGGGTCATGCTGCGGCGGGAGATGGGCAAACTGACCTTCGCCACCCTCACCGACTGGACCGGCTCGGTCCAGCTCTTTGCCGGGGCCGGCTGGACCGACCGCTTCGACGCCTTCAACAAGATCTCCCTGGGGGACTGGGTGGGCGCCACTGGCGAGGTGGTCCGCACCCGTACCGGGGAGCTGTCGGTGCAGGTCCGCAGCTGGCAACTGCTGGCCGAGGCCCGGCACAGCTTCGGGGACAAATGGCGGGGCGTCGCCGATGTCGACACCCGCTACCGGCAGCGTTACGTGGACATGTGGGCCAACGAGGGCTCCCGCCAAGCCATCTTGGTGCGCAGCCGGGCCGTGTCGGTACTGAGGCGGTTCTTGGAGGACCGGGGCTTTGTCGAGGTGGAGACCCCGGTGTTCCACCCGGTGCCCGGAGGCGCTACGGCCAAGCCGTTCGTGACCCACCACAACGCCTTGGGCACCGACTTGTACTTGCGCATCGCCCTGGAGCTGTACCTGAAGCGCCTGGTCGTCGGCGGGTTGGAGCGTGTTTTCGAAATAGGCCGCGTGTTCCGCAACGAGGGCCTGTCCCCCCGGCACAACCCCGAGTTCACGATGCTCGAGCTCTACCAGGCTTACGCGGACTACCACGACATGATGGAACTGACCGAGCAGATGGTCGCCCACGTGGCTCGCCAGGTGGCCGGCCGGACGGAGCTGACCTACGGCGGCCGGCCCCTTGACCTCACCCCGCCCTGGCGGAGGGCCACCTTGCTGGAGCTGGTGGCCGAGCGCACTGGCCACGAGCTGAGCCTCCAGATGGGGGCCGACGAGCTGCGCCGCCGGGCGGCAGCTTTGGGGGTGCCAGTGCAAGCCGCCTGGGGCCCGGGCAAGGTGGTGCTGGAGGTGTACGAGAAGACGACCGAGCCCAGCTTGTGGGGCCCGGTGTTCGTGATGGACTACCCCAAGGAGGTGTCGCCCTTGGCCCGCGACCACCGCCGGTGCCCAGGGCTGGTGGAGCGCTTCGAGGCTGTGGTTGCTGGCCGGGAGCTGGCTAACGCGTTCTCCGAGCTCACCGACCCGGACGAGCAACGGGCCAACTTCGAGGCTCAGGCCCGGGCGCGAGCCGGAGGCGACGAAGAGGCGATGCCCCTGGACGAGGACTTCCTCCGGGCGCTCGAGTACGGCCTGCCCCCGACGGGCGGGTTGGGGGTGGGCGTCGACCGCCTGGTCATGCTGCTGACCGGGGCCGAGGCGATACGCGACGTCATCGCCTTCCCCACCCTGCGCCCAGCCCCCGGCACCTGAGCCCAGCCCCCGGCACCTGGGCTCCCGCCCCGGCGCCCCGGGCTTGGCCGGGCCCTTCCTGGTAACCCCCGGGCCGCCCGCCAGCCGGGCCGCCCGTCAGCCGGCCCGCACGGCGAGGTCGTCCAGCAGCCGGTGGGCCAGGCCGGCCAGGGTCTCTCTCACCTGGGAGTCCCCTCCGAAGGCCCGTGCCGGCGCGCCGTCGGTGCTGAGGGGCCCGGCCATGGGCACCGCCAGTGCCTCGGCCGCCAGGTCTGCCCAGCGCCGGCCCTCGGTGATGGAGCTGCCCACCGCGCCGGTGGACAGGACCAGGTCGCGTGCCTTGGCCAGCTCGGGCAGCTCCAACGGCCCTCCTAGGAGAGCAGCCAGCTCCGGGCCGGTCGTAGGGTCGGCCAGGGCCCTGATCACGGGCAACGTGTAGGTGCCCTCGAGCATGTCATGGCCAGCCGGCTTGCCCAGCTCTTCTTCGGTGCAAAGCAGGTCGCGCACGTCGTCCCAGATCTGGAAGGCCATCCCGAAGGCATGGCCGAAGCGGGACAGGGCTTCGACCTCGGCGGGCGAGGCCCCGGCCACCAAGGCGCCGATGCGGGCGGAGGCGGAGAGCAAAGAGGCGGTCTTGGCCGAGATGGCTTCGAGGTAGGCGCTCTCGGGCCGGGCCATGGTGTAGGCGTAACGGAGCTGGCTCATCTCGCCCTGGCAGAGCTTGCCTATGGTCCGGGCCAGCACCCGCACCACCTCGGTCCCCAGCCCGGCGGCAATCTCCGAAGCGCGGGCCAGGAGGAAGTCCCCGGCCAGCACGGCGACGAGGTTGCCCCACCGAGCATTGGCGCTCTCCACGCCCCGGCGCGAAGAAGCTTCGTCTATCACGTCGTCGTGGTACAGCGACCCCATGTGGACCAGCTCGACGGAAATGGCCCCGAGGACGAGGTCCTCCTCCACGTCGGGGGAGGGGGCGCTCATCGCTGGCCTGCAGGTCGAGGCGGCCGCCAGGAGCAGCGCGGGGCGAAGGCGCTTGCCCCCCGCATCGACCAGGTGCCCTGCCACCTGGGACAAGAAGGGCTCGGGCGACTCGACCGCTTCCCGCAGCCCGACCTCCACCTTGGTCAGCTGGTAGTCCAAGGCGGGAAGGTGGAACAGCTCCCAGACGTTCACTACTTGACGATACGCCAGCGAGGCACCCGAGCACGAACCGTGGGGAGGACCTCACGTCCGGCCGCCGGGCCCGGCCGCCGGTCCCGCTGCTGAGCTGAAGTTGGGTGCGACAGGTACACTGGAGCTGCAGAGAGCCGAAAGAAAGGGCACAGATGACTTGCACGGGGAGCCGAGGCAACGCTGAGCGGGCGGTGTGCTGCACCGCCATGGCGTTGCTCGTCACACCCCTGGCTACCAAGCCCCTGGCCACCGAGGAGGCAACCAGCCTTGTTTGAGCGCTTCACTGACCGGGCCCGAAGGGTCTTGGTGCTGGCCCAAGAAGAGGCGCGGATGCTCAACCACAACTTCATCGGGACCGAGCACATCCTCCTCGGGCTCATCCACGAGGGCGAGGGCGTGGCGGCCAAGGCGCTTGAATCACTCGGCATCAGCCTCGAAGCCGTGCGGGAAAAAGTCGAGGAGACAATCGGGCCAGCGGGGTCGGCCAGCACCGGTTCCCCGCCGTTCACCCCGAGGGCCAAGAAGGTGCTCGAGCTCTCCTTGCGGGAGGCTCTCCAGCTGGGCCACAACTACATCGGCACCGAGCACATGCTCCTCGGCTTGGTGCGCGAGGGCGAGGGCGTGGCTGCCCAGGTGCTCGTGAGCCTGGGCGCGGACCTGGGCCGGGTGCGCCAGCAGGTGATCCAGCTGCTGTCGGGCTACCAGTCCCCCGGGCCAGAGAAGGCAACCGCGGGGACGGCCCCGAGCGCGGGGCCGGACGTGCCGGCGGGCAGCCCGGTGCTGGACCAGTTCGGCCGCAACCTCACCCAGTTGGCTCGTGAGCGCAAGTTGGACCCGGTGATCGGGCGCGAGCGCGAGATCGAGCGGGTCATGCAGGTCCTGCCCCGCCGGACCAAGAACAACCCGGTGCTGATCGGGGAGCCCGGGGTGGGCAAGACGGCCATAGTAGAGGGGCTCTCCCAGCGCATCGTGGCCGGTGAGGTCCCCGAGACGCTGCGCGGGAAGCAGCTGTACACCCTGGACCTGGGTGCTTTGGTGGCGGGTTCCCGCTACCGGGGCGACTTCGAGGAACGGCTGAAGAAGGTCCTGAAGGAGATCCGGACCCGCGGCGACATCATCTTGTTCATCGACGAGCTGCACACCCTGGTTGGCGCGGGGGCCGCCGAGGGGGCCATCGACGCGGCTTCCATCCTGAAGCCGATGCTGGCCCGGGGTGAGCTGCAGACCATCGGTGCGACGACCCTCGACGAGTACCGCAAGCACCTGGAAAAGGACGCTGCCCTCGAACGGCGTTTCCAGCCCATCAAGGTCGAGGAGCCGTCGCTGGCCCACACGATAGAGATCCTGAAGGGCCTGCGGGACCGCTACGAGGCTCACCACGGGGTGACGATCACCGACCAGGCGGTGGTGACCGCGGCCAACCTGGCCGACCGTTACATCGCTGACCGCTACCTGCCGGACAAGGCGATCGACCTCATCGACGAGGCGGGCAGCCGCCTGCGCATCCGGCGGATGTCAACTCCCCCGGACTACAAGGCCATCGAGGAGGAGATCGCCAAGACGAGGAAGGACAAGGAGATCGCCATCGAGCGGCAGAACTTCGAGCAGGCCAAGCGGCTGCGCGAGAAGGAAGAGGAGCTGTTGCAGCGCAAGGCGGCCAAGGAGCAAGAGTGGCGGGCGGAGGGTGTGGACCTCTTTGACGTGGTCGACGAGGAGGTCATTGCCGAGGTGCTGGCCAACTGGACAGGCATCCCCGTCTACAAGCTGACCGAAGAAGAGACCTCCAAGCTCTTGCGCATGGAAGACGAGCTCCACAAGAGGATCATCGGCCAAGACGACGCCCTGAAGGCCGTTTCCCAGGCCATCAGGCGGACCCGGGCGGGCCTGAAGGTCCCCAAGCGGCCCAGCGGGTCGTTCATATTCCTCGGCCCCTCGGGTGTGGGCAAGACCGAGACGGCCAAGGCGTTGGCGGAGTTCCTCTTCGGGGACGAGTCCGCGCTGGTCCAGCTGGACATGTCCGAGTACATGGAAAAGCACACGGTGAGCCGGCTGGTGGGCTCGCCTCCGGGCTACGTGGGCTACGAAGAGGGAGGCCAGCTGACCGAGGCGGTCCGCCGCAAGCCGTTCTCCGTGGTGCTGTTCGACGAGATCGAAAAGGCCCACCCTGACGTCTTCAACGCTTTGCTCCAGATCCTGGAGGACGGGCGGCTGACCGATGCCCAGGGCCGGACCGTGGACTTCAAGAACACGGTCATAATCATGACCTCCAACCTGGGCACGGCTGACCTGCGCAAGGCTCAGGTCGGTTTTGCCAAAGCCGACTCGGCGGTCACCTACGAGAAGATGAAGGCCAAGGTCCACGAGGCCCTCAAGCAGCACTTCCGTCCCGAGTTCTTGAACCGCATCGACGACGTCATCGTGTTCCACGAGCTGACCAAGGACGAGGTCACCGAGATCATCGACCTCATGACCGCCCGCGTGCGGGCCCAGCTCGAGGCCCAAGGCATCGGGGTGGAGCTGACCCGAGCCGCCAAGTACCTGATCGTGGAGAAGGGCTACGACTCGATGATGGGTGCCCGGCCGCTGCGGCGTGCGCTGCAGCGCCTGGTCGAGGACCCGCTCAGCGAGAAGATCCTGTGGAAGGAGTTCCGAGCCGGGGACACGGTGATCGTGGACGCCGAGAACGGCGAGGTCACCTTCCGGGCCATGGAGCACTTCGAGCCGCCCCCGGTCGAGATGGCCGGGGCCGGCAGCAGCGACTAGCACCGCTCGGCGGGCTCGGCTAGTTGAGGCCTGGTGCCAGCTTCGGGCTGGCGATGGCAGTAGCCACAGGCGGCCTGTTGCTGGCTGCCTGTGGGGCCAGCGTCGTCGTCAGGGTAGACGTGGCGGCCCTTGGTGGTGGGTCGGTGACCCTCACGGTCAGCCTCCCCCGGGGCACCGCCAGCCAGGTGGAAGACCTTCGGGCCGGGTTGCCCACCACTGACCTGCGCCAAGCTGGATGGTCGGTGACAGGTCCCCTCCCCGGGCCGCACGGGTCCGAGGTGGTCCGGGCCAGCCACCGCTTCTCCCGTCTGTCGCAAGTGCCCGCCTTGGTGGCGGACCTGGCCGGTAGCGGCCCCGAGGGCCACCGTCCGTTCCGCTTGGCGGTGGTCGGGCACAAGGGCTGGCTGGTCGACCGTTACGTGGCCACTGGCCTGGTGGACCTGCGCTGCGGGCTGTCCTGTTTCGGCGACCCCGACCTGGCCGCCCGGGTGGGCTACGCCCTGGGGCTGCCCCCCGGGGAAGTGGCTCGCCTGGTGGGGCCGCGCCCCGCTCGGGAGCTCGCCTTTCGCTTCGAGGTCCTCCTGCCAGGGACGGCTGGGCCCACCGACGCGGCCTGGGAGCAGGCCAAGGCCGACCGGGAGAGCCTGCTCGTCTGGCAGCCGGATCTCGGCCGTGCCTCGGTCATCAGCGCTTCCAGCCGGCTGGTGCACACCGCGGCCCTCGAGCAGCTGGCCATCGCCTTGGCCGCTGCGGCCGGGTTGGTGCTGGCCACCCCTACCTACCTGTTGTGGCGCCGGCATCGTCCCCCAGGCCGGGCCCCAGGGGCGGGGAGGCCCCGGGCCAAGGCGGGCGGGCGACGGAGGGGCTAGGTCGGCGCCACCTGCCGGTGCCCCGTCGCCACGGCCCGTAACCGTCATTGGCCCGGCCTAACCTGGCCGGCTCGTGGGCCAGCAACGCAGCGCGTACCGGTGCCAGAGCTGCGGCGTCCTCCAAGCGCGTTGGTCGGGCCGCTGCGGCTCCTGCGCCCAATGGAACACCCTGGTCGAGGTGCCGGCCGGCAGCCCCGATGCCAACCGGCAGGGCGGGCGCCGGGCTGCCAGCTCCACCCAGGCCGTCGCCCTACAGGACGTGAGCGCCAGCGCCGCTTGCCCGCGGCCGACGGGTATCGGCGAGCTCGACCGGGTACTGGGCGGCGGCCTCCTGCCCGGTTCTGCCACCCTCATCGGAGGAGAGCCGGGCACGGGGAAGTCAACGCTGCTCCTCCAGGCCATGGCGGCCCTGGCCTCCTCGGGTAGCAAGTGCCTACTGGTGGCCGCCGAGGAGGCAGCCCACCAGGTGCGCAGGCGGGCGCAGCGGCTAGGGGCCGATGTCGCCGGCGTCTTCGTGCTGGAGGCCACCGTGCTGCCCGCAGTCGAAGAAGCCATTTGCAACCTGGCTCCCGACGTCGTCGTGGTGGACTCGGTGCAGGCTGTGAGCGACCCGGCCATCAGCTCCCCACCGGGGTCGCTGGCCCAGGTACGCGGCTGTGCCCAGGCCCTGGTGGGCCTGGCCAAGGCCAGGGGGACGGCCCTGGTCCTGGTGGGGCATGTGAACAAGGAGGGTGCCTTGGCCGGCCCCCGGGTGCTGGAGCACCTGGTGGACACCGTCCTCACCTTCGAGGGGGACCGGTACCTGGCCCTGAGGGCGCTGCGGGCGGTCAAGCACCGCTTCGGCCCTACCGGGGAGACTGGCTTGTTCGAGATGGGGGAGCACGGCCTGTCCAGCGTCGCTGACCCAAGCGCCCTGTTCCTCGGCGACCGGCTCAAGGGGGCACCTGGCTCGGCGGTCACGGTCACGCTTGAAGGCCACCGCCCGGTGCTGGTGGAGGTGCAGGCCTTGGTCGGCCGGGCCGCCGCGGTGCCCCGCCGGTCGGTGACTGGCCTCGACCCCAACCGGGTAGCCCTGCTGGTGGCCGTCTTGGACCGCCGGGCAGGGGTGAGGGTGAGCGACCGCGACATCTATGTCTCGGTCGCGGGCGGGGCCCGGGCCTACGAGCCCGCGGCTGACCTGGCCATCTGCTTGGCCCTGGCCTCGTCTTTTTTCGGCACCGCCCTGCCCCCCGAGATGGTCGCCCTGGGTGAGGTGGGCCTGGGCGGGGAGCTCAGGCAGGTGACAGCCCTCACCCGGAGGCTGACGGAGGCTTCCAGGCTCGGCTTTCGTTCCGCGCTGGTCCCCGCTTCGACCGCCAGCGAACGCAACTGCCAGCCGCGGGCCGGCCCGAGCGGGGCGCCCCGGCCCTCCTCCTTGCACTTGCAGCACGCCGCGGCACTGGCCGAGGCAGTGGGCTGCGTGGTGAGGCCGCCGGCGCCCCTCCAGCGGCCGAGCGCCGCTCATGAGCCGGCGCGCCATGAGTTAACATCAGCCGGTGCCAGAACGCCTGAGCGTGGCCATGATCGAGGCCCTTACGCTCGCCGCCCCCGGTGGCCCGCTGCGGGAGGGCCTTGACCGGATCCTGCAAGCCAACCTGGGCGCCCTCATCGTGGTCGGGGACGGCCCCGAGGTGCTCTCCATCTGTTCCGGCGGCTTCCTGCTGGACGCCGAGTACACCCCCCAGCGGCTGTCGGAGCTGGCCAAGATGGACGGGGCTATCATCCTGGCCGCTGACGCCAGCCGCATCGCCCGGGCCAACGTCCACCTGGTGCCCAGCCCGGTGGCCACCTCCGAGACCGGTACCCGGCACCGGACGGCCGAGCGGGTGGCCCGCTCTCTGGACGTGCCCGTCATCACCGTCTCGGAGGACCTCTCGGTCATATCGGTCTACCGGGGGCCGCACAAGCGCCAGCTCGCCCCCATCACCCGGCTCCTCGGCCGGGCCAACCAGGCGCTGCAGACCCTGGAGCGCTACCGCGACCGCCTGGACATCGTCACCAACGCCCTGTCTGCCCTGGAGGTCGAGGACATGGTGACCATGAGGGACGTCGTTACCGTCCTCCAACGCACCGAGATGGTCCGGCGGATCGCGGAGGAGGTCGACGGCTACAGCGTCGAACTGGGTGCCGACGGCCGCCTGGTGCGCCTCCAGCTGGACGAGATGCTGGCCAACGTGGACGACGAGCGGCGCCAGGTCCTGCGCGACTACTTGCCCAACAGCGCCGAATGGGGCGTGGACGAAGCATTGGACGCCCTGGCCGAGCTTTCCACCGAGAGCCTGCTCGACCTGAAACGGGTGGCGAGCGTGCTGCAGATGGCCAACAGCGACCTGGAGACGCCGCTGCACCCCCATGGCTACCGGCTGCTGTCGAAGATCCCCCGCCTGCCCAGCCAGGTGGCCAACAACATCGTCTCCCGCTACGGAGGCCTGCAGGAGATCCTGCGGGCGACCGTAGAAGACCTGGACGAGGTCGAGGGCATCGAGCCGACCGGCGCCCGGTTCGTCAAAGAGGGGCTGGCCCGCCTGGCCGAGACGAGCATCTTGGACCGCCTGGGCTGAGCCTCTGCCCCGGCCGTGCTGGGCCCTCGCCCGCCGCTGTGGCTGTAGAGGCCGGCACCAGGTGCTGCGGGCCCAGGAAGTGGTTGGCCAGGCTCAGGCTCAACGGGCGCGCTGCTCCAACCGTTCCCGGTTGAGGATCCGGTACCGGCGGTCGGCCTGCTCGACCCAGCCCAGGCGGCAGAACGCGGCCAGGGCTTTGTTCACCCGTTCCCGGGACGCGCCCACCAAGCCAGCCAGCTCTTCTTGGGTTATGGGCAGGACGAACTCGTCCGAGCCGCCAGCCAGCTCCAAGAGCCGCTTGGCGGTGCGGCCGGTCACGTCCAGGAGCATGGCGTCCGCCAAGGCGTCGTCGGCGGCCCGGAGCCGGCCGGCCAACAGCTCGACCACGTCCCACAGCAGCTCCGGCCGGGCCTCGAGCTCGGCCCGCACCGCCTCGAAACCGATCTTGAGGACCTGGGAACGTCCCAGGGCACGCGCCGACGCGGAGCGAGGGGCACCGTCGAACAGGGGCATCTCGCCGAACAGGTCGCCTGGTTCCATCAAGGCGACCAGGGACTCCCTGCCGTCGGGGGACCGCCGCCCGATGCCGACCCGGCCGGAGCGGACGACGTAGAGAGCGTCGGCTGGCTCGCCCTGCTCGAAGAGGACCTCGTTGCGGGCCAGCCTGGCCACGGAGGACTTCTTCGCCACCCGGTGCAGGGCGTCCTCAGAGAACGACGAGAACAGCTCCGAGCGCGCCAGCAAGGGCACTACCTCCATGGGGCTGACCTTAGCCGGAGGAGGCTTGGGCGGATTGGCACGCTGGCACTAGTCAGCTGGATCGACGCCTCGGGACAGCGTACCCTGGTAGTAGCTCTGGTAACGGTCCTCGAGGAACATCCGGGAGAAGCATGGCATTCGACGTCGGAGACAAAGTGGTTTACCCCCATCACGGGGCGGCGGTCGTGGAGAAGCGGGAGATGCGCTCGGACTTCGGCGAGCAGCGGGAGTACCTGGTGCTCCGGCTGGCCTACGGCGACCTCACCTTGAAGGTGCCCGTGGAGTCGACCGCCGAAGTCGGCATCCGGGAGGTCATCAACGACGAGGAGGTCGAGGAGGTGTTCGCCGTCCTGCGCAAAAAGGACGTGGATGCCGACGAACTGGTCCCGGCGCTACAAGAACCACGTGGAGAAGCTCAAGTCCGGTGACATCTACCAGGTAGCTGAGGTCGTCCGTAACCTCTCCAACCGGGACAAGGACAAGGGGCTCTCGGCCGGCGAAAAGAGGATGCTCAACCGGGCCAGGCAGATCCTGGTCTCGGAGCTCACTTTCGCTATCGGTGTCTCTGAGGCAGAGGCGGAGAAGAAGCTCGACGAAGCCCTCCCCTGACGGGCTTGTGACCTGGCCCTGAACCGTCCAACCTGTGGCCGACCCGTTCCCTGGTCCCGTGTGGGCGGTGGTGGTGGCAGCCGGCAATGGCGCGCGCTTTGGCGGCCACAAGCAGTTCGCGCTGCTGGCTGGCCGGCAAGTGGTCGACTGGTCATTGGAAGCGGCCCGGCGCGCCTGCGGCGAGGGCAATGTGGTGCTGGTGGTCCCGCCCGAGCTGGTCGGCTCCTGCCAGGGGAGGGCCAGCCAGGTGGTGGCCGGCGGGCAGACCCGGGCGGAGTCGGTCCGAGCCGGTTTGGCGGCTGTGCCCCAGCACGCCGAGGTCGTGGTCGTGCACGACGCTGCCCGCCCGCTCTCGCGTCCCCAGACCTGGCAGGCCGTGATCGAAGCGGTGGCCCAAGGGGCCGACGGGGCGGTGCCCTGCGTGCCGGTGGCCGACACGATCAAGCAGCGGCAAGCCGACGGCCGCCTGGTCACGTTGCGCCGGGAGGACCTGCTGGCGGCCCAGACCCCCCAGGCCTTCCGGGCCGGGGTGCTGCGGTCTGCCCACGCCGGCGGGGGCGACGCCACCGATGACGCTGCCTTGGTCGAGGCCATGGGCGCCAGGGTGGTGAGCACGCCCGGCGACCCGGGCAACTTGAAGCTGACCACCCGGCTCGACCTGGCACTGGCGGAGGCGGCCTTGGCCAGGACCGGTGGCGGTGAGCAGCCATGACCCTCAGGGTGGGCCAGGGCTTTGACATCCACCCCTTCAGTGACGCCCCCGGCCGGCCGCTCGTCCTCGGCGGGGCCCGGTTCGAGGGCCGGGGGCTCCAGGGCCATAGCGACGGCGACGTAGTCTGCCACGCCATCGCCGATGCCCTCTTGGGCGCGGCGGGCCTGGGCGACATCGGCGCCCTTTTCCCCGATGCCGACCCCGCCCTGGAAGGTGCCGACAGCCTTGGCCTGCTGGCCGAGGTGGTGGCCAAGCTGGCCCCTCGCTGGGAGGTGGCCAACGTCGATTGCACTGTCATCGCCGAGACGCCCCGTCTGGCTGGCCGCCGGGAAGAGCTGCAGGCCCGGTTGGCCGGTGTCATCGGGGCACCGGTGTCGCTGAAGGCCAAGCGGGGAGAAGGCCTTGGTGCCCTCGGCCGCAAAGAGGGCATTGCCTGCCTGGCAGTAGCCCTCATCCGGCAAAGGTGAAGCGGCCCGGCCACCGGCCCCCCCGGGAGCCAGCTGGCCTGGGGGGCACCCAGGTCGAGGGTTACCACGCCGTTCGCGAGCTGCTAGTCGCCGGGAGGCGACGCCTCCGGGAGCTGTGGGTGGCTGGGGGGCCCGCTCCCCGGCCCGCGCTGGCCCAGCTGGCAGAGCTGGCCCGCCAGCGAGGCGCCCTCGTCAAGGTGGCATCGCCCGCGGCCCTGGCCCAGGTGGCCCGTACCGACGCGGCCCAGGGCGTGGTCGCCTGGGCCGAGGAGCTGGAGCCGGTCCCCCTGGAGGCCCTGTTGGTGCCGGGGGCCGGTGCCCAGCCGGTGCTGCTCGTGGTGCTGGACGGGGTCACCGACCCGGGCAACTTGGGCTCCGTGCTGCGCAGCGCCGCTTGTGCCGGTGCCACCGGCGTGGTGGTGGGCCGCCACCGGGCCGCACCGTTCACCCCGGCCGCTATGAAGGCGGCTGCCGGCGCCGTCGAGCACCTCGCCGTGGCCCAGGTCCCGGGGGTGCCCGCGGCCCTGAGGGAAATAGCCCGGGCCGGGGTGTGGGTGGTAGGCCTGGACCCGGCCGGCGACCAGGACCTGTGGTCCGTTGCCGTGCTCGACCGTCCGCTGGCGCTGGTGCTCGGCTCCGAGGGCCGAGGGCTGTCGCGCCTGGCCCGGGAACGCTGTGAGGTGGTGGCCCGTATCCCCCAGCCCGGGCCCCTCCCGTCCCTGAACGTGGCGGCCGCCGCGGCGGTGGCCTGCTTCGAGGTGGCGCGCCAGCGCTCCGGGGCCTGAGCGGGTGGGGCCAGCGGCTGCACCGCCCGTTGACGGGCCGGCTGCCGGCTGGCCCGAGCGTCGGCCGGGCGAGCCCGGGAGGAGGATCGAACTCCTATCGCCTGATTACAAGGCAGGTGCTCTGCCGTTGAGCTACCCGGGCGAGCCGTCCCTACCCAAGAGCATGCCCCAACGCGGAGCCAGCGCGCCACGTGCCGACGAGCCATGGCCAGGCGCGCCGTGGGCTGGGATAGTGGTGCCGGTGGCCGGGCTCGGCGGTTGCTTGACCACGGGCCCAGCAGGTGGCAGGGTGGGCCGGATGGCACTTCGTGAGCGAGACCGTGAGATCCTGGACGTCGAACGGGGTTGGTGGCTGGAAGGGCGCACCAAGAGCGAGGTCGTGCGCACGCGCCTCGGCCTGTCCTTGGCCCGTTACAACCAGCTGCTCGGTGGGCTGGTCGAGGACGCCGAGGCCGAGTCCTACGACCCGCTCCTCGTCCGCCGGTTGCGGCGCGCCCGCTACGAGAGGCGAGGGGCCAAGATGGGGGGCATGTCGGCGCGCGGCCGTCGCCGCCGGTGAGCACCCCAGGCTCACCGGGCGGCACTGGAGCTGAGGGGAGCGCACCGCGCGGTGGCCCCGCGCCCCCTGCCCTCCGGCCCTGGCGGGCTGTCCTTGTCGTGGTGGTGGGTGTCGTCGTAGGGGTAGTGGTACTGGCCCGGATGGGCGGCACCCACCGGAGCGCGGCCGCTACCACCACGGCCCACCACCCCACCACCACGGCGACGACGCTCGCCCCGCCCGTCGTCAGCAGCGTGGCCACGACCACGACGTCTACGACGGTGCCCCCGACCGGGGTGAAGGTCTTGGTGCTCAACGGCTACACGAAGTACCACGCCGCCCTTTACTTCAAGAACCAGTTGGCTGCGCTCGGCTACGACACCCTGGCCCCCATGGACGCGGTAACCAGCACCAACCTGACCTCGACGTTGTTCGTGGTGAACCCGGCGGACCGGGACAACGCCCTGGCCCTGGCCCGGTCGCCTCTGGGCCTGCCTGCATCGGCGGTGGTGGCCCCTTCTCCCACCAACGACAGCGCCGTGCCTCCAGCCCGCCTCCATTTGGCGGACTTGGTGCTGCTGGTGGGTGCCGATATATCGGGACGTGTCCCGGCTCGCTACAACGGCTGAGGTGCCGGAGGGGCTGGCCTGGGCTGGTCCCTGTCCAGCTGCCCGGGAGGCGGGCCAGGCCGGTTAGCGCTGGGACTGGCACGATGGGACCATGCCCCGCCTGCTCGCTGCGCCGGACAAGTTCCGCGGCACCCTGAGCGCCCAGCAGGCCGCGCTCGCCATCGCCGAGGCGGCTGAGGAGCGGGGCTGGGAACCTGACCTGGCCCCGGTGTCCGACGGTGGCGAAGGCTTCCTCGAGGTGTTCGCCAGCCGGCTTGCCGCGAGGCGCCGCAGCCGGGTGTGCGGGCCGCTGGGCGAGCCGGTGGAGGCAGAATGGCTTCTCTGCCCGCCAGAGGGGGGTGGCCAGCAGCCCTGGGCGGTGGTCGAGTCGGCCCAGGCCATCGGGCTGTGGCTCTGCGGCGGGCCGGAGGGCAACGACGCCCTCCGGGCTGGCACCACGGGCGTGGGGCAGCTGGTCGCTGAAGCGGCCCGGGCCGGCGCGGGCCAGGTCATAGTGGGCCTGGGGGGCTCGGCGACCACGGACGGGGGCCTCGGGGCGGTAGAGGCCCTCGGGTGGAGCGGGCCGGCTTCGGCGGGGCTGGTGGTGGCCTGCGACGTGCAGGCGAGCTTCCAGGAAGCAGCCGCGCTGTTCTCCCCGCAGAAGGGGGCGAGCCCTGCTCAGGTGGGGCTGCTGGAGCGGCGCCTGTCGCGCGTCGCCCGCCTCTACGAACAACGCCTGGGCCGTGACGTGCGCCACCTCCCCGGAGGGGGCGCGGCGGGCGGGTTGGGGGGTGGCCTGGCTGCCCTCGGGGCGTACCTCGTCCCTGGCTTCGAGCTGGTGGCACGGCGCTTGGGCCTGGCCGAGCGGGTCGCCCAGGCCGACCTCGTCGTCACCGGAGAGGGCTACGTCGACCGCCAGAGCTTCACCGGCAAAGCCGTGGGCGGCGTGGTCGCCCTGGCCCGAGCGGCGGGGGTGCCGTTCTTGGTGGTGGCCGGGGACGGGGAGGCCGGGCTGCCGGTGGGCTACGTCTCCTTGGCCCGGAGCTTTGGCCCTGGCCGGGCCCGGGAGGACGCGGCCGGCTGCCTCAGGGCCGCGGTAGCAGGCCGGCTCGGCTGAGGGCCAGGCGGATTATGGTCTCTGCCTGGGGCACCAGTTCGGCCAGGGAGCGGTTCCGGTGCCGGCGCTCCCCGAGGTCGCACTCGGCGATGCTGGCCGTCCCGAAGCGCTCAGCCACATCGAGGAGCACCCCCAGCTCGACCCCGTAGCCGTAGGCGTACGACAGGCTCTCCAAGACGCTGCGGTGGGCGGCCCACTCCCCAGCCAAGGGTTGGCCCAGGCTGCGCAGGTGGGGGAAAAGGACCGAGATCAACGGCTTGGCCACGAGCTCGGTCACTCGCCCGCCCTCGCCGTCCACGCCGTCCAAGGGGCGCTTGTAGGTGCCCTTCACCAGGGCTAGCGAGCTGTCGGTGAGCAGGGGGCCGAGCAAGCCGGTGACGAAGCGAGAGCTGAAGCCGTAGATGTCGGCGTCGCAGTAGGCCACCACGTCGCCTGTGGTCTCCTGGAGGCCCCGCCACATGGCGTCGCCCTTACCTTTGGGCTCGGGCAGGGCGACCACCCGGGCGCCAGCCGCTGCTGCCTGCTTGGAGGTGGCGTCGCTCGAACCGTCGTCCACGACTACGAGCTCGTCCACCAGGCCTGGGCCGTCGACCAGCTCTTCGCGGATGACCCGTACCACTTCGCCGACGGTGGCCTCCTCGTCGCGCGCCGGTATGCAGACCGAGACCCGGTGGCTGCCCTTGGCCTTGGCCAGCCCGGGCGCGTCGAAGTCTCGCCAGTCGTACTTTGCTACCACCACCCCAGCCTGCCACCTGGGGGGCCGGTCCGGCAGAGCCCCCACCCAGGCACCTGCCTGGCGGCCGGGGGGCCAGGGCCCGTACTATGGGGAGAGCCATCATCCAGAGCGGCCGAGGGACGGGCCCGATGACGCCGCGGCAACCAGTACGACCGGCTCCCCACGGCCGGTACATGGTGCCAATGCCCGAGACGATGAGGAGGGACCGTGCCAGCCGCTGGGCCATTCGTACAAGGCCTTCGTTGCCGTGAATGCGGGCGTAGCTATCCTGCCGAGGCGCTCCATGTCTGCGAGTGGTGCTTTGGGCCGTTGGAGGTGGCCTACGACTACGAAGCCATCGCTTTTTCCATGTCGCGGGACAAAGTGGCGGCTGGTCCCCGGACCATCTGGAGGTACGCCGACCTGCTGCCGGCCCGGGCGTCGGGGGCAGTGGACCTCGGCGCGGGCTTCACGCCTCTGCTGCGGGCGGACCGTTTGGCGGCCGAGTTCGGCCTGAGGGAGCTGTGGCTGAAGAACGACACGGTCAACCCGACCGGCTCGTTCAAGGACCGGGTGGTGTCGGTAGCCCTCACCCGGGCCCGGGAGCTCGGCTTCAAGGTGGCGGCCTGTGCTTCTACCGGCAACCTGGCCAACTCCGTGGCGGCTCACGCGGCCCGGGCCGGGATGCGCTCGGTGGTCTTCATCCCGGCCGACCTCGAGGTGCCCAAGGTGGTGACGACATCGGTGTTCGGTGGCACCGTGGTGGCCCTCACCGGCAACTACGACGATGTCAACCGCCTGTGCGCCGAGCTCGCCAGCGAGCACCCTAGCTGGGCGTTCGTCAACGTCAACATCCGCAGCTACTACTCGGAGGGGAGCAAGACGCTGGCCTTCGAGGTGGCCGAGCAGCTGGGCTGGCGGGCCCCCGACCACGTCGTCGTGCCCGTCGCCTCGGGCAGCCAGCTGACCAAGGTTGCCAAGGGGTTGCGCGAGCTGTACAAGGTTGGCCTGCTCGACGAGGAACCCCACACCCGCGTGTCGGGTGCGCAAGCCGCCGGCTGCGCCCCGGTGGTGGCCGCCTTCGAGGAGGGCACCGACTTCGTCAAACCGGTCAAGCCGGCTGGTATTGCCAAGTCCCTGGCTATCGGCAACCCCGCGGACGGGGCCTACGCCCTGGACGAGGTGCGCCGGTCAGGCGGCGCACTGGCGGCAGCCAGCGACGAGGAGATCGTGGAGGCGATCCGCCTCCTGGCCCGCACCGAAGGGGTGTTCGCGGAGACGGCTGGTGGGGTGACGGTGGCCGTGCTGGCCAAGTTGGCGGCCCGCGGGGTGGTGCGCCCGGACGAGCGGGTAGTGGCCCTCATAACGGGCAACGGCCTGAAGACGCTCGACGCGGTCGCGCCCGTATGCGGGCCCACCGTGACGGTGGCCCCCAACCTCGAAGCCTTCGAAGCCGCCGTCCAGGTGACAGACTGGGAGGAGATGACCGCCCAGCCTGTCAGGAGCACTGCACCATGAGCGTCAAGGTCCGTGTCCCCACCCAGCTCCGCCCCCTCACCGGAGGCGCCGGCGAAGTCGAGGTCGAGGGGGTGACGGTCGGCGAGGCGCTGAAGGCCCTCGATGCCGCCTACCCCGGCTTTGCCGAGCGGATGTTCGACGAGGCCGGCAACCTGCGCCGGTTCGTCAACGTGTTCGTGGGGGAGCAGGACGTGCGGTTCTTGGACGGCCTGGCGACGCCGGTCCAGCCTGGTTCGGTGGTCTCGGTGGTGCCGGCCGTGGCTGGCGGCTAGAGGGCCTCTGGCCAGGGCTTTGGTCCCCTCGCTGGCGCGGCCTCGCCGCCCTGGGCCCCTCGGCCCGGCCTGTTCGGCAACCATTTGCGCGCGAACGGCCGGATACGGTGTACTGTTAGCACTCGACACCTGAGACTGCTAACGCAGGACCGAACCAGGTCAGCTCAACGGAGGGAGCAACAGACCGATGCCGAAGCTGATTGCTTTTGACGAACAGGCCCGCCGGGCCCTCGAGAAGGGCATGAACCAGCTCGCGGACGCCGTGCGGGTCACCCTGGGGCCCAAGGGCCGCAACGTGGTGCTGGAGAAGAAATGGGGCGCCCCGACCATCACCAACGACGGCGTCTCGATCGCCAAGGAGATCGAGCTGGAGGACCCCTACGAGAAGGTGGGCGCCGAGCTGGTCAAGGAGGTGGCCAAGAAGACCGATGACGTGGCCGGTGACGGGACCACGACGGCCACCGTGCTGGCGTGGGCCATGGTGCGCGAGGGCCTGCGCAACGTGGCGGCTGGTGCCAACCCGATGTCGCTGCGCCGCGGGATCGACGCTGCCGTCGAGACGGCTGTGAGCAGCCTGAAGTCGCTGGCCCGGGAGACCGAGACCAAGAGCCAGATCGCTCAGGTGGCCGGCATCTCGGCCGCCGACCCCGACATCGGCGAGCTCATCTCCGAGGCCATCGACAAGGTGGGCAAAGACGGTGTGGTGACCGTCGAGGAGTCGCAGACCTTCGGGATGGACCTCGAGCTCGTCGAGGGTATGCGCTTTGACAAGGGTTACATCTCGGCCCACTTCGTGACCGACCCCGAGCGCATGGAAGCGGTCCTCGAGGACCCCTACATCTTGTTGTACGGGGCCAAGATCTCGGCTGTGCGGGACCTCCTGCCCCTGCTGGAGAAGGTCATCCAGGCCGGCCGCCCGCTGGTCGTGATCGCTGAGGACGTCGAAGGCGAGGCCCTGGCAACCCTGATCGTCAACAAGATCCGGGGCACTTTCAAGAGCGTCGCCGTCAAGGCCCCCGGCTTCGGCGAGCGTCGCAAGGCGATGCTCCAGGACATGGCCATCCTCACCGGTGGCCAGGTGATCTCCGACGAGGTGGGCCTCAAGCTGGAGAACGCCACCTTGGACCTGCTGGGCAAGGCCCGCAAGGTGGTCGTCACCAAGGACGAGACCACCATCGTCGAAGGAGCCGGCTCCGAGGCCGACATCAAGGGCCGCATCAACCAGATCAAGACCGAGATCGAGAACACCGACTCCGACTACGACCGGGAGAAGCTCCAAGAGAGGCTGGCCAAGCTGGCCGGCGGGGTGGCGGTCATCAAAGTCGGTGCGGCGACCGAGGTGGAACTGAAGGAAAAGAAGCACCGCATCGAAGACGCGGTGTCGACCACCAAGGCGGCGGTGGAAGAAGGCGTGGTCCCCGGCGGCGGCGTGGCGCTGCTGCGGTCGCAGGCCGCTATCTTGGACAAGGCTGAGAAGCTGGAGGGGGACGAGGCGGTGGGGGCGCGTATCGTGGCCCGGGCCGTTGAGGAGCCCCTCAAGCAGATCGCTGTCAACGCCGGTTACGAAGGCGGGGTAGTCGTGGAGCGGGTGCGCAACCTCCCGGTCAACGAGGGCCTCAACGCCGCCACGGGCAACTACGAGGACATGTTCAAGGCCGGGGTCATCGACGCGGTCAAGGTGACCCGCTCCGCCCTCCAGAACGCCGCCTCGATCGTCGGGCTGTTCCTCACCACCGAGGCGGTGATAGTCGACAAGCCCGAGGAAAAGCAGCCGGCCGGTGCCGGGGCGGGCGCGGGCATGGAAGATTACTGAGGGCGCGTCCCTCGGCTTGCGGTCAGCGACCCGCAGTACGAACAGTCACCAACCAGCAGCACAAAAAAGCACCCTGGGGGTTGTCCCCAGGGTGCTTGTCCGTCCAGGGCTCGGCCCGAGCCGGGCCCTGTCAGGCCCAAGGCCTACTAGGCGGCTGGGGGAGGCCCAGGGTCATCGCCGGCCCAGGTGGCCGGGGCCGTGGTCGTCGCCCCGGCCGCCGTGGTGGCCGCCGACGGGGTTGGCGTTTACGAGCACCCAGAGGGCGTCCACGGTGGCGGTGCCCGCCTGGGTGCCGATAACCCTCACCTGGTCGCCGGGTGCCGGCACCGTTGAGCCTGGGCCAGCGCCACGGAACTGGGTGGTGCTGGACACGTTCACGGTGATGGTGGCCCCCTTGGCGGTGCTGAGGGTGAAGCCCGTCGAGCCGACCGTCCCCACGGTGCCGGCGTAGGTGGCTAGGGGGATGAACACGGACAGGGCGTTGATGGTGTTGGCCCCGTCCTGGGCCCCTGAGACCCGGACCCGGTCGCCGGCCACGACGTTGGAGAGGCTGGGCGATTTGACCGTGGGCTCGCGATAGATGGTGCTGGCCGAGACGTTGACGGTGATGGTGAGGGCCGTCGGGGTCAGGGCCACCGGCGGCAGCTCGCCGTGCCTTGCCTCGACTGAGAGCTGGAACCCTCCCGAGGAGACCGTACTGACCGTCCCGGTGGCTTGGACAGCCGGGATGAAGACCACCAGGGCATCGATCGTGCCCGGCCCGGCCGGGGTACCGGTCACCCGGACCATGTCGCCGGTCACGACGTCCGAGAAGCTGGCCGACTTGACCGTGGGCTCCCGGTAGACGGTGGAGGCCGACACGTCCACGGTGATGGTGGTGGCCGTCGGTGTGAGGTTGTTGCTGGTGGGCGGTGCGAAGTTGTCGCCGGGCGGCAGCAGGGCCAGCTGGAAGCTGTCCGTGCCGACCGTGCCGACGGTGCCCCTGACCGTACGGCCTTCGGGGTGCCACTTGGGCCCTCCCCAACCGGGCGGTGCACCGTGGTCGCCGTGGTCGCCATGGTGGTCGCTGTGGTACAAGCCGTGCAAGGGGCTGGCACCGGCCGGGGCGAAGCCGCCCAGCGGAAGGGCCGCGACCAGCCCCAGGCAGAGGGCGAAACGCGCTGCCGTGTGAAGAGTGCGGGCCACCGGCCGGCCCCGTGCCCGCCGCCAGGCGGGGGTAGTGGCGGGAGCCTCCGCCTTTGGTCTCATTGGTTGTCCTCCTGCCATCAGTCCTGCCCGCCGGCCACGCCGGCTGGCTAGCCGCAGTACCTGCGTCTGGTCACTATCTGTGCATGACCATGTGCCCAGGGAGTTAGCGAATTGTGAAGAGTCTGTGCGCAGCGGCCCGTCACCTCCAAGGCCCATGTCAGCAGGCAAAAAGGGCGGGCCAGGCCGGCTGGGGGACAGGCGCGGCGGTGGCTGCCCAACCGAAGAACGCGCAAGGGGTGGCCGGGCGGGACGAAGCGCAACTGGTGGCTCGGCCGCCGTAGCATGTGGGCGATGGCCGAGCCGTCACCGCCTGAGCCCTTGCCCGCTGAGCCCGTGGCCGCCGGCCCCCCGAGCTCAGCGGTATCTACGTCGATGGGGCCTGGGGAAGGATTGGTGGTGCTCCACCTGTTCTGCCGGGCCCGCCCCGGCACAGACGCCGAGGCGGTGAGCGCCGCGGCCAAGGTGGCCGAGGCGGCGGGCCAGCAGGTGGTGACGGCCGCGCTCGTCGGCCACAAGGCCGACATGGGCTTCATGTTGCTGGGGGAGGACCTCGCCGGCCTGCGCCGTACCCAAAGTGCGCTCAGCTCAGCCGGCCTGGAGGTCACTTACTCGTACCTGTCCCTGACCGAGGTGTCGGAGTACGCCCAGGGCCTGTCCCCCGGCCGCCGCCAGGCTCGCCTGTACCCTCGGTTGCCCCCTGCTGGCAAAGCCGTCTTCTGCTTCTACCCCATGTCCAAGCGCCGGGGCGAGGTGTACAACTGGTACCGGCTCGGCTACGACCGTCGGGAGGCGCTGATGCACGACCACGGGGCCACCGGGCGGCGTTTTGCCGGCCGGGTGCTCCAGCTGGTGACCGCCTCCACCGGCCTTGACGATTTCGAGTGGGGGGTCACGCTGTTTGCCCGGGCTGCCGATGACCTGAAAGACTGCGTGTACGCCATGCGCTTCGACGAGGCCTCGGCTCGCTACGCCGAGTTCGGCCCCTTCTACGTAGGGCTAGTCCGGCCAGTGGGAGAAGTGCTCACCCTTTGCGGGCTGAGCGCTTGAAGCGGCCGATGGCAGAGCTGAGCCTGCTCCGGCGGCGGATAGAACGGCTCGAGCGGGTAGTGGTCGCGTTCAGCGGCGGTGCCGACTCGTCGTTGCTGGCCTGGGTGGCCAACGATGTGCTCGGCCCGGGCCGGGCCCTGGCCGCCACCGCCGTGTCTGCTTCGCTGTCGCCCTCCGCCCTGGCCGATTGCCGCCTGCTGGCCCAGGAGTGGGGCCTCAACCACACGGAGGTGGCGACCCACGAGGACCAAAGGCAGGGCTATGTGGCCAATGGGGCCGACCGATGCTGGCACTGCAAGGACGAGCTCATGCGCTGCCTGGCGCCCCTGGCGGCGCGCCTGGGCCCCGGGGGGGCCACCGTAGTGCTGGGGGTGAACCTGGACGACCTCGGGGACCACCGGCCTGGCCAGCATGCCGCCCAGGCCGCCGGGGCGGTGTTCCCGTTGGTGGAAGCCGGGTTCACCAAGTCCGACGTCCGGGAGGTGTCACGCCGCCTAGGCCTGCGCACCTGGGACAAGCCCGCCGCCGCTTGCCTGGCTTCTCGGTTGCCCTACGGGACGCCGGTCACGGTGCGGGCCTTGGGCATGGTGGCCAAAGCCGAAGCAGGCCTGGCCGCCCTGGGGTTCGCCGAGCTGAGGGTACGCCATTACGGGGACTTGGCCCGGGTCGAGCTCCCCCTCTCGCAGCTGGGGCGTGCCCTCGGGTTGCGCAGCGAGGTGGTGGCCGCGGTCAAGCAGGCAGGGTACCGTTATGTCACCGTGGACTGGGAGGGCTTGCGGTCAGGCAACCTGAACCAGGCCCTGGTGGCCCACCCAGGGGAGGCCAGGGCCGGGGAGCGGGCTTGATGACGACATCGGTCCGAGCCAAGTTGACGTTCCCAGAAGCTCTGGTGAGCGAGCCGGTCATAGCCCGGTTGGCCCTCGACTACGGGGTGATCGCCAACATCCGCAGGGCCAACGTCGAGGAACGCTCCGGTTGGGTCATCTGCGAGCTGTCCGGGGCTCGCGAAGCGCTCGACGCGGGGGTGGCCTGGCTGGAGCAGGCCGGGGTGAGGGTCTCCTGGCTCGACGCCCCGGTCGAAGGCTGACGGGGCTGGCCACCGAGGAGGGCTGTTAGCGGCGACGCCCGCGTTTTTTGGTTTTCCCGGCTCCCTGCCCGCCGCCGGAGCGGTTACGGCTCGGGTTGGTGGTGGCGCTGTGGGGCAGGTGGGCCAACCCCCAAGCGGTGTTGGCCATCGGCTGGCCCTGGTCTTGGGCCCAGCCGGCGGTCGAGACCACCCGGTCTTCGAAGAACAAGCATGCTTCTGGGCAGGCGAACGGGCCCTCGCTGGCTGCCCCCAGCCGGCAGCGCTGGAGCACCTCTCCCCCACTGGTCCCCCGGCTTTGGTAGTGCCGGCAGTCGTCTCGTACGGCCACCTGGCCATGATCGCGCAAGGCGTCGCCCTCGGGGCGAACTAAGCTGCGGCGGCACCCGTGCCCAGTGCCGACCCGAGAGGCCCACAGTTGCCGGACAAGGTGCTAGTACCGCTGGCCACGCTGCGCAGCTACAACCCGCGCCAGCGGCGTGCCGTCGTGCTGCTGGCCGCTTCCCTCGGCCTGTCCTCGGCCGACGGGGCGACCATAGGCGCGGCAGCGGCCCAGGTCCGCCAGGCGCTCGGAGTGAGCAACACTGCGATCGGGGCCTTGGTGGCGGCCAGCACCGGTGTGGCCACCTTGGTCACCCTCCCGGCCGGGCTGCTGGTGGACCGTACCCGGCGGACCAGGCTGCTGGCCGTGGGGGCGCTGGTGTGGGGTGCCATGATGGTGCTGTCGGCGGGTGCCAGCTCGTTCGGCTTCCTGCTGGCCGTCCGCCTGGGGCTCGGAGCCGCCAGCGCGCTGGCCGGGCCCGCAGTGGCTTCCCTCCTCGGTGACAGCTTCCCCGAAGCTGAACGTGCCCAAGCCTATGGGGTGGTGCTGGCTGGAGAGCTGGTCGGGGCGGGTGTGGGCTTCGGGACCGCTGGAGAGCTGGCCTCGGTCAGCTGGCGGGCCAGTTTTGCCGTCCTCGGGCCGCCCAGCGTTGTCCTGGCCTGGTTCCTCTGGCGCATGCACGAGCCTGAGCGGGGCAGCACCGCCAGCGCCCCTGGCCCGCTTGGCGAGGGGCAGCTGTCGCCGGCCGAGGCAGTGGACAGCTGGCGGCGCCTGAGCGTGGCCCGCACGGTGGCCTACGTGCTGTCGGTGCCCACCAACGTCGTGCTGGTGCTGACCGGCGCCTGCACTTACTTCTTCTTCGACGGGATCCGGACGTTTGGAGTCGAGCTTGCCACCGACCAGTACGGGGTCAGCCAGCCGGTGGCTACCTTGATGCTGCTGCTGGTCGGCCTGGGGGGCCTGGCCGGCGTGCTCGTAGCCGGTCGTCTGGCCGACCGCCTGGAGTCGCACCGGCACTCGGCAGGCCGCATCGTGGTGGCCATGGTGGCGCTCGGCATCTCGGTGGGGGCCTTCCTCCCCGGCATAGTGGTGGGCTCGGCGGCCGCGGCCCTCCCGTTCTTGATGGTAGGGGCGTTCGGGTTGGCAGCCGCCAACCCTCCTCTCGACGCCAGCCGCCTCCAGGTTGTCCCGCCTGGGTTGTGGGGGCGAGCCGAGGGCGTGAGGGGCGTCCTGCGCCAAGTGGGCGACACCACCGGGCCCTTGGCCTTTGGCTTTGCCGCCGACCACCTGTTCGGGGGAGGCCGGCAGGGGCTACAGTCCAGCTTCCTCGTCATGCTGGCACCCTTGGCGGCGGGAGCGGCGACCTTGGTGCTTGCCCTGCGCTCCTACCCTCAGGACGTCGCGGCTGCCCGGAGAGACGCCGTCCAGGGGCCGCTACGGCGCGGCGAGGTCCCCTCCCGGTTCAGCGGGCCGCCCGGCGGCCAGGCTGGCCTCGGCGGCGCGACAGGAGCTCCAAGCACAGCCAGGTCCCCAGAGGCAGGCCGATAGCCAGAGCCAGGAGGCCCGGGGTGGCCAGCTGAGGCGCTCCCGAGGCCTGCTTGCTGGCAGCTAGGACCACGACCCGGGCGGCCAAAGAGGTGACGTGCCCCGAGGCAGCGACCCCGACCACTTGGAACTTGTGGGTGCCTGGCCGCATCGCCGGGACCACCGCCGAGGCTTCGAACTGCCCTTGGGCACCGGTGTGGGCAGTGGCGACCACGGCCGGGGCTGCCTGCTCGTGGGCGTCGTCGGGGCCCAAGACGACCTTCACGGGGGTGCCCGGGCGGAAGCCCTGGCCCGAGATCCGCACCAGCTGGCCCTCGCGCACTGACTGAGGCACCGAGACCACCGGTACTGCGCGCAGCACCGGTGCTGCCTGGGTGCGAGAAGCCGAGCTTGGCGTACGCGGTGGGAGAGCAGTGGTGAGCGTGGTGGTGGCCGCGGTGGTCGGTGGTGTGGTCTCGCTCGTCGCCGGGACAGAGGTGGTGGTAGCCGCAGCTGCACTGGTCGCGGTGCTGAGCTGGCCGGCAGCGGTGGTGGCTGGGGAGGCAAGCGGCCAGGGCCGGCCGGTTTGGGGCTGGCCGTTCACCGGAGGGCCGAGCGGGAAGGTCGTGGCCACCGACGGGCCCTCAGCGCTCGTGGGCGCGACCGTCCCCGTGGGGGCCAGCGTGCTTGCCGGTGCCGGGGTGCCAGACGCCGGGGTGCCAGCGCTGCTCGACGGTGGCCTGCTCGAGGGTGCCGTGCTCGAGGGCGCCGTGCTCGAAGGTGCCGCGCCGGGAGGGGCCAGTGTAGTCGTGGGGGAGGGGGCCGGGGAGGTGGTCGACGTAGGTGCGCTGGTTGTGGTGGCGCCAGCGCCGGTCATGGTCGTCTGGGTGGTGGAGGTTGGCGCGAGCAAGGTGGTGGACGTCCCGGGGGCGGCGGCCGTGGTGCTGGTGGTGCTGGTGGTGCTGGTGGTAGTAGTGGTAGTCGTCGGCAACGCCGTGGTGGTGCTCGAGGGGCCCGGTCCCTCGCTACCCCCCGAGGTGGTGGGCGACGGTGGGGGCACATCCTCGGCCAGTGTGGCATCGAGCCTGCCCGCGGCGAGCACCGGGCCAGCTGTGGCCAGCACGGCGAGCACCGCCAGCGTCGCCGCCAGGGGCGCGCCGCTGTGGCGCAAGGCTCGCTGGAATGCCGCACCCATAGGTCTCCGTTCCAGAAGACCAGCGGGCAGAGGCCCGCCGGCAACCCCCGAGGCTACCATGTGGCACAGCCTGGGCTGCGGGCAAGTTGCCCAGCCGGCAAGCGCCCTCAGCCGCCGCCCCGGGGGGACAGCCTCAGCCGCCGCCCCGGGGGGACAGTTGCCCAGCGCTGGCTGCCTACCTCGACAGGGCCCGACCAGGTCAGTCCTGGCTCATCCAGGCCGGCGCCGACTCCAGCAGGTACTGGCTCACCGCCAGGGCCTTGTCAAAGACGTCGCACAGCAGCTCCTCCCCAGCCAGCACCCGTGCCAAGGAGACCTTCTGGCGGGCGACGACCGTCAGGCGCCTTTCTGCAGGGTCAGTAGCCGAGGGGTAGCTGTCGATGGCGGAGGCTTCCAGAGGGAAGTCGACGCCCCCGATACCGGCCAGGTCGACGGCGAGGCGCAGCAGGTCCGGCCCGTGGGCAAGGGGAGGCAGCGCCCAGGTGAACGTGAGCGGGAAGTGGTACTCGTCTGCTGGTTCCTCCCCCTCAGGCAGGTCCACCACGGCGTCCTCGAAGGAAAGCAGGACCCTGGGGTCCACTTCCAGTGCCAGGTGCAGGTCGAGCGGCCCGTTGCACGCCTCCTCAGGGTGGAGGTCCACCTCCCAGGCTTGGCGGAGCGAGTAGGTCTCGACGAAGTGCCTTTCGTCGTGCACGTGGAACCCATGGTCGACCGCGTGGTCCTTGAGCTCAGCCACGTAACCGGCGACATCGATGACGGCCATTGCCCCAACGCTAGCGGGGCTGGGCGACTGCCTGGACCTCCGAGGGCAACAGGTGAGCTGGCGCCCACTGGCCAGTGTGTGCCAGGTTGAGGACGTGGCTTCGGACCTGCTGAGCGTGCTCAACCGGGCGGCGGACGCGGTCGTGGAGGCTCTCAGCGCCCAGCAGGACTGGGGCCTGGTCAGGCCCGGCGGGGCCCAGTACCACCACGACCTGGTAGCCGACGCCGCCGCAGTGGCCGTCTTGGACGCTGCGGGCCTGGGCGTGCTGTCCGAGGAGTCAGGGCTCCACCACCCGGAGCGGCCGGTGACCGTGGTGGTCGACCCCGTCGATGGCTCGACCAATGCGTCCCGCGGGCTGCCCTGGTGGGCGGTGAGCCTGTGCGCCCTGGGCACCTCAGGCCCGCTGGCCGCGGTCGTCTTCAGCCCCGCCACCGGTGCGCGCTTCGAGGCCGAACGGGGTGGGGGGGCACGTCGCAACGGCGAAGCGGTCCGTCCCGCACCGACCAGCGAGCTTCGCAACGCCGTGGTGGCCTTCAACGGGTACCCTGCCAGCCATTTCGGGTGGGCCCAGTACCGTTCCTTGGGGGCCAGCGCCCTGGACCTGTGCGCGGTGGCCTCAGGTTCGCTCGACGGTTTCGTCGATTGCAGCCGGCTGGGCAGCGCCCCGTGGGACTACCTTGGTGGCCTCCTGGTCTGCCAGGAGGCAGGGGCGTTCGTGAGCGAGCTCAATGGGGCCGAGGTGGTGCTACGCCAGCCGGGCGCGCGCCGGACCATTGTGGCGGCAGCCACGGCCGGGCTGCTGGAGCAGTTGCTGGCGGCGAGGCGCGCCCTCGGCTGAGACGCTCAGGGAGTCCACGCCGCTCAGCCTAGGTGAGCCAGCCGGCAAATTCGCTTGACGGGGGCGGGCGCGGGCTACGGGGGACGGTGCCGGCGGCCAGCTGTTCGTCGACGGGCACGTGGCCGCTTACAAGCGCACAGGGGCCGCCCTCCCGAAGTAGCGGAGCTCCGAGGCCTTTGGTGCCGCTGTAGCATGAACCACCTAGCCGGTGGTTCGTCGGCCCGGGCGCTTAGCTCGGTTGGAAGAGCGCCGCCCTTACAAGGCGAAGGTCGCGGGATCGAGGCCCGCAGCGCCCACCCCAAGTTTTTTCCCATGGGAGCGGCAACGAAATTGCACTTTGGCGCGACCATGAACTACAATCGCGTATTGGCTCCGTGACAAAGGTTGCGGCCGACGACCGAAAGGGGAATGCGAGTGGCCCGTAGGCAGGTGGAGGTCGTTACGTGCGACCTCGAGGAAGGCGACGTTAGTGCTGCTGAATCGCTGACGTTCAGCTTTGGCGGCAGGACCTATACGCTCGATCTTTGCAAGAAACACGTCGAAGAAGTCAGGGGCACTCTCGAGCGTTTCGCCGCTGCTGGGCATTCGACCGGTGGCCGGGGCGGTCGTGGGCGCCGGCGGGCTGCACCGGCTGGCCGGGGCGGGCGGGCGGCGCGCGCGGCCAAGAAGCAGGCTGCACCTCGGGGCGAGTCCCAGGCGGCTATCCGGGAATGGGCCCGCAGCGCGGGTTATGCCGTGGGTGACCGCGGCCGCATACCGGGCGAGGTCCGGGCAGCGTACGAGGCGGCCCAGGCCAAAGGTGGGCGCAAGCGCTGAGCCCACGGGCTCAGCGGAGCACCTCGGGCGGTGACGCCGGGCGCCCGGCTCTTTGGGACCAGGTACCCTCACGGCTAAGGTACTTGGTCCCGCAGCGCAGCCTGGCAGCCGTGGCAGGTCTCTGTCGGGGTGTATGGTTGCCTCTGATTGGACGGAGCCCCGCCCTTAGGCGCAGGGCCAACTGGTCAAACGGAGGCCCATGAAACTCGCGGTACCCAAAGAGCAGAGCCCCGGGGAGCAGCGGGTCGCGCTGGTGCCTGGGGAGCTGGCGCGCCTCAAAGCGATGGGCGTGGACGTCGCCGTGCAGGCGGGGGCGGGAGAGGCGGCCCTGTACCCCGACAAGGACTACGAGGAGGCGGGCGCCCAGGTCGAGCGCCAGCTGAGCAGGCTGTACGAGGGGGCCGACCTGGTGGCCAAGGTCTTGGCGCCGACCGCCGAAGAAGCCGGGCAACTGCCCGAGGGGGTGTGCCTGCTCAGTTTCCTCGCCCCATCTGCCCACCTCGAAGCGCTGAAGGTGCTCACCCGGCGCAAGGTCACTGCCTTTTCGTTCGAGCTGGTGCCGAGGATAAGCAGGGCGCAGGCCATGGACGCGCTGTCTTCGCAAGCGACGGTGGCCGGTTACAAGGCGGTGCTGATTGCCGCCGACCGTCTGTTCAAGTTTTTCCCCCTGTTCATGACCGCTGCCGGTACCGTCCCGCCGGCCCGGGTCCTGGTCATGGGGGCCGGGGTGGCGGGCTTGCAGGCCATCGCGACGGCGCGCCGCCTCGGAGCGGTCGTGAGCGCGTACGACGTCCGCCCCGCGGCCAAGGAGGAGGTGAAGAGCCTGGGTGCCTCCTTCTTGGAGCTGCCCTTGGAGTCCCAGGAGGGAGCGGGGGGTTACGCCGCTGCCCAGTCGGAGGAGTTCCTCGCCCGTCAGCAGGAGCTCATAGCCACCCACGTGGCGGCCTCCGACGTGGTCATCACCACGGCTGCGGTGCCCGGCCGGCCTGCGCCCCGGCTCATAACCGAGGCCATGGTCCGGTCCATGCGGCCCGGCTCGGTGATAGTGGACTTGGCCGCAGGCAGCGGGGGCAACTGCGAACTGACCAAGCCGGGCCAGGAGGTCGATGCTTTTGGCGTCCATGTGATCGCTGCGGCCGAACTGGCCTCTTCGATGCCGACCCACGCCAGCAGCCTGTACGCGCGCAACGTGAGCTCGTTCGTGCAACTAGGGGTGAAAGAGGGCCGCTGGGCACCTGATTTCACCGACGAGGTCATCGACCAAAGCGCCGTCACCGTGCAGGGCACCGTCCACCACGAACCCACCCGAGCGCTCCTGGAGGGCCAGCCGTGATAAGCGATTCTGTCACTTTGATGGTCATCTTCGTGCTTGCTGCCTTCGTCGGCTACGAAGTCATCTCGAAGGTGCCCTCCATCCTGCACACCCCGCTCATGTCCGGCAGCAACGCCATCCATGGGATCATCCTGGCCGGTGCGATGGTCGTGGCCGGTTATGCCCATGGTGTGCTGCAGACGGCGCTGGCCGCTGTCGCCGTCTTCTTGGCCACGGGCAACATCGTGGGCGGTGCGGTCGTGACCGACCGCATGCTAGGCATGTTCAAGGGCCGCCAGGCTGGCCGGGGCGAGCGGGAGGAGGCCAAATGACTGCTGACCCGGCAGTCGTCGTCGCCCCCCACACCTTCACGTGGCTCTACCTGCTCGCGGCCGTGTTCTTCATCCTGGCCCTAAAGGCCCTGTCTTCGCCCAAGCACGCTCGCTACGGCATGTGGACCGGCATTGTCGGCATGGTGATAGCGGCGGTGGTCACCTGGGTGGCCCAGGACGTCAACCACGACTGGGTGATAGCGGTTGGCTTCGTGGCTGGCGCGGTCGTTGCCGTGCCGGCCGCCCGGTTCATAAAGATGACGGCCATCCCCCAGATGGTGGCCATCTTCAATGGCGTCGGTGGCGGGGCGGCCGCGACCATCACGACCGTGGAGTTCCTTCACGATGCGCCGAGGGGCGTGGGCCCAGCCGAAGCGGTGGAGGTCGTCTTCGGGGTGGTCATCGGCTGCATTTCCTTTTCCGGCAGCATGTTCGCCTTTGCCAAGCTGCAAGGCCTGATGACCGGTACGCCGGTCACCTACCGGGGCCAACAGTTAGTGAACGGTGTGGCCTTCGTCATAACCCTGGCGGCAGCCGTGACCACGGTCGCCTCTCCCCACAACGTGTGGCTGCTAGTGACCGCCCTGGCCGCGCTGGCCGTGGGCGTGGGCATCGTCCTGCCCATAGGTGGGGCCGACACCCCGGTCCTCATCTCGCTGCTCAACGCCTTTACCGGGTTGGCCGTAGCCGCCGACGGCTTTGCCTTGGACAATGTCGTGCTGATCGTCGCTGGCACCTTGGTGGGGGCGTCCGGGAGCCTGCTCACCAAGTTGATGAGCGATGCCATGGGCCGGTCGCTGCCCAACATCATGTTCGCCGCCGTGGGCTCCAAGGTGACGGCCAGTGCCGCGGCCGGGGCGGCGGACCGCAGCTACCGGTCGGGAGACGCGGTCGACGTCGCCACGTTGCTGGCCTATTCGCGCAAGGTGATGATGGTGCCGGGCTACGGCTTGGCCGTCGCCCAGGCCCAGCAGACGATAGTCGAGCTGGCCAAGGCCCTCCAGAGCCGGGGCGTCGAGGTGACCTACGGGATCCACCCGGTGGCTGGGCGCATGCCCGGCCACATGAACGTGCTCCTAGCGGAGGCGAACGTGCCCTACGAGGAGCTCAAGGAGATGGACCAGGCCAACGAAGAGCTGCCCACTACCGATGTGGCCTTGGTGGTGGGCGCCAACGACGTGGTCAACCCGGCGGCCCGCAACGCGCCCGACAGCCCCATCTACGGCATGCCGATCATCAACGTGGACCAAGCTGAGCACGTGGTCTTCTTGAAGCGCAGCATGAGGCCCGGGTTTTCTGGGGTGGAGAACGACTTGTTCTACGACCCCAAGACGATCATGCTCTTCGGGGACGCCAAGGAGTCCCTGACCAGACTTTTGGCCGCTGTCAAGGCAAGCTAGTAGCGGGCGCCGGGTTGCCCGCGTCAGCCTGCCTTGTGGCCCGGTACGCACCAGCCGCACGACGGCGCCCGCAGGTGACCGGCCCGTCAGGTCGGGACCGTCGGGAGGGTCGGTCCCGGTAGGCGGGCCGGTGCCTGCACTTGCGGGGGCCCTGGCCCCTAGGATCTACCCGTGCGCCAGCGGTGGCTTTCTCGGAGGGCGGTCGGCCTGCATGCCTTGGTGTCCGTGGTGGTGCCAGCCTGCTTGTTCGCGGGTTGGTGGCAGGTGAACCGGGCGCTGTCGGGGAACTTCCTGAGCTACCTCTACTCGGTCGAGTGGCCGCTGTTCGCTGTACTGGCCGTCGTCGGGTGGTGGCAACTGGTCCACGACGTCCCGTTGGGAGCTGAGGCCAAGGCGCCCAGCCAGGAGGCAGTGGCTGACCGACAGGTCCTGGCTGAGCCGGCCTTGTCCTGGGACCCGGCACTGGAGACCCCCGAGCTGCGAGCGTACAACCAGCGCCTGGCTGAGCTGGCCCAGCGGGGTGCTCGCAAGACCTGGCGCAACCCCCGCGGCCTGCCCCCAGACGGGCAGGCAGGGCCCAGCCAACAGGTTGGGCCCAGCCAACAGGTTGGGCCCCGTGCCCAGATGGGGCCCGGTCAACAGGTGGGAGCGGCCGCCCGGTGAAGGCTCGGGCTTCCCTGGGGGGGACGGCGGGTGCGCTGGCCCGTTACCGGGCCATGGCCTACGTCGTTGGCATTGGCCTGGCGGTCTTGTGCTTCGTCGGGGTGCCCTTGCAGTACGGCGCCCACCACCCGGGCGTCGTGCAGGTCGTTGGCCCCCTGCACGGCATCTTTTACATCATCTACCTCGTGACTTGCCTGGACCTGGCCGGGCGTGCCCGCTTCAGCCTCCTCCAGCTGCTGGGTATGGTGTGCTCCGGGTGGCTGCCCCTTTTGGCTTTCTACATGGAGCGCAAGGTGGCGCGGCGCGTGAGCGAGCTGGTCGCGCTGGGCCCCGAGGCCCCGCCTGCACCCGCGGCCAGCTTGGCGGCGGCGCTGAGGGGTGCTTGGCACCCGGGCAAGGCGCCGTCGGGCGAAGACTGAAGGCACCGGCGGGCCGGGGGTGAGCTGGACGGCTCCGTACGGTACTTGGCCGTCTCCTTTGGGCGCGGCCGACCTGGTCGAAGGGGCCCTGAGCCTGGCCTACCCGACTTGCGCGGGGGGCCGGGTGCACTGGCAGGAGGGCCGCCCGCTCGAGGGTGGGAGGGTGGCGCTGGTCAGCCGGGACCTTGCCGGGGGCGACGAGGCAGAGCTGCTGCCCAGTGGGTTTTCTGCCCGCACGACCGTGCACGAGTACGGCGGCCGGGCATGGGCCGTGGGACCGCAGGGGGCGTTCGTCGTGAGCTCCAACTTCACTGACCAGCGCCTGTGGCTGCTCCGGCCCTCTGAGCCTCCGGTGCCCCTCACTCCCGAGCCGTCCGAGGCAGGCTCGGCCCGCTTTGGCTGCCCGGTGCTGAGCCCGGACGGTCGCTGGGCCGTGGCGGTGCGAGAGCGCCACGAGG
>JAJPKN010000015.1 GCA_021323695.1 Actinomycetota bacterium | reverse complement strand
GTGAACTGTGAAGACGGCACCGGGGGACCGGGTAAGGCCGCCACCGCCGTCGGGCAACCGACGGCTGCTTGAGACGTGCAACTAGAGCACACTCACAAGCAACGGTGTAAGCGGGCACTATCCAGCCCCGCTGGCGCAAGTGGGCCGAGATGTCGGCCTCGCTGTAGCCCCGGCCCTGGTCGCGCAGGCGGAAGCAGACCAGCGGGACGGTGCCCGGCTTGCTCAGCACCTGGAAGTGCCCGAGGCCTTCGACCGCCCGGCTCAGGTAGCGGGTGGTGGCTTCCAAGCCCTCCATGATCGCGGTGTAACCTTGGCGGCCCAGGCGCAGGAAGTTGTAGTACTGGGCCAGGACCTGCCCGGCCCCCCGCGAGAAGTTCAGGTTGAAGGTGGGTTGGTCCCCACCCAGGTAGTTGACATGGAATATGAGGTCGCGGGGCAGGTCTTCCTCGCGTCGCCAGATGGCCCAACCGACCCCTGGGTAGACCAGGCCGTACTTGTGGCCGGAGGCGTTGATCGAGCGGACGAGCGGCAGGCGGAAGTCCCAGCGCAGGCCGGGGCGGGTGAACGGGGCCACGAACCCGCCGCTGGCGGCGTCCACGTGGATGGGCACGTCCCACCCAGTGCGCTCGTTGAGCTGGCCCAGGGCCTCGTCCAGCTCGGCGATGGGCTCGTACTCGCCGGTGTAGGTACTGCCCAGGATGCCCACAACTCCTATGGTGCCCTCGTCGACTCGCTCGATGGCCTCCTGCACCCCTATGACATAGCGGTCGGCCGTGAGGGGGACCATGCGGGGTTCGACGTCGAAGTAGCGGGCAAACTTCTCCCAGCACACCTGCACGTTTGCCCCCATGACGATGTTGGGGGAGGTCGTGGGCTTGCCTTGCGCCGCCCGGCGCGCCCGCCACCGCCACTTCATGGCCAAACCGGCCAGGTGTATTGCTTCGGACGAGCCGACGGTGGCGCAGCCTACTGCCTGTTCCTGCTCGGGAGCGTGGAACAGCCTGGCCACCATGTTCACGCAGCGGTTGTGCAGCTCCGTGGTCTGGGGGTACTCGTCGGCGTCGATGTAGTTGCGGCCCAGGGACTCGGCCATGAGCCGGTCGGCCTCGGGCTCCATCCAGGTGGTGACGAAGCTCGCCAGGTTGAGGGCGGGGTTGCCGTCCAGGTTGAGCTCGTCGTGGACGACCTGGTAGGCGACGCGGGCGGGCATGCCCTGTTCGGGCAGTTCGTAGCGGGGGACCGGCTGGCGCAGGTGGCGGGAGCCGTAGGTGGGCGCCAGCAGGTTGCCCTGGTCGGGCAGCTCCGCCAGCTTCAGCTTGCGGGCGAGCACAGCTCCTCAGGCTAGCCCGCGGCCCCGACGGCAATGAGGGCCGCTGGCCGAGCCTCAAGCCCCGCTGCAGCGGTCGAAGCTGGCCACGAACTGAGGCCCTAGGGCTTGGGCCTGGCTCGCAAGGTTGCGCATCTGGCTGAGGTCGGCCGACAGCCCCGCCCGGTCGTGGGCCTGCAAGGCGCTCAGGAACAAGTTGTCTTGTTGGACGAAGAAGGACAAAAGTTGGGTGTCACGTTGGCCCAGCACCGCCGCGTAGCGGCACTGGGCCGCCTCCCACCTGGACGCTGACAGGTCCCTTCGGGCTTGCCCGAGGCGTTGCTCGGCTGCAGCGAACTGGCCTTTGGCCGCCGTGAGCTGCTTGTTTGCCTGCCCGACCTCGGTGAGCGCCGACCCCAGGCGGGCGTTGGTACCCCGCAGCTCGCTCTCGGCCACCGCCAGGTGCCCGCTCGCCGCCTTGTACCTGGCGCCCAGGCTCTGCAAGGACTGCTCCAGGTACCTGGCGTACTGGCGGGCTTGGGCCAACTGCTGGCGAGCTGTGGCAAGCTCGTCGTTGGCCGATGCCAACTGTTGGGTGCGCTGGGCCAGCGTGCCGTTGGTCCCGGCTCCCCAGGCCAGTGCAGTTACCAGGGCCACGGCCACCGCCAGGGCACCTCCGACGACAGCGGTCGCCTTGGGCGGCCATCGACGGGCCGGGGAGGCGACGAGCACCGAAGCCGGGGCCAGGCCGGGAGCCGGGCTGGGAGCGGGACGGGAGGTGCCCGTCCCCGGGGGCCGGCTCGCCACCGGGGCCTGAGGCCGGGCAAGCGGGCCATGGCCGGGCATAGCGCGCGGGTGCCTCGGAGCCGGCGAGGAGCCCTCCCCAGCTTGTGGCCGGCCCTGCGGTCGGGGTGACCTCAAGTCCACCTCCTGGCCGGGCGCCGGTTGCTTTTGGTGGTCGCGGGGCGGGAGGCCGGCGGCCGCCCTCGGGCCGGCCAGTGTTGCCGGTGGGCTCAAGGCGGCCAAGCTACCGGTCGCTTGGCCGCCAGGCGTGCTCGGGGGCCCCGCCGTAGCCCCCGTCCTGGCGGCGCTCCGGCTGGGGAGCGGCTTTCGCTGGCCGGGTTGGCTTGCTGGCGGCCCGCCTGGCTGGGTGGGCCGAGGTGGTGCCCAAGGGCGCGCCCCGGGTGGGAGCAACTGGGCGAGGCTCGGGCTTGCCGCTGCGCCGCTGCCCGCCGAGCCGTTGCTCGCTTGGTCGCGTAGGCGGCCCTGCGGGCCCAAGCCTGTGCCACCCCCCGCGTTGAACTGGGTGAGGAACGCTTGCAGGGCGCTGCCCAGGTCCTCCGGCTGCTTGGCGCCGGAGGGCGAGGTGGCCGAGGCAGAGGCCCCTGGCGCTTGGCTACCAGCCGTAGGCACATCTACCTCCCATGCTCTGGGGCCCCCGCCAGCGCTCGGGTACCCGGCCCGCTCCCTACTTCCCCATCGGTACCGGGGGGTTGAGCCTTGAGAGCGCTTCCGGAAGTTCGGGTGCTCCCGGGGGGCCATGCCAGCCGCTGGGGAGCGGGGCCTGTGCCCGGCCCGCCTGAGCGCTGGCGGCCAGGGCGGTGGCCCGGGAGCCCAACACGCCAACCGGCATCAGGCGGTGGCCTCTTCGCTCGGGCCGGCCGGGGCGAAGCTCACTGCGACCTCGAGCTCGTCGGCACCCCGGACCAAACCGAGCACCACGCCGCCGGGTGAGGTGGCCAGGGCTTCTTCCAGGGCCGCCGCCAGTTGGTCCACCGAGGTCACGGGTGACCCCGGCCCGGGGCTGGCCGATACCCGGACGATGAGGTCACCCCGCCGGAGCCCGGCCCTGGCGGCCGGGCTCCCTGGCTCGACTGCGTGCACCAGGGCACCGTCGCGCTCAGGCAAGCCGACGGCCTGGCGCAGCCGGCGAGCGACGTGCGCGGGCGCCAGGGCGACGCCCAGACGTGGCCGGCGAGGCTCGTGGCCCTGGGCCAGCGCTCCTAGGCGTGCCCTCAGTTGCCCGGTCGCAGCCAGGGCCAGGTAGGGACCGGTGCCGGTGCGGTGGGTATTGATGCCCAGCAGCCGGCCGTCACCGTCCAGCAAGGGCCCGCCGGACGAGCCATGGGCCAGGGGCGCACTATGTTCCAGCGCCCCTCGTACCAACCTGCCCCCTGGGCCGCGGAAGGCAATGTCCAGGCCGGTGACCGTCCCCAAGCCGGCTCGCAGCCCCTCGCCCGGCGGCCTGGACAGTCCGACCACCAGCTCCCCCAACCGGGCCGGGCGCTCGGACCAACCCAGGCCAGGCGCGCCGGCGGTTGGCACTGACAGGACCGCCAGGTCGCCGTCGACGTCGGCCCCGGCCACGGTGGCCGCCTCGGCACGCCCGGTGGCAAACGTGACCACCAGGTCTCCTCGCAGGTTGTGGGCGTTGGTGGCTACCAGGCCGTCGGCCAGCACGAACCCGCTGCCTCCAGGCCCGACGCTGACGACCGAGGGTGAACATGCCTCTGCGACCTCGGACACCGCCCCCGAGAGCTCTTCCAGTACGGGCCTCATGGGACCTCCTTGCTCGTGGCCTGCAGCCTTGGTGACCGTTGCCAGTTGCAGGTGCATGGGTTGCAGGTCAGTTGTACGTTGCAACTTAGAAGTTACTAGCTAGACGGCTATAGCGGCGTCTCTTCTCCGTCATAGGTCGGCACCCGGGCTCAGGTGGACGAAGATGGGGGCCATGGCGCACGATGCCGGGGAAGTACCGGACGACGACCGTGAGCTGCTCACCCCACCTGGGCGGCCGGCCACGGGCCAGGTCGCCGCCAGCGAGGCGCTGGAGCTGGCTGTGGCCATGGTCGGCGACCGCTGGACGCTGCTCGTCGTCAACGCCCTGCTGGACGGCCCCCGGCGGTTCAAGCAACTGGCCCAAGCCGTGCCCGGGCTGGCCCCTAACGTCCTCAGTTCCCGCCTGAGGCGCTTGGAGGCCGGCGGCTTGGTCATCGCTACCCCCTACTCATTGCGGCCCCGCCGTTACGAGTACCGCCTGAGCGACGTGGGCCACCAGCTGGTAGGCGTCCTGCGCCTCCTCACCCGTTGGGGCGCGCTGAGCTCGGGGGGCAGGGCAGAGGGGCCTCGGCACCGCTCCTGCGGCACCCCCCTGGAGGCTCGTTGGTACTGCCCGACCTGCGCTCGGGTTACTGAGCGGGCTGACGATGACGTCGAGTGGCTGTAGCCCCTAGCCTGGCTGGCTGTGGCGCTGCCGCCCGTCCGGTCCATCACCCTCGGGGTGCCAGGTGCGCACCCCCTGGGCCGCCTCGCCATTGAGAGGGCAGCAAAGGACCTGCACCAGGCCGAGGAGGCCTTTGCCAGCGCCGGCTATGTCGTACAGACCGTGCGCCTGTCCACCCGTCCCGTGCTCGAGGACATGGCCGGCGCCACCCCTGCCGTCCTGGCCAGCTATGCCGAGGAGCTGTCCGGGCTCCTGAGCGAGGCGGGCGTGGCGTTCTGCTCCCTGGGGCCTGTCCCCTTGGAGGTCGCCGGGGAGCGGGCCGGGCTGGTAGTGGGCATGGTCGCCGGGCACGAGGCCGTCAACTGCACGGTGGAGGTGGCCACGGCCAAAAGGGGTGTGGACGTGGCTGCCGCTCGGGCCGCGGCCGAGGTCATGGGCGAGCTGGCACGCGGGACCGACCAAGGGCTCGGCAACTTCAACTTTGCCGCTGTCGCCTGCATGCCACCGGGGGCCCCGTTTTTCCCTGCTGCCTATCACCGCGGCCCGGCCCAGCTCACGGTGGCCCTGCAGGGCGCGAGCACCGTGGCCGCCGCCCTGGCCGGGGGGGCCTCCTTGGCCGAGGTGACTGGCCGGGCCCGCCTGCTATTGGTGGAGCGAGGCGCCCCGGTTGTAGCCCTGGCCCAGCGGGTGGCGGCCGAGCTGGGGCTGGCCTTCGGCGGTATCGACCTGTCCCCGGCGCCCCAGGGCAGCGACAGCATCGCCGCGGCCATGGAGCTGGCCGGGCTGGGCCGGGTGGGCTCTCCTGGCACCCTGGCCCTGGCGGGCCAGCTGACAGCCGCCCTTCGGGGTACCGGGCTGCCAACCTGCGGGTACTGCGGGCTCATGCTCCCGGTCCTGGAGGACGCCGTGCTGGCTCAGCGCTGGGAGGAGGGACTGGTGGGCACGGACCAGCTCCTCGCCTACTCCGCGGTGTGCGGGACCGGCTTGGACACCGTCCCCCTGCCGGGCGACGCGACCACCGACCAGATGGCCCGCCTCATCTGCGACGTGGCGACCATGTCCTACCGCCTGGGCAAACCCCTCTCTGCCCGCCTGCTGCCGGCTCCGGGCAGGAAAGCGGGACAGCGCACTGACTTCTCGTCGCCGTACCTGACCAACACCGTCATCCAGGCCCTTGCCTGACCAGTGGGCCGCCGCCGCGGCAACGGGGCTGATGTGCTAGAACCAGCCGTGGTCTTTGGCAGGCGGTCACGGCGCCCCGGCGTGGACGAGACGGCCTTGGACGAGGCGGCCTTGGGCGAGGCGGCCTTGGACGAGGCGGTGAGGCTGCCCTGCCACGGTGCCTATGCCCACTGGGGCTTCACCTCGGCGCACGCCCGGCTGGACTGGGACGTGGAGGTTACCCGGGACCCGGGCAGCTCGGTCGGGGAGTACCTCGCCCTGTTCAACGGTTCGATAGACGGGTCGGGCTTCTACCTGGGCCTGCAAACGGACGTAGCCCACCCGGGGCTGGGCCGTGGCATAGGCAAGGGCCTGATCTTTTCGACGTGGTGGTCGTTCGACGCGGCTGACACCCGGCTGGTGCCGGGGGGGTTCCGCGAGATGGGGACGCACGAGGGCAGGTTCATAGGCGTCCGTCGGCCCTACCCCTGGGGTGCCGGCAGGTACCGGGTGTCCCTGGCCCGGTCCGGGCCCGACGTAGCCAACGGCCGGGCGATGGACTGGTTCGAGCTGTCCATCGCCACCCGGCCCGACGGGCAGGGTGAGCTCATAGGCGGGCTACGTTTCCCCCGGCGGTCCCCTGGGTCGCCGGCCAGCATCGACCCGGGCGGGCTGATGTTCTTCGAGGTGTACTCGGGTGCTGCCACTTGGCGGGACGTCGCTCCCTGGCACGTGGGAGCCATGGCTTACGGGGACGGGGTGCGCTGCCCGGCTGGCCGGACCGAGTACCCTCGTTTCCCCTTTGGCCAGCAAATGCCCAACGTGAACCTGAGGTTCGACCCGGGCTCGGGCCTGGTGCAGGTCCAAGCCGGTGCCGGCGTCTGGCGTACTGACCCCCCTGGGCGCTGGCCGTGACCCGGGCTCGCCGCGAGGCGGCTGGTGCTCCCAGCGAGGCGGCCGGTGCTCCCAGCGAGGCGGCCGGGCCGGGGCCGGGCGCCTCCATGCCTGGCCGGCGCCGCCGGCGGGGGGAGGAGCGGGTCGTGTCCTTGCCGAACCTGGTTACGCTGCCTCGCCTGGCCCTGCTCCCTTACTTCGTGTGGCTGCTGGCACAGCCGGGCCATCGGGACTGGTTCGCGGCCTCCGTGCTCCTGGCTGCCCTGGGCTTCACCGACTGGTTGGACGGGCAGCTGGCCCGGCGCCTGGGGCAGGTGACCAGGCTGGGAAAGGTGCTGGACCCAACCGCCGACCGCGCCCTGTTGGCCACGGCCGTCATCGGCATCCTGGTGGTCGGCGCGGTGCCACCAGCCATTGCCTGGGCGGCTATCGCACGGGAGGCGCTCGTGGCTGGGGCAGCCGTGGGCTTGGCCTTGGCTGGTGCCCGGCGGGTCGATGTGACCTTGGTGGGCAAGGCCGGCACGTTCGGCCTCATGTGCGCCTTACCACTGTTCCTGGCCGGGCACTCCACGGTCTCCTGGCACCACGCCGCATTGGTGCTGGCCTGGGCCACGGGAGTGGCCGGCCTGGCCCTCAGCTGGGCCTCGGTAGCCTTCTACCTGCCACTGGCCCGGGCGGCCCTGGCGGCGCGGGCCAAAGCCAGCGAGAGGCTCACCGCCGGTCGCGGTCCAGGCTGAAGAGGTCAGCCAGTGCCCGGCGCCGGAGCCTTCCCGTGCGGAGGTCGGCGAGACAGTTCTGGCAATAGGCAGACAGCTGCACTGCTTCGTGGCGGACGCGGGCGCTGGCACCGTCCTGTGCGGCGCTGGTGAGCAGGACGATGGCTTCGAGGCCGGCCTCGTCGCGGTCGTAGAGCGCGACGCTGGCTGCCCGCCAAAGCTCTATCACCGCCCGCTTGGCATGGCCCTGTTCCAAGGCCTTTCGAGCTTGCTGGAGCAGGTCTTGAAGCCGGCGGTCGGCAACGTGCATACGCGGCCCTCCGCCTTGAGCCTACTGCGGCTGGGCGGCGGGGGCTGCCGGCTTGTCCTTGCAGCCCGGTGGCTGCCCCGAGCCCGCCGCCCTGGGGTTTGGCGCCCGGGCCCGCGGGCGAAGGGGGCGAGCGCCCGGGCCAGGCCAGGGCGGTGCGTCTGGGGCCCGGGCCCGGGGGGAGGAGGGGCCAGCACGGCTTGGCCGGCTGCCCCCTCCAACTTGCCCCCGGTACCTGGCGGGGCCGGGCCCGTTAGGCCTGGTCGTGCCCCGAGGGCCGCCCAGGCCTGCGGGCCGCTCAGGAGCCGCTCAGAAGAGGTACTGCTTGTAGTTGGCGGGAGTGAACTCGAGCGGCTTGGAGAAGATGATCGTGTTGGTGGTCGCCCCGGTCACCTTGTCGGGGGCGGAGGCCACGGTGTAGGTGTAGGGGAGGCCGGCCACCTTGCCGCTGAAGTACTGCGGGCGCCCGAAGTTGGGCCTGATGCCGCACCAGTGGGTGAGGGTCGGGGTGCTGGCCGTGCACTCGGGAGCGCCGTGGGCACCCTCGTAGGCCAGCCGGGCCACGAGCATGGTGAGCTGGCCCTGGCCGTCCTCGTTCCAAAGGAACAGGCCCTGGAGCGAGCCGTCGGCG
Source organism: Actinomycetota bacterium (assembly GCA_021323695.1). Lineage (GTDB taxonomy): Bacteria > Actinomycetota > Acidimicrobiia > Acidimicrobiales > Palsa-688 > JAKAWM01. The sequence goes on along the minus strand of JAJPKN010000015.1, from coordinate 25,665 downwards.
AAGTACTTCTGGTTGGGCAGCGGGTCCCCGATGCCGAACACGCCGATCTTGCCCGACTCATGGAGTGCGGCGACCGCCTGGGCGGTGCCCACCACCGCGGCCCCGTCGATGGGCAAGATGGCCTTCACGTCCGGGTAGGAGTGGATGATGCCTTCGGCCTGGGAGAGCGACGTCGCTTGGTTGGACTGGCCGTAGCCGATGGTCACGATCTTCAAGTGCGGGTACTTGACCTTGATGTAGTTCTTCATGGCCGCGATCCAAGCCAGCTGGATGGTGGCGTCGGGCGTGGACGACATGATGGCAATGTCCGCGTTAGGGCCGGCGAACTTGACCGTGGCGTCGATCACCCCCTGGGCGATCGTGTTGTAGGCGGTGTCTTGGATGAAAAAGTCACGGGCGGTCGGGACGTCGGAGTCATAGGTGACCACCTGGATGCCCGCCTTCATAGCCTTCTGGAGCACCGGCACGGGCACCGTCGGGTCGTCCGACGACAGGGTTATGACGTTGTAGTGCTGGGCTATCAGGCTGTTGAAGATGGAGACCTGCCCCTCGGCGGACGCGGTCGCAGGCGCGGTGAACGTGAACGAGATCCCGAGCTTCTTGACTACCGTCAGCGCTCCTTTCTCGTTAGCCTCGAAGACTGGCAAGCCGAGAAGCTTGGGGACCATCGCGACCTTGATCGTGCTCAAGCCGGCAGCGCCAGCCGGAGAAGGCGCTGCAGCGACCGCTGATGTCGCGCCCATCGCGACAGCAGCAGCTGCGGCGCCTATCCGCCAAGCCAGCTTCCGTTGGGCTTTCGAGCGTAGGTTCAATTTCGTTTCCTCCCTCTTGTGGTCCGACGCCTCGGGTCGAGGCGTTGCCTTTTCCCGCCAACCTGCACCCAGGGCGCTGCCCTCGGTGCAGGAACTTGCGGCCCCAGACGGGGCCGAGAACTTTGCCGTCACCATCTAGGGGCCCCCGGCCAGCGGCGCACGCCGGGCGCTGAAGCGGCGCTGGACCAGCTCCTTTAGGTGCACGCCGGCTCGACGGTCCAGCCCGATCTTGAGCACGAGGCACAGCACCAAGACGATCCCCGTGACCATGGTTGCGGTCAGGGAGCTGTCCCCCCGGATGAGCAGGCCCTGGGTGAGGAAGCCGAGCAGGAAGGCAGCGATGATGACCCCGCTCATGCGCCCCTTGCCGCCGAAGATGTCGACGCCGCCCAGCACGACCACGGTGATCGCCGGGAGCAGCAGCGAGTCGCCGATGTCGTCCCGGGCCGCGTTGTAGTACCCGGAGACGAAGATCCCCGCCACTCCGGCCAGCAGCCCGCAAGCAACGAACGCGCCCAGGAGGGTACGTTCCACGTTCACCCCGGTGTAGCGGGCGGCAGCCCGGTTGTAGCCGATGAGCACCAGCCCCCGTCCGTAACGGGAGCGGCCCATGAGCAACCACATGACGACGGCGATGACGGCGAAGGTCACCAGCTGGTTGGGCACGGGCCCGATGGTGCCGGTGCCGGCCAGGGTGACGAAGGACTTCGGGAAGTTGTAAGGCGGGGTGTTGCCTCCCACGGCGGTGGCGACGCTGCTGAAGATGAACTGGGTGCCGAGGGTGACCAGCAGCGAGTTGATGCTGAACCTGGTCACCAGCACCCCGTTCATAAGGCCACCAAGCCCGGCCACCACCAGCGCGAGCACGGTCGCGAGCCAGATGTTCAGGCCCTGCTGCCAGAGGGTGGCCATGACGATGCCAGCCAGGCTGGACATGGCCCCAGTGGACAGGTCGATCTCGCCGGCGAATATCACGAGCGCCTCGCCGAGGGCGATCACGCCGATGTCGAGGAACTGCTCGGACAGGCCGAGCACCCCGGAGGCACCCAGGGCGCGGAAGTTGGGGACCGCCAGGACGAAGTAGGCCAGCAAGCCGGCCAGCAGGGCTACGAGAGCCACCACCCAGACGGTCTCCTGGCGGCCGGCGCGCACCGCTCGGCCACGCCTGTCGGCTGAGCTCGCGGCCGGGTTGGCGGCCGGGACGGAGCTGGCGGGCAGGCTCATCGTGGCGCCCCGGCGGGCCGGCGGAAAGCCTGGCGGAACAGCTGGCGGGCCGGTGCTCCCTTGCGGTCGGAGACCACCGCGATCAAGATCAGCGCCCCGACGCCAGCGGGCTCCCAGATGGGGTCGATACGGAAGCTGATCATTGCTTGCAGCGCCTCCGACAGGAACACCGCTCCGAGCGCGGCACCCAGCGGCCCACCCCGTCCCCCGAGCAGGGTCGTACCGCCGATCAGGGCGGCGGCGATGGACATCAGGTTGACGTTGGTGTCGCTGCCGGTGGTGGCATCGGCCGAGCCCACGTGGCACAGGTAGATGAGCCCGGCGAGCCCGGCCAGGCCCCCGCAGATGACGTAGGTGGCGAACAGCACCCGCCGGACCGGGATCCCGGCCCGGAAGGAAGCGTCGGCGTTGTTGCCGATGGCGTAGATGGCGCGGCCGGCGACGGTCTTGGTCAAGAAGAAGTGGGCGAGGCCGACCACCGCCGCCCCTATTACGATGACCCAGGGGATGCCCGGCAACATGTTGGCGTTGCCGAGCTGGCCGTAGGTATTGGGGATGTTGACCACTTCCTGGCCAGAGGTGAAGATGAACTGAAGGCCACCATAAATGGTGAGCGTTGCCAGGGTGGTGATTATCGGTGGGATTCCGACCACTGCCACCAAGAAGCCGTTGAACGACCCCAGCCCGATGCCTATCAGCAGGACGAACAACAAAGCGAGCCAGATGTTGAGGTTGCTGTCCTGGGCTGGGAAGCCTACGCCGATGGCAGCAATACCGAGCACCGGCGACACGGAAAGGTCGATACCCCGTGCCAGCACCACTATGGTCTGGCCTACCGCCACGATCATCGTGGCCACCGAGTCCGCCAATATGAACGAGATGTTGCTGGCCGAGGCGAAGGTATGGTGCAGGGCCGAGCTCAGTGCGAACACGGCCAGGATGGCCAGCACCAGCTGGGCCTCCCTTCGGCGCAGGAGGCCGAGCCAAGTGCGCAGGCTGATGCCTGAAGTGAGCGGCCGGCCTGCTTGCAGAGGCATCGCTTGAGCGCTCATTTGAGGTGTGCCCCCACGACGAGGGCGCCCAGGGCCGCGTCGGTGACCTCGGGGCCACGGAGCTCGCCCACCACGTGGCCCTCGTAGATGGCGAGCACTCGGTCGCAGGTGACCGTGAGCTCGTTGAGCTCCGAAGAGATGAGCACGCAGGCCAAGCCTTCGTTGGCCAACTGGGCGATCAGCCGGTATATGTCGTCTTTGGCCCCCACGTCCACGCCCCGGGTGGGCTCGTCGAAGATAGCCACCTGGGGTTCCGCCAGGAGCCAGCGCGAGAGCATGGCCCGTTGCTGGTTACCGCCGGACAGTGCCTTTATCAAGGTGCCCAGGGAGTGCATGCGCACGGCTGTCTTGGCCGTAGCCTGCATGGCCAGGGCCCGCTCGGCCGACGGCTTCAAGATGGGGCCCACCCGCTGCAAGCGGGGGATGATGCCCGCAGTCACGTTGCGCTCGACCTCCACCTCGGCAAAAATGCCGTGGCGGCCCCGGTCTTCGGGCAGGTACACCAGCCCGGCGTCGATGCACACCCGCGGCGTACGGTGCCCGAGCAGCTTGCCAGCCACCCGTACCGTCCCCCTGTCCGCCCGGCGTAGGCCGAAGATCGTTTCCGCGATCTCGGTGCGCCCGCTGCCTACCAAGCCGGCGAGGCCGAGGATCTCCCCCGCCCTCACGCTGAAGCTGATCGCCTCGAAATGGGGCTGCGAGGTGAGGTCTTCGACGGCCAGCATCTCCTTGCCCCCGCTGGCGTCGAAGTGAGGGCGTACGCGCTCTCGGGCGGCCAGTTCCCGGCCCACCATGGCCTTGACGAGCTCCTGCCTGTCTATTTCTGCCCGAGGACGGCTCATGACCATGGCACCGTCGCGCAGGACCGTGACCCGGTCGCTTATGGCCAGTACCTCGTCCAGGCGATGGCTGATGAAGCCGAGAGTGTAGCCCTGGGAGCGGAGGGCACGCAGGACCTCGAAGAGCCGGCCGGCTTCGGTGGCTGTGAGCGGCGACGTGGGCTCGTCGAAGAAGATCACCGTGCAGCGGTGCACAAGTGCCCGGGCGCACTCGACCAGCTGCTGCTGGGCGATGCTCAGTTCTTCCGCTTTCTGCGACGGGTCTATGTCCAAGCCCACCCGCTGCAGGTAACCAGACGCCTCTCGCCTCATGGCTGCCCAGTCGACGTTGAAGCGGAAACGGCCGCGGCGGAGGATACCGACGAAGAGGTTCTCGGCCACCGAAAGCGACTGCATCAGCGCCGGCTCCTGGGGTACCAGGTATATGCCGCGGTGCTGGGCCGAGCGGGGGCTGAGCCCGCTCAGGCGTTCGTCCCCGAGCCACAGTTCTCCTGAGTCGGGCTGGTATATCCCCGCCATTATCTTGAGCAGGGTCGACTTGCCGGCGCCGTTCTCGCCGGCGATGGTGTGCACCTCACCTGGGGCAAAGCTGACCGTGACCCGGGAAAGGACCCTGGCGCCGTCGAAAGACTTTTCCAGGTTCCGGCCTTCGTAGCGCAGGCCTGCCTGCTCACCTTGGTCCTGGACGGCCCTTGCGCTCGGCCCCGGGCCGGTGAGGCTCTGTTCGGTGCGGGGGCCCATGTCCGTGCTTACAGGCAGCGGTAGCGACATGACCTGCAGCGATGGGCGCCGGTCCGCTGGTAGGGGAAAAGTACTGGCAACATAAGCAATTCCTGGCTATCGGGCACCGAGCCGCTCGGGTTGTTCCTCGAAAGCCAATCGTGAGACCGCTCACAAGCTAGGCCGTGGGTAGCTACGAGGCCAGGGGCCGAGCTACCGGAGCCTGCCCGGTGGCCCCCGGGCCTGGCCCGGTTGGGGGTTACCGGCCAACTTGCCTTGGGGAACAGGTGGCCTAGGCGCCTGGCGGGGTGCCCCCCCAGGCCGGTGAGCGCCAGCGGGGGGCTGCTCGGCGGGTCACTGGTGCACTTCGTGGGCATCGTGGATGTGCACGCTAACACAGGCTTGCGGGGCGCGGTAGTCGGCCCCGGCGCGGCCAGGGCAGGCGCCCTTGCCGAGAAAAAGGTTTTCCCGGCACGACAGGCAACTAAGCCGCGACCAACAGTGGTAATAGGCAGGGCCGGACGTTGCCGGGGGATGCGCAATGCGCTGGTGCTGTGCCGATTTAAGTCGTAGTCAGGACGCCCAGGCGTGGCCCCGTTATCAGGAAAACCTTTGCGCTAAATCTTGTCCGTACAGTGGTGCCCATGTAGCCGTGCCCACTTTAGGGGAGCAGCTGCCCCTGGGCGCGCCCAACACCTCAGGCGGTTTGCCCGACCACCGGCCGAAAGGGCCCTGGGGCCCCCGTGGCGGTGCCCTCGGCCTTGGGGTCGCGGAGGTGGAGGGCGAGCATGAACGCCACCGGGAGCAGCCCCACCAGGGCCACCATTGCCCAGCGGAGGCTGGTGGCGTCGGCCAGGGTGCCCAGTGCGGGTGCGAGCAGGCCACCGGCGCTGATGGCCAAGCCGAGGGTGACGCCCGAGGAGGTACCAACCCGGGTGGGCAGGTAGTCCTGTCCCAAGGTCACGGTCAGGCTGAAGGACTGGAACAGTGAGAACCCCGTGAGGGCAATGGGGGCGAAGACCCACGGCGAGGGTGTGAGGACGACGGCGACGAGGCCGGCGGCGGCCACCGCAAGGGACAGCCGGGTGACGGGCAGCCGCCCGTGGCGGTCAGCCAGGTGGCCGCCAGTGACGGTGCCGAGGGCTCCGGCCGCTATGAAAGTGGAAAGGGCTAGCTCGCCCGCGAGCTTGCCGTCATGGAGGCTGGTCGCCACGTACAGGGCAATGAGCGACGTCGTGCCGAAGTAGACGACCGAGCGGGCCACGACCACCGACGAGAGGGTGAGGAAGCCGCGCCAGTCGTCCTTGCCGCCTTGGGCGGCGGGGTGGCGGCGGGGGGGCCGGGACCGGCGCTGGCGGGCCAAGGTGGCGAAGACGGCCCCGGCGGTGGCAAGGGCAGGCAGGGCCAAAAGGCCCGTGGCGGGCAGGTCGTGGCTGCCCGCGACCAGGAACACAGCCGCCACGGCCAGGGGGCCGACGGCATAGCCAACGTTGCCACCCACCGAAAAGCCGCTCATGGCTTGCTGGCTGTCGCCGGCCGCAGCCCTGGCTGCCCGAGCCGCTTCGGGGTGGAAGGCGGCAACCCCGGTACCGCCCAGGGCCACGGCCAGGAACGTGAGGGGGTAGTTGCCCATCACGCCGGACAGCGCCACCCCCACGCCGGCCAGGCCGAGGCCGGCGGGCACCAGCCAGAACAGGTCGTGCCGGTCCGTGAGCACCCCAAAGACGGGCTGGATGACAGAGGACAGAGCAGTCAGTGCCAGCACCAGGCCCGTGGCGGCCGCGTAGCTGTAGTGACGGTCGGCCACGAAGTAGGGGAGGAGGGCAGGCACAGCGCCCTGGTAGAGGTCGTCAACCCCGTGGCTCACCGAGAGCAGGGCTACCTTGGCCCGGTCCACGCGGGTGGTGGTCATGGCCGACGCTCGCCACCTGGGCGCCGAGCCGGCGGGGACTGGGCTGGCGGGGACTGGGCTGGCGGGGCAGCCGCGCTCAATGCGCTCTCCAGCTTTTTGAGCAGGCGCCGCAACTGTCGCAGGTCGGCCTGCCCGAGCAGGTCGACGAGGTGGAGCTCCCAGGCGCTGGCGCGCCTGGCCACCTCGTGAGCGAGGGACCGGCCAGCCTCGGTCGGGCCCAGCTCTCGGCGCTGACGGTGCGAAGGGCCCGAGGAAGAACGGACGAGGGCCCTGGCTTCGAGGTGGTCGGCAAGCCGTTTGGCGTTCATCGGGTCGGTCCGTAGGTACCGGGCCAGGGCTCGAAGCCCGGCACCGGGTTGCTCGCAGATCGCCCTCAGGGCTGCGCTTTGAGGCGCGCTGAGGCCGAGCTCGGCGATCTGGCGCTCCCAGGCCTCTCGTAGCAGGCGGTGAGCTCGCCCCAAGGAGAACCCCAAGCTGTCCTCCAGGGCCCACGCCTGCTGACCGGGAGCTTCGTTGTCCTGATGGCTACCTGGGAGCTCGCCCATGGCGCCGGTTGCCTCCTTCGCCATGTCCGTAGTGACAACTACATAACCGTAGGTTGCCTTACGGTATTCCCCTGGCCAGGGCGTGCCCGGTTGTGGCGTTCTCGGGGGGCTGGCACGTTGGCGGGCTGCTCCGGGTGGCCCGTCAACATCTGGCCAGGGCGCCCCCGTCGCCCGGAGGGCTGGCCGCCGCTGCTAGCTGGGGCCACCAGGGCCTACAGTGGGCTGGTGGACGGGCCTGGGGCGGGCGCGGGTGGCCAGTAGGGAACTGGTGGTGCTGGGCACGGCGAGCCAGGCACCCACCCGCGAGCGCAACCACAACGCTTACCTGCTCCGCTGGGACGGCTACGGCATCATGTTCGACCCGGGTGAAGGCACCCAGCGGCAAATGGTGCTGGCGGGGGTGGCCTCCTCGGCGGTCGACCGCATCTGCCTGACCCACCTGCACGGCGACCACTGCCTCGGGTTGCCCGGCCTGCTCGCCCGCATGTCGCTCGATGGACGCTCCGGGACGCTCGAGGTGATGTTCCCTGCCCCCTCCGAACCGGAGGCCAAGGCCCTCCTCGAGGTGGCCGCCGGCCGGCGCACGGTGGCCCCGGTCCCCGTCCCGTGTGGCCCGGGGGTGGCGTTCGAGGGCCCGGGCTTCCGGCTGGCCGCCGCCTGGCTGGACCACAGTGCCCCGACCCTCGGTTGGCGCCTGGAAGAACCTCCCGGCCGCACGTTGGACGAGGCGGCCCTGGAGCGTGCCGGGATAAGGGGCCGGGCGGTCCGGGAGCTCATCGAGCAGGGCCGCCTGGTTACCCCGAGGGGGACCTTCCACCTGGAGCAGCTGTCGCGCCCTCGTGCTGGCCAGAGCTTTGCCCTGGTCATGGACACTCGGCCCTGCGAGGCGGCCGCCGAGCTGGCCGCCGGGGCCGACGTGCTGGTCTGCGAGTCGACCTTCCTGTCCGCCGAAGAGGGCCTGGCGGACAAGTACGGCCACCTCACGGCTCGCCAGGCTGCCCTGTTGGCCCGGCGGGCGGGAGCGGGCTTGCTGGTCCTCACGCACTTCTCGCAGCGCTACCCTGACCCCGCCGCCTTCGCCGCCGAGGCGGCCGAGGTGTTCCCCCGGGTCGTGGCCGCCCGGGACCTGGACGTCATCGCCCTGCCGGCCCGACGGGCGGCACGTAACGACTGGTTGCCTGGCGAGCACGGCGTCGAGGATCTGGGCCGGCGGCCCTGACCAGCCGAGGGGGAGACGAGCCTGTCGGTGCCGAGGACGACGACGGTCACAACTGAGGGGCGGCAGCGACCGTCTCATCGACCACGGCGACGTCGAGGCCGGCTTCGCGCACCTAGAGCGAGCCTGGGCCAGGGCCTCGTCCGCCGGCCCAAAGATGGCCTGTGGCCAAATGGAAAGACCTTGTGGTGGTGGAGGCGAGGAGGATCGAACTCCCGAACCTCTTGCATGCCATGCAAGCGCTCTACCAACTGAGCTACGCCCCCAGCTGAGCCCCAAATTAGCAGAGCGGCTGCGCCCCGCGGCCAAGCGCCGAGGCCACCGTACTGGCGGCGCTGGTCGCACTCGCCAGCCTGCTCCCCGTGGCCAGTACCGAGGTGTAGCCGCAAACACAAAAAGTGGTGATCGGCCACTTATAGTGTTGACGCTACCTGCCGATGCCTCAGTTGGGCGCAGGGCTGAGCTGGTCGGTCCGTCCTGCGGGAGAGGAGGGCAGGTCGATATGAGGACTGCTCACCACAACAGGCGCCTGGCCGTCGGCCTGTGGGCCGCAGCCGGAGCGGTAGGCGGGTTGCTGGCCCTGTCTACAGGGGTACCGGCCCAGGTCGGAGGCGAGGCCGCCAGCCAGGGCCCGCCCGGTGGCAGCGGGCCGAGACCAGCCTTCGTAGCCAGCTTGAGCGCCCCGGAGGTGGCCGCAGGGTCGAAGCTGGGCGTCGTGGCGACCGGCTTCCGGCCGGGGAGCGAGGTGGCTGTTGCCTTGGCCAGGCAGGGGGGCCGTGCCCCGGGGAGCACGGTCGGCACCTTCAGGGCTGGCCGGCTGGGCCGCCTGGACGTCTGGGTCAAGGTGCCCACCGGCTACGGGCCAGGCCTCTACGTGGTGCACGTCTCGGGCCAAGCTCCCCGGGGAGCGCCACTGGGCGACCAGGTGGCCCTCCGTGTCCTGCCTACCTGGGGGGGAGCAGCTCGAGGTCGGCGCGGGTGACCAGGCCGGTGGCCAGCGCCCACTCGGCCAGGTGCTGGAGGGCGTTCTCCCCCAAGAGGTTGGGCACCCCGGCGTTGGTCAGGCGGGTGCGCAGGTACTCGACCCTTTTCACCAGGGTGGTCCGGGGCCAGGCCAGCCGGGCCGCAGCCTCCGCGTAGCTCTTGGGGTGAGGGTCGTAGCGAGGGAAGCTCTCCAGGTAGCCCGAGAACAGGGCCACCAGCGCCAGCTTGTCGGCGGGCGTGATGGAGACGTCGGAGGCTGCCCGGGTCGGGCTCCCCTCTACCGCCGGGAGCGGCGAGGAGCTTCGCCCGCTGCCCTCCGGTGGCTCGGGCATGTCGATGGTGAGGGCATGGCGGCGCGTCGCTCCTTCCACGATCACCGTGACCGGGCCGACCAAGGCGACCCGGCGCTCAGGGGGCAGCACGGTCCGGATGCCCACGTCGTCCACCACTTCCAACGGCCGCACGGTGCTCCGGTTGACAAGCCACCACACCCCGGACTCCGCCTTGAGCGACCCGGCGAGGCGCGAGATGCCGAGGTCGCTCGGGTCGAGGCACACCGTGGCTTGCTGGGAGCGGCCAAAGGTCAGCTCTTCGCCTTCGTGCAGCTCGAAATGGCGGTCGCCCAAGCCCACGGTCAGCCGGCCCGCGCTCACACCTGGCACGGTAGCCCAAGGCTGTGCACAGTCGGGGCCAAGCCGGGGCGGGCCGGGGCCGGGGACCGACCAGGAGCGGCAAAGGGGAAGGCGGTGCAAAGGGAAAGGCAGTGCAAAGGAGGGGCCAACGCGAACCGGTGCAAGCTCCAAGGGCAGCTCCCCGAAGGGCCCCTCTCCGAAGGGCCGTCACCTCGCATCACATAGCCTGGTGGCCATGACCTACGCGTACGACGCGCCGGAGCTCGAGCAGCGCTGGCAGGCCCGCTGGGCTGCCCAGCACGCGAACGAGGTGGAAAACGACGACCCCAGGCCGCCGTTCTACGTGCTGTGCATGTACCCCTACCCGAGCGGGCCGGCCCACCAGGGCCACGTGCGCAACTACACCTTCGGGGACCTGAACGTGCGTTGGCGCACCATGCAGGGCTACGCCGTGCTGAGCCCGATCGGCTTCGACAGCTTCGGCTTGCCGGCAGAGAACGCGGCGATCAAAGGGGGCGCCCACCCTCGCCTCTTCACCGAGGCGCGCATCGCCGAGCTGCAGGGCTCCTTGCGCCGCCTGGGGGCGGGTTACGACTGGCGCCGGGCCCTCCGCAGCCACGACCCCGACTACATGCGGTTCAACCAGCTGATCTTCCTGCGGTTCTTGGAGGCTGGCCTGGCCTACCGCAAGATGGCCCCGGTCAACTGGTGCCCCGGGTGCGCCACCGTCCTGGCCAACGAGCAGGTCCGGCCGGACGGCACCTGCGAGCGCAGCGGCGACTTGGTGACCCGGAGGGACCTGGAGCAATGGTTCTTCCGGATCACCGCCTACGCGGACGAGCTCCTGGCCGACCTGGACGGCTTGGAATGGCCCGAGAGGGTCAAGACCATGCAGCGCAACTGGATCGGCCGCTCCGAGGGTGCCCGCTTCGAGCTACCCGTGGTGGGCACGCCCCACCGGGTCGAGGTCTTCACCACTCGGCCGGACACTGCCTTCGGTATGACCTTCGTGGTGCTGGCCCCCGAGCACCCGCTCGTAGCGTCGATCGTGCCGCCTGAGCACAAGCAAGCGGTGGAGGCCTTCGTGGAGCGGGTGAGGGCCCAGTCGGAGGTCGAGCGCCAGTCAACTGAGACCGCGGCCGAAAAGCGAGGGATCTTCACCGGCGCGTACGCCCTCAACCCCTTCACCAACAAGCAGGTCCCCATTTACCTGGCTGACTATGTGCTCATGAGCTACGGGACGGGCGCCATCATGGCGGTGCCCGGCGAGGACCAGCGGGACTGGGACTTCGCCCGGGCCTACGGGCTGCCCATCATCCGCACGGTCCAGCCACCCGAGGGCTGGGAGGGGGAGGCCTATGCCGGGGACGGCCCTGCCATCAACAGCCAGTGGCTCGACGGGCTGAGCGTCGCCGAGGCCAAGAAGCGGGCCATCGCCTGGCTGGAGGAGACCGGCATCGGCCAGGCGAGCGTGCAGTACCGGCTCCGGGACTGGCTGGTCTCCCGCCAACGTTACTGGGGCTGCCCCATCCCGGTCCTGTACTGCCCCAACGACGGCCTCGTGCCGGTGCCCGAAGACCAGCTCCCCGTGCTACTGCCCGACGACGTGGAGTTCCGGCCGACCGGCGAGTCCCCCCTGCACTACCACGAGGGGTTCCGGTGGACGACCTGCCCCCGGTGCGGGTCGAGGGCCGAGCGCGAGACCGACACCATGGACACCTTCGTCGACTCCTCGTGGTACTACCTCAGGTTCTGCGACCCCTGGGACCGCTCGGCCCCGGTCAACGAGCAGGCCGCTCGGCACTGGATGCCCGTCGACCAGTACATCGGTGGCATCGAGCACGCCATCTTGCACCTGCTCTACTCACGGTTCTATACCCGGGCGCTGGGCGATGTCGGCCTGGGGCCGAAGGAACTGAAAGAACCGTTCAAGCGGCTGTTCACCCAGGGCATGATCCGCATGGGGGGGACCAAGATGTCCAAGTCCAAGGGCAACCTGATCGCGCCCGAGAAGTACTTCAACCGGCTGGGGGCGGACTCCCTGCGCATCTTCCACTTGTTCGTGGGGCCTCCGGCGGACGACTTCGACTGGACCGACCAGACCGACGAGGTGATCGAGGGGTGCCGCCACTTCCTGGACCGGGTCTGGCGCCTGGGCACCGGAGAGGTCGACCAGGCCAAGCTGACCGAGAGGGACGAGAGCAGCGAGGACACCGAGGTGGCCCGGGCCACCCACCGTCTGGTCGCCCGGGTGACCCAGGACTTCGAGCGCTGGTCCTACAACACTGCGGTGGCCGCGCTGAGGGAGCACACCAACCTCCTCTACCGCTACGTCCAGTCGCCTGGAGGGGCGCGCCCGGCCACCTTGGCCCACGCGGTGGACACGCTGCTGTTGCTCCTGGCGCCCATGGCACCTCATGTGGCCGCCGAGCTGTGGTCCCGCCGCCATGGCCCTGACGCCGACGTGCATGCCCAGCCCTGGCCCGTGGCCGACCCGGCCTTGCTGGCCGACGAGCGTGCCACTTTGGTGGTGCAGGTGAACGGCAAGCTCAGGGACCGCATCGAGGTGGCCCGGGAGGCGACCGAAGACGAGGTGGTGGCCGCGGCGCTGGCTTCCGCCAAGGTCGTTGCCCAACTGGCCGGGCGCTCACCCCAGCGGGTCATCGCCCGGCCCCCCCACCTGGTGAACATCGTCGTCTGAGCCTGGCTTGCGCCCCCAGGGCCGGGCCGGACGGGCTAGCGGTGGGCTAGCGGGCCTCGCCTCGGAGGTACTTTTCCAGTTCCGCGGCGATCTCGTCCCCGGTGGGCAGGCGGGTGAACTCGGTGGCCGACATCCCGAGCTCGGCGTCGTGCTGAGCTTCGAGCTGGCGGACCATGGCCGAGTGCTCCTCGCTGGCGGCGATCAGCTCCTGGATCTGGTCGCGGGCCTTGCGCCCGGCTTGGTGGAGCTCCTCGGTGTCGAGCTGGACGCCGCTCAGGCGAGCCAGCTCGTCCAGCAAGGTGGCAGCGGCCTCGGGGTAGGGCATGCCCGAGGCATAGTGGGGCACCCGTGCCCAGATGCCGACCGAGGGCACGCCGGCGTCGGAAAAGGCGACCTCCAAGACGGCTTGGGCGCCAGCGGGCACCTCCATGGCCATGGGCAGGAAGCCGACCTGGCCGGCCAGCTCGTCGCTGCTGGCCGTGGCCGTCAGCCGGACGGGCCGGGTGTGGGGGACCGGCGCCGGGAACGCCCCCAGCCCGACCACCAGCTCCACCCCAGCCTGGAGCCCGAGGGCCACCACCTCGGTGCTCCACTCGTGCCAGCGCATGTCCGGCTCGGGGCCCGACAGGACGAGCAGGCTGCGGCCCCCGGGGTTGGCCGCCGCCAGCAGGCGCAGCTCAGGCCAGGTGAGCCCGAGGTGGCGGCCGTTGGACAACTTCAACATGGGGCGCCGGGAGCGGTAGTCGATGAGGGCGTCGGCGTCGAAGGTGGCCATGACCTCATGGGGCAGCGAGCTCAGCAGGGACTCGACCGCCGTGGTGGCGGCGAACCCGGCGTCGACCCAGCCCTGCAGGCCGAGCACGAGGACCGGGTGCTCCAGCGCCGGCCAACTGCGGACTGTGGCAAAGGTCACTTCGTCACCTGGAGCGGGCAGCGGGGGAATGTCATCCTGCCTCCCGACGCTATACCTATCAATGCCACACGTTATTGATGTCACGGACGCGACCTTCGAGGCCGAGGTACTGGACCGTTCCCAACAGGTGCCCGTGGTGGTGGACCTGTGGGCGGCGTGGTGCGGGCCCTGCCGCATGCTCAGCCCGGTACTGGAAAAGGTCGTGGCCGAGCGCGCCGGCACCGTGGTGCTGGCCAAGGTGGACGTCGACGCCAACCCCCGGGTCGCGGCCACCTTCCAGGTCCAGTCCATCCCCGCGGTGTACGCCCTCAAGGACAGGAACGTGGTCAGCGGTTTCATCGGGGCCCAGCCCGAGCCGGCGGTCCGGGCCTGGCTGGAGCAGGTGGCCCCGGCTCCCACCGAGGTGGACGAGCTGGTGGCAGCCGGGGACGAAGCCTCCCTGCGCAAGGCGGTGGAGCTGGAGCCCGGCCACGAAAAGGCCATCCTTTCCCTGGCCACGCTGCTGGTGGACAAGGGGGGAGAGGCGGAAAAACAAGAAGCCCTGGCCTTGTTGGCCCGGCTCCCGGAGACCTCCGAGGTGCGCCACCTGCAGGCTCGTGCCCGGGTGGGCGAGGAGCGGGACGTGACCGAGCGGCTGGACGCCCTCTTGGAGCGGGTCAAGGAGGACGACGCCGCCCGCCAGGAGTACTTGGACCTGCTGGAGCTCATGGGCCCGGGCGACCCCCGGGTGGCCAGCTACCGCCGAGCGCTCACCTCTCGGCTGTTCTGACCTCCCCAGGCCCGGCCACCTCGGGCGGGCTGGCCGAGGCCGCAGCCCCGGCTGGCTGCGCCGGGCCGGCCCCCCTTGGGTTAGCCTCGTCACCGCCATGGTGCTGGAGCTGGAGCTCGGGAGCCGCCGCTACGACCTCACCACCCGTGCCCTGGTGATGGGCATCTTGAACCGCACCCCGGACTCGTTCTTCGACCGCGGGGCCACCTGGCAGATGGACGCCTTCTGGCGGAGGGCCGAGCAGGCGGTGGCTGAGGGGGCTGACCTGTTGGACGTGGGCGGGGTCAAAGCGGGGCCGGGGCCGGAGGTGAGCGAAGCCGAAGAGCTCGACCGGGTGGTGCCGGCCATCGAGGGCTTGGTGGCCCGCTTCGACGTGCCTGTCTCGGTGGACACCTGGCGGGCGTCGGTGGCGGCGGAGGCCTTCCGGGCCGGTGCGGTGCTCGGCAACGACATCAGCGGCTTCGCCGACCCGAGGTACCTGGAGGTGGCCGCCACCGCCGGGGCGTCGGTGGTCGCCACCCACATCCGCCTGGCTCCCCGGGTACCCGACCCCGAACCGGTCTACGAGGACCTGGTCGGGGAGGTCAAGGCGTTCTTGCTGGAACGGGCGCGCCGGGCCGTGGCCGCCGGCATCCCGCCCACCCGGGTGGTGCTCGACGCCGGCCTCGACCTGGGCAAGACGGCCGAGCAGTCCCTGTGCCTGCTGAGATCCTCGGGCCAGCTGGCCAGCTTGGGCTACCCGCTCCTGCTGTCCGCGTCCAACAAGACCTTCCTCGGCCGGCTGCTCGGCCTGGAGGTGGACCAGCGCCGGGAGGCCACGGTTGCTGCTCACGCCCTGGGGGTTGCCCTGGGGTGCCGGGCCCTGCGGGCCCACGATGTCCGGGGGGCCTGCCGGGTGAGGGACATGCTGGCGGCGGTGCTGGAGGCCCGGGCCAACGAGCTGGGGCCGGCGGGCGAGCTGGGGGCGGGGGGGCTGGGGCAGCAGCCCCCGGGGAGCGAGGCCGGGCGAAGCCCGCTGCGCCTGCCCGGGGGCACCTGGTGAGCCGCCCCGAGCCTTCAGGGCGCAGCCCTGAGCCCTCGGGGGGCTGGCCCGAGCCCTGCGCCTGGCTGGTCGAGGGCGACGACCCCTCCTTGGTCCGCCAGGCGGTCAGCGAACTGGTGCAGCAGCTCCTGGGTGGCAGCGACCCCGCCCTCGCCCTCGAAGACCTGGCCGACGACGACCTGGACCTGGCCCGGGTGGCCGACAGTTGCCGCACGCCGCCTTTCCTGGCCGACCGGCGGGTGGTGGTGGTGAGGGACATAGGCCGCTTCGGGCTCGAACAGGCCCAGCCCCTGCTCGCTTACCTGGCCGAGCCCCTGCCAACCACCCGCCTCGTGCTGGCCGGGGGCGGTGGCCAGGTCCCGGCCAAGCTGGCCGCCGCCGTCCGGGCGGTGGGGGCGGTCATCAGCACCAACGTGGGCACCCGGCAGGCCCACGAGTGGGTGAGCGAGCGCCTGGGCCGGGCCCCGCTCAAGCTGGCGCCGGCGGCGGTGGCCCTGGTCGAGGCCCACCTGGGCGAGGACCTCGGCCGGCTGAACGGCATCTTGGATGCCCTGGAGGCGGCTTACGGCCCCGGGGCGAGGCTCGGGCCGGAGGACATCGAGCCCTACTTGGGCAGCCCGGGCGCAGTGCCCCCTTGGGAGCTCACCGACGCCATCGACGAGGGCCGGTCCGACACCGCCCTGAAGGCCTTGCACCGCCTGCTCGAAGCGGGTGGCCGCCACCCCTTGGTCGTGCTCGCCATCTTGCAGCGCCACTTCACCGACGCCTTGGCGGTCCAGTCGCCCGAGCCGGTCACCGAGGCCCAGGCCGCCGAGATCTTGGGCCTGGCCAAAGGCCGCAGCACCTTCCCCGCCCGCAAGGCCCTGGACCTGGCCCGAAGGCTGGGCCCGGCAAGGCTGGGGGACGCGGTGGTGGCCCTGGCCGGTGCCGAGCTCGACCTGAAGGGCAAGACTGACTGGCCCCCCGAGCTGGTCCTCGAGGTGCTCGTCGCCCGCCTCTGCCGGCTGGCCCGGGCCTCGGGCCGTCCCCGGCGCCCGCCTGGGCCGGCGAGGCCTTGAGGCACTAGGGCCGGCGGGCAGCCGCCGAACGGGCGGCCGTGCGCATGAGCGCGGACTTGCGGTTGGCGGCCTGGTTGGGGTGGATGATCCCCCGGGCGGCCGCCTTGTCCAGCCTCTTTGCCGCCATGCGCACGTGCTCGGCCGCCTGTTCGTCTCCCTGCTCGGTGGCCTGAAGAGCCGTCTTGATGCGGGTCTTCAGCTCTGACTTGGCTGCCTTGTTGCGTTGGCGCCGCTTCTCGTTGGTCTTGTTCCGCTTGACCTGGCTTTTGACATTTGCCACAGAGCCTTGCAGGCTAGCAGATCCGGGGGCGGCCCGGAGGGCGGGCCGGCATGCGCCAAACTGGTGGCCGGATGAGCGACACCGGGCCCGCGCCTGCGACCGTGGACCAGACCAGGATCCGCAACCTGTCCATCGTGGCCCACATCGACCACGGCAAGTCGACCTTGTCGGACCGGATCTTGGAGCTGACGGGGGCCGTCAGCCCCCGGGAGATGCGGGACCAGTACCTCGACTCGATGGACATCGAGCGCGAACGGGGCATCACCATAAAGGCCCAGAACGTGCGGGTGCGCTGGAAGGGCTACACCGTCCACCTGATCGACACGCCCGGCCACGTGGACTTCAGCTACGAGGTGAGCCGCAGCCTGGCTGCCTGCGAGGGGGTGGTGCTGCTGGTGGACGCCGCCCAGGGCATCGAGGCCCAGACGCTGGCTCACGCCTACCTGGCCCTGGAGCACAACTTGGAAATCCTGGCCGTGCTCAACAAGATCGACCTGCCGGCGGCCGACCCCGAGCGCTGCGCCGCCGAGATCGAGACCGTCCTCGGCATCCCGGCCAGCCAGATCCTGCGCGTCTCGGCCAAGACCGGCGAGGGCGTGGCGGAGCTCCTCGATGCCATCTGCGAACGCATCCCGGCACCGGCGGGCGACCCCTCGGCCCCGCTCCAAGCCCTCATCTTCGACTCCTACTACGACCAGTACCGGGGAGTGGTGAGCGCCGTCCGGGTGGTCAACGGCGTCCTTTGCACCGGCGCCAAGCTGCGCTTCATGCAGACTGGCCGTACCCACGAGGCAGAAGAGCTGGGGGTCCGGCTGCCGGCCCCGACCGAGGTCGGCGCCCTGGGCCCGGGCGAGGTCGGTTACCTCATCGCCGGGATCAAAGACGTGGGCGAAGCCCGCAGTGGCGAGACGGTGACCGAGGCGGCCCGCCCGGCCCAAGAGCCGCTGGCCGGCTACCGGGAGCCCAAGCCCATGGTGTTCTGCGGCCTCTACCCGACCGACGGCGACGACTTCGAAGCCCTACGGGACTCGTTGGAAAAACTGCGCTTGTCCGACTCGTCCATATCGTTCACCCCCGAGACGTCGGCAGCGCTCGGCTTCGGCTTCCGCTGCGGCTTTTTGGGCTTGCTGCACATGGACATCGTCCGGGAGCGCCTGGAGCGGGAGTTCGGCCTGTCGCTCATCGCCACCGCGCCCAGCGTCGAGTACCTGGCCCGGCTGACCGACGGCACGACGGCCCGGTTGCACAGCCCGGCCGAGATGCCGCCCCCTCAAAGGATCGCCCAGGTCGAAGAGCCTTATGTCCAAGCGACCATGCTCCTGCCGGCCGAGAGCACCGGCACGGTGATGGAGCTGTGCCAGGGCCGCCGGGGGGAGATGGTCCGCATGGAGTACCTGTCGCCCGAACGGGTCGAGCTGGTCTACAAGTTGCCCCTTTCGGAAGTGGTGATGGACTTCTTCGACGCCCTGAAGAGCCGCACCCGGGGTTATGCCAGCTTGGACTACGAGCCGGCCGGGTTCGTGCCCGGGGACCTGGTGAAGGTGGACATCTTGTTGAACTCGGTGCCGGTCGACGCCTTCAGCGCCATAGTGCACCGTTCGGACGCGGCCGAGCACGGCCGGCGGATGGCCGAGAAGCTGCGCGAGCTCATACCCCGGCAACTTTTCGACGTGCCCATCCAGGCCGCGGCCGGGGGCCGCATCATCGCCCGGGAGACCGTGAAGGCCAAGCGCAAGGACGTGCTGGCCAAGTGCTACGGCGGGGACATCACCCGCAAGCGCAAGCTGTTGGAGAAGCAAAAGGAGGGCAAGAAGCGCATGAAGAGCATCGGGCGGGTGGAAGTACCCCAGGAGGCCTTCATCCAGGCCCTCAGGCTGGACAGCTAGGCGCCTTGGCTTCGGCCCCGGGCGCCGGGTGCCGGCTAGGGTGCCCCCAGGTAGCCCTCCCGCTGTAAGTACAGCATCACCCGCTGGGCGGCCGCCTCAGCCGTCTCCTGGCTGGTGTCGATGCGCACCTCGGCCTGCTCGGGGGCTTCGTAGGGGTCGGAGATGCCGGTGAACTCCTTCACCAGGCCGGCCCGAGCCTTGGCGTACAGGCCCTTGCGGTCGCGCGCCTCGCACACCTCCAGCGGGGTGGACAGGTGCACCAGGACGAAGCCGCCCACTGCCTCGACCATCTGGCGGACCTCCTGGCGGACCGGCTCGTAGGGGGCGATGGGGGCGCAGATGGCGATGCCGCCGTTCTTGGTGATCTCGGAGGCGACCCAGCCGATGCGGCGGATGTTGATGTCCCGGTGCTCCTTGGAGAAACCGAGCTCGGACGACAGGTGCTTGCGGACGATGTCGCCGTCCAGCAAGGTGACCGGCCGGCCGCCTTCTTCCAGCAGCTTGGTGAGCAGGATGCTGGCGATGGTCGACTTGCCCGAGCCGGAAAGGCCGGTGAAGAACACGGTGAAACCTTGGCGGGAACGGGGAGGGAAGCTCCGGCGCAGCTCGGCCGCCACCTCGGGGAAGGTGAACCACGACGGGATCTCCCGGCCCTGGGCCAGGCGCCGGCGCAGCTCGGTGCCGGAGATGTCGAGGACCCGGGACCCCGGCGGGACCTCGTCGGTGGGCATGTACTCGTCCCGGTCCTCGACGTAGACCATCTGCTGGAACGGGACCATACCGATACCCAGCTCCTCGGAGTGCTCCCCCAGCAGCGCCTGCGCGTCGTAAGGCCCGTAGAAAGGCTTGCCCGTGCTGTCTTTGCCCGGCCCGGCGTGGTCGCGCCCGACTATGAAGTGGCTGGCGCCGTGGTTCTTGCGGATGATGGCGTGCCAGACTGCCTCTCTGGGCCCTCCCATGCGCATGGCCAGGGGCAACAGGGCGAGGGTGGCCGTGGCGTGCGGGTAGCCCTTCATGACCGCCTGGTAGCAGCGGACCCGGGTGTGGTGGTCGACGTCGCCCGGCTTGGTCATGCCCACCGAGGGGTGGATGAGCAAGTTGGCCTCTAGCTGGCGGGCGGCCCGCAGGGTCAGCTCGACGTGGGCCCGGTGCATGGGGTTGCGGGTCTGGAAGGCCACGACCTTTTCCCAGCCCAGCTGCTCGAAGCGGGCCCGCAGCTGGGCGGGTGTCAGCCGCAGCGCCTTGTAGTCGTAGTGGACCGGGAGGCTGATGGCCTCCAGCTGGCCGGCGACGTAGACCGGCCCGGACCGGTCCAGCAGGTAGGCCACTCCCGGGTGGGCCCGGTCGGTGGTGCCGAAGACCAACTTGGCTTCCCGTTCCCGGTCGGGGCGGTACAGCTCGGAGATGTGGAGGGCGGCCAGCATGACCCCTTCGGGGTCCCGGAGAGCCAGGCTCATGCCCGGTGCCAGCTCGGCCGCCTTTTCCTCCGGGAGGTCAAGGGTTATGGGGATGGGCCACAGGTCCCCGTTGGCCAGGCGCATCCGCTGGCAGACCGACTCGTAGTCCTCCTCGCCCAGGAAGCCCCGCAGCGGCGAGAAGCCCCCGTTGGCCAACAGCTCCAGGTCGCACAGCTGGCGGGCGGTCAGGTCCCACGACGGCCAGTGGCGCGACTCGGCCTTCAGCTCCGAGGCCCGCTGGGGGCCGACGACGAGGTCGACAAGGGTGCCACCGTGAGGGGCTACGAGCTGTCCGGGCACTGTTCCTCCCTACTTGCGGGCTCGAGGCCTGCTTGCGAGCTCGAGCCGAAATACGACCAAACCAGTCATAATTTAGTACACGGGACGAGGCGTGGGCACACCCACGGCCCTGGCGCTCGGTAACCTTGAGTGCCAGAGATGATGGACGACCGCAAAGCTGCCATCCTTCGCGCCGTTGTCGAATGCTACATCCGGGAGGCTCAGCCCGTCAGTTCTGCCCATGTCACCGAGCTGGGCAACCTGGGGGTCTCGCCCGCCACCGTCCGCAACGACATGGCCGTGCTGGAGCAGGAGGGCTACCTGCTGCAGCCGCACGCCAGTGCCGGCCGGGTACCGACGGACAAGGGCTACCGGTTCTTCGTGGACTCCCTGGCCGGGCCGGCGCCCCTCGGGCCGGCCCAGGCCGAGCTGGTCCGGATGTTCTTCGCCCGGACCCACGGCGAGCTCGAGCACCTGCTCCACGAGACCAGCGAGCTGCTCTCCAAGCTGACCGACTACGCGGCCGTGGTCGTGGCGCCCAACGCCCCCGAGCCGGGCCGGGTGCGGTCCTTCCAGCTGGTCAAGCTGTCCCGGCGGGTGGTGCTGGCCTTGGCTGTGCTGGGCAACGGGGCGGTGGAAAGGCGGTCCTTGGAGCTGCCCGCTGACATCGAAGAAGCCCAGGTCCAGCAGGCTTCGGCGGCCCTGGCCGCGTCCTTGGTCGGCTCCCACCTGGAACGGGCCGGCTCTATGCCCAGGACGGGGGACGTTGCGGTTGACAACCTCATGTCCATGACGCTGCAGGCCCTGCGCAAGCCCGACCCTGACGCCGCCGAGCACGTCTTTGTCGGCGGGGCGGCCCGCATGGCGGCCGCCTTCGACGCGGTGAGCACCATCCGCCAGGTCCTGGGCATCTTGGAGCAGCAGTTCGTGCTGGTCAGCTTGTTGAAAGACGTCTTGGACCGGGGCTTGTCGGTGGCCATCGGGACCGAGCACGGGCTGGCTCCCCTGGCCGATTGCTCGGTGGTGGTGGCCCCTTACGACGTGGACGGGGAGCGAGCCGGCACGGTGGGCATCCTCGGGCCCACCCGCATGCACTACGACCAGGCCATGACGGCCGTGGCCGTCGTGTCCAAGCAGCTCACCAAGGCCCTGAGCGAAGGCGGCGGCAGCGGCAGGCGCACCAGGCAGAAGGCCACAGCCGAGGCCCCGGTGCCGGCCAGCCCGGGGCCGGCCCCCGCCGGCGCGGGCCGGGGGGCCGCCCGCGGGCCCCGCTTCGAGGGCAACGGCCATGGCTGAGCCGGACTACTACGAGGTCCTGGGGGTAAGCCGCCAGGCGACCGACGACGAGATCAAGCGTGCCTACCGCCGCCTGGCCCGGGAACTGCACCCCGACACCCACACCGGCCCGCCCGACGAGGCCAAGGTCGAGCGGTTCAAGCTGGTCAACCGGGCCTACGAGACCCTGAAGGACCCCGAGCGCCGCCGCCGCTACGACATGTTCGGGCCGGAGGGGGAAAGGGGGGGCGACCCCTTCGCCGGGTTCACCGCCGGCTCGGGGCTGGGGGACATCTTCGACGCCTTCTTCGGGGGCAGCCCCTTTGGCCCCCGGGCCGGGGCCAGGCGTGCCGGCCCGCCCCAGGGAGAGAACGTCGAGGCTGTCTTGGACCTCGACTTCGCCGAGGCGGTCTTGGGCACCGAAAGGGAGGTCACCGTCCGAGCCGGCGTGGTGTGCTCGGCCTGCTCGGGCAGCGGTGCCCGGGCGGGGACCACCCCGGTCACGTGTTCCACCTGCCACGGCACCGGCGAGCTGCGCCGGGTGCGCCAGTCCCTGCTGGGCCAGATGGTCACCTCCAGCCCCTGTCCCCGCTGCGGGGGCACCGGCGAGGAGATCGCGTCGCCTTGCCCGGAGTGCAGGGGCCAGGGCCGGCGGCTGGAGGAACGCACCTACAGCGTCGAGGTGCCGGCCGGGGTCGACGACGGCTCCACTCTGCGGCTGTCGGGCCGGGGGGCAGCGGGCCCCCGGGGTGGGCCGCCAGGAGACCTGTACCTCCACCTGCGGGTCCGGCCCCACCCCACCTTGGTCCGGGACGGCTACGACCTGCGCACCATCGTGGAGGCGACCATGGCCCAGGCCGCCCTGGGTGCCCAGCTCAAGGTCGAGACCATCGAGGGCCCGGAGGAGGTCACGGTGCCGCCCGGGTGCCAGAGCGGCCACGAGGTGCGCCTGCGGGGCCGGGGCGTCCCCCACCTGCAGCGGCGGGGCCGGGGGGACCTGATCGTGACGATCGTGGTGAGGACCCCGACCGACCTCACGCCCGCCCAGGAAGAGCTGCTCCGGCGCTTCGCCGCCGAGCGCCACGAAGAGGTGGCACCGCCCGACGCGAGCGGCTTGGTCGGCCGTATCCGTAGTGCGTTCAAGTAGCGCTAGCAGCACGAGCGAGAGCGCCGACGACCAGGGCAGCGGCGCCAGCGAGGGCGGCGGCCCCGGCGCTGCGCTCGGCCCCGGCCGCCAGACCGGCGGCTCCGGCCTCGTCGGGGGCCTCGACGGGGGTCCTTTTGGGGGCCCTGACGGGGACTTTGACGGGGAAAGGTTGCGCCGGGTGGCCGCTCACGTGTTCGTCGAGGACCTGGCCCGTCCCGAGCTGGGCACCACGGACTTCCATCACCTCGCCCGTGTGCTGCGCCTGCGCCCGGGTGAGGCCGTCTCAGCCGGGGACGGCCGGGGTAGCTGGAGGGCCTGCGAGTGGCAGGGCCTCCCGCAGTTGCGCCCGACCGGCGAGGTCGTCGCCGGGCGGTCACCGCCTACCCCGGCGCTGACGGTAGCCTTCGCCCTCACCAAGGGCGCCAGGCCGGAGTGGACGGTCCAAAAGCTCACTGAGCTCGGGGTTGACCGCATCGTGGTCATGACGTCGGCTCGCAGCGTGGCCCGCTGGGAGGGGGGCCGAGGGGCTCGCCAGCTCGAACGGCTACGGGCCGTGGCCCGCGAGGCAGCCATGCAGAGCCGACGGTTGTGGCTGCCGGAGGTGGAAGGGCCGGTGCCGTTCGCGTCTTTCGTACCCGGCGGCCTCGTACCTAGCGGGCCTAGTCGCTTTGTCGCTGGCGGGCGGGCCGGTCCTGTACCTGGCAAGCCAGTTGGCCCCTGGCCTTACGGGCCGGCTGGTCATGTAGCTAGCGGTCCGGTGGAGCTGGCCGGCTCATATGGGGTGGCTACCCAGGCTGGGGCGACCGGGCCGGTCGGCAGGGCCACGGCTGGTGGGCTGGCGCTTTGCGACCCTTCGGGCACGGCCCTCACCCTGGCCACGCCCACCGTCCTGGTCGGCCCCGAGGGCGGGTGGAGCGACGAAGAGCTCGCGGCTGTGCCAGAGAAGGTGAGCCTGGGGCCGCAGGTGCTCCGGGCGGAGACAGCTGCGGTGGCGGTGGGCGTCATCCTGGCTGCCCTGCGGTCCGGCCTGGTGTGCTCGCCGCCGGCTTGAGGGGGCCTGGCCGCCCGGGTGGCTGACAGTCCGAGTGCGCCCTACGCGGGCTTTCATCGCCCCGCAGTGCGCTTGGCCTGCCCTGTCCTGTGGACGGGCCGTCCCTGCCCTGCGACGCGCCCTACCTACCGGGTGGGTGCTGTCGCGGTGCGCGGCCCCATGCCTGGAAGGTGGCCCCCATGGGCAGTCTTTGCGGTACCGGGCACCGGTTTTGCAGCACCGGGCACCGGGCCAGGGCAAAGGACGCCCGTCAGGCACCATTGAGGTGCCCAGGTCCCGGAGCCGCCCGGGCGGCGCTGGTCGTCTAAACTGCACCAGGCCCGGCCCCATCGTCTAGAGGCCCAGGACACCACCCTCTCAAGGTGGAGACACGGGTTCGAACCCCGTTGGGGCTGCCAGTAAAAGTGCATGTCAGAGGCGGTGCGGCGGAGCCCAGGGTGCCTAACTGCCACCCTTCGTCGGGCTTTTGCCAACATTTCTGCCAACGCGCCGCCCCCAGAGGCACCAGGCCAGAAGGGGCACAGCTCGTCGAGACGTCCTCTGCCGGCGATCGCCTCCGTCGGGCGGAGGAGAGGTGCGGCTCGAAGCCCGCGTCGGCCTTCCCTGGGAGCCAGGGCCTGCGGCGTAGGATCAGAGCGCCGGGGTCCTACGGCCCTGGTGCAGGAGCTGGGCTGTCCCCGAGGAGCGCCATGGCCGAACTCCCAGACCCCTCGTCGTCGGCACCGAGCCGCTGTGCCGCCTGCGGTACCGACTTCCCGTCCAACACCGGGCTGGTCTGCTCCGAGCCGTTCGAGCGCACGTGGTCCAGAGGAAGCAAGGAGGTCCTGGAGTACCGCTTCTGTTGGGGGTGCGTGCAAGGAGACGAGGCCCTGCGTCCCCTGGCCAAGAGGGCGTCCCGTGACGAGGACTGCCCCCACGTCGTCGAGGACGGCGACGAGGCCGAGCGCTACTGGTTCTTGGTGACAAACCGGGGCGGGGCCGAGCATGTTAGCTGGGTGTGCGAGGAGTGCCTCGCTGGCACGGGTTTCAGCGAAAGGTGGGCGTCCGACCCCTCGACCGGGCCGGCCCGGGCAGAAGCGCCTACAAGGGCCGAGATCCTCGCCTTCGCTCTCACCTTGCCCCCTGACGAGGCCTCCAAGCTCCTGAGCAGCCTCAGACCGCGGGGACGCCCCAAGGACACACCGAGCCTGGGGCCGGCGCCCCCACCCGTGTACCGGTCCTGGGAGGACTACCTGTCCAAGACCACGCCGGCCGAGCGCCAGGCGTGGTGCGCTGCCAAGGCCGCCAAGGCGAACCGCAAGCGGTTGATGTCGCCGGCGCCCACCAAGCGGGTGACGGCGGCCATGGTCCTCGGTGTGCTCGAAGCGGCCCGTGGGCACTGCTGCTACTGCGGTTCACTGGCCGTGGAGAACCGCCCTTCTGGGCCCAACGGGGCACCCCTGCAGTGGGCCCACGTGGGCCGCCGGGTCGGCAGCCTCGGCCACAAGCTGGCCCGCTTCCACGGGGGCGACAACGACGTCGAGAACCTGTCCTGGACCTGCCTGTGGTGCAACACCTGGCCCGAGGAGCGCCGCCCGGGGGCGACCGACCACGGTGCAGTCCAAGACGTACACAGCCCACTCGGGTGAACTGTTCATCACCGACTACGGCGCCGACGACGTCGAGGAGATCACCCAGGTCGGGCGCCCCTCGGTCGTGGCTGGGCGGTCGTCAACGAAAGGTGGGTGCCCTACTCCTGGCCTGGTCGCCAGGTCGCAGAGGCAGGCTAGTGTAGTGTCCGAATGATGAGCGCGCGGTTGTGATAGCCTTTGGCAATGGCTCATGGACCTGCCCCTGCTCTCCAGTTGACACCGGAGGACAGGGAAGCACTT
>JAJPKN010000012.1 GCA_021323695.1 Actinomycetota bacterium | reverse complement strand
GCCCCTGCGGCTGCCGTGGCCCCTGCGGCTGCCGTGGCCCCTGCGGCTGCCGTGGCCCCTGCGGCTGCCGTGGCCCCTGCGGCTGCCGTGGCCCAGCCCAGCCGGGTCGTGCCATCGGGCTTGGCTGACGCACGCTCAGTACTGGCCAGCGCGGGCCACCCGGCCAGCACATCTCAGCTTCAGCCGGTCCCAACACCCAATGGCAATGCCACTTGGGACGAGGAAGAAGAACCGTTCTGATGCGTCCTCCTAGGCGACGTGCCTGGCTACTGGAGCCGGACGAACCGCTCCTATTGTCCCGTGGGCCGGTGCATGCCCTGGCCCGGGTTAGCGCCCAGATGGCCGAATGGGGCCTCGGCCAGGATGAGCTCTTCTGGTCGCCCCTGATCGGCGTAGCCCTACCGCGGCGACCAGTCCTTAGCACTTTGGCCCCTCCGCATTGCTACGGGCCAAGGCTTAAGCCCGAAGCTCTCTGGAACCCGCTCCTATGGCTCCCAGTTGAGGTGGCCACACCGGCCGATGGCGAGGAGCTGGAGGACTGGACAGCTCGGGTAGGCATCGAGCTGGTTGCTGCCGGCATCTATGACCAAGCCACCGGCACCTGGCTCGACGTCAGCTCATTGCTGGAAGCCGGCGAACTCACAGCCGACCGGGCCAGAGCTTGGCTCGAAGGTGGGCCCGACCCTGAGCTGGACCACCTCACGTTGCCTTGGGCTGATGCTGACTTGGGCCCGGAATGGGCCCGCGCCGTGGTACGAGATCACTGGGGTTCGTACGTGCTGATGAGCATCTGCCTGTGGGCAGAATCGGTGGTCGACGAAATCACCGACCTCTTGCGCAACAACGACCAAGACATAGCCCTCTACTTGGACATGCTGGTCGATGTTGCTGGCCCGTGGCTAGCTCGGGCACCCACGGAGGCCGGTGGGGACGCTGTGTGGTGGACGGGGCCAGCCCGGCACGCCAGCGCCATGGAGGTGCTGGAGCGGGCTAGGGACCTGCGGGCCAAGCTGGAACCCTGGCTTCAGGCTGCCCTGCGCGACCAGGACCAGACTGCCCGGGCTTAAGGGCCGCGCATGGTGCGTATGCAGCGTCCCCCGCTGGCCTGGTGGCGCCTGGACCGCTTGGGGCGCGCCGCGCCAGCGGTCGAGACTGTGGTCGTACGCGCCCGACTGTTCGGGGCAACCGTCGGGCAGGTCGGCCAGGCCGCACTTGTGGCATACCACGACGGCTATGGGCCGGTCGCCTACCTGGCTGCGCCTGCCTTGCGCGGCGAGCAGGCAGCCAAGGCACTGGCTGCTGCCGTTGGTGCCCGACCTGCCCAGGTCGGCCCACCCGACCTGGCTGGGGCCAGCCAAGTCGGCTGGCTTGAGGCCCGACCTGACCCAATGGGAGCACACGAGAGCCAAGCGGGCAGCGACCCTGCCGAGGTCGCCCTGGCCTTGGCTCGAGCCTTGGCCTCGGGGTCTTGGGTAGCACTGACTCTCCGCTCTCCCAGCCGAGCTGAGCGCAACCGGGCCCGACGTTGGTTCCGCGCCCAAGGTGTGGGCCTCAGTCATTACTCAGCAGAGGCTGAAGCCCTTGTCGCCTCGGCCTGGGCGGGCGCGCCAGACACCACAGTCCTGCGCTCACTGCTCAGCCAACTAGCTAGTGCCTTGCCTGGCTTCGAGGTCCAGACCGAAGCCGTGATCGGTCGACACCGGCATTGGCTGGCCCCGGCTGGGCTAGGCACAGCCGGCCTGATGGGAGGCGTACTCAACAAGCATGTGCTGTTAGGGGCCAGCGCTGCGGCTCTGGGTGGAGCATGGGCAGCCGCTCTGGTTACCGGAGCCATCCCGACTACCGAACGCCGGCTCCGGCATGCCTTGGCTGCTGGCTGCCTGCCCAACCCGCCCCGCCGACTGTTGCCGCCGAGAGCACCCAAGCCTGAGCGCAGGATTAGAGGCGGGCCTGGCCAGGCGGACCGTGTCATGGCTGCCAGCCCAGGTGACTGGCCGCTCGCCAGACGCTCATTCCTCGTCGGACCAGCCATGGCTGTCGGCGTGGCCAGTCCCCACGGCAGCGCGGCTGAACCTGGAGCGACGCGCATGAGGCCTGTACCGGCTACCCTCACCGCCGACATAGGACCGTTCGTCGGCTTGGGGCCAGCTGGCGAGCAGGTGCACATATCGGCAAACCCCCGGGACATCGGCGTCGCTGTGCTCGGGATCCCAGGCACGGGAAAGACCGCCCTCGTCCAGGCGCTATGGGCCTGGGCCTGCCTGGAGCGGGCACGGCCCTCGGGTAAGCCGGGTCGACCTGGGGCTAGTCAGGCCCTGGTCGCCTTTGAGACGAAGGAGGGCCATCCAGGTGAATGGGTGGCTTGGGCTGAAGCTGCCGGTGTGCGGCCTCTAGTCATCTCGCTCACGGACACCTCCACGCCAGCCATCGACCTCCTAGCCGGACCAGGCGGCATAGCTGAGCGAGCTGCCCGCCTAGTGAACGCCATGATCTACGCCTTCGGCGACCAGGCCATCCAGGGGCGCTCAACCGAAGCGCTCATGGCCGCCCTGTGCGCCGCCCAGGCGGCCACCCCTGCAGCGCTAGAAAGCGCGGGCCTGGCTGGAGCCGACCGGCTACGCGCGGCTCATGTCCTCCTTGGCGGCGAGGGCGACCAGACAGCTGTCCGACTAGCTGCTTCCCTGGCCATCAGCGACGGCAATGTCAGCCCCGACCACATGGATGCCCTGCGGCGCCTCACTGTCCTGTACGGCCAAGGCATGAGCACCACGGCCCGCCGGGCCCTCACGGAGGCTGCCCGCAACAAGCTCGGCCTACTACGCGAGGCCGGTGACTGGTGGTCGTCTAGCCGGCGCCAGGTGACCTGGGACGACATACTCACGCATTACGGGGTGGTTGTGCTGGTGGCCCCAAGCGCCAAAGGCACGTTGGCCCAAACCATGTCGGCCATGCTTGCTTGGGCACTGCGCGACTC
>JAJPKN010000029.1 GCA_021323695.1 Actinomycetota bacterium | reverse complement strand
TTGAGCTCCTCACCCCCATCAGCCACACTCAGAGTCAGGAAGTGCAGAGCTAGGCCGTCGCGAGTTTCGGTGATCAGAAAGCGCGAAGTTCGGGTGATCGCCCACAATCAGGGACGCCCTAAGGTCTTACGGCCTTACGACGTACCCAGCGTTCGAAGAAGCCTGGATAGACGACCATGTGAAGCTGGTGCACCTTCAGCCTGATGATGAGCACAAGGGCCCACGGGCCGGGACTGGGTTGCCGTTGCCGGCCAACGTGCAGCCCGCTGCTGGCCTCAGGGTGCGCCACTTGCAGTCTGCGAACCGCGAGGTGTCCTGCGTCAACCCGAACGACACACTTGCCCGGGCCCAGGCGCTGATGCTGAAGGACGACTACTCCCAGCTCGCCGTCATGTCGTCCGTGCGTGAGCTGCGTGGTGCCGTGAGCTGGAAGTCCATAGCTCAGGCGCAACTGAGGGGCCCCCAGTGCTCGCTCCGTGACGCAGTGGTCCCGGCCGTGCCGGTGTCGCTCGAGGATGAGCTGGTACCGCTCATACCTACGATCGTCGAAAAGGAGTTCTTGTTCGTGGTCAGACCGGACAAGACGCTCAGCGGCATCGTCACGGTGGCTGACCTCGCCTTGGAGTACAACCGTCTGGCAAGGCCATTTTTCCTTATCGGAGAGATCGAGCGACGGCTACGGCGCGCCATAGACGAGGTGTTCACCGCCGAGCTGCTCCAGGCTGCCAGCGACCCTAGCGACAGCGGCCGCGTTGTACAGTCTGCTACGGATCTTGCTTTTGGTGAGTACAT
Source organism: Actinomycetota bacterium (assembly GCA_021323695.1). Lineage (GTDB taxonomy): Bacteria > Actinomycetota > Acidimicrobiia > Acidimicrobiales > Palsa-688 > JAKAWM01. The sequence continues at coordinate 3,980 of JAJPKN010000029.1, read as the reverse complement.
TAGGCTCTTGGAACGGCCGGAGCACTGGGAGAAGCTGGGCTGGGCCATAGACAGGCCTGTGTTCATCAAAAGCCTGGACGACGTCAGGGTGATCCGCAACGACGTGATGCACTTCAGCCCGGACCCTATTGACGAAGAACAGCTCGGCACCTTGTCCAACTTCATCGGGATGCTGAAAGTCCTGGATCCTCGGCCATGACCTGGGGCCGGGGTGGTGGCCCGGCAGCGGTGGCAAGTGCCGCCCGTTTGCTAGGCCCTCACAGCTGGTGCCGAACGGCACACCCCGGACACGTCGCACCGGGAGCAGGGCTTGGACCACCGGGCGAGCTTGTTGAGCCGGTTGGCCTGGAGGGCCTGGGCGGCTAGCCGGACCTGGGCACGCGTCCTGTCCTCCAGGTCTTGGTCCACCGGTTCGGGTGGGGCGAGCTCGCCCCGGTCGAGGTTGTAGACCTGCACCAGGTCGGCTGGCTGGCCCGTCAGCTCCCGGTAGCCGAGCGCGTAGGTGTGCAACTGCAAGCGCGACACGTCTTCTGCCTGAGCGCGCTCAGTTGACTTGAAGTCGATGACCACGACCTCCCGGCGGTCGGTGCGACGGACCAGGTCAACCCGCCCGTTGACCACCAAGCCTCCGCCCAAGCCTATCTCGACCATCTGCTCGGCATGCTCGGTCTTGGGGAGGGCCTCGGCGTTGTCCCGAAGGTAGCGGGTCACGGCGTCAACGGCCGAAGCCCGGAGTGCTTCGCGCAAGGCCGGGTAGGCAAAGGGCAGGTGCAAGTGGCGGTCTACGATCTCTGCGGCTTCGCTGGCAGAGGGCACCTCGCCCGCGAGGGCCCGCTTGTGCACCTCGGCCAGGGCGTTGTGGAGCGACTTGCCGTAACCCAGCGCCGGGTCCAAAGGCGGGTTGAAGCCGTACAGCGACCGGAGCTTGAGCTCGTAAGGGCACTCGAAGAAGTACTTGAGGTCGCTGAAACTGAGCGCCATGTTGGTGACGGCTCGCTTGGGAGCGGGCGAGAGGCGCGCCACGGGTTGCAGGGCAGGGTCGGTTGTCATCACTCCTGGTCCTTGCTCCAGCTCGGGCACGAACTCGGAGGGGCGCCGGTAGAGCTGGTTGGACGGGTCAGGTGCCCAGGAGCAAAAGAGGTACTTCTTGCTCCTGGTCAAGGCTACGTACAGCAGCCGCCGCTCGTCCGCCACCGTCCCGTCGTACCTGTCGGCGCCCCGGACCGCCTCCCTCGGGATGACGTGCCACTTGCCTTTGCCACCGGGCTTTTTCGGGGGGAAACGGTTGGCCTGGAGGCAGGGCAGGAAGACGACTGGCCACTCCAGCCCCTTGGCCTGGTGGACGGTCATGACCTGCACCGCGTCGGGCTTGACATAGCCCGTGTCCTGCCAGCCCTCTGGGTAGTAGCCAGGTGCCTGGTACCGGAGGAAGCTGGCGAAGCCCTCGAGCTTCTGTCGCGCCTCGCTGTGGAAGTGGACCTGTTCATAGTCCGAGATGACCTGGCTGAACTTGCCCAGGTTGTAGTAGACGACCTCCCCGCGCCCGCCCGGCACGTGCTCCTCGCGCAGCTGGGCCATCTCCAAGAAGGTGAGGAAGGCCCGCTGCAGGCTGTAGGTGGCCTGCCGGGCAGTGCCGTTGGCCACTGAGGGCGGGGTGGCGGTGAGCGCCTTGGCTTGGCGCCCGGCCAGCAAGACCGCTGACCTCAAGGCGGCAGGCTCGAGGCCGAGGTCGGCTTGCTCCCAAGCGCTCTGTAGCTCGCGCTCGGTCGCCGTCCCCGCCAGGAACTGGAACAAGGCTGCTGCTGCTTGGGCCTCGAGGGTGTCGAACAAAGTGTTCATGCCGACGACCACGACTGGGAGCCCCTCGCGCCGGAGGGCGTCGACGATGGGTGCCGCAGAGCCCTTCACGGACCGCAGCAGTACGGCCATGTCGGACGGGGCGAGGCCACGGGGGGCAGCACCGGGGGCGTCGCCGAACGGCACCCCCAGCATGGACTTGGCTTTCCTGGCTACCCAGGCCGCTTCAGCCACGGGGTCGGCGAAAGCCTGGCAGAGCAGGTCGCCTGGGCCGACGGGTACGCTCCCAGCGCTCACCATACGCTTGGGCAGCCGTGAGCCCGGGGCCAACCTGTCTATGACGGCGCCGGCGAGGTCGACGACACCCTGGGAACTGCGGAAGTTCTCGACGATAGGTACCTGCACGACGGGGTGGTAACGCTGTGCGAACGTGACGATGTTGGCCACGTCGCTGCCGCGCCATTGGTAGATGGCCTGGTCGTCGTCGCCTACCACGCACACGTTGGCACCGAGGTCGTGGACTACGCGTACCAGGCGCTCCTGGAGGGGGTTGAGATCCTGGTACTCGTCCACCAGCAGGTACTTGACCTGCTCGGCCACGTCGCGGCGCAGGCCTGGGTCACGCTCGAGGTGCTGGACGGCTTGGGCCAGTATCTCGGTATAGTCCAGGTAGCGCCTCTCGTCGAGGTAGGCACGGTACTTGGCGAGCGCTTCGAGCACCGGGTGCCCTTCCAGGGCTCGCTCGTCGACGTCGGCTTCGCGCACTACCCCTAGGACGTCGAGGTAGAGCTTCGACTCCACCCAACGCCGAAGGCCCAGCAGCTTCATGCCGGACTTGTCGTAGCCACGGTCCACCAGCAGGCGGGCCTGCACTTCTGTGAGCACGGAGTACTTGAAGTACTGGGGCAACCGGGACTGGAGCAGCTGCAGGCAGTAGCCGTGCATGGTGCCCACGTACATGTCCGCCATGCCGGTCGTGCGGCCGACGGTCTGGTATATACGGTCCTTCAGTTCGGCCGCGGCCCGTTGAGTGAACGTGAAGGCCACGATGTTGCAAGGCCTAATACCCTCGTCGCCTTTGTCATGGAGGATATGAGCCACTCTTTGGGCGACGACGGCAGTCTTGCCCGAGCCGGCGCATGCTATGACTTGAAGGTTGGTGCCGATCGTGCTGATCGCCGCAAGTTGGGCCGCGCTGAGGTCGGGCATGGTCAGCCAAGGGCACGGCCCTCGGGCACGGCATTGTCAGCTGGGCCGGCCAACCCCATGGGCCATGCATCGGCGCGGTTGGTGCCGGGCTTGAACACCTGCGGGCCCTGCTCAGCCAGGCCCGCCGCGCTTGTAGCTGGCCCTCATGGCCACGAGGGCCCTTCACCCCAGCCCGGCCCGTCCGAGCACGTGGCGCAGTGCCCCCTCCAGGTCCGGGTAGCGGAAGCGGTGCCCGGCGGCCAGCAGCTTGGCCGGGAGCACCTTCTGGCTGGCCAGGGCCAGCTCGGTGGCACCCTCGGGGCCGAGCAGCAGCCGGGGCGCCCAGGCGGGCACGGCCAGGGCCGCCGGCCTCCGCAGCACCCGGGCCAGCACCCGGGTGAGCTCGGCGTTGCGGGCCGGCTCGGGGGCAGTGGCGTTGACCGGGCCCTGCAGGCCCGGGCTCACCAGGGCGCTCAGGTATATGTCGGCCAGGTCGTCGATGCCGACCCAGGGCACCCAGGCGTCCCCGCCGGCCAATGGCCCCCCCAGGCCCGCCATGAACAGGAGCCTCTGCAGCCGGAGGACGCCGCCCTGGGGCGACTGGACGATCCCGGTGCGCACGGTCACCACCCGCGCCCCATTTGCTGCCGCGTGCTGGGCGGCTTCTTCCCAGTCGGCCACCACCTCGGCCAGGAAGCCACGGCCGCGGGGGCTGTCCTCGGTGAGCGGCTCGTCGCCTCGGTCGGGGCCGTAGAAGCCGACGGCGGAGGCGCTGACGAAGGTGCGGACGCCGGACTTGGCCGCCAGCTCGGCCAGCTGGCGGGTCGGCCCGACCCGGCTGGAACGCACGGCCTGCTTGTGGGCCGGCGTGAACGGCCCGGCGATGGGCTGGCCGGCCAGGTGGACGACGGCGTCCACCCCTTCCAGGAGGTCGGGAGCGGGCCGCTCGGGTTGCCACAGCCGGTGCGGTCCCGAGGCTGGCTGGCGCCCCGGCC
>JAJPKN010000067.1 GCA_021323695.1 Actinomycetota bacterium | reverse complement strand
TTGCATTCTACGCTTGACTATATGACCCCCGCCGAGTACGATAGCAATTACTGGCAGGCCGCCCAAGCGGCATAAATCGAGTGACCACTCAACCGGGGGAACCCCAGTACGGGGTGGGGGCACACTGTGCGTGTCCTGCTTGCTGAAGGAGGCCTGCCGATGTGGTTGTGTAGCTCAGGAGCGATGCCAAGGGCCTTGCCCCAGGGGTACTTGGCCCCCTTGGACGGGATGCCGAGCGGCTGGCCCGCGGGGGCGCGGCCACGTGGCCTTCCTACTAGGTCATCGCCGCGATTGCGCCAGTTCCAATGACGAGCCACGGTGAGCAGCAGACCGCGCCCGCCGTGTGGAGCGCGACCAGCACCGGAGCTATCCAGGAGATCGGCTACTGCGGGGTGGTCGAGCTCACCGCCGGCCCTATAGCAGCAGGTATCGCCAATGCCGCCGAGGTCTACAGTGGCCTCTCTGTCGACAGCATCCTGAAAGGCTTCCGTGCCAGGGCCGGCCTCCCCTCGCCTGGCAAGGCCCTCTCGGGTTGGGCTCGCGAGACCACAGAAGCAACGTTCGGCCAGTGGGTCAGCGGCCTGGCACGGCTCTCGCGGGTGCTCAACGACGCTAGCCTCGCCTCGCGAGCCGTTGAGCTGGTCGATGGTTATGCCGCTACTTTGCCCAGCACGGCCAAGACGGGGATGGGCATCTACGGCTGGGAGAAGCTCGTCTGCGGCCTCGTGGACACTTTTTCGTACACCGGTTATAAGCCAGCGCTGGACTTGCTGTCGAAAGTCGTCCGCGCCGAGTCGTTCGACCAGACGAAGACGCCTCCGGTGCCCAACGATTTTGCGGGGGCAGGCGCTGCTTTCACCCCAGAGTGGTACACCCTCCCAGAGAACCTCTACCGGGGGTTCCTCGCCAGCGGCGACGAGGCGCTCGCTGAGCGGGCGGGGCTTTGGCACTATGACTCCTACTGGGACAAGTTCGCCAAACGCCCCGAAAGCGGCATGCCATGGCAGGTGCCGGTCTGGCTTCACGCCTACAGCCACGTGAACACCTTCGCAAGCGTGGCCGCTCTCCTTGAGGTCACCAGAGAGCCTCGGTACCTCTCCATCTTGCGCAATGCCCACGACTGGTTGGTGGAGACTCAGTGCTATGCCACGGGAGGGTACGGGCCGTCCGAGCTGACAGTACCTTCTGACGGCACATTGGGCAAAGCCCTCGAATGGCGCCCAGACACGGCGGAGATCGTCTGCGGCACATGGGCCGTCTTCAAACTGTGCAGCGCGCTGCTCAAGCATTCATCAGAAGCGCGGTACCTGGAATGGCCCGAGCGCTTGCTTTACAATGGGTTGCTGGCCGCGTTGCCCTTGCGTCCCGACGGCCTGTCGCCCTACTACGCCGACTACCGGTTGGGCTGGGCCACAAAGTCCTACTACTGGGAGGAGTGGCCGTGCTGCTCCGGTACGTACGTCCAGGCGTTCTCCCACGTGCCGAACCTGGTATACCAGGCGGTGGGCGACGACGGGATCGCCGTGTCGTTGTTCGCACCGTCTCGGCTGCACTGGGAGGTGCATGGCCAAGCCCTGACGGTCGAACAGAAGACGAAGTTCCCCGAGGAGGACCAATCGGTCATCTATGTTCACGAAGCACCCTCCACAGAAGTCACGATCTGGGTCCGGGTGCCGACGTGGGCTCAGCGCCTGCAGCTGGAGCTGAACGGCTCCCCGGTGAGCGAAGCGGGGCAACCTGGGCACTGGCTGGCTGTCCGTCGGCGGTGGGCGAGAGGGGACCGCCTCCAGATTGGCTTTGCAAGTGCTCTGACCGCTTGGCCGGTTGACGCCTCCCACCCAAACCGTGTGGCGATGACCTACGGTCCCGTGGCGCTAGCTCAGGACGCTGCGTGGTCGGCGCCTTTCAGCGCTGCCGTCCCCTGGCAGATGGTGGACTGGGGGTCGCTACTGGCCCGCGAAACCGACAGCCTCACCTTTCGGCCCGTCGCTCCAGGCACCACGAGGATGCCCACTGGGGTGTTCCGCCCACTGTACGCCTTCGGTGAACGGCACCCGTACCGCCTGTACCACGACTTGGACGCCCCGAGGATCATCTGATGAGAGAGGTGGTCGTGCTCATCGGGCACGCACAAGCGGTCCACTCGCCTAAGGGAGGACCTGCAAAACTGGTGGGCTGATCTGGCCTGCCTCTGAAGAGAAGGGAAACGACATGAAGACATCACGCTGGGCCAGGCCCGCGCTGGCGGGCACGGCCGCACTCCTAGTGCTGGGAGCGAGCGCCGTCAGCTCGGCGTCCGTGCGCCGCGCTGCGTCGGTGGAGACACTTCAACTGTGGGCCCGCGCCGACGATGCCGGCTTCCTGCCCCAGCTCGTCAAGTCCTTCAACTCGACCCACGCCAACCTGAAGATCCAATTGACGTTGGTGCCTGACGCCCAAGTAGTACAGAAGTACAGCTTAGCCGCCTCCACCGGGAAGGGCCCTGACCTGGTGTCTACCGAGATCGGGACGATGGCTACGTTCACACCGACCGGCTGGTACCAGGACATCACCTCGCTTGTGAAGGGGCTCCCCTACTACAAGTACCTGAGCCCTGCACATCTTCGCCAGGCCTCCAACAACGGCAGGATCTACGGGATACCCTTTACCGCCGATGTGTCGGTGCTGTACTGGAACAAGGCCCTGTTCTCCAAGGCCGGCCTGAACCCTAACGAACCGCCTAGTAACTGGGCGCAGATAGCTACGGACGCGAAGAAGATCCGGGCACTTGGGGGAAATTACTACGGGTACTTCTTTTCGGGCGCCTGTGCCGGCTGCATGGCATTTACCATGCTGCCGTACGTCTGGGCCCAGGGGGGTGATATCTTGAAGACGAACAGCCCGGTCGGCACGCCGACCTTCTACCCCAACGCCGCGCTAGCGCAGACGCTCGCCTTCTTCCGCCAGTTGTGGCAAAGCGGGGCGGTGGCACCTACGGCCAAGACCGAGAACGGCAGCAACCAGTTCGGGCTGTTCTTCAGCGGGACGATCGGCATGTTCGTTCAGGGGACTTATCCTTTCGCAGTGCTGAAGGCCCAGTACCCCAACGTGAAGTTCGGGGTCGAGCTTGTGCCGAGTGCCAACGGTAGCTCGCACGCATCCTTCGCTGGTGGAGACAACCTGGCGATAACGCGCAACGCCCAGCCAGGGGCTAAGACTGCTCTGCTGTGGTTCGCAAGCCAGGGCGAACGACAGCTCGCGAGCCTCGGTGTCCTGCCGACCCGCTCCGACATCGCCGCTACAACTTATGCGCGCCAGGACCCTCGCCAGGCCGTGTTCGTCAAGGCTCTGGCCGTAGGTCACACGCCTAAGTCCACCAAGGCTTCTACAGTCTTGTTTGACAACACGGGCCCTTATGGCCAGCTCATCCAGAGCGCCATCTTCGGCACGGGGAGCATCTCCACAGCGATGCAGAGCGCCCAGAACGTCGCGAAACAGCTGATGGGGTAGCGCGTGGCGGCTAGTGTGACCGCCCACCAGCGGGCAAGGGGTGAGCGCAGGGCCTCTTGGTTGGCACCGAGACGCGAGCGCAGCCGGGTGGTGCGCAAGCACGGCCCAGTCAAGAACCAGCTGACCGGGTTGCTGCTAGTTGCACCTGCACTCACCCTCACCCTCTGCCTCTTTGCCCTCCCTCTCGGCCTTGGGGCCTGGATGTCGTTGAACGACTGGCCGTTATTGGGGAGCCACAGCTTCGTGGGGTTGTCCAATTACCGACAGCTCGTTGACGACTCCTCAGCGCGGCACGCGCTTGTGTTCACTGGCTTGTTCACCGTCGTGATCGTACCGTTGGTCTTCCTCTTAGGCCTGGCGCTGGCACTGCTCATGCAACATCAACGCCGGGGCGTCGGGCTCCTGCGTGCTGGTGTCATCGCGCCGGTAACGATCGGTTTTGCCACAGCCAGCTACTTGTGGCTCTCGCTCCTAGATCCCAGCACCGGCATCTTCGGCCGGGCCCTTGTCGACCTCCACCTTGTGCGCTCGCCGGTCAACTGGCTCGACAACTCAGGGCTCGCTTTGTCGATGGTGGTGATCGTGACAGTGTGGAAGCTGCTAGGCTTCGCCATGGTTGTCTTGATGAACGGACTGCACGGCGTCCCAGTGGAGGTCGAGGAGGCCTCCAAAGTGGACGGGGCCAGGCAGTTGCGAGTACTTTGGAGCATAAAGCTCCCCTTGATGCGCCGCAGCATTGTCCTGGTCGTCATCTTCGTCGCGCTCGCCGGCTTCCTGTCGTTTGACCAGTTCTACATACTGACGGGTGAAGCGCCAAATAACAGCACGATCACGGCTGTGTTCCGTATATATGACACAGCCTTCATCCGGGGTAACCTTGGTTACGCTTCGGCCATGTCCGTTGTGCTCCTGGCTGTTGTGCTCACCATAACGGTTCTGGAGCTAGCACTGCTGCCCCGCAAGGGGGAGGCGGCGGCATGAGGATGGCACGGCTGACGAAGGGGGCATGGTACACCGTCAGCAGTGGGGTTGCCGTGCTCTTTGTCTCTCCCCTCCTGTTCGGCCTGCTGAACAGCCTGAAGTCGCCAGGCGAGGCAGTACAGATCCCGCCTTCCTACCTGCCAGCTCATCCCACCCTTAGCAACTACACATCTCTGAGCATTGGTGGTCTGGGTATAGGGACGTTTTTCCTGAACAGCGTCATTATCGCCCTTGCGACTGTGATGGCCACTGTTGTCCTCGCGTCCCTGGCAGCATATGGTTTCGCCCGGTTTGCATTTATGGGGTCGCGTGGCCTGTTCGTCCTGATGCTTGCGTCGATCATGGTGCCATTCCAAGTCCTGATGGTCCCGCTGTACGCGATCCTGAACAGGGTCTCTCTTACGAACTCCCTGCTTGGGGTGATCCTTGTCCTGGCAACGTTCCAGCTGCCGTTCGCCACCTTCGTCATCCAGAACTCCTTCTCCAGTATACCCGAGGAGTTCTGGGAGGCAGCCACAGTTGATGGGGCTGGTGCTTGGCGTAGGCTGCAAATTGCTCTGCCCCTGGTTAGCCCGGGAGTGATAACGGCTGGCCTGTTCGCCTTCTTCGCCGCGTGGAACGAGTTCTTTACGGTCTTGATACTGCTGTCAGACGAGCCGAAGTACACGTTGCCGGTCATGCTCACTACTCTAATAACTGGTGCGCTGGGCAATATACACTGGGGCATACTGGATGCGAGTGTCGTGATAACGGCCGCACCGTGCCTGTTAATGTACATAGTGCTCCAGCGCCACTTCGTCCGAGGTATCATGGCTGGCATGGGCCGATAGGTGGGGTTTCGACCACGACCGAAGCCGCTTTTGCCTGATCGTACTGCCGATGCGTCGTGACGAGCTAGGGGGTCACGGCAATAGGTTCGGCTGGCCACGAGCCGGTGGGTGGTCGCGTCCTTGACTGAGGCTGTGAGGACCACCGGGACCACCGTGGCTCCTGCCGCCAAGGGTGAGCCGGCAACGTCGTCCACGGGAAGGCCATGGGCCTGGTCGTCAGATGGGCATTGGCTGGCCGCCGCGGCTACAGTGCAGGCAGGTGGGGCCGTGGGAGGACTCCTTGGTAGGTGAGAAGGGCTTATGTTGTGCTGTTGCTGGTCGCCAGCAGGCTGTTTGGCCGGCAGGTTCTCGCGTCGGCCCTGGCGGGGTGGGCGGCGGTGGGGCGGGTACACCAGGGCGTGCCTCCGCCGCTGGTCGTATGGTGGGGCGCCGGCAGCCTCTGAGGCCACACGCGTGAGGAGACGGAGATGATCACGAGTGAGCTCCCGGTGGGCTTGGACCGCCTCGAGGTCTTCGCCACCGGCCTCGACCACCCTGAGGGCATTGCCGTTACGCCCGACGGGGAGCTGTACGTAGGGGGCGAAGCAGGCCAGATCTACCACATCGACGAGGACGGCGGAGTGCAAGAGGTCGCGTCGACTGGGGGCTTCAATCTCGGGCTGGCTTCCGACGCCTCGGGCCGCCTATACGTCTGCGACTCCGCAGCCCGGGTCGTCTGGCGGGTCGACCCCCGCGGTACCGGTCGGGAGGTCTTCGCCGCTGGCGGCACCGGGCGGCCCCTGTTATGCCCCAACTGGGGCTGTTTCGACGGTGACGGCAACTACTACTTCACCGACTCGGGTGAATGGGGGGCTGCGGTCGGGGCGGTCTGGGTCGTCCGGCCCGGAGCCGGCGCTCGGGTCTGGACTGAAGAGAGCAAAGCCTTCCCCAACGGTTGCGCGATGGCACCCGACGGGAGCCGGCTGTTCGTCGTGGAGAGCTACCCGTCGGCCCTGGTGGAGGTGCCCGTACGGGCCGACGGCTCCGCTGGGCCGCGCAGGGTGCTCCAAGAGCTCGGGAGCATGGTGCCCGACGGAGTCGCCGTCGTCGAGGGTGGTGCCGTGGCCATCTCGTGCTACCGCCCCGACGCCATATTGACCTGGAGCGAGCAGGAGGGCCTGAAGGTCGTCGCCTCTGACCCGCGTGGCACGTTGCTCGCAGCCCCCACCAACCTCGTGTTCACCGGCGAGGACCAAGGGACGCTCGTAGTGCCCAACCTCGGCCGGTGGCACCTGACCAGGGGGAGGCTCGGCCTCAAGGGCGCGCCCTTGTTCTACCCGACGCGTAGCCAGCTGCGCTCGTGAGCTTGTCCCGGCTCAAGCCGGCCCTCAGTCAAAGCCCTGTCCCGCCCCTCTGGAAGGCCGAGCCCCGTTCGGGGACAAACCTTTGATCAACCGCTTGACCTAGGCTTCGAGCGGGCATAAGCTTGTACGCGGGCCCGGCCTAGCGGGGACGGGACAATCGAAGAGGAGGTTGAAGGTGAGGCTTAGGAGCCGACCGGCTGCACTCGCTGCGGTCGGGGTCGCTGCCGCGGCTATGGTGCTGTCGTTGCCCGGAGTGCCTGCCAGTGCCGCCAGCCGCACTGCGGCGCCCAGCGCCAAGGCTTGGGTCATCGGCGTCAGCAACGGTTATTTCGGTAACACTGCCCGAGTTGAGTACGAGGCCGAGCTGAAGGCCTACGCAGCACTGCCTTCGGTAGCGCCGCACATCAAGAAGCTTATAATCAACAATGCCGGCACGAGCGTCGCGGCACAAATAGCTGCTGTCGACGGGATGATTGCCGAGCACGTCAACGCGATTATCCTGGACTCCAATTCGACCACAGGCCTCAACCCGGCCATCGCAGCTGCGCACCAGGCCGGTATCGTGGTGGTGGCCGCCAACGACATCGTGACCTCGAAGCTTGCTTACCACGTCGAGACGGTGGGCAACCAGTTCGGCCAGGCCATGGCCAAAGGCCTCGTCAGCCTCCTGCACGGCCACGGCAACATAGTGGTCCTAAGGGGTATCGCGGGCAACGCCGTGGACGCCGCCGAGGCGTCAGGCTTCAATTCCGTGTTTGCCAAGAACACGGGCATCCACGTGCTCGCTACGGTCTACCCGCAGTGGGACGACGCGCAGGCACAGACCGACATGGCCAGCCTCCTGTCTCGTTACAACAACATAAACGGTGTGTTCACCGAGGGTGGCATGGAGCAAGGTGTGGTGCGGGCCTACCTCGCGGCTCACCGCAAGTTCGTCCCCGTCACCGGGACCGACGAGAACGGCTTTGCCTGCCAACTGAAGCAGTACCAGTCGCAAGGCCTGGAGGGTGTCCAGGTGGGCACCGCGATCTACGCGTACGCGCTGGCGCTGAAAACGGCGTTGGCCGCTCTGTCGGGCGCGAAAGTCCCTAACTTCATCCCCATACATTGGACGACCTGGAGCACGGCGCAGTCGATCAAGAACTGCAACCCGAAGCTGTCGCCCGGCCTGTTCCTCCAGACGGCCGACCCCTCAGACGGGATCTCCCTCACCCCGGCTCAGGTGGACAAGTACCTTTCGGCTGCCCATTAGAGGGCATTGGTTGTGGTAAGCGTCAATGGGCGTGGTAGGCGTGGCCGGGGTAGGTGAACCCCTGCCTCCACTGCCACAGCGCTCCGGGCCGGGGCGGGCGGATGCGGTCGTGCCCCGCCCCGCGCCCGGCTCGGCGGCGCTTGAAGCCCGGGCCATAAGCAAGCGCTTCGGCGGGATCCAGGCCCTGTACCGTGCCGACCTCTCGGTAGCGCCCGCAGAGGTGCACGCCGTCCTCGGGGAGAACGGGGCTGGCAAGAGCACCCTGGTCAAGATCGTCGCCGGTGTCATACCGCTGGACGAGGGGGAGATAGTGGTTGGGGGCGAGGTCCTCCACCTGGCTTCGCCCAGGGACTCGCAGGCGGCAGGGGTCGCCGTCGTCTACCAAGAGCTCTCGCTCATCCCCGAGCTGTCCGTGGCTCACAACCTCCTGCTGGCCAAGCTGCCCAAGCGGGCGGGCATCATTTCCATGGCTAGGGCCAACCGCCTTGCCGAGGAGGCGCTTGCCGCCCTCGGCTTGGGCTACATCGACCCCCGGTCCCCGGTCAGAGGCCTGCCCCTCGACCAGCAGCAGATGATCGAGATCGCCAAGGCTACAATGGTGCGGCCCCGGGTGCTTGTCCTCGACGAGGCCACCTCGTCGTTGGGCGGTGCCGAGGTGGAAAGGCTGTTCGGCCTCGTGCGGTCCTTGCGGGACCAGGGCACCACGGTGGTGGTGATCACCCACCGGATGGGGGAGGTGTGGACCATCGCCGATGCCATGACGGTCCTGCGCGACGGCCGTACGGTCGGCAGGTTCCCCGTCGGTGCCGTCAGCCAGAACGAGGTCGTGGCGTTGATGGCGGGCCAGGACGTGCGTACCATCTTCCCCGAAAAGCCTGCCCTCGGGGCGGCCCGCCCTGCCCTCGAACTGCGGGACGTCCGCCTGCGCCCTGACCGTCCTCCCTGGTCCCTTCAGGTCCGCCGGGGGGAGATCCTCGGCTTGGGCGGGCTCGAAGGCCAGGGCCAGAGGGAGCTTCTCGCCTGGTTGTACGGCACCGCGAAAGGCACCGGCACCGTCTTGATGGACGGTCGCCCGGTCCGGGTGCGCCGTCCCTCTGACGCCCTGCGGCATGGGATCGTCCTCATACCGGAGGACCGCAAGGCGGAGGGGCTCCACCTGGAGCTTCCAGTTCGCTGGAACCTCGCCATGGCCACCCTTCGCCGGCGCTCCCACTTTGGGGTTATAAGGATGCGAGCCGAGAGGGATTTCGCCGACGAAGCCATCCGGCGGTTGAAGATCAAGCTGAACAGCCCCTTCGATGCGGCCTCGACGCTGAGCGGGGGCACCCAGCAGAAGGTGGTGATCGGCAAGTTCATGGCTCGGGAGCCCTCGGTGCTCCTGTTCGTCGACCCCACCCGGGGCATCGACGTCCAGACCAAGTTCGGCTTCTACGAGATGGTCCGCGACCTCGCTAGTGCCGGTGCCACCTGCCTGCTGTACTCTTCGGACACCGAGGAGCTCGTCGGGGTGTGCGACCGCGTCGCCGTGTTCTGCGACGGCGTGCCCGCCAGGGTGCTCCAGGGCGAGGAGATCACCCAGGACGCGGTGGTGGCGGCATCGTTCGCAGTCGTGGAGGCGGCAGGCTGATGGTCGCCTCCGGCGCGGCCTTGGGGGTGGGCAGGCGGCCCTGGCCCCGGGTGACCTGGCAACGTTCCTACACCGCCGCCCTCCTAGCGGTGACGCTCTTGGCTTTGGACGTGGTCTTCAGTGGCGGCACCTTCAGCGGTATCCAGGCGCTCGGCATAACCAACGACGCCCTCCCCCTGGCTCTCGCCGCCGCGGGCGAGACCTTTGTGGTGCTCACCAACGGGATCGACCTCTCGGTCGGCGGCGTGATCACCCTGGCTAACGTGCTGGCAGCCGCGTTGGCCCAGCACGGCTTGGGCAACGAGGGGGTGGTGGCGGCGGTAGCCCTCGGCGGCTTTGCCGGTCTCGTCAACGGGCTGGTGATCAGCTACGCGCGGATCGCCCCACTGATCGCCACCCTCGCCACGGGCTCGATATTCGTCGGCCTGGCCTTGGTCGTCCTGCCCCTCCCCGGCGGGGCAGTGGCGGGCTGGCTGCCCGGGGCCACTACCGGTTCCCTGGGTGCCGTCCCGGTCTCAGCGGTCTGGCTGGGCCTCATGCTGGTCGGGGGGTGGGCCCTGCTGCGTCGCAGCCAGTTCGGGGTCAACGTGCAGGCCCTGGGAGGCAGTGAGCCGGCGAGCTGGTCGGCCGGCATCAAGGTGGTCCGGGTGAGGACGGCCGCGTACGTGGCCTCGGGCGTTTGTGCCGCTCTGGCTGGGGTGGTCCTGAACGGGCTGACCCAGAGCGGGGACCCCACCATCGGGGCGCCCTACCTGCTTGACACCATCGCGGCCGTGGTGATCGGCGGTACCAGCTTGGCCGGAGGAGTGGGCACGATCGTGGGATCGGTCCTGGGCGCGGTGGTGCTGAGCCTTGTCTCGGCGGTCCTGCTGGTGAGCGGCCTTTCCACCAACCTCCAGTACGTCATCTCGGGAGGGATCGTCATCGGGGTGCTGCTGGTGCAAATGCAGCTGTGGCGGTTGCGGGGGGCCACCGGGGCGCGGCCCCGCCGGGCGGCGCGCGGTGGGGGTGGGGGGAAGCTGTGAGCTCCAGGCGGCGCAGCTATGTACGGCCGGTGGAAGTCGGCACCCCCTATGCCCTGGTTGTCTTGGCCCTGGTGGGTGGTGCCATCACCATCCCCCGCTTCCTGTCGTCTGGCCACCTGGACTCGATGTCGGCCACCGCCGCCTATATCGGGATAATCGCCATTGGCCAGACCATCGTGCTGTTGCTCGGCGGCATAGACCTCTCCATCCCTTACGTGCTCAACCTGGCGGCTGTGCTGCTCACCGGCCTGGGTGCCTCCGGGCTCTCCGGAGGCGGCTCTCTCGCCGTCGTGCTCGGGGTCGGGTTGGGCGCGGGGCTGGTGAACGGGCTTGGGGTGGCGGTCCTCGACGTGCCCCCGTTGGTCATGACCCTGGGGATGAACAGCGTCCTGCAAGGTGTCTCGCTCATGTACACCGGCGGGAGCCCCGTGGGCACGGCACCAGGCTTCGTCACGACCCTGTCGACCGGGGTGGATGGCATCCCATACGTCGACATGCTTTGGGCCGGGCTCGTGGTGGCAGTGACCTTTGCCCTAGTGTTCACCCGATTCGGGCGCAGTGTCTACAGCATCGGCGCCAACCGCCGGGCGTCAGAGCTGTGCGGCCTGCCCGTCCGGCGGACGCTCGTCGTCGCCTACGCTCTGAGCGGGCTGTCGGCGGCCCTCGGGGGAGCGTTGCTGGCTGGCTACTCGGGCCAGGCCTACCTGGGCATGGGCGACAACTACCTGCTTCCTTCGATCGCCGTGGTGGTCATCGGTGGGACATCCATCCTGGGAGGCAAGGGGTCGTACGTCCAGACGGTTGCCGGGGCCATGCTCATTACCATCATCGAGAGCGCCCTGCTCACCATAGGTCAGGCCGGCCAGGACGTCCTTTACGGCTCCGTCATCCTGTTCATGGCTTACTTCAACCAGGTGACGACGTCGGCCAGCAGGCAGCGGGCCCGGCTGACATGGGGCGAGATCAAGGCGTTCCGGGGCTGGCTAGAACCGGTCCCGCGACCGGGGGAAAGCGTCGCTCCCGAGCGGGAGCCTGCAGTGCCGAGCTAGCGGGAGGCCCAACTGAGCAATGTCAAGAACTGAGCTGATCGAGTCCGTCAGCGTGGCGACGGTGCTGGGCCAGTTGCCCGAACCGGTGGTGTTCGGCGATTGGGTTATGGAGCACCGCGAGTTCGCCGTGGTACGCATGCGTTCGTCATCGGGTGCTGAGGGCTGGTCCTTCACCCTCACCAGGGATGGAGCAGTGGCCGAGCAAATCCGCAAGAGCCTGTCCAAGGTGTACCTGGGCCAGCCCGTGGGCGACCAGGAGCGCCTCTTCACACTGGCCTGGCGCCGCAGCCTGGCCAGCCATGCCTCAGGCGTGGGCCTTCGGGCCCTGTCCTTGCTCGACCTGGCCGCATGGGACCTGGCGGCACGTTCGAGGGACATGTCCATTGCTGCCATGCTGGGCGGGCGCAACCTGCCCATGCCCGCCACTGCCATAATCGGTTACCCACCCGCCTCTACGGGGCCAAAGCAGATCGCTGCCCAGACCAGGGATCTCTACGCCGGGGGATGGCGCCGCTTCAAGGCCGCCGTCTCGGGAGACCACCAAACGACGGTCGAGCGCCTGAGAGCGGTCAGGTCGGAGGCGCCGTCGCCTGAGTGCTGGCTCGGCCTGGACGGCGCGTGGGTGTTCGACAGCGTCGGAGAGGCGGAGCATTTCGCCCGCTCGGTCGCTGGCCTGGACCTCGGCTGGTTCGAGGACATCTTCCCGCCAGGAGACGCGGCCAAGGTGGCGGAACTGCGCAGGCGAGCGCCCATGCCCATAGCCATGGGCGACGAACAGGGCGGGCTGTACTACCCCGAAGCCCTCATCACGGCGCAGGCCGTTGACGTGGTCCGCATAGATCTGACCTGCATGGGCGGCATAACCCGGGGGCGCCAGATCATCGAGCAGTGCTTGCGGGCGGGCGTAGCCTTCGCCCCCCATATGAACGCCCACGTCCACAGCCAGGTGTTCGGCGCCCTGGGCCACAGCGACGTGCCCGTCGAGTGGGGCGTGCCCTGGACGGGCGTGGACCCCTACGCCGACAGCCTTGCCCAGCCAGAGATCGGCCCCGGGGGCCTGATGAAGCCACTGGCCGAGGAGCCTGGCTTCGGTGTGCTGCTCAACCGGGAATGGGCGCTGTCACAGCCCTTCGACGACCCTGACCACGTGCTCGGGGGGTGAGGCCGCGCGAAGCCCTTCCGGCCGCCCGGGAGGCCCCGGGCCGTGATGGGCGAGCCGGACCGGCCGGTGGTTGTCCCACAAAGACGATTGCCCCATCAGGCAGTTGCCAGGGGGAGCATTTACCGGGGAGAGCGGTACTCGAGAAAGCGAGGTGCTCGATAATGGAGAGACTGTTGTTGACCGGTGGCCTGGGATGGCCCGAAGGCCCGGCCGTGCTGCCCGACGGCAGGGTATGTTTCGTCGAGACGTTCCGGAGCCAAGTATCGGTCTGGGACCGGTCGGGCGGGGCCCGGCGCTACGCCTACACGGCCGGCGGCCCCAACTCCTGTGTGGTGGGTGCCTCCGGCGAGCTGTACGTGTGCCAGAACGGCGGCACCGTCGGGCCGTGGCGGGCCCAGGAGATGGTAGCGCCGTCCATCCAGCGGGTCGACGCAGAAGGGGCGACCGCCGAGGTGCTGGTGACGGCGGTGGACGGCATTGCGCTCAACGGCCCCAACGACCTGGTGTTCGGCCCCGACGGCTCGCTTTACTTCACCGACCCCGGCACCTACCGTCCCGACGACCCTGACCCCTCCTACCTGTTCGTGCTGCGGCCCGACGGGTCAGGCTCGCTCATGGCCGAGCTGTCGCCGCCCACTTTCCCCAACGGGATAGCTGTCGAACCGGGCGGGGACGTGGTCTGGGCAGAGTCCTACACCGGGATGGTCAGGCGCATGCGGGTCAAGGACGGGTCGATCGAGGACATCGCCCGGCTGCCCGGAGACCATCCCGTCGCCGACGGGATGGCGGTGTCCGCCGATGGCCGCATCTTCGTGACGACGGTCAACGGGGGAGGGATCGACGTGCTGGAACCTGGCGGTAGCTACGACCAGTTCATCGAGCTGGCGCCGCAGCCGACCAATTGTGTCTTCGATGGCGACGTGCTCTACGCCACAGCGGCTGGGGCCTTGGCTAACACCGCGGACGCCACCTTCGACGGGCAGTTGTGGAGCGTGGAGGTAGGCACCCAGGGCGTCACGACCTGGCGCGGTTCGATCGGGTGAAAGTGGGCAGGCCCGGGCTGGTGCAGCCACGAGGCGCTGGCCCGTCACGACGCCCCTGCCGGGGTGGACCGAAGACAGCGGAGGCCCTTGCCAGGCCCGAGGAGCAGGAGGGGAGAACATGACGGCAACAGGACCAGGGGCAACCGAAGTCCCCAGGGGTTACGTGGAGCACCTTTTCGACATACGAGGCCGGGTGGCCGTGGTCACCGGCGGCGGCAGCGGGCTCGGTGCTGCCATCGCCGTCGGCTTCGGCCAAGCGGGTGCCCGGGTGGTCGTAGCCGATATCAATGACGACGGCGCGGCCAGCACCGTAGAGCAGGTCGAGTCCGTGGGCGGCGACGCCCGGGCCCTGCACCTGGACGTGGTCGACCGCGCCGCGGTGGAGGCGGCCGCTGACCAGATCTGCGGCGAGCTCGGTTCGGTGGACGTGCTGGTCAACAGCGCAGGCTCTGCCTTTCGTTGTCCGGCCGAGGAGTTCCCCGAGGACCGTTTCGACTACATACTCAGCCTCAACCTCAAGGGCACGTACCTGTGCTGCCAAGCGTTCGGGCGCAAAATGCTCGCTCGGGGCAAGGGGAGCATCATAAACATGGCCTCGATCGGTGCCTTCGTCGCCTACCCCCTGGCAAGCGCCTACCTGGCGTCCAAGGGCGGCGTACTACAGGTCACCCGGGCACTGGCCTTGGAGTGGCGCGACCGCGGTGTCCGGGTCAACGGGATCGGGCCCACGTTGATGGAGTCCCCGCTCACTCGCTCCGCCGCCCAGCGCAGCTCGGTCACCGCCGACTTCATAACCGCGCGGATGCTGCGGCCGCGCCTCGGGCTCCCGCGCGAGCTGATCGGGGCTGCCATCTTCCTGGCGAGTGATGCCTCCGAGCTGGTCACCGGCCACACGATCATGTGTGACGACGGGTACTTGACGGCGTGAGGGCGGCATGAGCGGGGACGTGGACAGGGTCACCGCCGTCCGCACGGTGACGATCAAGCACATGCTGGCGACTCCGATCTTCTACGGCGAATGGGTCATGCGCCACAGGGAGTTCGCACTGGTGCGGGTCGACGCCGAGTCTGGCTTGCGAGGCTTTGCCTACTGCCTCACCCGTGATGGCCCGGTGGCCGAGATCGTGTCCCGCTCGATCGCGCCTGTCTACGTCGGGGCCGCCGTGGCCTCCCCCGCGGAGGTCTTCTACCGCGCCCTTTGGACGAACCACGCCGTGCATGCCGCCGGCATAGGCATGCGGGCTCTGTCTGTGGTGGACATCGCGGCGTGGGACCTGGCCGCCAAGGCGGCAGGCAAGCCCATCGCGGCCTACCTGGGCGGGGAGCTCCGGCCCCTACCGGCGACGGCCATAGTGGGGTACCCGCCGACCATGAGCGCCGCGGAGACGGCCCGGCAGGTGGAGGTGCTGTGGGAGGCGGGCTGGCGGCGGTTCAAGGTGCCCATTTCCCCCACCTTGGGCCAGTCGGTGGAGCGGCTGGAGGCCGTCCGCCAGGCCGCCCCCGAAGGCTGGGTCGGTTTCGACATCAACATGGTCCTGCACACCGCCGAAGAGGTGCTGGACTTCGAGAAGCAGGTACGCCACCTCCGCCTGGGTTGGATAGAAGACGTCGTGCCGCCGGGGGACGCGGCGTTGGTGGCCGCGGTGCGCAAGGGGTCCGAGACACCAGTGGCGATGGGCGACGAGCAAGGCGGGTCGTACCACCCAGAGGCGCTCCTGTCGGCGGACGCGGTCGACGTCCTGCGGGTGGACGCCACCACCAACGGGGGGGTGACCAGGCTGCGAGGCATCCTAGAGCGCGCCACGGCCAGGGGTACCGCAGTCTCCCCCCACATGTTCCCCCACGTCCATTCCAGGCTCGTGGCCGCGCTGGGCTACGAGGCGCCGATCGAGTGGGGGGTCCCAGGCACCGGGGTGCACCCCATGGACGACTCTCTCGAACAACCCTCGGTCCGCGACGGGTACATGCTGCCGCTGGCCGATGACCCTGGTTTCGGGGTGCTCGTGGACCCGGGCTGGGTGGCCCAGCAGGTGGTCCACGACCCCGACGGCGCCCTCGAAGATCTCTGACCTGGCAGCGCTAGCGAGGCCCGGTCCCTTAGCGAGGAGGACACATGGCTCAGATAACGAAAGCTCACCACACAGGACTGCAGGTGAGGTCCCTCGATCGCTCGGTGGCCTTCTACCGGGACGTGCTGGGCTTCGAGGAGGTGTTCCGCTGGAACCCGCGCGCCCCTTACATAGGCGAGCTGGTCGGCTACCCCGAAGTCGACCTCCACTCAGCCATATTGGCTATGCCGGGTTCGGACGTCTTCTTGGAGCTGCTGGAGTACCGCAACGTGCCCCGGGAGCCGGTGGACACGAGCACAGCCAACCCCGGGACTGCCCACATAGCTTTCTTCGTGGACGACCTGGACGGCCTGTACGAGCAGCTCCACGCCCGCGGCGTGGGGTCGGTGTCCAAGCCGGTGACACCGACGATAGGGCCCAACAAGGGAGGGCGCGCCGTCTACATGATCGACCCCGACGGCATACGCGTCGAGCTCATAGAGTCGAGCCGGGGCTTCGGCGACTACGTCCCGGTCGAAGGCGGCTGTTGCTGAGGCCATGGAGTTCCTGGTCCGTATACAGGTGAACTGGCCTCCCGAAGGCGACGACGACCTTAGGCGGTTGTTGGTGGAACGTGAGGCCCAAAGGGCGCGCGAGCTGGCGGACCAGGGCGCGATCGTGCGGCTGTGGCGGGTGCCAGGCCGTTGGGCCAACGTCGGGCTGTGGCGGGCCCCGGATGCTTCACGGCTCCACGAGGCCATTTCGTCGCTGCCCTTTTTCCCCTGGTTGGACGTGCAGGTCGAGGCCCTCGCCGACCACCCCTCGGACCCGGGCGCGCCGGTGCCCCCCGAACGCGGCCCGGGCCCTCCAGCAGGTCGCTCCCCGGGTGCCTGAGGCGGGGCGGCCACGGGCTGCCATTGTGGTCAAGGTGCCCGGGTGAGGTCTTGAGGGACAACTAGATCAACCGTTTGACACACGGGCACTGCTGAGGTAGGGTCGGTCAGCCACAGTTGCGGACAGGGGAACTGCTATGCCTAAGCTGCGGATGCGCCAAGCGGTGGCGCAGGCGCTTGAGGACGCAATGGCCGAGGACCCCTCGGTCATATTGATGGGAGAGGACATCGCCGCGGCTGGCGGGGCCTTCAAGGCGACCGAAGGCCTGCTGGAGAAGTTCGGCCCCATGAGGGTTCGCGACACGCCGATCTCCGAGATGGGTTTTCTCGGCGCGGCCGTGGGCGCTGCGGTGTCGGGCCTGAGACCGGTGGTCGAGATGATGTTCGTCGACTTCACCGCAGTGGCCCTGGACCAATTGGTGATCGAGGCGGCCAAGATGCGGTACCTGTCGCGGGGCCGCCTGGAGGTGCCGCTCGTGCTGCGGGCGTCCGCCGGCGCGGGCCTGGGCTTCGGTTGCCAGCACTCCCAGATGGCCGACCAGTGGTTCCGGGCTACGCCGGGGCTCAAGCTCGCCGTGGCCTCGGGGCCCCAGAACGCCTACGGGTTGTTGCGGGCGGCGGTCAGGGACCCGGACCCGGTCGTGGTGCTGGAGCCTCGGGCGCTGTACGGGCAACGCGACGAGGTCGAGACTGGGGAGGCGGGTATCGTGCCGCTCGGTCAGGCCCGGCGTGCCAGCCAGGGGGAGGACGTGACCCTGGTGGCGTTGGGCCAGATGGTAGACGTGGCCTTGGAGGCTGTCGCCAGGGCCTCGTGGAGCGCGGACGTGATCGACCTGCAGACCCTGGTGCCCTGGGACAGGACAGCCGTCGAGGAATCGGTGCGCCGTACCCGCCGCCTGGTGGTGGTGGAGGAGGCCCCCTGGTCGGGGGGCTGGGGGACAGAAGTGACCGACCACGTGTGCGGCGCGTTGTTCGGCGAGTTGCTGGCGCCACCGGTGCGGGTGACCACTCCCGACGTACCCGTGCCATACAGCGGCAAGTTGGAGGGGCGCTGGTTGCCAGACGCCGGGTATGTGGTGCAGCAGGTGGACGAGCTGCTGCGGACCGGGAGGCGGCCGCAGCCCTGGTGGACGGAGATCTAGATGGGGCCAGAGGGGGTGGGCGGCCGCCAGTTGGAGCGGCGCCGGGCGCTGGCCGAGCCGGTCGGGGTTTACCGTCGGATGGTCGAGATCCGCTTCGTGGAACAGCAGATCCAGGTGCTCTACGAGCAGGGCCACGTGCGCGGGAGCACGCACCTGTGCATTGGGCAGGAGGCTGTCAGCGTGGGCGTGGCGCGCGCAGCAAGGGTCTCCGACGGCGTTACATGCACTTACCGGGGCCACGGCATGGCCCTGGCCCTGGGGGTCAGCGTCGAGGAGGTGCTCGGCGAGGTGGCGGGCCGGACGACCGGCTGCGCCGGGGGGCTGGGCGGGTCGATGCACTTGTCGGGTGAAGCGGTCGGGCTCCTGCCCACCTTCGCCATCGTCGGTGCCGGCTTACCGGTGGCGGCCGGGGTCGCACTGGCTGCCCAGGTGAAAGGCACAGGTGCCGCCGCCGTAGCGGTGTTCGGGGACGGGTCGGCCAACATCGGGGCGTTCCACGAGACCCTCAACCTGGCCGCCATATGGAAGCTCCCGGTGGTCTTCGTCTGCGAGAACAACCTCTATGGCGAGTACAGCCGGATCAACCTGACCACGCCGCTCGAGGACCTGGCCGAGCGGGCTGCCGCCTACCGCATCCCTGGCACTGTGGTCGACGGCCAGGACGTCGACGCGGTGAGCTCTGCCGTGTCGGCCGCGCTGGGACGGGCGCGCGCCGGCGAGGGCCCGAGCCTGCTGGAGATGAAGACCTACCGCTACAGCGGCCACTCCCGTTCCGACCCCGCCACATACCGCCCGGCCGGTGAGCTGGAGCAGTGGCAGGAGCGGGATCCGATCGACCTGTACGCGGGCCAGCTGGCCACCTCCGGGGTCGCAGGCAGGCAGGAGCTCGATGTGGTGCGCCAAGAGGTCCAGCAGGCCGTGGCGAACGCCTGCGAGCTGGTGCTGGCCAGCCCCGAGCCGCCTGTTGAGGAGATGTTCCGCCATGTGCTCGCCACCCGCGCCCTCGTGGCGAGGGAGGCGCGCTGAGTTGCGCCACGTGGTCAAGCTCCCGAGGTTGGGCGACACCGCCGACGAAGTGGTGGTGCTGGAGTGGCTTGTGGGGACGGGCCAGCAGGTGGAGGCCAACCAGGCGGTGCTGCGGGTGGAGACAAGCAAGGTCGACGCCGATGTCCCGTCCCCCTTGGGCGGCACCCTGGTGGAGCAGTTGGTCCAGCCCGGCGACGAGGTGCCCGTCGGGGCCCCTCTGGCCGTGCTGGAGACTTAGGGGCAGCCCGGATGTCACGAGCTTTCCGGGCCCGAGATTTGCGTTTCGGCGGTTACCTGGAGGACTACCAGCCCGGCGACGTCTACCACCACTGGCCGGGCAAGACGGTCACCGAAGCTGAGGTGCACCTTTTCTGCATGCTTACCTTCGCCGTCAACCCAGTCCACATCGATGCCCATTACGCCGCCGAGGAAATGTCCCAGGGGAGGAACATCGTGGTTGGGACGTACATCTACTCCCTGCTCCTAGGCATGAGCGTCCCGGACATCTCCGGGCGGGCCATCGCCAACTTGGGGACGGAGCACCTCCGCCACGTCGCTCCGCTCTTCTACGGCGACACCCTCTACGGGTCCACCGAAGTGGTCGAGGCCAGGCCCTCCCGGTCGCGCCCGGGAGCGGGCATATTGACCGTCGACACCACCGGTACCAACCAGGACGGCCTCGTGGTGTGCACGTTCCGCCGCAGCGTCTTGCTCCCCCGGCGTTCAGCCGGGGCCGACGGGCCGGCCGTGGCCGCCTCTGAGGCTTCGGCCGGGCGAGCGGCACCCCCCTCGCAGGGAGGTAAGGAGGAGCCATGAGCGAAGGGGTGCCCGGGCCGGCCCTGGCGCTTTCGGACTTGCGTGTGATCGACATGGCGACCGTGGTCGCGGGCCCAGCGGCCGCCAAGTACCTGGGCGACTTCGGGGCCGAAGTCATAAAAGTGGAACCTCCCAGCGGCGACTCGGCGCGGCGGCTGGGCTGGTCGCTCGAAGAGGGCGACGACTCGTTCTACTGGAAGATCGTTGGCCGCAACAAGAAGTGCGTGACCCTGGACCTCAAGTCCGAGGCGGGCCTGCGCCGGATGCTCGGGCTGGTGGGTTCGGCCGACGTGCTCATCGAGAACCTCCGGCCCGGCGCCCTCGAACGCCTGGGCCTGGGGCCCGACGTGCTGCTCGAACGCAACCCGCGGTTGGTTGTGCTACGAGTGACGGGTTTCGGCCAGGACGGCCCGTACGCCAAGCGGCCCGGCTTCGCCACGGTCGTCGAGGCTCTGACCGGCTACGCGGCCCTGAGCGGCGAGCCCGACGGCCAACCGCTGCTGCCCCCGATCGCCATAACCGACGAGGTGGCTGGCATAACGGGAGCCTTCGCCGTGATGGCGGCGCTGTGGTACACCAAGCGCACGGGCCGTGGGCAGGTGGTCGACGTCAACCTGGCTGAGACCCTGCTGCAGTTGATGGGCCCGCTCGTGCCTGCCTACGCCCACTTGGGTTACGAGCAGCCCAGGATGGGCTCCAGCCTGCCCTGGACCGTCCCCCGCGGGACCTACCAGTGCGCCGACGGCAAATGGGTGGCGATCTCGGCGTCCACCGACTCGGTGGCCGCGAGGCTGTTGGGTGCCATCGGCCTGGCCGGTGACCCACGCTTCGCCACGTTCAGGGACCGCATGGACAACCGGGAGATCCTTGAGGACTACGTGCGGTCCTGGACCGCTGAGCGCACGTCAGCGGAGGTCATAGCCGTCCTGGATGGCGTTGATGCGGCGGTGGCGCCAGTCAACACGATGGGCGACGTGTTCGCCGACCCCCATTTCCGAGAGCGCGGCTCCATGATCGAGGTCGACGGAGTGGTCATGCAGAACGTGATCGCCCGCTTCTCGTTGACCCCGGGGAGAGTACGTTATGCCGGGCGGCGCCAAGGGGCGGACCAAGACCTGCTCCTCGACGAAGGGGCCGAGGGCAGCGGGCCGGGCCTTCCCCATGCCAGGGGGCATCCCGGTGACGTGGCGCCGGCCGCCAGCGCGTAGTGAGACCAGGGGGGCCGAGGCAGCATGACCCAGGCAGCGTGAGCGAGATGGAGTTGCTCTTCCAGCTCTACGGAGACCCCGCCGTGGAAGGCACCTTCCGAACGGACGCGTACATCTGCTCGTGGCTCCAAGTGGAAGCGGCGTTGGCGGGCGCCCTGGCGGATGCAGGGGTGGTGCCGGCGCCCTTGGCCGCCACTATCGGGCAGGCCTGCCGGCTGGAGAACATCGACCAGGCGCGATTGTGGGAGGAGACGAGGGTGGTAGGGTACCCGGTCCTGCCGCTGGTGCGCATGGTGTGCCAAGCGTTGCCGGAGGACGCCGCTGCCTACGTGCACTGGGGGGCGACCACGCAGGACATCATGGACACGGCTCTGGCACTCCAGCTGCGCGCCGCCGGGCAACGGCTCGCGGTGCTGGTTGTCAGCTTCGGGGACGCCCTGGCGAGACAGGTGGAGGCCCACAGGGGCACTGTCATGGCCGCGCGTACCCACGGCCAGCAGGCGGTGCCCACCACGTTCGGGGCGAAATGTGCCGTCTTCCTCGACCAGGTGACGCGGGACCTGGCTCGGCTCCAGCGAGCTACTGATGCCGCCGCTGTGGTGTCATTGTTCGGCGCAGGAGGGACGTCGGCAGCCCTCGGGGGCACCGCCGCGGCCGTACGCACGGCTTTGGCTGCCAGGCTGGGGCTCCACGACGTGAGCGTGCCCTGGCACGTCGCGCGTGACCGCTTAGTCGATGTAGGCCAGGCCGCGGCGTTGGCGTCCGCGACGGCTGTGCGCTTCGCTCGGGAGGTGGTGGACCTGTCGCGCACCGAGGTGGGGGAGCTGGCCGAAGCAGACGGTGAGTACAGGGGAGCTTCGTCCACGATGCCGCAAAAGGCCAACCCCATCACCTCAGAGGCAGTCATCGGCCTGGGGGTGGCCGCGGGGACGATGGCAGGTGCCCTGTTGCGGTGCCTAGAGGCTTCCAACGAGCGTGCGGCCGGTGAATGGCAGCTGGAGTGGCAGGCGTTGCCCTACGTGCTTCGCTCTAGCGCGGCGGCCCTCGGCTTGGCCGGGCAATTGGCGCGGGACCTTCGTGCCTTCCCGGCAAGGATGCACGACAACCTGTCCCTCGACCAAGGGCTGGCGCTGGCCGAAGCCTACATGATGCGCCTGGCCGGTGAGCTGGGCCGCGACCGGGCGCATGCGGTGACCTACCAAGCCGCCTACCAAAGCCGCCTCAGGGGCGAAAGGCTGGAAGCCTGCATCTCGGCGCTGCTCGGCGAGGACGCGCCTGCTTGGCTGCGCGAGCCGCCGATCGAGCCCGAGGACTATCTCGGGGACGTGGACGGTGTGTGCACCCAAGCCCTCAAAGTTTGGGAGCGGTCCCGGACAACGGCCAGGGACGGTGAGAGGAGCAGCCCATGTTTGCCGGAGCCCTAGCACCCCGGGGACGTCGCCACCGTCGCGTGGCCAGCCCGTTGCGGCTGTTCGCCACACACGGCCTGCTCTTGCTGACCATTGCGCTGGTGGTTGTGTTCTCCATTGCGTTGCCGTCCACGTTCCCCACGACGTTCAACATCCGGTCGACGCTGGCCGACCTGTCCGTGACCGCCTTCGTGGCTCTTGCTGTCACCGTGCCCCTGGCGGGGGCGCAATACGACTTGTCGGTGGGGAACGTCTTGGGGTTGGCAAGCGTGCTGGCGGTCGGCCTGCAAGTCAAAGAGGGCATGGGTTGGGTGCCCGCGGTGGTCCTGGCGCTCATGGCAGGAGCTGTAGTCGGGCTAATGAACGGGGTTCTGGTGGCGTACCTGGGTGTCAACTCGTTCATTGCCACCCTGGGGGTGGGTACTGCGGTACTGGGCATCGTCGAGTGGTACACCAACGGCCTCCAGCTTGCTGGCTCGTTGCCCCACGCGTTCTTGTACCTGTCGAATTGGTCGCTGTTCAAGGTGGTCCCGGGGGCTACCGTGTACCTGTTGGTGGTGGCGGCCGCCATGTGGGTGGTGCTGGAGTACATGCCGATCGGGCGCCGTCTGTACGCGTTCGGGTTCAACGCGAAGGCAGCTGAGCTAGTAGGGGTCAAGACTCGCCGGTACATCGTGGGGTCGCTGGCGCTTTCGGGGCTGCTGAGCGCGGTCGGCGGTGTGGTCCTGTCTTCACAATTGCAGGCAGCCCAGAGCACCCAGGGGACTGATTACCTCTTGCCGGCGTTCGTGGGCGCGCTCCTCGGAGCGACATCGGTTAGGCCGGGCCGAGTGAACGTCGGCGGCACAGTGCTAGCTGTACTCCTGTTGGGCGTAGGGATCTCCGGCCTAGACCAAATGGGGGCCTCCTTCTACGTCTCGGATCTGTTCGACGGAGGGACCCTCGTCCTGGCGGTGTCGATCGCGGCAGTTGCCGCTCGGCGCCGTCTGGCGAGCATGCGCAGCGCGGCCCCGAGCACGGGCAGAGACCGCGGGCCGGCCCCAGGAGAGAAAGGCCGCTCAGAGGACGCAGGTTACTCCCGGGCTGCCGAGGTCGGGATGTCGTAGAGAGACGGGACGTCCCGGCACGGTGGCCGGTCTGCCCACCGTACTGGGGTGGTGCCCGGCCCGCAGGTCAAGGGGCCAGGTGCACCGGCCAGGGCGGGTAGGCCGTCCTGGCCCCGAGTGCAAGTAGCAGGCCACCAACAGGTAGAGAACACCGAACAGAAAGGAGAACAGACATGGTTGAGCGAGGAAGGCGTTGGGGCCCGCGCTATGTGGCGGTGGCCGTGGGCACAGTGTCGCTGCTCGCAGGCGGCGTGTTGCCGTTGGCGTCGGCCCAGGCGGGGACGGTGCACCATTTCGCGGTCAAGAGGCAGCCGGAAAGCACGATCGTGGCCCAGGCCAAGGCCGCGGTCGCAGCCGCCGAAGGCCCCACGACGAAGTGGGACGGTCCCACGACCGGGCCCAAGGGCCAGAAGCATAAGTCCGTGGTCTGCGTGGAGTACCTCGGCAGTGACATCGTCGCCCAGGAGTGGTGCAACGGGGTAGTAGCCGCAGACAAGGCTCTCGGCTGGAAAACTACCGTCGTAGCGGCCGACGGCACGGTGCCCGGCTACATAACGGCTATGAACCAGGCCGTCAGCCTCCACCCGAACGGGATCGTCACAAGCGTAGACGCCGTGGCTGCGCACTCGGCGTTTGCCAACGCCGCCAAGGCGGGCATAACCATCGTAGGGATCAACGCCGCAGCGCTCCAGAAGCCCTACCCTGGTCTCGACATGTTCGCGAACCTGACCGACAACGGGGCAGGCCAAGCGAAATTGGCGGCCGAGCTCGCCATTGCCGCGTCGAACGGCCACGCCCAGGGCATCGCGGTCACGGACGTTACCTACGCCATCGCCAAGTTGAAGGCGGACACCTATGAGAACGAGATCAAGGCGTGCGGCGGCTGCAAGTTCCTGCTGTACGATGACATTCCCGCCGGTGAGGCCGCTACCAGGATGGGCCCGTCGTTCACGTCGATGCTGGAGCGTTTCCACGGCACGCTGTACGTGTACGCAGTGAACGATGCCTTCTTCGACCCGGGTATCAGTGCTCTGAGTGCCGGCAACGTCCCCTATCAAGGGAGGATAGAGCTGATCGGGTCCGGCGGCAGCCCTGCTGCTTACAGCAGGATCCGCAAAGGGGAGTGGGAAATTGGGACCATCCCACTGCCTCTCCAGGAGCAGGGCTGGGAAGCAGTCGACGAGCTGAACCGGGCCTTTGCCCACGCCCCATGGAACAACTGGTCGCCCGCCCTGCACATAATCACTAAGCAGGACATCAACTATTCCCTTGTGGACGGGGTGTACTTCGACCCCAAGAACAACTACGAGGCGCACTTCAAGAAGATCTGGGGGGTCGGCTGAGACCCCGAGGGCCCGTGGATCGAGCAGGGGAGGCGATCGGGTACGACTGACGCAGCGGCAGCCCGAGAACCCGTGCTAAGTGTGAGGAACGTTGTCAAGCGCTTCGGGGGGACCTTGGCGCTTGACAACGTCGACCTTGACGTCATGCCTGGCGAGATCCATGCCCTCCTAGGGCAGAACGGTGCCGGCAAGTCGACCCTCATCAAGGTGTTGGCAGGGGTGCACTCGGTCGACCAAGGAGAGGTCACCTTCTCTGGCCAACCGCTCAAGCACGCGCTGGAGGCCGGGCGGATCGCCTTTGTGCACCAGGAACTGGGGCTGGTCAACGAGCTAACTGTAGGCGAGAACATGGCATTGGTGGCAGGTTTCGCGCGTCGTGGCCCCTTGATCTCTTGGAGCGGGTCGTCGCGGCGCGCTGCGACGATGCTGGAGAGTGCCGCTGTCCCGCTCGACCCCCGGCACCCGGTGGCGTCGCTGAGCGCGGGCGACCGTGCCGTGGTGGCGATCGCCCGCGCCCTGTACCGCCAAAGCGCGAAGGTGCTCGTGCTGGACGAGCCGACCGCGCAGTTGCACCAAGCCGACGCGGAGCGGTTGTTCGAAGTGCTGAGTGTGTGGCGTGCCCGGGGCGTGGGGGTCCTCTACGTGACGCACAGGTTGGACGAGGTTTTCCGGATCGCCGACCGGGTGTCCGTGCTGCGAGACGGGCGGCGGATCTCAACGACTGCGGTGGCGGGGACCAGCTCGGCCGAGCTCGCTGAGATGATCATCGGGCGGGTGGTTAGTGGGGGGGTGAGGCGCCGGGCACCAAGCGTGGGCTCGACCGTCCTAGAGTTGCGCGACGTCGTAGTAGGCCGCGTTGGGCCCGTAACCACCCAGGTGCGGGAAGGCGAGTGTGTGGCGTTGGTCGGCTTACGGGGGGCGGGCCAGGAGACCGTGGCTCGGGCCCTGTTCGGCATGACACCTGTAGAGAGCGGCGAGATCAGGGTCGACGAGGCCACGTACGTGGCCCGTCACCCCAAGGACGCAATAGGGAAGGGCATGGGCTTCGTCCCGGGCAACCGGGCGGACCAGGGCATAGTGATGGAGATGACGGTACGTGAGAACCTGTTCCTGAATTCGCCAAAGTACAGGTCGTTCGGCTGGGTGGCCCCGAGGCGTGAGCGGGACCAGGCTTGGCGTGCGCTGGAGGAGTTCGACGTGAGGCCTCGTAGCCCGGAGGCGGTCGTCCACACACTGAGCGGTGGTAACCAGCAAAAGGTGGTGCTCGCGCGCTGGCTCTCCCAGGGGAGGAAGGTGCTCCTGCTCGAAGAGCCCACCGCTGGCGTGGACGTCGGGGCCAAGGAGGCCATCTACGCGTTGATCGAGGAGTTCCTGTCAGGAGGTGGTGCCGTGGTGCTGGTCTCCGCAGACCTGGACGAGGTGGCCGGACTGGCCGACAGGGCGTTGGTGTTCGACCGTGGCCGCGTGGTCAGCGTGGTCGAGGCGAAAGAGCTGACGCGCCAGGCGCTGGTCCTTGCAGCCGCCGGTGCCGGGGCCAGCCCTGGGGGCGGCGAAGGTGAAGTCCCGTCAGACGGGGCGGGCACATCGAGGGGATGGTAGGAGCGAGGGCCGCAACAACGAGCTGGGGAAGAGTGCTGTGGAAGAAGGGAGTGATATGGGACAAGGACCAGAGCGCAGAACGGACGCGGCGATGCCGCCCGGCGTAGAGGTGTGCGCATGCGGTCTCGGGTTCCCCGAGGGCGCCCCGGTGTTCGCCGAAGGCGGCAAGGTTGTCTTCGTGGAAATCCACCGGGGCCAGGTAACGGCGTGGGACCGCTCCAGCGGCAAGTGCGCTGTCGTTGCTCGCACCGGTGGCGGCCCTAACGCCGTCATTGCGGCTGAAGGTTTCGCCGGCGCGGCGTGGCTCGTGACCCAGAACGGCGGGGTTGCAGGCGCGTGGCGGTCAGCCCAGCCGCGGATCCCCGGCATCCAGACGGTGGGCCCCGACGGGAGCGTGCAGTACCTCTGCACCGTAGTGGATGGGCGCCAATTGGCTGCCCCGAACGACTTGTGCCTCGACGTGTCCGGGACCCTGTTCTTCACGGACCCGGGCGAGGCTTTCAGCCCCGAGGACCCGCGCGAGGACGGCTATTTGTTTGCCGTAGGGCCGGACGGGACTGAGCGTTCCTGGAACGTGGGCCGGACCTTCCCGAACGGGATCGCGTGCGTGGCGGGGGAGGTCGTCTGGACCGAGTCGTACACCTGCCGGGTCATGGGCATGGGGAACGGGGCCCGCAGGGTCGTCGCCCAACTTCCGCGCTCGCACGTGCCAGACGGGCTCGGCGCCCGGGCGGACGGTCTGGTGGCAGTGACGACGACGGCGTCGGGGGGCGTGGTCTTGCTGACGCAGGAGGGGCAGTGCCGGTTCATCCGCCTCGGCGAGGGCGTGTACACGACGAACTGCAAGTTCAATGCAGACGGGGACTTGTACGTGACAGATGCGGCCGACGGGTCGAGTGAGGTGCCTTCGGGCCGCCTGTGGCGCATTTCGGCAGACGCAGTCAACGAAGCGGTGCGTCACGGTGAGGTGGTGAAGTGATGGCTCAGACCGTACTGGTCACGGGAGCCGCGGGCGGCATCGGGGGGGCTATCGCGGGGCGGTTCTTGGACGAGGGCTGGCGCGTCATAGGGTGGGACAGACGGCCCGGCGACGACGACCGACTGGACTGGGCTCAGGTGGACGTCGGCGACTGGGGTTCCGTCGAGCGGGTGGCAGCGCGCCTGCCGGACCTCGGTGGCGTGGTGACCTGCGCCGGGATCGGGCTGCGGGACTCGGCGATCGAGACCAGCGCTCAGGATTGGGCCGAGACTATAAGGGTCAACCTGAGCGGGACGTTCTACACCGCCCGTGCGGCCTTCCCCTCCTTGGCCCGTGCTGGAGGCACCCTCGTGACCATTGCGTCGGTGGCAGGCACCACGGTCTTCCGTAACCGGGCTCCCTATTGTGCTTCGAAGGCCGGCGTCCTGATGCTCACACGCTGCCTGGCCGTGGAGTGGGCATCGGCGGGCATCCGGTGCGTCGCCCTCAGTCCGGGCTTCACTCGGACACCCCACGTGCAACGCGGCGTGGACGAGGGCAAGACGGACCTGGGGCAGGTGATCGCCCACACGCCGCAGTCGCGCCTAGTGGAGCCGGTCGAACTGGCGGCCGTCACCTGGAGGCTAGTAGCCGACAGGGAGTTCGCGGCCGTGACTGGGAGCAACGTACTCGTGGACGCAGGGTTCGACGCCCTGTCCGGGTTCTGAGGGGTGGCGCCTCCCGCGGGGGAGAGGGCTCCAGAGCCGGGGGGCCGTGCCCCACCGCCCGAACTAGGCAACCCGAGCTGCGCGAGTTGTAGCTATGCGGGTGAGGTCAACCGTTTGAAAGATCCAGCAGCGCGAGATAGCCTGGCACGGCGAGTTGGTCACGAAAGGAAGGCATGTCGAAGCTGGCTCGTGCCTGCGGGACCAGCGGGGGCCTGGGCGGACGGTTGTGGCTACGGCGGCTGCCCCGGCAGCCGGGGCCGCGGTCAGAAGGGTGGCGCCCGCGGCTGCCAGCCCCGGCGGGCCATACCCGCGCCCAGCAGGCCCGGGAGCGGGTGGGGCCTGCTCTGCTAGGAACTGACCGATGACGGCACGCCGGGCGCGCCGCACGCGCAGGGTGACCCTGCGGGACGTGGCCGCCGCCGCGAGGGTGGACCCGAGCGCAGTCTCGCGGGTGGTCAACAACGACCCCCGTGTCAGCGTGTCCGAGGCCACGAGGCAGCGGATCCTGGAGAAGGTGGCCCAGCTCGGGTACCGCCCCAACGTCGGGGCCAGGGGCTTGCGCACGTCCAAGACTTGGACCATCGGCTTCGTGCTGCCGAGCCTGGGTAACCCGATGTACGAGCCCATCGTCCGGGGCGTGGAGACCGAGGCACACGAGCGGGGCTACGGGATAGTTCTGGGCTCGCAGATCGAGGGCCGCTCGCCTGGTACGTTTGCCAGCCT
Organism: Actinomycetota bacterium; assembly: GCA_021323695.1. Taxonomy (GTDB): domain Bacteria; phylum Actinomycetota; class Acidimicrobiia; order Acidimicrobiales; family Palsa-688; genus JAKAWM01. The sequence continues at coordinate 17,637 of JAJPKN010000067.1, read as the reverse complement.
CCTCCAGGAAGGCCGGGTCGACGGCCTGCTGGTGGCGTCCAGCTCGCTGCACGACGACTTCATACGCGACATCATCGAACATGGCCCCGGGCCCGTGGTGCCGGTGAACCGCCGGGTCGAAGGGGTGAAGAGCTGTGTGGTGGTGAACGACGAGGCGGCCAGTGCCAAGGCCGTCCATTACCTCGCCGGGCTCGGCCACGAGCTCATCGGCGGGATCTTCGGGCCCTCCGAGATCGACACGGCAATACGGCGCAAGAAGGGCTTCCTCGAGGCCGTGGCGGAAGCTTCGGTCAGCTCGGTCGGGGTAGACCGGCCCGGGTGGACGGCGGAGCACGGTTACACGGCGGCGCGCCAGATCCTGAGAGACGCCCCGGAAGTGACCGCCATCTACGCGTCGACGTTGCTGATGGGCCTGGGCGTCCTGCGGGCGGCTGCCGAGGAGGGGCGGGCTGTCCCCTCCAGCCTGTCGGTCATATGCCTCCACGACAACCCCGCTGTGTCCGCCTACCTGGTGCCCCCGCTCACCACCGTCCGGCTCCCCACCGAGGAGATGGGCCGCCGGGCCGTGCAACTGCTGATCGAGCGGGCCGAGGGGGGCCCTGAGCGGGCCATCATGATCGAGGGGGACGGCGAGATCTTGGAGCGAGCCTCTTCCGGCCCGGCGCCCACTAGTAGGTGAAATGCCCGGGAGCGGGGGCAAGCCTGTAGCGGCCGGTACGGACGGACCGTTCCACGAGCGGGTGGTGGAGATGTCGGCCTTCGTGGCCGCACCCCTGGCCGGCATGGTCCTGGCCGGCCTTGGCTGCGACGTACTCCGGGTCGACCCTCCGGGTGGGGGCTTGGACTTCGCCCGCTGGCCTGTGACGCCCGCGGGCCAGAGCATCTTCTGGGCCGGGCTCAACCGGGGGAAGCGATCGGTGGTCATTGACTTTCGCCGCCCGGAGGGCCGGGAGCTGGTGGCAGAGATCGTCATCGCGGGTGGGCAGCCACCGGTCGGACGCGCCAGCGAGGTGGGCAGGAACGGTGGTACTGGCGAGAGCGGCGCGGACGGCAGCGCTGCAGCTAGTCGCAATGCCGGAGGGACCAGGGGCCGCGGGGCCCGCACCGCGGGGGGGCAGCCGCCCGGGGCGCGCGGTGGCGTCTTCCTGACCAACCTGGGACCCGGTGGCCCCCTGAGCTACGAAGCTCTCCGCCGACGGCGACCTGACGTGATATCGGTCGAGGTGGAGGGGTACCCCGACGGGCGCTCGGCGGTCGATTACACCATCGCGGCGAGAAGCGGGGTCCCCTTCCTCACTGGGCCCGAGGGCCACGCCGGCCCCGTGAACTCCCCACTCCCCACCTGGGACATAGCTACTGGTTTTAGCGCCGCCCTGGCCGCCAGGGAGGCCATGTGGCGGCGCCGCCAGACGGGGGTGGGCACCCGCGCCCGCCTGGCGCTGGCCGACGTGGCGATAGGGGCCCTGTCGGCGCTCGGCTTCATGGATGAGCAGCGCCTGGCCGCGCAACCCCGACGGCGGGATGGCAACTACCTCTACGGAGCGTTCGGCCGCGATTTCGAGCTGGCCGATGGGGCGCGAGTGATGGTCGTCGCCATTACCCGCAAGCAATGGCGATCCCTGGTCGAGGCGGTGGGCCTGAGCGCTGAGGTGGAGGAGCTGGGGCGCGCTATGGGTCTTGACCTGGACCGGGAGGGAGACCGCTGGCAGGCGCGCCACGAGATTGCCGCCCTTGTGGAGCGCTGGTGCGCCTCCCGCAGCCTGGAAGAGGTCGCCCCAACGTTCGAAGCTCAGGGGGTCTGCTGGGGCCCTTACGGCTTTGCCCCGAGCCTGGCACCCGGCCCCGGCGCCAGGGACTTCGGCCTGGCCGCCCGCTTCGGCGAAGAGGCGCTGTGCTCGCTGGCACCGGCTCCGGCCTTGGGCCAGCACACCGAAGAAGTGCTAGCAGACGTGCTGGGTCTTTCCGTCCCCGAGATCTCCCACCTCCACGACCGTGGGCTGGTCGGCGGGCCCAGTTCGGTGCCGGGCGCGACTGGCCGGAGAGCGGCCTCAGGAGGTGGGCACCGGGCCTCGGGCGGCCAGAGGGCGGCCCGAGGTGCCACTGGCCCGGGCAGGGGCACACGGGGATGATTGGTGGCACCCTGGTCCGCGCGGACTCCATGTGCCCCGAGCCGGCGCGTCGGCTCGCCTCGGTCGTCCAGCCTGGTCGCCGCGCCGAAGTCGGGGACGCCCTGCCAGTCCTCTGGCAATGGGCCTACTTCTCGGACGCCGAAGCCGGCGGCTCGCTCGGCGAGGACGGCCACCCGCGGCGGGACGACCCCTGGGCGGCTGCTTTCCCCCGGCGGATGGCAGGGGGCGGGCGCGTGAGGCAGCTGGCGCCCCTGGTGCTGGGTCAGCCGGCGGAGAGGCGCTCGGTGCTGGACCGGGTCGAGGACAAAGTGGGCCGCAGCGGCCCTCTGGTGGTCTGCGACTGGCGGCATACCTATCTCCAGGGCGGCGCCACTGTTCTGGAGGAGGTCCAGACGCTCGTCTACAGGCCGGCACGGTCGCCAGCCGAGGGGCCTGACGGGCGCCTGCTGGCTGGCGGACCTAGGCCCGGGGGCAGCGGCGGCCTCGGCCTCGGGCTGGCCGGTGGACAAGCTGGTGGCGGTCCTGGCCCTGGCGTCGGCCCGGAGGCGGGTGCCGGCAGGGGCGCCAACCCCGCCACCCCCGAGGCCGTGGGCCTGCCGGTGAGGCGCCTGAGCTTTGGGCCGGTGCTCCTGTTCCGCTTCTCAGCAGCCACCTGGAACTCGCACCGGGTCCACTACGACCGCGACTACGCCAGGGCGGAAGGCTACCCGGGCCTCCTCGTGCAGGGGCCGTTGCTGGCCCTGTTGCTATCGCAGGAGGCAGAGAGGGCTCTCGGCCGGCTCCGGGTGGTCGAGTTCCGGGCGCAGTCGCCCGTGTTCGACACCGACACGGTCGAGGTGTACCTGTCCGCTACCGCCGGCTCGTGCCGGGTGGAGGCCCGCAAGCAGGACGGCACACTGGCCAGTGCCCTTGTCGCTTGGGCAGGAGAGGTTTGACGACATGGAGGTGCGCCGTGAGCCGCGCAGCTACCTCTACGTCCCGGGGGACGCGGAGGGCAAGCTTGAGCGCGCGTTGGAAAGGGGGGCCGATGCGCTCATTGTGGACTTGGAGGACGCCGTCGCCCCACACCTCAAGCAGGCGGCACGGCGGTCGGTGCGCGCTTGGCTCGACGGTCTGAGCGCCGCCTCGGAACGGGGGACCGAGGTACTGGTGCGCGTCAACCGCTGGCCGGACGGCCAAGGGGACCTGGAGGCGGTGGTGTGCCCTGCCCTGAGCGGTATCTGCCTGGCCAAGGCTACCGCTGCAGACCTGGCTGCGCTGGACGCGGCGCTGTCGCGCGCCGAGGTCGCAGCGGGCCTCGCCCCCGGGGCCCTCACGGTGCAGCCGCTGGTGGAGACGGCCGGGGCCGTCCTGGAGGCGCCGGCCATCGCGGCGGGGCCTCGGGTGGACCGGCTCCAGGTCGGGGAGATCGACCTCGCTGCCGAGCTGGGTGCCGAACCCGGCCCGGACGGCACTGAACTGGCCTTTGCCCGAGCGCAGGTGGTGCTGGCGAGCGCGGCGGCGGCCATTGGGGCACCGGTCGGGCCGGTGCAGGCCGACCTGCGCGACACCGAGCGGTTCGGCCGGACTACGGCAGCCCTGAGACGTCTGGGCTTCGGGAGCCGGGCCTGCGTGCACCCTGCCCAGGTGGAGATCGCCAACCAGCTGTTCACGCCCACGCCCGCCGAGGTGGAGCGTGCTGAGGCGGTCTTGGGCACCTACGAGGCGGCGCTGGCGTCGGGCAACGGAGTGGTGGTCGGTGCCGGCGGGGAGATGATCGACGAGGCCCTGGTGCGCTGGGCCAGGCGGTTGCTCGCCAAGGCCGTGCCACCAGCGGGCAGCGGAGGGCGGCTCGGGCCGTGAGAGGTGAAGGGGTGGGCGGCCAGGCTACGCCCGGGGCCTTGGAGCCCGCACAGGGTCAGGGTGGTCCCTGCGTCCCACAGGAGCACGAGCTTGGCGTCGGCGTCGTCGTAGCTCAGGTACGAGGTACCGCTGGCGGGCATGGCCAGCTCAGCCGGCTGGGTAGCGGCCGGGCCACCCCTGGGCACGATGAGAGCAGCCAGGTAATCGGTGGTACCGGCGGGCGCCGGCGGCGCGTCGAGCAGCACTGAGGCGAGGCCAGCGGGGGCCACTGGCTGCAGCCAGATCTGGACCGGCTGGCTCGCGCTCACGGGTGAGAAGCCCTGGCAGTGGGGGCCGGTGCCCAGGACGGACGCGTAACTACTGCCCAGCAGGCGGAAGTGGCCCCGGGACAGGGGCCGGCGGGTGAGGGCCACCGACAGCAGGGTACGAGCGTTGACCATGTCCAGGGGGCTCAGCCGGGCCCGGGGCAGGAGGCGGGCCCGCTGCAGGCGGGCCAGTACGGTGGGCGTCAGGTTGGGCTCGAAGCGCAATGGCTGGGCGCTGGGGCCGGCCACGTCTTGGGTGCCGGAGGCGACCAGCCGGGCGAGCGCCTCCGTGTCGACCTTCAAGCCGTCCACCAGTTGCTGGCGGCTGGCCAGGTAGGTGCCGGCCTGGCCGGCGCCGCCGAGGGCGGTGACGGCCAGCAGGCCGACCACCACGGCCCTAGGCGCCCACGCCCCGGCCGCTTGGGGCGCCAGGCCCCGCCCGGTGCCTCTGGAGGAGATCGACGCCGCGACCCCGCCGGCTTGCCCAAGCACCCAAGCAATGACCGGGGTCAAGATGGCTATAGCCACGTAGGTGTAGCGGCCCACGGCCTGGGAGCCGCCCAGGGCGTCCCTTCCCAGCGCGACCAGGACGTAGAACGCGACCGAGGCCGCGCTCAAGCCGAGCAGGGCCGGGTGTGCCCGCCAGAGGTGCTGCGCCCGCCAGGCCACCCAGGTGGCCAGGCCGACCAGCAGCGCGGGCCCCGCGGCCTGCAGGTTGAAGGCCGCTCCGAGCGCCGAAGAGAGCCCGGTCCACACATAGCTGGGCAGCCCGGTGAGCGTGGACATGGTCAGGTGGTCGGCCGGGGAACGCAAGCCCAGCCGGCCGATGAAGGCGAACCAGACCACGTAGCTGCCGACCGGGAGGGCCAAGGTGCGGGCCGCCTGGCGCCAGGGCCGCCGGGCGAACAGGACCACCGCCGCACCGGCCACCATGGCGTCGCCGACCGTGGAGCACATGAGGCTGGCCAGCAGGGAGACCGAAGCCAGCCCGTCGTAGCGGGTGGCCGCCGGGGCCGGGCCGGCGGGCGAGCGGGCCGGGCTGGCCCTTTCGAGCAGGTCCACGGCCAGTAGCCCGAACAAGACGGAGCCGACGAAGCCGACCTGGAACGCCCAGGCCAAGTCCTCCGCTCCTGCCCCGAGGAAGCCGAGCACGCTGACGGCGGCGGTGGCCACCCAGGGGCCGGTCCCCTCCCTCCGGCACAGCCGCCAGGCCAGGTGCATGACGCCCACCTGGGCCACCAGCAGCGGCACCAGGTAGGGCCAGTAGCTGCCCAGGTGGAAAACGTTGTACAACCCCCGCCACAGCACGACGGGGAGGGTGGACCAGTGCTCGTTGTGAGGGAACCAGATGCCATGCCGGTTGCCCGGCCAGTGCCACAGGCCCCGGGCCGTCAGGAACTGCCACTCGTCGCCGAAGAACCACAGGTGCCGGTCCAGCACGGCCCAGAAGCCGAATGCCCCGGCCAGGGTGGCCCAGTGCACCCAGGTGGCGAGCCGTAGGCAGAGGCCATGGCTGCTCCCCAGCCCGCCAGGTAGGCCAACGGCGGGGGCGCCGGGCTGCCCACCGGTGCCGGGCTGCCCACCAGGCACGCTGGCAGCCTCGAGGGTCGCCGCCTCGGGCGGCACGCCCGGCCCAAGGTCCCCTACGGAGCCGGTCGCGGCCCCCAGCTCAGAGCGGGTCGTGGGCACCGTGCCAAGAGTAGCCAGGCCACCTGGGCCAGGTACCAGCGTAAGTGCCCAGTACCGAGGGTTTAGTAGGCTTCCGCCGATGAGCAATGCGCCGGCCGTGCAGCACTTGCGCGTCGGCTGGTCGGCCTACGGCGAGCTGGGCGACCCCTTGGCAGCGCTGGCCGGTTGGCTGCTGCGCCTGGAGATGGCCCGGCGGCTCCCTGGGCTCACGCCCGTGCTCTGCCTGGGCCAGCCCCTGTCGTGGGACGCCCCCGGGTTCACCGGGGAGGCGGCCCTCCAGCCCCACGGCGGGGACGGCGAAGGGCCCAACCTGGACATCTTGGTGATGTCGGGAGAGGCCGGGCCCCAAAGCGGGGGCCTGGCCGAGCCGGCGGCCGGGGCCGGCCGGGCCACGGTGGCGGTGGCGACCCGGCCCAGCTGGCCGGTGAGCCCTCGCCTGTGCGTGGGCCCGCCCTTTTCGGTGCCCGAGCCGGTGCTGCTGGCCGCCCGCCACCTGCCGGCCTCGACGTTGACCGCCCGGGCTGCCTACCTCCGGGTCGTGCACGGCCTGCCCCACCGCTACGTCTTGGTGGACCAGGTGCTGCTCCGGCCCCAGGCCCACGGCGAGGCGGCCGGCCCGGCCTCGGTGGGCCGCCACAACAGGCAGGGCCGTCCTGCCGGCCGGGACGAGGGCCTGGGTGGCGCGCTCGCAGAACTGGCTCAGCTCTGCGCTCGCCAGGACGAGGGCCCCCGGGTAGAGGTGGTGGAGCTGGCGCCAGGCCCCCTGCGGGTGGACGACCCCGAGGCCGAGGCTGTCTTGCGGGAGAGCCGGGGGGAGGCAGAAGAGGGCCGTCACCAGCCCGAGGACTGGGCCGGGCGCGAGCCGCACCCGCCCTTGGCCCTGCCGGTAGCGAGCCCCCTCGACCTGGCCGCGGCCGTGGCCGGGGCCCAGGCGGTGGTGGCCGGGAGCGGGCCGCTGCTCGCCCTGGCATGGAGCCTGGGGGTGCCGCACGTGGCCCTGGCCCAGGAGGGGCCGGCCCAGGTGGCGGCGGCCGAGGCGGCTGACGCCTTTGTAGCCTGGACCGGGGACGCCACTGCCGTGGCCGCCGACCCGGCCCAGCTCAGCGCGACGATCGGTCATGTGCTTGCCCGGCGGGGCGAACCGCCGGGGCTCAAACGTCTGGAGGCCACCGTGGACCAATCCCTGGACGAAGCAGCAACCACTTTGCGGGAACGGGCGGACGAACTGGTGGAGGCCGGGCGCGCCCCGTCCTCCCCCAGCGTGGCCGCGGCCGAGCGCGCCCAGGAGCTCCAGGCCGTCAACCAGGCCCTCCGCCAGCGCCTGGCGGCCGAGAGGCTGTTGTTCGCTCAACGGGCGGCGCTGCTGGAACGCACCGCCCACACGACGGTCGAGTCGGCGGTCAAGGCCGTCCAAGGCCAGGACCTGGTCACCCGCAAGCGCCTGGAGGCGGCCCTAAAGGAGATGAAACGGCTCCAGGACGAGACCGCCCAGCAGCAGGCCGAGCTGCGAGCCATCCACAACACCCTCACCTGGCGCGCCCTGGCCCCGGCCAGGCAGTGGTACAGCCGGCTGCGCCAGGCCGGCCGCTGAGGCCTGGAGGGTCGTAGCTACTGTGCCTGGACGGTTGCTGGTCGTCCGGCCCGAGGCCGGCCGCACGCTGTGGGAGGCGGCCGCCGCGGCTTTGAGCGGCCCGGGCGCCGGCCGGCCGGGGCCGGCGTGCTTGGTGCTGGCCGACGGGGGGGCAGGCCTCGGCACCTTGCCCGAGCAAGCCCTGGTGGACCAGTTGTGCGGCCCCTTTGGCACCGGGGCGGTGGTCCCCCTGCTCTACGACGCCGGGGGCCGGGTGGCCGAGGCCGGTACCTTCCGGCTGGCGGACGGCACCATCGCCCCCTTCGGCGTGGGTTGCCAGCCTTGGGCGCCCGAAGTGGCCTTCCGGCGCGACGTCCCCGGCTCGTCGTCCCCGGTGGTGGCGGTCTCGGGGGCGGCGCTGGAGGGGTTCTTGGCCAGCCCGGGCGCGGTTGGCTCGGCCAGCCTCCAGGACTTGCTGGCTCGGGTGGCCGCCATGGGCCTGCGCACTGTCTACGAACCGTCCTGGCAGGTCCGCCTGGAGGGGGGCCTGGGCCAGGGCCGGGCCGTGCCTCCCGCCAGCCTGGCCGGTGGGCCTCGCCGCTGGGCCCAGCGGGACCAGGCCACGCCGGCGCGGGTCTTGGTCGTGACCGGCACCATCCCCGGCACGAGGGTGGGCGCGGAGGGCCTGGGTGCCCTGGTCGAGGCGTTGGCCCGCTGCCCGGGGACGCGAGTGACCCTGGCCTGCGCCGACGGCTTCGGTGCCCGCCAGTACGCTGGTCGGTTCCGCCAGCAGGGGGTGGAGGTGGTCGGGGGGCCCCTGGACTGGCTGGCGTGGTGCTCGGACCGCCGCTACCACTATTCCCACGTCGTGGTGAGCGACGAGGGACTGGCCACGACGCTTTGGTCGCTCGCCCGGGCCACCCAGCCCCAGGCCATGGCCATCTTGTACTGCGAGCAGCTGCCGTTCCGCCGCAACCAGGCCCTGGGAGAGGCCAGCTGGCACACCGAGGGCTTGGAGACGGTGCTCGCCACCGCCCAGGCCCGGGCCCTGGCCCAGCTCGACGGGCTCGACGCCGCCTGGTGCGCCCGCAGCTCAGACGCCCGGTGGCTGTCGGGCTGGGCCCCGCGGCTGGCGGTGAGCACCTTCTGGCCGGCGCTGGCCGCAACCGAGCTGGACAAGGGGTTCGCCGACCGGGAGGGCCTGGCCGTGGTGGCGACGGACGGCTACGACATCGTGGCCGACCCGGAGGCGACGGCAGTCCAGGTCCTCACCGAGCTGGTGCCCGCCTGGCGCCGGCGCGACCGCAGCCTCCAGGTGACCGTGGTGGCCGACTGGCCCACACCCCAACTGGAGCACCTGTGCCGGGAGGTCGTGGGGGCCAAACTGGTCCCCTCCGGCAGCAGCTTGGCCGACGTCCTGAGGCGCGCCCGGGTGGCCCTGGCGCCCGGCCCGGCTGCCCTGCCTGCCGCGCTGGCGGCCGGCACCCCGTTCATCTGCACCGCTCAGGCGGTCGAGGGCCTCGACCTGGCCGGCCTCGAGGACCAGGTCGTAGTGGGCGACCTGGCAGCCATGGGTTACCGGGCCTGGGCACTGCTGAACGACGAAGCGGCCTGGGACGAGCTCGCTCGCAGCGCGGCCGGGGCGCTGGCGAAGCTGCTGGCCGAGCGCGACCGGGCCTGGCGGGCCAGCCTGCTGCAGGCCGGCCTCGACCCCCCGTCCGGCCCGTGCTTCCCGGTGAGCGAGCTGGACGAGCGCACAGCCGGCCCCGCTCGGCCACCCCTACGGGTGCCCCTGCGGCCTCCCGAGGTGGCTGACCCGCCTGCCGTTTTCGTCCCCGACAGCCTGAGCGAGGACGAACGCTATGCCTTGTGGGACCAAAGGCGTGGCCCGGGCAACCCGGAGGTGGTGGCGGCCATCGGGGCCGAGGCGGCTCGGGCCGCCTACCAGCCGCTCATCTCGGTGCTCATGCCGGTGTGCGACACCGAGCCGTGGATGCTGGAGGCAGCCGTCCAGTCGGTGCTGGGCCAGGCCTACCCCAACTGGCAGCTGTGCCTGGCCGATGACGGCTCCACCCGCCAGGGGACGCTGGCTGCCCTGGAAGGCATCGCCGAACGCGACCCCCGCATCGTGGTCACCCGCCTGGAGCGCCGTTCGGGCATCTCGGCTGCCACCAACGCCGCCTTAGCCCTGGCCACCGGCGAGTACGTGGCCTTCTTGGACCACGACGACCTGCTCAAGCCGCACGCCCTGGCCCAGGTGGTGCGCTGGCTGGACGCCGACCCGAGCCTCGACATGGTCTACTCCGACGAGGACAAGCTCGACCCGGCCGGGCGGCTCACCGAAGCCCGCTGGAAGCCGGACTGGTCCCCCAACTTGCTGTTGTGCCAGAACTACGTCTGCCACCTGCTGGTGGCCCGCCGCTCGCTGGTGGAGCAGCTGGGAGGCCTGCGTAGCCCCTACGACGGCAGCCAGGACTACGACCTGGTCCTGCGCATAGCGGAGGCTTCCACCCGCATCGCCCACATCCCCGATGCCCTCTACAGCTGGCGCCAGCACGCCGCCTCGGCCGCGGCCAAGGGCGAGCACAAGCCCTGGGCCTGGATGGCGGCCCAGCGCGCCCTGCGGGACTGGCTGCGCCGGCGGGAAAGGGCGGGCCAGGGCGGGGGCTGGACCGAGGAGGGGGCCTGGGAAGACGTCCACCGGGTGCGCTTCAAGCTGCCCGGCCGGCCCAAAGTGAGCGTGGTCATCCCCACCCGCAACGGCCGCGACCTGCTCGAACGCTGCGTCAACAGCATCTTGGAGCGCTCGACTTACGACAACTACGAGCTGGTGGTGGTGGACAACCAAAGCGACGACCCGGCCACCTTGGAGTACCTGGCCGTCTTCCCGGGCCGGGTCCTGCGCTTCCCGCACGAGTTCAACTACGCCCGCCAGGTCAACCTGGCCGCCGCCGTGGTCGAGGCCGACGCCTTGTTGTTCTTGAACAACGACACCGAGGTGCGCACAGCGGACTGGTTGGAAAGGCTCCTCGAGCACGCCATGCGCCCGGAGGTGGGAGCCGTCGGCCCCCGGCTGTACCTCCCCAACGGCGAGGTCCAGCACGAGGGCGTCATCGTCGGGGCTTGGCGGGGACATGCCAACTCCATCGAATGGGGCAACTGGTGGCGCATGGGGGACCTCCTCCGGGACGTCTCGGCCGTCACCGGGGCCTGCATGATGACCCGCCCGGGGGTGTTCTCCAGGGTGGGCGGCTACGACGAGCGCCTCCGGGTGGCTTACAACGACGTCGACTACTGCCTGCGCCTGCACCAAGCTGGTTACCAGGTGGTGTACGTACCCGACGCCCAGCTCTACCACGCCGAGGGGTCGACCCGGGGAAGGGCCGAGGACCCCGAGGACGCCCCTTTGTTCAACGAACGCTGGCGGCCGCGCTCGTCGTGCGACCCCTATTACAACCCCAACCTCAACCGCAACCGGCTGCTGTTCCGGGTGGAGCCATGAGGCCGCTGCCCCCCGAGGCGCTGGCTTGCCCGCTTGGGCCCCCCGAGGTGGGGCCCCCCGAGGTGGGGCCATGAGCGCGCTGCAGACCTGGCCCGACGAGCACACCGGGGCGGGCCAGGCGGCTGGGGCCGGCTCGCCGCCTTCAGGGTGGCGGTCGCGGCGGGCCAAGACCACGACGGCCAGGTCGGGGGTCAGCTTCCATGAGTACGGCCAGTACCGGGAACTGTTCTACAACCTGACGCTGCGCGAGCTGCGCAGCAAGTACAAGCGCTCGGTGATCGGCTGGGGCTGGTCGATGATCAACCCCCTGGCCAACATGGCCGTGTACACCATCGTCTTTTCCGTCCTCTTGAAGACCACGCCGCCCGAGGGCGTGCCCAGCGGGGTCCACAACTACGCCATCATGCTGCTGGCCGGGATGCTGCCCTGGGCGTTCTTCTCCGGCAGCGTCATGGAGTCGATGGGCTCCCTGCTGGGCAACCAGAACCTCATCCAGAAGACCTATTTCCCCCGTGAGCTGATCCCCGCGTCCACGGTCGCCTCCAAGATCATCTCCCATTTGATCGAGATGGGCCTCCTCATGGTCGCCGTCATCGGTTTCGGCAACTGGCGGGCGCCTCTTTTCATACCCGGCGTGCTGGTGCTGATGGCCGTCGTAGCCGCCTTCGCCCTCGGCCTGGCCCTTTTGTTCTCGATCGGCAACGTCTTTTACCGGGACATCCAGCACTTCTCGGGGATCTTGTTCTTCATCTGGATGTTCCTCACCCCGGTGGTGTACCCCTTCTACATCGTGGGGGGCGGGCTCAACGGCTCCACCGGGGCGTTCTCCCTCCCCCGGCACCTGGGTGGGCTGAGCCTGGGGTCGGTGTTCAAGCTCAACCCCATGACCGACGCCGTGCTGCTTTTCCAACAGCTCATATACAACGGGTCGCTGCCCTCTTCGTCCCATGTCCAGATCTTCAAGATCCCCGTAGCCGTGCCCACCATGACCTTCAGGGTGGGCCGCCAGTTGAAGACGGTGCCCGCCCACACGGTGGTCCAGCACGTGGCCGCGCTCGTCCAGGCCAACGTGTCCTGGGGGGACTTCGGCTACCTGGTGTTCTGGGCGGTGGCGGCCCTGGCCATCGGGCTGGCCGTGTTCCGCAAGTACGAGCCACGCTTGCCCGAGGAGCTGTGAGCGATGGCCCAGCCGGTGGTCGTGGTCGACCATGTGTCCAAGAAGTACCGCCTCTACCGGGAGCGCAACGCGTCCATCAAGGCGGCCATAATGCGAGGCGGCCGGGCCAAGGTGGACGTCTTTTGGGCCCTCGACGACGTGAGCTTCGAGGTCTACGAGGGCTCGACCACCGGCCTCATCGGCGAGAACGGTTCGGGCAAGTCGACCATGTTGAAGACGCTGGCCAAGATCCTGCGCCCGGACAAGGGGTCGGTCACCACCGTGGGCAAGCTCTCGGCCCTGCTCGAACTGGGCGCCGGTTTCCACCCTGAGCTGACCGGGCGGGAGAACGTCTTTTTGAACGGTGCCATCCTGGGGCTGAAGAACCGGGAGCTGCAGGCCCGCTTCGACGACATAGTCGACTTCGCCGGCATAGGCCAGTTCATAGACGAACCGGTGAAGAACTACTCCTCGGGCATGTACGTGCGGCTGGGGTTCTCGGTCGCCATCAACGTGGAGCCCGACATCTTGCTGGTCGACGAGGTGCTGGCCGTGGGCGACGAGGCCTTCCAGCGCAAGTGCCTGGAGCGCTTTGCCGAGCTCAAGCGGGCCGGCAAGACGGTGATAATCGTCTCGCACTCCATGCCCTCGGTCCTCAATATGTGCGACCACGCCATCTGGTTCAAAAAGGGCCGCAAGATGGCCGATGGGGAGCCAAGGGCCGTCGTGGAGGCGTACACCGGCTCGATCGTGCTGCCCGGGCGCAAGTCGGCACCGGCGGACAGCGGGGACCGGTGGGGGTCGGGGGAGGCCAAGATCGAGCGGGTCGAGCTGCGGGACGGCAACGGCCGGCCGACCACCCGGTTGGGCACCAACGACCCCCTCACCTTCAGGATCTGGTACTCCTGTTCGGAGCCGGTGGAAAGGCCCGTCTTCTCGCTGTCGGTCCAGACCCTCCAGGGGATCGTCGTCTACGCCCCCACCAACAAGGAACCGGGCCAGGTGCCCGAGAAGATCGACGGCTCAGGGTGGGTGGAGCTCCGCCTGCCGAAGTTCCCCCTGTTGCCGGGCACCTACGACATCTCGACGGCGGTGACCGACTTCACCCTGGCCCACACCTACGACTCCAGGCGCAACATCTTGCGGTTCGACGTCGACCGCAAGGGGCCGGTGGAGCCCGCGGGGGTGGTCTCCCTGGGAGGAGGCTGGGTCTTTGGGCCCTAGCCGGAGCGCACCGGGGGCCGGTGCCCGGGCCAGGCGGGCCGCCGGCCTGGGTGCAGGCGCGCTCGTCCTGGCCGCCCTGCTGGCCGGCTGCGGCTCAGGGCCGTCGCGCGCCCTGGTCCTGTCTGCCCGCTCCGGTTACCCGGGCCAGGCGGTCAACTTGAGCGGCAACGCCGGGCCTGGCTGCGCCCCGGGCCGGGCCTGGCCCGGTTTCAGCTTCGGGCCGGCCGCCCCGACAGGCACCGGCTCGCCGGGGGGGCTGGCGCCGGGGCGGGGCCCGTCTGGCCCCAGCTCGCCGGAGGTGCAGATGGCCACGCCGGTAGCGGCCAACGGCTCGTGGTCGGCCACCTTCGTGGTCCCCTCCTACCTGCCCAGCAGGGGAAAAGGCACCGTGGTGGTGCCCGGGCGCTACCAACTGTGGGCCCGGTGGTGCAACGGGCAGGGCCGGTCCACGGCCGAGCTCCAGGTGACGAGCCCGGGATCCGAGCCCGCCGCCAGCCTGCGCTACGTCGGCATCGCGGCCACGTCGGACGGGGCCGGCTACTGGCTCGTACAAGCCGACGGCCAGGTGAGCGCCTTTGGGGACGCCCCCTGGTTCGGGTCCTTGCCGGCGGCAGAGGCCAGGCGGGCCGGGCCGATAGCGGGCATCGCCCGGACCTACGACAACCAGGGCTACTGGCTGGCCAGCGCCAGCGGGCAGGTGTTCAGCTTCGGCGACGCCCGCTACTACGGCTCCCTGGCCGGCCGGCGCGTCACCGAGGCCCAGGGGCCGGTGACGGCCATCGCGGTCACCCCCGATGGGCGCGGCTACTGGTTGCTGTGCGCCAGTGGGAGGGTGTACGGCTTCGGCGACGCCCGGGCCGAAGGCCTGCCCCCCGCCCCGCTGGGCCCGTACACGGGCATCACCACCCGGCCGGCGGGTGGCTACCTGGTCATGGGGGCGGACAACGCCGCGGTGGTCGCCTACCCGGGGGGCAACCTGGTGGGTGGAGGCCCGGGCACGGCCCTGCCGGCCAGCCTGGTCGGAGCCGCCACCACCCCCAGCGGCAATGGGGCCTGGTTGGCTGCCGCCGACGGGACGGTCGTCCCGGTGGGGGACGCCACGAGCTACATACCACCGTGCACCACCCAGTGCCCCTCGGTGCCGGCCAACCACCAGGTGGTCACGGCGCCGGTGACGGGCATCGCCTCGACCCCGAGCGGCCAGGGCTACTGGCTGGTAGGGGCGGACGGCAACGTGTACAACTTTGGCAACGCCCCCTACCTGGGGTCGGGGTACCGTTAGGCCTCGTCCGGCCGGCGCCGAGGCCGGCTGCGGGGCTGGCGTTCGGCCCTCACGCCTGGCCCTGGGCCGCCGTATGGCCGCCCCGCCCGGCCGCGCCAGCTAGCCTGAAGTACCCAGTGGCCCGGTTTGCCGGGAGGGGTGGCCCGCGGCGGGAGGGCGGCCCCCGACCCGCTGTCGAGAGGGTGCCGGAGGAGCTGCACCCGGTGGAGGCCTTGGAGCCGCCACGCTCGAGGCCCGAGGCCAAGGTGGCCGGGGCACTGGCCGAGGCGCGGCCCTCGGGCAGAGTGACGCGGCTGCCCCTCGTGCGTCACTCAGATGAGCCGCTCGTGGGCGACGGCTCCAAGACAGCGCAGGCCACTACCGCGCCTCCGCTCGACGATGCCAGCGTTGAGGCAGTCAAGCGGGGGGACCCCTCCGCCTGGGAGGCCGCCTACATGGCCTACGGCCGAGCATTGATGGGGTTCTTGATGGTGAGGCTGGACAACCGGGAGGACGCCGCCGACGCCTTGTCGGAGACCTTTGCCCGGGCGATCGACAAGGCCTCGAACTTCCGCGGGGACGCCTATGCCTTCCGGGCCTGGCTGTTCAGCATCGCCCGCAACGTCTCGGTTGACCAGCACCGCCAGCGGGCACGCCTTTCGGTCTTGGCCGACCCGCCTGAGCTCGACGACCGGGCGCAGCCCTCAGGTGAGGACCTGGCCATCGTGGCGGAGGACGCCCAAGCGGTGCGCCGGGGTTTCGCCCGCCTGGCCCGAGACGACCAGGAGGTCCTTTGGCTGCGGGTCTGCTCCGGGCTGTCCGCCGATGAGGTGGGCAAGGTCATGGGGAAAAGGGCGGGCGCTGTCCGCATGCAGCAGCTGCGAGCGCTCGACGCCTTGCGGGGGCAGGTGCAGAGGTGAACCGGGACCTTCCCAGCCGGCCCGAGCGGGAGGTGGCCGAACAGCTCGACCAAGCCCTGGACGGGCGGCTGCAACCGCCGGCCGGCTCGGTCGCGGCTCGGCTGGCAGAAGTGGCCGGTGCCTTGCGGGCGGCACTGCCGTTGCCTGCCCTGCCCGACGGTGGCAGCGCCGAGCTGAGGGCCGCCCTGGCTGCTTCTCGCAGGGCTCGTCGCCAGCACCGGGCGAAGCTGGCAGTGGCGGCCGTCCTCACGCTCCTGGTGGGCGCGGCCGGGGGAGGCGTGGTCGGGGGCTTTGTCAACCAGCCCCACCCGCCGAGCGCGCGCTTTGCCCGCCTGGCTGCGGCTGAGCACCAGCTCTATGTGGCCCAAAGGGTGCTCCAGGGCCACCCCTCGCCCAGTCAGCTGGCGGTGGCCCAAAAGTCGATAAGCGCCGCCGCCAAGACCATCGCGGCCCAGGCCCTGCAAGTGCCGCCCACGTCTGTCCCGCCCACCACCTCTGGTCCCGCCAGCCCCCGTTTGGCCGCCACCAGCACCGCCAGCTCCCGCCCGGCCGGCTCTCGCCCGGCAGGCCCGAGCACCGGCACTTCCCGCCCGGCCAGCCCCAGCAGCACCCCTAGTAGCCAGCCCGGGCTGAGCCAGCCTGGGCCGAGCCCCAGCCACCCGCCCGTCTCGACCAGCCGCGCCGGCACGACGACCAACCGCACGGTGTCGGCAGCCGCGCTGGAGCCGGCGCTGGTCGCCCAACTGCGCCACGACGTGGCCAACCTCCTGGCGGAGAACCGCCAGCTCAGGGCGCAGCTGGCGGCGGCAGAGGCGGCCACCTCCAGCCCGGGCAGCACCCGGGTGCCGTCTACCACCACGACCCGGCCGCCGGCCACCACCACCACCCGGGGGGCCCCGGTCACCCACAAGGTGCAGGCCGGTCCCACCGTGCCGGTCTCGGTGCCGCCGACCACGACGACCACCACGCTGGCCGTCACCTCGACCGCGACTACGCTGCCCCCGACCACCACCACCTTGGGGCCGACCACCACGACCTCGGCCCGGCGGGCCAGCACCACCACTTCGGCGCTGGCGACCACGACCACCACGGTGCCTTCGACCACCACCTCGGTGCTGGCGACCACGACCACCGCCGCCTCCTCGACCACGACCACCACCGGGTAGGCCCGACCACCATCTCTGGGGTGGGCCCGGCTACCGGCAGGTTGGCTCGGCCACCAAGGCCGCGGTAGGCCGAGCGGCGCCCGGCTCAGGCGCTGAGGCCGCCCTGGCCGGCTTGCATCAGACGTCCACGCCCGGCACTGAGGACCCGGGGGAGCCCCCGCTGTCCGCGATGATCTGGGACGCGGAGAAGGCTGGCCACTCGCCCACGCTCACGGTGCCGATCGAGTCGCTGGGAGCCACCGGCGCCAGCACCGAACCGTTGGGCTGGCTTATGGTCCCCCCGGTCCCGGTCGTCGTCGTGGCCAGGGCCGTGGTCGTCGTCGTCCCGGCCGTGGTGGTTGTGGTCCCTGCCGCGCTCGTCGTGGTGGTGGCGCCCGTTGTCGTAGTGGTGGTGCCCACCACGGTGGTCGGCGTGCTGGAGGTGGTCGTGGTGCCCGCAGTTGTCGTGGTCGTCCCGCTGCCTGCGGTCGTGGTCGTGGTCCCCGCGGCCGTCGTGGTCGTGGTGCCCGAGCCCGAGCCGATGGTGAGGGCGGCAGACAGGGAGGCTGACTGGGTTTGGGTGGAGTTGTAGACGGTGACGCTGTAGGTGCCGGCCAACATGGGCCCCACCGTCACGTCGACCTCGGTGCTGGTGGCGCTGGTCACGGCCTCACCCTGGCTGCCGACTTCCACCACCGGGTTGGGTGGCAGGTTGTTCCCGAACACCTGGACCTGCCCACCACTTGTCGGGAGCTGGTTGGGGCTCACGTAGGTCAGCCAGAAGCCGGCGCCGGCCGTTGTCGTGGTCGTACCGCCGCCTGTGGTCGTGGTTGTAGCCCCTGCGGCCGTCGTGGTGGTGGTGCCTGCGGCGGTGGTCGTCGTGGTGCCGGCCGT
>JAJPKN010000009.1 GCA_021323695.1 Actinomycetota bacterium | reverse complement strand
TTTGTCGTTACGGGCTTCGTAACTTCGGACTAGGGCAGCTGATGCCAGCAGGGTGCTCGTCCCCACCCCGGCCAGCCATCTCCGTGCCCTCCTGGCAGTTGCCTCGTACAGCATCTTGCTCCCCTCCTTTGACCTGAACACCCAAGACGGTGGCCCAGCGCCAAAGGGCCCCGCCACGGCGGGGCCTTGTTGCCCAGCGTCGTGCCGGGAGCCAAGTACCCCGGGGCATCGTCCCCGCGCCGCGGCCCACCGGTTGGCGTAAGCCACCCCAATAGTGTGGCCTGAGGCCTCCCCCGCCAGCATCGGGGAAGCCCCCATTTATAAGCCCCCACTTTGCAGGGCCCCGTTCAGGGAGCAACGCCCGAGCAGTGCCGGGACGCCGGGCCCTTGCCACGGCTGCTACTTCATGGTGGCCTATTTCATGGTGGCCACGAGGGCGAGCACGGCGACCAGGGCGACCAGCATGTAGGCCACGTAGGCACTGAGCTTGCCGGACTGGAGGCGCCGGGCAAGGCCCGAGGCGCCTTGGGCAGCCCGCACGAGGGGGCGGTAGATGTAGGCCTCCACCGGCTCGACGACCTCCGAGGCGACCACCACGTGGGCCCCGCCCTCGGCGTCGTCGCCTTCGGGCGCTGCGGGGAGGACGTCATGGCGGGCCCCGAGGACGTTGGCGAGCACATGGCGCAGCGGGGAGGCAAACCCAGTCGGTGTGTAGCTGGCCGGGCCGGCTACCCCCGCCGTGGCCGAGCGCCAGGGCGGGGCCCGGCGCACCCGGAAGTACCGGCCACGGGACAGGACCAGCGCACCGACAAGGACGACCAGAGCCCCAACCGGCATCACCACCCACAGCCACGAGGGTGAGAGGACGGAGAACCCAGGGAAGACCGGCTGGAGCACCCAGGGGGACTTGAGCGCGCCCAGCACCGAGCGCTCGGGCACCACGGTGGAAAGGCCCCGGCCGATGAAGCGCAGTTCCCAGGGGGCCACGGCGCCGGTACCCAGGCACCCGGCCGCCAGCACCAGCGCGCCCGCCTGGCCCAGGGGACGAGGTTCCCTTGGGCTACTCCCCAGGGCGGGGCCTGGGGCACCGAGGAAGCAGAGCCCCAGCACCCGGACGAAGGCGAAGACGGCGAGGCCCACGGTCAGGGCCACGAGCGCGCCGCTGAGGGCGAGCGCCAGCCGCAACGCCAGGCTGTGGAGCCGGTACTGCTGCATGAGCGCCTCCAAGACGAACCACTCGGAGACGAACCCGGCCGTGGGCGGCAACCCCGCCAGCGCCAGCGACCCGGCGCCGAACACCACCCCGCTCCAAGGCAACTTCCGGCCTACGCCGCGGAGGATCTCGAGGTCGTCGCTGCCCACCGCCAAAGAGACCTCGGTGCTGGCCACGAACAGCGCCGACTTTGCCACCGCGTGGGTGAGCGCCTGCAGCGTGGCCGCCAGCAGGCCCACCGCCTCCACGCCTACCGAGCCCGAGGCCGCCCCGGCCAGGCCGACGCCGTACGCAGCCAGGATGAGGCCGGCGTTCTCGACGCTCGAATAGGCGACGAAGCGGCTGAGCCGGCCCTGGGCGCAGGCGAAAGCCGCCCCCAGCAGTGCCGTCAGCCCTCCGGCCCCGAGGACGATGATGGCCAGCCAGGCCGGTGGGCGGCCCAGCAGCGCGATGGAACGCCACAAGCCGTAGACGCCGACGTTGGCCGCCACGCCGGCCATGGCCGCCCGAGCCGGGCCGGGGGCGGCCGGGTAGCCCACCGGTACCCAGATCTGCAGCGGGACCATGCCCAACTTGGCGCCGAAGCCGACCACGATGAGCACCCACGCCGCGTCCTTGGCCGCGCCCAGGCCTACCGAGTGCCAGCTGGCCAGGGCCAGGCTGCCGCTTTTGGCGGCCAAAAGGAGGAAGCCAAGCAAAAGGGCAGCCCCCGACACCTTGCCGAGGGAGGCGGTGAGCCATGGGGCGCGTGGCCCGGCCTCGAGCCGGCCGGCCCCGGAGGTGAGCACGTAGAAGGAAACGGTCAACATTTCCCAGGCGAACAGGAAGGCGAAGGCGTCCGCGGCCAGGAGCACCACCGCCACCGAGCCCAGGAGCATGCAGTAGCCGGGAGCAGCCTCACGGTGGTGCTCGGCCCTGAGCGCCCAGGTGGCAAAACTGGCCGAGACCATGACGGCCAGGCTGAAGAGCACGACGAGGAAGAAGCCCGACAGGCGGTCCAGCACCAGGGGCGCAGCACCCAGGCCAGCCAGGTGCAGGGCCACCGGGGAAGGGCCGCCCGCGCTCCCTCTGGCACCGAGCACGGCCAGGCAAGCGCTGGCGGCCAGCGCGGCCGCATAAGGCACCGGCCGGGCCCAGCGACGACGGGCGCCGATGACCAGGTCCCACACGGCCCCGAAGGCCAGGAGGCCCAGCCCGCTGCTGAACAGAGCAGTGCTCACCCTGCCACTTCCTCGCTTCGGGACTTGCCCGGCAGTTGCTCGCGCTGGCGCTCGCCCACCAGTCCGACCGCTAGCAAGATGCCGTGGAGGACACTGAAGGGGCTCGGGGGAGAACCGGGCACGAGCACGTCCACCGGCACCACGCTCGCCACCCCTGTGCCTGAGGCGTACGTCCCGCCGGCCAGCCCGCCGCTGATGGCGTCGGTGCCGACGGCGACCACCGCTTTGGGGGCGGGCATAGCCTCGTAGGTGAGGCGCAGCGGGCCGCGCATGGCCGCCGTGCCCACGCCGGTCACTAGGAGCACGTCGGCATGGCGGGGGCTGGCGGTGAAGAAGATCCCCAGCCTTTGCACGTCGTAGATGGGGCCGGTCAGGGCGGCTATCTCCCACTCCTCGGAGCCGTCCGAGCCGGCGTCGACGTGGCGCAGGTGCACCGACCGCCGCAACGCCCGCACCCGCTGGCGCAGCTCTTCCCGGGCCTGGGCGATGGCCCGGCGGTCCGCTGCGCTCTCGGGCACCACCAAGGCCTCACGGCTCAGGGCCGCCGTCTCGAAGCCGGGCCGGAGACGGAACCAGCGCGGTGCCACCTGGCAGCACCGGCCGCACAGGACGCACCGGCCCTGGTCCAGGCGGGCCCCTGTGCGGCCCACCTCGATAGCACCCGTGGGGCAGGCAGCCGCCGCCGCCTCGGCCTCTGCCCCCAGGGCACCTGGCTCGCACACGACGTGGCCGGCGAAGCTGGCACCGTAGCCGTCCGGGCGGTGAGGGTAGCGCGTGGTCACGATGCCTTCCCGCAAGCCCCTGGTCAGCCAAGGCATCAGCCCGCCACCCCGGCTATGGACACGCCGAAGCTCGCTTCTATGAAGGCGAAGTCGGTGAAGATGTCGTCGGGGAACGCCGTCGCGAAAAGGGCCAGGTTGTGGAACGACGCCGAGCGGGCCTGGGCTTGGCGGACACGGCCCTGGACGGCGTCGACGAGGTAGAAAAGCTCGCCTTGGGGCGCTTCGGCCCACCCCAAGGCCTCCCCTGTGACCGCTCCCAGGCCTGCGCGCCAGCCGCCGACCGGCGTGGGGCCCAGCTCCTCCAGTCCTTCGAGGGCCTGGCGGGCGAGATCGAACGCGCTCTCCATTTCCTCCTGCCTGACCTGCTGACGGGCGAGGGCGTCACCGGCGGTGCGGGTGGGCGACGCTGGCGGGCGCAGGCTTGCGTAGGCCGCGTAGGGGTGATCGGACCGCAGGTCCCCGGCCTGGCCGGACGCCCGGCCAACGGGCCCGAGCGCGGCCCGCTCGCGAGCCAGCGACGGGGCTATGACGCCAGTCCGCCGCAGCCGGTCCACGAACGAAGGCGTGGCCATGAGCAGCTCCAGGTCGGCCCGGATGCCCGCTTGCAGCCGGGTGAGCGGGCCCAGCAATGACTTGGCGCCGGCCAGAGGTGGGCCGGAGACGCCCCCAGGCACGACGACGCCACGGCCGAAGCGGTTGCCGCACAGCTCGGCCCGTAGCCGCTGCAGGCGCTCCTTGTGGGTGGCCACGCGAGCCGCAGCCACCGCCTGGGCCGCGGCCTCGGTGTGGGCGAGCAGCGAGCTCAGGTGGTTGGCCACCCGTTCCAGTTCCGCGTGCAGCACCCTGACCAGGCCGGCGGCCGGTGGTGGCTGGCACCCGGCGATGGACTCCAGCGCTGAGCAGTAGGCGATGGCGTGCGCCACCGAGGCGACGCCTTCGTAGCGTTCGGCCAGCAGGGCGCCGTCGGCCAAAGACAGCCCGGGAAAGCGCGCCTGCATGCCCCGGTGCTTGTAGAAGGTCCTGGCTCGCACGTGCGGGACGCGCTCACCGGGGGTTTCGATCAGGTACTCGACCGACTCCACCACGCCGGAACGCACCGGGCCGTAGGGCAGGGTGAAGACGCCTTCTCCCTGGACGTGCGCCGGCAGGGGCGAAAGGTCCAGTTCCAGGGGGCCGGTGGCCTGCCCCGGGCACGCCGCGGGCGGGGCCGCGCCGGGGTCGTCAGGTGGCAGGGCTGAGACTGGCTGGCCCCACCCCGGCCGGGGCGGGGCTGAGCCGGGGCGCCGCGGCAGTACCAGGGGGTCGGGCCGGGGGTGGCCGCGCGGTTCGAGGCCGAAGAGGTCCTTCACCCGTCGCTCGTACCAGGCTGCCGCTGGCGTTGCGGCCGTTAGCGTAGGGAACCCTCCCGCGCCCTCAGGCACCATGGTGGCTTCTGGCACCAGGGTGCCGCTGTGGCTGAGCAAGGCCAACAGGCGCGTCCCGGCGGCCTCAGGCGAGGCGAAAAGGGCGCAGAAGCGAGCACCTTGGCCGACCTTGGCCGCCACAGAACGGACCAGGCCCTCGGGGCTGTGCCAGTTCAGCGTGCCGTTGAGCCTCATTGGGCCCCTCCGGGGAGCAACTGGGCGGCTGCCCCATGGAGCAGCCGGGCGAGGTCCCCAGGGACATGCACGCCGAGCAGGCCAAGGGCAACCAGGCCGGTCACCATGGGGACGACGACCCAGGCACTGACCTCGCCGCGGGCTACGTCACCAGCTGGCCCGCGGGCGGGCGGGGCCGAGAGCATGGTCCGGGTGGTGGACCAGGAGAGGCCGAAGAAGGCCACGGTGACCAGCACCACCAGCACGGCCGGCAAAGCGTCGGCCCCAGTCGACAGCCCCCCTTCGACCACCAAGAGCTCGCTCCTGAAGATCCCGAACGGAGGGAGGCCAGAGAGGCCCAGGACGGCGGCCACGAGCAGGGTGGCGCTCCAAGGCAGCACCAGGACGCCGCCGCGCACCGCTTCCATGTCCTTGGTGCCGAACTTGCGCACCACTGAGCCCGCCCCGAAGAACGCGGTGCCCTTGGCGGCACCGTGCGCCAGCACGTGCAGCAGTACGCCAAAGAGGGCTACGGGGGCCCCAAAGCTCGTCCCGACCGCCACCACGCCCATGTGCTCGATGCTCGAGTAGGCGAGGAGGCGTTTCAAGTCTCGCTGGCTGAGCAGGTACAGCGCGCCGAGCAGCAGCGAGGCCACCCCGAAGCCAGCCACGACCTCGCGTGGGAACCGGGGGCCGAGCGACCTTTCCGCTACCTGGAAGAAGCGCAGCAGGGCGTAGAAACTGGTCGCCAGCAGGGTGCCCGAGAGCAGGGCCGAGACCGGCGAGGGGGCCTCGGAATGGGCATCTGGCAACCATGTGTGCACTGGCACGAGGCCCATCTTGGTGCCGTAGCCAAGGACGGCCAGCACGAAGGCCAGGCGTACGGCGACGGGGGAGAAATGGCTTGCGCCGGCCCGGAGCTCGGAGAACGACGGCGTGTAGGACCCCCCCAAGGCCCGTGTGCCCGCGTAGTACATGACCACGGTCCCGAGCAGGGCGAGCGAAAGGCCGAGCGAAGCGATGAGCAGGTACTTCCACGACGCCTCCGTCGCCTCGTGCGTGCCGTCTATGGCCACGAGCAAGGCCGAGACCACCGTGGTCACCTCGACCGCCACCCAAAGGGTGGCGAGGCCGTTCATCAGCGGGGCTGCCACCATCGCCGCGCAGAACAGGTTGAAGGCAGGCCAGAACCGTTCCCCGTAGCGCCGGCCCGCCGGGCCGGGCGGTAAGCGGAGGTATCCGGCGGCGAAAATGGCGGTGGTGGCGTAGAGGAACGTAGTGGTGAGCAGGAACACCTCCGACAGTGCGTCGAGGTGCAAGAAGCTCCCGAGGCCCCAGCGGGCGTGGGCGCCCGCAGCCGGGACGAGCCAGAGGCAGAGCCCGAAGCTGGTGGTCCCGGCGAGGGCCGACGCCGACGGGGCGAACTTGGCCGGCAGGAGGTAAGAAGCGGGCACGGCCACCAGTGGCACCACGAAGAGGGCAACGAGCACGGCCTGCACGTCAGCCTCGCAGCCTGTCCAGTTCCCAGGTGTACAAGGTGCCCCTCAGGGCGTGGTGGGCCCGCATGATGAGCCCGAAGGCCACCACCGCCACCAACAGGTCGAACAGCAGGGTCAGCTCCACGACGATGGGCAAGCCGGCCGCGACCACCATGCTCGCCAGCGAGACGCCGTTTTCCACGGAGAAGAACCCCACCGCTTGCGACACCACGTCGGAGCGCAAGATGATGAGCACGAACGCCACCATCACAACCGCCGCGGCCACCGCAAAGGCGCTCGAGGGCAGGACCGGGGAGCGAAACCCTAGGGGCCCGACCGTGAAGAACCCGAACGCGCTGGCGGCAATGGCGACCAGCACCATGCTCGCGACCTTCAGCGCCGGGCTGCCGGAGAGGTCACTGCCCGCCTCGCGTAGCAGGTGCACCAGCAGGGCAGGCACGAGGACAACCTTCAACAACAGCGAGAGCCCGGCCAAGACGTAGAGGTCGTCCAGTCCCCTCACGGCTGCCGTCACGGCGGCCAGCACGACCACGACGAGCGACTGGGACATGTACAGGCGGACCTGGGAGCGCAAGGACGGGGCGCGCAGCATGGCGAACTCAGCCAGGAGCACCAATAAGGCGGCGATACCTGCCCCGCTGGCGTACGTGCTAGGGACCTGGCCCATCACCCACCTCCTGTGTAGAAGACCAGGACGCCGAGGCAGGCCAGCAAGAAGGCACCCGCCAGGTACTCGGTCACTTTGAAAAGGCGCAGCTTGGAAAAACTGTTGTCGACCAGCGCGAACACCGCTCCGAGCAACGTCACCTTGCCCACCAGGGAGACGACTGCCACCACGATGCCTGCCACCTTGCCTGAGCTGGCCAGGCCCCAGGGGGCGACGAACACATTGATGAGGACCGTGTACAGCACCAGCTGCTTGACCGCCGACCCCCACTTGGCCAGGGCGAGGGGAGCACCGGAGTGCTCCAGTGCCCGGGCCTCTTCGATCATGCCCAGCTCCAAGGTCCCCGAGTGGGCCTCGACCGGGATGCGCCCGGTCTCGGCCAGGACAACGAGGAAGAAGGCGACCGCCACCAGCACGTGGCTCGGGCGGGCCAGCTCAGATGACGACCGCACGGTTGCCGCCAACGCGTAAGGCAGGTCCGTGCCCGTGATCATCGCCACGATGAAGACCACGAAGAGCACGGTGGGCTCGGCCAGTGCCGCGAAGGTGGTGGCGCGGCTGGCACCGAGCTGGGCGTAGGGCGCCCCCGAGTCGCTGGCCGCCAGCGCCATGGCGAAGCCACCTAGGGCGAGCACCATGCCGCCACCCAGGATGTCGCCCATGTACCCGAGGGGGAGGCCGTAGGTGGTGAGCACGGGTATGAGGAGCGGCACGACCAGGTAGCAGGCGAAGCCCACGACGGGGCCAGCCAGGAAGGCCCAGCTCGAGCCCTCCGGCACGACCGTTTCCTTGCGGAACAGCTTGGCCAGGTCGTAGTAAGGCTGGAGCACCCTGGGCCCCCGGCGGCCCTGCAAGCGGGCCTCGAGGTGAGAGGTGATGCCGCTCACAAGCGGTGCAGACCCGAGCACCGTCAGCACCTGGAGCGCCTGCACCCCCGCGGGGGCGATCACCGGTTGCGACAAGTCCCCATAACCTCCACACGGCCGGTACGTCCGGTTACGTATAGAGGCCATCAACCCTCTCGGGCAGGCCCTTGTGGGCCAGTTCCCTCTGGGGGTGGTTCGGGCTGCTCTGGGTGCAGCCCGCCGGGGGCTCATCCGGCTCGGGCACAGGTTAGCAGACCGTCGGGCGTGCCCGGCAAGCCTCGCTGGCCTCCCCAGCCACGCTGGCCTCACCGTCTTGGGTTGCCGGCCGGTCTCGGCCCCAGGGCCTACCCGGGCCTGGTTCGCCCGCAGGCATCGTGCACGGGAACTAGCATGCCCGAGGCACCTGGAGGGATGCGAGATTGGCCGAACCGGACGGTCTCAAAAAGCGTCCAAGGCGGTGGGTGGGCGGTGGCTACATAGGGCCTGACCTGCTATTTCTTGGCCAGACGTCCCGTCGAGAAGGCGCCCGTCGGCATCCGTTGGCCTGCGTTGTGACCCAAGAAGTCACCCAAAGCCGGCGGGCCAGGCCCCAAAGCGTGCGATATGTCGGTATACGTGACATCAGTGTTCGCTATAATGAACGTGTGGACTTCCGAAGACCGGTGGAGGCGGTCATACCCGGGGCGGCCGGGCGCCTGCTGGCCTCCCTGGCCCGAGTCGAAGCGGAGCTCCCGGTTTCAACTCTGGCCAGGATCTCAGGAGTCGGCCGCACCCGGGCGAGCGGCATAGTCGCCGACCTGTCCCGGCTCGGGATCGTGGACCGCCGCGAAGTCGGCCGTACGGTCCTGGTGTCCCTTAACCGGCAGAACGCCGCGGGGCAATTGGTTGATCGCCTCGCACACCTCGGTTCCGAGGTCATCGCGCACCTCCGCTCGATGGCCGCCGAGCTCGACCCTGCGCCGGAGACGGTCTTGCTGTACGGGTCTTTTGCACGAGGCGACGCTGGTGCGGACAGCGACCTCGATGTGCTTGCCGTGAGGTCGCCGACCGCGGACCCCGACAAATGGTCCGAATCTCTGTCAGTCTTCGCAGAACAGGCACGGTCCCTCACGGGCAACCGAGTCCAGGTCCTCGAGTACGACCTCGACGACCTGCGCCGGAAAGCTGGCCCCAGGGCCAAAGTGGGACGAGCGTTCTGGGACACCGTTCGCCGCGACGCGATCATCCTTGCCGGGTCGAGCCTCGATGATGCGGTCGGCCGCCGGCCATGAGCCCGCGTGGGAGCAGCCGGCACCATGTCTCCCCTGCCGACGCTCGGGCCTATCTGTCCAAGGCGACTGCATGGCTGGAAGCGGCGACCGAGAGCCTCGCCGCAAAGCGTTGGGACGTCGCCGCCGGCAGCGCCGTGACTGCCGGTATATGCGCGTGCGACGCGATCACAGGCGCTCTGGTCGGCCAGCGTGCCGGAGGAGAGCACACTGAGCCCCTGAGCCTCCTCGTCAGTGCCGGCGAGGACGGCCGGTACGCAGCTCGCCAGCTCCCACAACTGCTCCGGTTCAAGACGTCGGCACAGTACGACCCTGCGCCATTCCCCGAACGAGACGCGCGCAGGGCCGTTGCGATAGCCCGTCGGCTGGTTGAGCGGGCTACCAGTGTGGTCGACCGGCAGCGTGCATAGCCCGTGAACTGACGGACGGAGTAGGGCACTGAACTTGGCCGGTCGTGCTAGCGCTGCATGGCGGTCCCCGAGCCTCCAGCCCCAGGGCTGAGCTTCTCGGCGCTCTTGACGAACTCGATCGTCCTGCAGCCGAGCGCGAGGCAGCGCACCAGGCGAGCACCGACCGACGCCAGTGGCTCGACTACTTATGGACCGTGCTCGGGAGCGGCCTCGAGAACCACTGCCAGGTTGCGTGGCCATTGCGCGGGCGACTGGGATGCTGGCGCAGGCAACTGGGCGCCGGCACACGCTCACCTACATGCGCGCCGCTCGGGCCGATGACCAGATCGTTTGGCGCACGTCCAAGGACGACTTCGACGGGCTCCGCGACGCCATTTGCGAGACGCAAGGTGCCCTGGGGTAGCTGGTCGATGTGGTCGCCAAGAGCCTGAGCATTATCAGTGCTGAGGTCGGCAACTCCGTGACCTGGGGGTATGGGCAACGGTGCAGCTCAGCAGCCCCTTTAGCCTGACCCTTGTCTACCCTCGCCGGCCCTTGTCGACCTTTGCTTGTGGTGCATCTGTGGTGCATGCTCGCCAAAATCCCGGGAGGGGGGCAAGCGCCCGGTGGTAGGGGGGCAAGCAGAACGCACCAGATCCCGCGAGCGAGCAAAGCCCTCCACAAGGATGCCGCTCATCGCCAACGTCGTCATCTGGCGAGCGGGTGAGGCCGAGGGCCAGCGACGCTCGGTAGCGGTCGGCGGTGGCGACGGCGTGGGCCAAGGCCAAAGGGCCGCCAGCTGGACGGGCTTCCCAGCCGCGTCCAGGCCGACGTTGGCCCTGAGCTGCCAGCTCCCTGGGCTACGCTGGCGCATTGTGCCTCTGGCTGTGCTCACGTCGCGGGTCCTCCTCCCTGTCCTGAACTGCACGCGGTTCGCTTCTAGGACAGGCTAGGACATAGCGCTACTTCAGGAAAGAACGCCTTGTAAACTTGTAAAGTAGCAGGTCAGCACACTAGGAGGGATGCGAGAGTCGCCGAATCGGACGGTCTCGAAAACCGTTGTGGGCGTTACGCCCACCGTGGGTTCAAATCCCACTCCCTCCGCCGGCTTACGTGGGGTCACCGAGTGGGGAGCAGAGGCGGGCGCTCTGGCGCCCGCCTCACAGTCCACACCGTCTGACGCCGTGGGGAGGCGGTGCACCCGGGCTTTGGCTGCGGGCACCTAGCGGGCGCTCATTGAGGCCCAGGCGCGCCTTTGGTACCCTGTGAGGTAGCCCTATAGGGCCTATGACCTGCAGGAAAATCGAGAAAGCAAGACGAGCGTGGGCGCGCTGAAGGCCACCAAGATCTCTCGACCCCGGCCAAGCCGGCCGGCACTGGCCCGAGGCCCGGTTGCCGGCGCAGCCGGCCACTGGGCTGCCGGTGGCCTGCAGGCCGCCGGTCGTCAGCACACTGCCGGTCGTGCCGCGGTGACTGGCGGGCCAGGTGCCTTGGTGGTCCAGCGCGTTGGCACTGCTGTCCAGCGTGTTGGCAGCGCCACTGCAACGGCCCCCGTCCTCCCGGTAGGTCCCAAGCCGGGGCTCATGCCCCGGCCACGAGGACGGGTGCCTGGCCAGAACCAGGCCCAGCAGCCCCAGCAGCCACCGGTTGTGGCCCCCAAGCCGCCGCCGCGGCGCCGCACGCCACCGGCCAAGCCCCTGCCGCGCCTACCCGAGTTCGGCGTGGTGGTCGTGAGCACCCGCCTTCACCTGGGGCAGGCCAAGGGCTTCGCACCGGACAAGTCGCGGCCCCCGCTCGAGGTCGGGGACAAGGTGCAGCTCGACAGTGGCGGTGGTAGCCAGAAGTCGGTCGCGAAAGGGCCTCGGGGCGTGCCCTACGTCAAGGTCCTGCAGGCCCTGCGGAAGGACGGGACGAAAGAGGACCTCGGGAACGCCGACCTGTGGGTCAAGAGCAACAGGCTCGGCGGGCCCTCTTTTGCTGCCAGGGTGGCAGAGCTCAAGAAAGCAGCCATTGCCGCCCGGCCCCAGGCGGCCCCGGAGGAGGCCCTGGCGGCAGAGCTCGATGACAGCTCTGACGACAGCGGCCTCGCGGAGCTCACCAATGTCGCCTCCGCCATCACCGGGGCCGTCAATTACCCCTACCAGTTGCAGCAAGACTACGTCGAAGGGGCCCCCTCGGCGGTGGGCGGCGACGTGGCTAGCGGCGTGGGGTCGGTCGTCGGCATAGCGCAGCTGTGCCAGAAGTTCAAGCAATGGAAGGACTTGGAGGGCTGGGACCGAGCCGACACCGTGGTCAACTTCCTCGGCGGCGTCGGCAGCCTCGGGGCTACGGCCACCGATGTCCCCCAGCAAGCAGAGCTGCTGGGCTCTGGCCAGGCCACGGGCCAGGCACAAAGCGCCAGCAACATCGGCAGCGGCATAACCGGCAGCTTCATTTCCCTTGCCCTCGACGTGTGGGGCGCGTTCCGAGGGTGGTACGACACCCTGGCCAGTGCCAAGAAGAAGGGCGCGGAAGCAGTGGCCCAGGGTGCCGCCCAGGCAGCTGGCAGCACCCTGGCGGTGGCCCAGGACGCCATGAACGCTGCCGTCCAGATCCTGCAGTTCCTGAACGAGGGCCTCGGCAACCTGTTGCAGGCGGTCCCCGGGGTGGGCATCGCCATCAGTGCCTTGAAGCTCATCGTCCGTTTTTGGGACCTGGTCAAGTCGGCTATGGGCCGCAAGCGCTTGCGCACCGAGAAGCAGGCGGTGAAGGTCATCCTGGGGGGCCAGGTCGGCGTTACTTTGAAGGGCAAGAAACCCAATGCCTCTTCTCTCCAGTGGGAACCGGCGAAGGTCACGGTGGGGGAGCGGCTCGCCAGCCTGGACGAAAAGGCAAAGGCCAGCCTCGCCTGGCTGGATGATTACAAAGACAAGACTGTGCAGGTGTTCGCGCAAGACCTGGCTGGCCTGGACAAGCCTCCCAGTACTAGCGAGGTCATAGACATCCTGTGGGGTCGTTACGACGAGAAGAAGTTCCACGAGCGCAACACCGCGAAGGCCGTGACGCGGGCTTCGATCGAGGTATCACAGGAAGTCACCAACATTGCTGGTGAAATTGCCACCCTGACCGGTGTCGGCGCGGTGGCGGGGGCAGGGGTCAAAGGTGGGGTGGCGGGGTGGAAGAGCCTCACGGCGGGGGTCAGGTGGCTCAAGCAGACGGCGCGGGACATTGCCGACAAGAAGAACCGAGAGAAGCTAAAAAGCGGCCAGCTCGCCCAGGGCGACGTCGAGCATTTCTCGTTCAAGCACTTCTTCACCCAGGGGCCGAAGAAGGCGATGCGGCCCGGCTTGGACCCCAAGAGCACCCAGGCGAAGAACGAACGCTACGCGACGGAGGCCTACAACCTGCTGGTGAAGATGGCTTCGGCCAAGAACGACCTGCAGCTGCAGGACATCAGCCGCACGCTCCAAGACATACGCGTCGACCTCCGCGAGCTGGGCCAGGCCCAGGACACCAAGACGGCTCTCAACGTCTTGGTGGCTGCCTTCAAACGGCGGTGAGCGGCGGCCTGGGCGAGGCGCTGGAGCGGGTCGGTGAGTCCCTGGCTGCCCTGGGGTGCCGGTGCCAGCGCCTGGACGGCCACCCTGACCTGCCGGTGCCAACTTTGCTCGTGGCTGCCCCGGGGGACGACCCGGCCCGCCCGGTCCTGTTCAACCTGATGTTCATGCCCATGGAGGAGACGGGCCTGGGACAGGTGGACCTCCTGCAGTTCTACTTCCCTGTGCTCGACGGCCTCGGCGAGGACCGCCGCCGGGACGTTGCCTTGTTGCTGGCCGAGCTCGACGCGGAGCTCCCCATCGGCCAGCTCGGCCTGCGCGAGGGCGAGGTGGGGCTGCGCCACATGATGCTGCTTGAGCGCGGGCAGGTCCCGAGCCGGGGCTTGCTCGAAGAAGCCCTCGCCGTCCTGCTCAAGTTGCGCGAGCTGCTGGCCGGCACGCTCAGGGCTGTGGCTGCCGGGGACATGACCGTCGAGCAGGCCCGGGCCGTCCTGCCATGAGGCCGCCTGCCTCGCCGCCGGGCAGGGCCGAGGACGGGCAGTGGGCCTCGGGTGACAGCCCTTTCGTGCCCCGCCCATGGGCCCAGCTGGCCGACGCCGTGCTGGCCCGGGAGCTGGCCCGCCGAGACCTCGGTGGCGGTGCCGGCCAACTGGTGCCGACGACGCCTCCCCCAAAGGGCGGCAGCCAGCTGGGCACCGGGCCGGCGGCGGGCGGCGAAATCGGCTACCACGACAAGCAGGTGGAGGCTGCCTCGCAGGCGTTCCGGGACCACCTGGCCGAGCCGTCGCTGCTCAGCTCCCTGCGCCTCCTGGCGGGCATGGACGAAGAGGACCTCGAGGTGCTCGCCGTGCTGCTGGCCATCGAGCTCAGCCCGGCCCGCCAGCGGGCGGTGGCCCGCCTCCAGGCCAACGACGGGGCCACCCAACCGACCCTGGCCACCCTGGCTGCCTTTTTCCCGCCTCCGCACCGTGGCGCCCGAGCGGTCAGCGGCTCCAGTGCCTTGGCGTCAGCCGCCTTCGTCGAGACGAGCGGCGCCGGGCCATGGGGTGCCCGCACGGTCGCCCTGGCGCCCGCGGTCGTGTGGGCCTTCACCGGTGACGGCTCGCCCGACCCGGACCTGCCCGCCTCAGCTTATTACCTACCGGCCGCAGAGTCCTTCACCGGCGGTGGCGGCCTCCTCCTGGTAAGCGGCGCCGACCGCCAGAGCCGCCTCGACGCCGTCGCGCCCGAGCTGCCGGTGATGGGCCTGCTCGTGTCCCCCGTGCCCGAAGACCAAGCAGGGTGGAGGGCGTTGGTGCGGGAAGCGACCCTACAGGGAGCCGGTGCCGTGATCGAGACTGACCAGCCCCTTTCCCCGGCCGCCGTCCGCGAGGTCGACCGGGCTGCGCACCTGTGGTGGGCGGTGAGCAGCCCCAGTGAGCTCCCCTTGGAGAGCCTCCCCCGCCGGCCGTGGCGAGAGCTCCGCCTGGAGCCGGCTGCCGCACCCCCGGAAGAATGGCAAAAGGCCCTTGGCCAGCTCCCGCCCGAGGGGGCCCGGCTCAACCGGGAGCAGCTGCGCCTGCTGGCCCTGGCCGCCAATGGCCTGGGCTGCGGGCCACAGCAGGCCATAAGCCGGGTGGTGGCACCCCATCTCGGTGCCCTCACGGTCCGGGTCAAGCCGGAGCGGTCCTGGGACGACCTGGTCCTGGCCCCCGAGGACATGGAGGGCGTCCGGGAACTGGTCGAGCGTTACCGGCACCGCAACTTGGTCTACGGGCCCTGGGGCTACCGGCCCTTGCCCTCTGCCGGTGTGGTCGGGTTGTTCAGCGGGCCGTCGGGCACCGGCAAGACCCTGGCGGCCGAGGTGGTGGCCAACAGCCTTGGCTGTGACCTGTTCAAGCTGGACCTCTCCAGCGTGGTGTCCAAGTACATCGGCGAGACCGAGAAAAACCTGGAGGCGGTTTTCCAGGCAGCCGAAACCGGGGAAGCCGTGCTGTTCTTCGACGAGGCCGATGCCCTGTTCGGCAAGCGTTCCGAGGTCCGCGACGCCCACGACCGGTACGCCAACGTGGAGGTGGCGTACCTGCTGCAGCGCCTGGAGCGCCACGACGGCCTGGTGCTGCTAGCCACCAACCTGGCACAGAACATAGACCCGGCCTTCGAAAGGCGCGTACACGTGCGGGTCGCGTTCCGTACCCCGCAGGTGCCGGAGAGGACGGTGCTGTGGTCCAAGGCGTTCCCGCCCAGCACCCCGACCGGCGACCTGGACATGGCTTGGCTGGCCAAGTGGGAACTGACGGGTGGCAACATCCACAACATTGCGTTGAGCGCCGCCTTTCATGCCGCGGCTGGGGGCCGGCCGGTCACGATGGAGGGGATCGCGTTTGCCATGTGGAAAGAGCTGCAAAAAGGCGGCCGGCTGGTGGCGGCGGAGGACCTGGCCCCCTACAACTGTTGGGACGGCTGGCGCGCTGGCCCCGGCCGGCCTGCGCCATGAGGGCTACCTCCACGCGGGCCTCGCCCGTGGCACACCAGCGCGGGCGGGTAGCTGCGGCGGACGAACGGGAAATGGCTGGGCACCTCGTTGACAGGGGGGCGGCGGTACCGTACTGTCAGTACCATGGGCAGCCAACTTCGGCGTGCCGCGCTCGGCTTACAAGACAAGGAGTTGTCCTCGCGTCCGGGCCACCTCAAGTTGGCTCCTGGCGTGGCCCGTCGGGGCCGCCCCGGCCCAAGTGGCCTGCTCGCCCTCCAGCACAAGGCGGGCAACCGGGCCACCACGGCCTTGTTGGCGGCTGGCCAGGCCAAGCTGGTCGTCAGTGCCGCGAGCGACCGCTACGAACGAGAGGCCGACTCGGTGGCGGCGGAGGTGCTGGCCCGCCTGCGCCTAGGCCGCACGGCTGAGGGCCAGGTTGGCGCTCCAGCCCCGGCACCGCTCGCGGCCGGGCGAGCAGCCGAAGGCTTTTCCTGGCCGGTCGGCGGTGCCCTCAGCCGGCGCCCGAGCGACGGCCCCATGGGGCCCCAAGGCGGGGAGCTGGACGGGGGCACCGAGGCGGTGGTCTCCGCGGCGCGCAGCAGCGGTGGCGCACCTCTGCCGGGGGGGCTGAGGGGCCAGATGGAAGGCGCCTTCGGCGCCGACTTCAGCAAAGTAAAGCTGCACACCGGTAGCGAGGCCCAGGCGCTGAACCACCGGGTGGGCGCCCTCGCCTTCACGGTCGGCTCAGACATCTTCCTGGGGCGGGCCGCGCCCGAGCTGTCGACCCCGGCCGGGCAGAGCCTCCTGGCCCACGAACTGGCCCACACCATCCAGCAGGGAGCGGCGAAGCTGGTGGGCGCGGGGCAGGACGCCCGGCGGTGGGCTGTCCAGCGCAAGTTCACGGACCAGGCCAACCTGGCCACCCACTACCAAAAGCACGTGAAGGCCCAAGGCGAGTTCCCCGAGCTCAAGACCATGCAGGAGTACGACGACCTGTCCACCTCGCTGTGGGCTGCCCGGGGCGCGAGCGGGTGCCTGTCCAAGAACGCCGCCAGCGGCAACAGGGTCTACGTCTATGACCCGAGCACCAACAACTTCGGCGTCTTCACCCCCGACGGCAAGGCGATAACCCTGTTCCGGCCGAAGAACGGCCTGAACTACTACAACAAGCAGGTATAGGAGCGAGCGGTGGCTTACCAGTGCCCTGTCTGCGGCTACCCTGGCTTGGAGGAAGCGCCCGTCTCGCCTGAAGGGTCGCCGTCTTTCGAGATCTGCCCGTCGTGCGGCTTCGAGTTCGGTGTGACCGACGGGGACGAGGGCTTCTCTTACCGCCAGTGGCGTGAGCAGTGGGTGTCCAAGGGGTGCAAGTGGTGGTCCGAGCACCATGAGCCTCCGCCCCAGTGGGACCCGGTGCTCCAGTTGGCCAGCTTGATCGAAGACCGCTCCTGAGCTACAGGACCGCGCCCAGCTGCCAGGGCGTCAGCTCTTCGTCCCCGAAACCCAGCTCCTCGCTCTTGGTGCGCTGACCGGATGCCACCGCCAGCACCATCTCGAAGATCTCCTGGCCCACCTGCTGGAGCGTGGAGGAGCCGTCCAGGATGGTGCCGCAGTCCAGGTCCATGTCGTCAGGCATCCGCCGGTAGGTCTCGCTGTTGGTCGCCAGCTTGATGCAGGGCGCGGGCTTGGACCCGAAGACCGACCCCCGTCCGGTGGTGAAGCAGACCACGTTGGCACCGCCTGCCACCATGCCGGTGACCGAGACCGGGTCGTAGCCGGGCGTGTCCATGAAGACGAAGCCCTTGGCCGTGACCGGCTCGGCGTAGCGGTACACCGCCTGGAGGGCGGTGCTGCCCCCCTTGGCCACGGCACCGAGCGACTTTTCCAAGATGGTAGTGAGGCCACCTTCCTTGTTGCCGGGGGAGGGGTTGTTGTCCAGGCTGTCGCCCGTGCGCTTCACGTACTGCTCCCACCAGTGGATCCGCTCGACCAACGCCTCGCCAACCTCCGGGCGGGCTGCTCGCCGGGTCAACAGGTGCTCGGCCCCGTAGATCTCCGGCGTCTCGCCCAAGATGGCCGTCCCGCCCTGGGCCACCAACAGGTCGGCGGCCACCCCCAGAGCAGGGTTGGCGGTGACACCCGAGTAAGCGTCCGACCCACCGCATTCCAACGCCAGGACCAGCTCGCTGGCTGGCACCGGCACGCGTCGCACCCCTTGGGCGTCAGCGGCGAGCTCTCGCACCCGGGCCACCGCCTCGCGCACGGTCGCCCTCGTGCCCCCCAGCTCCTGGATGGTCATTGAGACCACCGGCGTGGTAGGCGGCAGGTGGAACTGCTCGGTCAAGGACCGCACCTGGTTGACCTCGCACCCCAGGCCTAGCACGACCAGGGCGGCGAAGTTGGGGTGGCGGGCGTAGCCGGTGAGGGTGCGCCGC
This sequence comes from Actinomycetota bacterium, assembly GCA_021323695.1. GTDB lineage: Bacteria > Actinomycetota > Acidimicrobiia > Acidimicrobiales > Palsa-688 > JAKAWM01. Next base: position 54,106 of record JAJPKN010000009.1, on the reverse strand, counting down.
AGCAGCTCGAAACCCTCGCCGTAGCCAGCCATCCCGCAGCCAGAGCCGTGGGTCAGGGCGACCACCCCGTCCACCCCGGGGTAGGCGGCCAGCAGCTCGGAGCCCTGGGCGAACTGGCTCGCCACCATGCGGGCCACCGTCGCCGAGCAGTTGACGGTGGTGAGGATGCCGATGTAGTTGCGGGTGGCCACTCGGCCGTCGGGCCGGACGATGCCCTGGAAGTAGGCCGGCACCTGGGCGGGGGTGGTTGGCTTGGCGTCCCGGCACAGCTCGTAGTCCCGCTCGAGCTCGACGAAGGCCAGGTTGTGAGTATGCACGTGCTGGCCGGCGGCGATGTCGCGAGTGGCCACCCCGATGACCTGGCCGTACTTGCGCACCTGGCTGCCGGCGGGGAGGTCGGCGAGGGCCACCTTGTGCCCGGCGGGGATGTCGTCGAGCACCTGCGCCCCGGCCTCGGGGAGATAAGTCCCTGCCGTTGCCGGGCTGGTCAGGATCCCCACCGAGTCTCCCGGGTGCAGGACCAGGCAGCTCATGCGGCCCCGCCCGGCTTCTCGCGGGCGGTAGGCGTGGCCGCCCCGGCCCGGCTGTGGTGCCGGAGGGCACCGGGCCCTACCGGGAGGTGGGAAGTCGAGTTGTCGCGAGCAGCCATGGCGCGGGCCACCTCCTCGGGCCGGCGGGAGGGCCCTACGGCCTCCCTTTCCCAGGCTACGGTACCGGGCCAGTCGCCAGCAGGGCCCTCGGGACGGGGCCGTTCGGGACGGGGCCGTTCCCCCTCCGGCCTTAGCGCTTCAGCCCAGGGCGAGGCGCTCGGCACCGGCGTAGACTTTGAAGCGGTCCCCCCTCAGGAAGCCGACCAGTGTCAGGCCGAGCTCGCGGGCCAGGTCGACCGCCAGGCTGCTCGGTGCCGAAACCGAGCACAGGGCACACGCGCCGCAAGCCAGCGCCTTTTGCACCAGTTCGAAGCTGGAGCGCCCGCTGGCCACCACGACATGGCCGTCCAGGGGCGTGCGGCCGGCCAACAACGCCCAGCCGGTCAACTTGTCCATGGCGTTGTGCCGGCCGACGTCCTCGCGTACGGCGAGGAGGTCACCCTCGGCGCTGAACAGGCCGCAGGCGTGGAGCCCGCCGGTGGCGTCGAAGAGGCGCTGGGCGGCGCGGAGCTTGGTGGGCAGGCTCACCAGCACCTCAGGTCGCAAGAAGGGCCCGTCTTCGGGGCAGAGCTTCTGGTAACCCCGCAGGCGCAGGCCTTCCAGTGACGCCTTGCCGCACACCCCGCAGGCGCTGGTCATGGAAAAATGGCGTTCGAGGCGGCTGAGGTCGGGCCCGGCCGGCCCCCGGCCGTCCGATGGGTGGCCAGCGGCCAGTTCCACGTTCACGACGTTGTACTGCTGGGCGTCGTAGTGCTGGGCGTCGCCCAGGGCGGGGCCGACGCAGTAGCTGACCCTGCGCACCTGTTCCCGCCGGTGGATGACCCCTTCGCTGAACAGGAAGCCGACGGCGAGCTCGAAGTCTGCTCCCGGTGTGCGCATGGTCACGGCTACTGGGCGGGAGAGACCCGCCCAGCTGACCCGGATCTCCAACGGTTCCTCGGTGGCGAGCGCGTCTTCGCCCGGCCGGGGCCGGCCATGGTCCACTTCCATGGCTTTGGCCCGGGTGAGCGGGCCGGGGCGGGCCAGGGCGAGGGGTGTCAAGGGCCTTGTGCCGGGGCCGGGGCTGGTGCTGGGGCCGTCGGTGGGGCCGGTGCCGGGGCTACGGGCGACCCGTCGGGGCCAGGCACTTCCAGGCTCACCACCGCGTTGTAGTCGGGGACGCCGGAGGGGGACGCGCGCCGGGTGCGGTCGATCAGGACTTCGCCTTCGGGCCAGTGGACCTGGAGGTTGCCCGGCTTTATGGGGGCGACCATGGCGGTGCCGGCGAGCTGGCCGACCTTGCTGCGCAGCACCACCGGGCTGCCGGTGCGCAGGCCGAGGGCCTCGGCGTCTAGGCGGCTGACCAGCACAGTGTTGCGGCTGGCCCCGGTGTGCGGGTCGCGCTCGGCCTGGACGATGCTGTTGAACTGCTTGCCCCGGCGGGTGGTGACCAGGAACGACCCCGGCGGGAGGTCCTGTTCGGGCAGGCTCACCGGGCTGAAATGAGCCTTGCCGTCGGGGGTGGGGAACTGCCAACCGGCGCACAGCAAAGGCCCTCCGTACTGGAACTGGTCCCCCTCGCGCTGCAAGGTCCGGATGAGCGCGTACTCGGGGACGACCCGTGAGATCTCCTCACGGATCTGGGCCGTGCTGTGGAACCGGGCCCGCTCCGCCAGCTGGGGCCGTGTCCTGGCGGCTATCTCGCCGAAGACCTCCCACTCGGGGCGGGCCTCGGCGATGCGCGGGCCAGGCACCTCGGGGCTGAAGATGACCCGTCGTTCGGTCGAGGTCTCCGTTACGCCGCCTTGCATCTCGTAACGGGTCTGCACGGGTAGCAGCACCACCGTCCCCGCCGTGCCCACCAGCATCTGGCTGGACAGGACGATGTCCAGGTGCACCCGCAAGGGGACGCGGGCCAGCGCCTCCTCGACGAAGCCAGGTTCGGGCAAGACTTCGAGGAAATTGCCGCCGGACGAAATGAGCACGTCCAGGTTGCCCTGATGGGCCGCGTCCACCATCTCGGGTGCCATGAGGCCCGGGGTGGAGGGGACCTCGAAGCCCCACAGCTCGGAGAGGTGGCGGGCGTTGTGCTCGTTTATAGCCCGGCCACCGGGGAAAGAGGTGGCATAAGCGCCCATTTCTGCCCCGCCCTGGACACCCGAGTGGCCTCTTATGGGCATGAGCCCGCAGTAGGGGCGGCCGACGAAGCCTCGGGAGAGGGCGAGGTTCACCACGGCCTGCACGTTGTCCCCGCCGAAGGTGTGCTGGGTCAGGCCCATGCTCCACACGAAGACCGCCGTCCGGGCCTGGCTGAGAAGCCGGGCCAGCTTGGCCATCTCGGCTTGGGAGGCACCCGAACCGCGTTCCAGCTGGGGCCAGCTTTGCCCGCCCAAGGCAGCCGCCAGCTCGGCAAAGCCAGCGGTGTGGTGCTCGATGAACTCCCGGTCCACCCAGCCCTGGTCCACCATGTGCTTGAGCACGCCGTTCAAGAAGGCCACGTCGCCGCCCACGGCAACCTCGAAGAAGTGGTCGGTCACCTTGGTGCCGAAAAGGGCGCTTTCGGTATTGGAAGGCACCCAGTAGCGTTCCATGGCCGGCTCGCGGTAAGGGTTCACGACCGCGACCTGGGTGCCCGCCTTGCGGGCGTGGTAGAGGTACTTCATCATCACCGGCTGGTTCTGGGCCACGTTGGAACCGATGAACACCACGAGGTCAGTGCCGATGAGGTCGCTGTAGGAGCAGGTGGTGGCCGCGACCCCGAGGGAGCTTTTCAGCCCGGCTGTGCTCGGGGCGTGGCAGAGGCGGGCGGCGCTGTCGATGGAGTTGGTCCCCAGGGCACGCACCGCCTTTTGCGCCGCGTAGTAGTTCTCATTGGGCTGGCCACGGCTGGTCATGTAGGCGGCCACCCGCTCCGGCGGTGCCGACCGCAGCCGGTCGGCTACCAGTGCCAGCGCCTCGTCCCAGCTGGCCCGCCGGAACCCGGCCTCGCCCGCCTGGCGCACCAGGGGGCAGGGCAGGCGGCCGAGCCGGCGCAGCTGCGCCCCGGTCTTGTGGCGCAGGGCAGCGGCATCGGACAGGGCCCGCCAGTCCATGGCCGGCATGGTGTTGAGGCGCAGCAGGCCCAGCCGGACGTTGCACAGGTGGACTTCGTCCAGTGTCCAGTCCCGCATGCCGGTGGTGCCGAGCGAACAGCCGTCGCAGGTCCCGTGGGCCAAGATGCGCCAGGCATAGGCCAGGTTGTCCCGGTTGTCGGCTATGGCGTCGACGATGGAACGGTAGTTGTTGACCTTGCGTTCCCCGATGCCGAAAGGCTTGAGGCTGGCCCACAGGGACGGGTCGAGGAACTTCTCTTTGCGCCCCCCTCGGGCGTCCATGGTCAGGGCCCCTTGGTTGGCCCCGGTGCCCGCTGGCCCGGCTGGCCCCCATCGTCCATAGGGCCAGATGCTAGCTGTGCGGGGTGCCTAAGGTGCCCCGGCTAAGGTACCCCGGGCACGGGGCCTACAGCCCGGCTGGGGTGCCCAGGGCGTCTGGGTCGATGAGGAGGAGGTCGACCTGTTCCCCCGCTCGGGCCCCCTCGCCGTCGGGGAGCAGGGCGTAGGCGTTGGCCGCGGCCAAGGCCCGCATCTGGTGGGACCCCTGGCCTCCTGAGGGCCGGGCCTGCAGCGTGCCGTCCGGGCCGGGCGTGGCCACTACCCTCACCAAGTGCAACCGGCCGTCGCGGTGGCGGGGCAGGTCCACCTCGGCCCGGGCGCTCAGGCGGGGCCGGCCCAGGTGGCGGTAGCCGGCCATGAACCGCAAGGCGGGGCGGGCGAACAGCTCGTAGGACACCAAGGCCGACACCGGGTTGCCCGGCAGCCCGAACGCCGGCACCCCCCGAGGGGCCAGGGGGGAGAAGGCGAACGGCTTTGCCGGCTTCACCGCCACCTGAGCCCACAGGGCGCGCCCCTGGCCCATTTCCTCCAGCACGAGCTTCACGATGTCCCGGTCGCCCACGCTGACGCCGCCGCTGGTCAGGACGGCGTCGCATTCGTGAGCGGCCTGCTCGAGCACTTGGCGCAGGTGGGCGGCGACGTCGCCCACCCACCCCAGGTCGAGCGCGTCCCAGCCGTCGGCTCGCAGCTGGGCCAGGAGGGCAGGGCGGTTGCTGTCGCGGATCTTCCCCACGGCCAGGGGCCCCGGGCCCTGGGCCAGCTCGTCACCGGTGGAGACGACCCCGACCCGGGGCCGGCGGTGGACCGCTACCGCGTCGACGCCGATGCTGGCCAAGACCCCGATGTGAGCGGGGCTGAGCCTGGTCCCGGCGGCGAACACCCGGTCGCCGGCAGCGATGTCCTCCCCCGCCCGCCGTACGTTGGCGCCGGGGGCCAAGGCGTCCTCGATGACGACTTCGCGGTCACTTGCCTGCTTGGTGTGCTCGACCATGCACACGGCATCTGCCCCCGCCGGGAGGGGCGCGCCGGTCATGACCCGGATGGCCTCGCCCTCGCCCACGACCAGGGGACGAGGGTCGCCCCCCGCCATCAGCGCGCCGACCACGCGCAGGCGGGCGCCCCCCCGGCCGGCGACCGGGGCAGTACCCCGGGGCTGTCCGGCGTCACCCGCGGTGCTGGACGCCCGGAGGGCGTAGCCGTCCATGGCCGAGTTGTCGAAGGGCGGCACCGCCTCGGGGGCGTAGACCTCCTCGGCCAGCACCAGGCCCAAGGCCTGGCCCAGGGGCACCCGCTGGGCCGGGAGCCGGTGGCAAGCCTCCAGGACAAAGGCCCTCGCCTCCTCAACGCTGATCATCCGTACCTCCCCTTGGGTCTGGCCACCCTCCATACTGCTGCACGGGGAGCGGCCTAGTTTCTTGGTATCGAGGACAGCCGGCCACCGGGGCGCAGCGCCGGGGCAGGTGGCCCGGCCACCGTGCCCACGTGGTTGTTCGTTGCCTTCACCGTGGTCTCCACGGGGGGGCCCCTGGCCCTGGCTGCCCTGTACGGGCCGGGCACGGTGCATTTGCCTTCGGCCGGCCTGGAGGTGGTGCTGGCGGCCGTGGCCTTCGGCGCCCCGGTGGCGGTGTGGCTCGGCTACTCCCGCCAGGTCGCCTCGGCCGGCGGGTTGTCCGCCTTCGTGGAGGCAGCGGTTGGGCGCCGCTGGGCCCGGTTGCAGGGCGCACTTTGGACGGTCAGTTACTTCCTGTACCTGCCCTACACGGTCACCTACATCGTCTATTACGTCTTGCCCGCCGTGGTCCCGGCCGTCGGCCCTTACCGCCCGTGGTTGGAGGTGCTGCTGCCCGTCGCCCTGGCCACCTTCGGGTTCGTGCGGCTGCGCAGCGCCCTTTATGCCCTGGCCGTGGTGGCTGTCGGCCAACTGGCCGTGCTGGTGGCCTTCGCCGGGGCGGCCATGGCTCAGTTGGGGGTGGCCCCGAGCGCCTTCGGCCTGCACGTGGCTGCCCGCCACCTCTTCAGCGGCACCATGAACTTCTCACTGCTCTTCATCTGCTCGAGCCTCCCCCTCTACCTCGGGGGCGAGGCCGCCGAGGGGAGCCGGACCGTGCGCCGGGGCCTGCTGGGCGGCTTTGTGGCCTCGGCTGGCTTCGTGCTGCTCGGCCTGCTGGCCTGGGCACCTGCCCAGCCATCGCTGACCGCCGGGGAAGTGCCCGGGGTGCTGCTCGCTCAGCGCAGTTGGGGCCACTGGTTCGCCGTGGTGGTCGGCCTGGGGGTTGCAGCCAGCGTGGCCGGGCTCATCGTGGCCGAGTACCTGGCCCTGTCGAGGCTCCTGCACGCCATGTCCGGCAAGGGCCTTTTGGCCACGACCTCGTGGGTGGCGGTCGGCTTCGTCGTGGCAGACCTGTTGAGCTTGGTCAACCCGGCCGCTTTCTACTCCGACCTGTTGAAGCCGTCCCTGGTGGCTCTGTGGGCCGCCCAGCTGCCGGTGGTCGGGGCTTACCCGGTGCTGGCCTGGCGCCGCCGCCTCCCTTTGGCCGGGCCGGTGGTGCTGGCGGCCGGGGCCAGCGCCCTCATGGGCTACGGTCTTTACCTTGCGTTGGTGCCGGCTGTCTTTTCGTGAGCGACAGGTGGCCCCGGTGGTGGGGCCGGGCTTCAGGCACGGGTGCCGTCTTCGGGGCACCGGGCCAGTCCTCGGACAGGAAAGGGGGCGGTCCTTTTGAGGTGGCTGTTGCCGGAATGTCCTGGACCGGTCGAGCTGGCCGAGGCCTACTCCAAAGATGTCCAGGTGCCCTCGGGGCGGCCGTTCGTGCGGGTGAACATGCTGTCCAGCCTGGACGGCGCCATCGCCTTTGCCGGCCGGTCGGGCCCGCTCGGCGGCCCCGGGGACAGGCTGGTGTTCAGGGTGCTGCGGTCGTTGGCTGACGTCATCTTGGTCGGGGCGGGGACGGTGCGGGCCGAGCACTACGGCCCGGTGAAGCTGCCCGATGACCTGCAGCAACAACGGGAGCGCCGGGGCCAGAGCCGCCTGCCCCGCCTGGCCGTGGTCAGCGGGTCAGCCCAGCTCGACTGGCGTTCCAGCCTGTTCCTGGGCCCTGGCGAACGGCCCATAGTGGTCGTCCCCGCCCGCGTCCCCGCCAGCCAACTGCGCCCGGCGCGCCAAGTGGCCGACGTCATCGAGGCTGGCCCTGGCCCCGTCGACCTGGGGGCCGCGCTGGCTGCGTTAGGCCAACTGGGGGCCGGCCACGTGCTGTGCGAGGGCGGCCCCCAGCTCAACGCCAGCTTGGCCTCGGCCGGGCTGGTCGACGAGCTGTGCTTGACCCTGTCGCCCAAGCTGGCCGGGTGGGGCGGCGGCCTCGCCCGGGGCTGGCTCGGCCCCAACCCGTACGGGACGAGCCCGGCGCCAGGCGAGGCCTACCCTGGGGCCAGCCCGCCCCCCCAGCTGCTGGAGCTCCAACTGGTGCACCTGCTGGAGGAAGACGGCTTCCTTTTCCTGCGCCTGCGGGGCGGGCGGCCCAGCCCCGAGCCGCCTCCTCCTCAGTGACGGCGCGCCCACGAACGGTGGCCGGGCCCGTTGGCCCCGCCGCGTGACCGGAGCCACCTGCCGGGTGGTACGGCTGCCCCCGACGAGGGAACTGGGCGGTCTCCTGTGACCGCGGGGCCGGGGGCCCGCTACCCCTGGGGCGGGGCGCCGGGCGGGCCGTCGGGGAACTGCAGCTGCTGGGCGGGCAGGAGCCGGAACGAGGAACGGTCCATCTCCCTGCCGTCCACCCGCACGCTGAAGTAGTACAAGCCGAGCTGCGGCAGCCCGAGCCCGAACAGGGGGACGGCCATCGGCATGCTCCACTCGTCCCCCTCCAGCATCTGGGGGGAACGAGGCGCCATGAAGTACAGCACGATCATCCCCCGGTCGGCCGGGTCACCGTTTTCAGGCAGCTCGTCTGCCAGCGGGACTCGGAGCTCCTGGCCGCCGCTCACCTGGACCAGCTCGATGGTCATCTTGTGCTGTACGTCGGTGTCGGCGAGGGTGATCAAGCCCAAGATGGCCAGGCTCACGTTCACCCGGAACGGCGGCGTCGGTGTCGCGCTGGCCAGGAGGGCGAGGCCAGCCCCTGAAATGAACAGCTTGCCCCCGCTCACCTCGGCGAAGTCGCAGACGATGACCTTGGCGTCCATGACCTGACGCTAGGTGGCGCCTGGGCCACCCGCCAAGTCCGGTCCCCGGCCCCGTCCCCCCGGCCCGCGCCCTTGCCCTGTCCCCTCGCCTTGTCGGACCGGCCCCAGCGCCAGTCCCAGCGCCCAGCCCTGGCCCTTGGCCCATGGGGCGCACCCAGGTAGCCTGGCCCAGAAGTTGTGGCGGTCCGAGCTTTCTCGTTACTAGCCTCGGTCGGAGCAGTTGTGGCCCAGGCGTAGCAACGACCAGGCACGGGTTTGGGACCGGACACGGGAGACCTGCTGGTGAAGGCACCTACAAGCGTTGGGGCGCCCCGTCTCTTGCCTGGCCTGACCTCCCCTGACCTTGCGCCACCCCGTGCTGGTGCGGCGGGCCTGGCTCCGGTTGGCGCGGGCCGGGGTGAAGCCGGTCCCGGTAGGGGCACAGAAGGGGCGCTGGCTCAGGTGGCGGCCTGGCGGCACTTCGATGCCCTCCTGGTCGCGCTGTTAGCCGCTGTCGTTTTGGGCTTGCGCTGGCGGACGCTGTGGACGAGCTATTGGGGAGACGAGGCCATAGCCATCGGCATTGCCGCCCAGCCGCTGCATGCCCTCCCCAAAGCCCTGGTCGAGGACGGTTCACCTCCGCTGTACTACGTCTTGTTGCACTTTTGGATGGAGGCGTTCGGTCGCTCGGAGCTGGCCACGCACTGGCTGTCCATGACCGCCGCCCTCGCCACCGTCCCCGCTTCGTGGTGGTGCGGGTGCAAGTTGTTCGGCCGGTGGGCGGGGAGAGCGGCCGCAGCCTTGGTGGCGACGTGCGCCTACGTGGGCTACTACAGCACCGAGACCCGTATGTACTCCTGGCTGGTGCTGGCTGCGCTGCTGGCCCTGACCTGCTTCTTCCTCGCCTACCAGGGAGCGGGGAGGTGGTACTGGCTAGCCGCGTGGGCAACCATGACCGCCACCTTGTACCTCCATTACTACGGCCTGTACCTGTTCGGGGCGTTGGTGGTCGTGGGAGCGGGGAGCGCCTTGGTCAGCGCCCACCGGGCACGGCTCAGGGCAACGTTGTCCTACGCCCTGGCCTGTGGGGCAGCCTTCGCCCCCTGGGTACCCCAGTTCGCCTACCAGGTCGCCCACACCGGCGCGCCCTGGGCGCCCCGCCCCAGCGTCGCGGACCTGGTCGTCGACCCGTTCAATGCCCTGGCCTCAGCCGCCTGGCCGGCGGTCGTGATCGCCCTCGTGGTTGCCGCACTGGCCGGGCTGCGCCACCTCTTGGCCGGGCGGCCCGAGCCCCGCCTGCCCAAGCCTCTTTCGGTAGCGGTACTAGCCGTGCTGCGGCTGTACCCGGGCTCGTCGGGGCCCGGGTACGAGCTCGGTGCTGAGGGACTGGCCCAGGCCCAAGGGGGGGGCCGGTCCCCGGGCAGCTCATTTCCCGCCCTGGGGGCGGTGGCAGCCGTCCCTGTGGTGGCGCTGGTGCTGGCCTGGACGGGCAGCCAGCTCGTCAACTCCTGGGACCCCCGTTACCTGGGGGTGGCGATCGTCCCCGCCCTGGTCCCGTTGGCGGCCGGGCTGGCCCGGGCGCGTGGGCGGTTGCCGGTCGTCTGCGGGACCGTCCTGGCCCTGGCTGCCACCGCTGCCCCGGCAGTGCTGGGCCGGGAGGTCACGGTCGAGACCTCCAAGAGCGACGCCGCCTATATCCTCGACCGGCTCCGGGGGTTGCTGCGCCCCGGGGACCTCGTGGTCTCGGCGCAGGTCACCGATGCCCCCGTGGTGGCCCTGGACCTGGGGCCTCGCTACGCCTACGCCACACCTCTCGGGCTAGAGGCCGACCCGCTGGTTGTGAACTGGTCCAACCTGCCAACTCGGCTGCAGGGCGTCAACGCGGCGTCCAACCTGGCCCCCCTCCTGGCCGACGTCCCTGCGGGGGGCCATGTCTTGTTGGTGGACCCGGCCAGCTGGGACCGGGGCGAGACGCCCCAACGCTACGCGGGGGCCGTCGAAGCCGAGGCCATCGCAGCCAACCAGGTCGTGCTGTCGGACCCTGACCTCCAAGTAGAACAGATCGCGACCGTGCCTGCCTTCTCGAGCCCCCTGTACCCCATGAACGCCACCCTGTTCGTGAGGACGGCGGGCCGAGCCTGAGCCGGCTGGTCGTCTTGTTGCCCCGGGCTGGTCGCCTCGCGACCACGCAGCGGCTGCCCTGCGGCCCGGCCCATCAGCCAGCTAGCTCAGCCGGCGGGCCATTAGCCCCGCTACCGGCCGGCTGGCTGGAACGAGCGAGCGGAGAGGGAGGGATTTGAACCCTCGGACGGGGTTTCCCCCCGTCAACTCATTAGCAGTGAGCCCGATTCGGCCGCTCTCGCACCTCTCCTAGTGCCCTTGGCCTGCTGGTTTGCCCTGGTCCCGGGCTTGGTCCGTGAGGTCGGCAGCCCTACAGCCGTCCTCGGGCCGGGGGCGTGGGCCTCAGCCGTAGGGCAAGGGACAGGACATGGCAGGCAAAGGTACCACGAGAGAGCCTAGCCCAGGAACCTGGCAGCTGCGCGCCCAGCTGGGCCGTCACGGCTTGGGTAAAGCGATCCCGGGGCGGTGCTTCTTCAAGAGGGGCGAGCGCCCACCCCAGGCCGGACTGCCCGCCTCGTCGGTTGCGACATGGTGCCGTCCACCCCTCACGCACAAGTCGTCCGCGGCGCTCGGCCATCGGCTCACATGCAGCCGGCGTGCCTTGCGCCGGAGCGTTCCCTCATCGGGACCCCGCTGGGGTCGCCTATCGGAGCCCGAAGGCGGCTCGCAGTGGCGGCCCGAGGATGATGGTGCCGTGCCGGGCAGCAGCGTCCGCGATTGCCTCGGGCAGGCCTGGCCCGGCTCCCACCGCCGCCATTTCTTCGAACATCTCGAAATGCCCGCCGGGTGTCATCAGGTTGATCGCCCGGACCGGCTGGTCGCCGTTGTGGAGGTTGTCGAAGGTGTGGGGGACATGCGGGGGGACGGTGATGAAATCGCCGGTACCGATGTCGAAAATGTCGTCACCGACTTGGACCGTGAGCACTCCCTCCAAGATGTAGAGGGTGTCGTGCTGTTCGAGGTGCAGGTGAAGTGGCGGGCCGGTCATCGGTGCGAACGATGCCGTGATGAAGTCGAACCGGCCCGCGGTGTTCGCCGCCGCCGCCTTGAACAGGTGCGGGACACCTGTAGGGGAGTCACCCTGGTCGGGCTTGGCCAGACGGTAGGCGCGCCGCTGAGGGCGCTCAGGAGTTGTCATGGCCCCTGGCCCGCGCAGCCAGGTCGCGCGTAGCGGGCCGGTTCGGTGCCGGCGTGGGTGACGGTCTGGGCCCCCTGTTCGCCCACATCGCTACGGCTTGGCCCGGGCCGCTGGGGGTCGTTGTCATGCGGAGGACACCTCGGCCAGGACTTGCTCACGGCTCAGCTGGTGGCCGTGCGTGCCGCTGGCGTGCTCACGGATGGCGGAGACGAGGTGGTCGAGCTGGTCGTCGGCCGCCACCCGGAACTCGACGCCGCAGGGGCAGCGCCCGACGTGCCCGGCCAGGGCGCCCCCGGTGGAGGCGAAGTCGATGGCCACGCAGGCCTCGTCGCCGAGGACCCAGGCGTCATGCCCGGGAGCGACGAAGTGGGCGTCGCCGGGGCCGAAGTCGTACCCGCGCCCGTCGTCCATGCGGACGTGGAACCGTCCCGAGACGATGTAACCCGTGTGGGCAACCGGGCAGGAGGGGGTGCCTACCAGGGGGGCGACGTCGGCCGACCATCGCCACCCCGGCTGGAAAGTGGCGCGGGTGATGGCGGCCCCGGGTAGGTCCACTACCTCCAGCACCCCCCGGCCGAGGTTGCGCCGTTCGTCGGGGGAGCCGATGTTCTTGACTTCGAGCGTGGTCTGGGTGCCTTGGGCCATTGTGCCGGTACCTTTCTGGAGAGGTTGTTGCCAATATCGTGCGGGACCGTCGGTGGCCCAGGCATCGGGAAGAACACGTAATTTGTAGCTGGGCTACGTAGTCCCCCTTGGCCGGGCTGGCTTGCCCGGCAAACCCGAGGGGGCCCCGAGGCGGCCCGCCAGTTCGGTCCGAGAGCGGGCACCCGTTTTGCGCAACAGGGACTCGACATGCTTTTCTACTGTGCGGGGGGAAAGGTGGAGCTCAGCAGCGACGTCTTTGTTGGACAGGCCTTCGACCACGAGTGCCAAGACGTCGGCCTCCCGGGCGCTGATGCCGAGCTCTGGCCAGGGGTTGGCGCCAGTGTGGAGGGCAACGCCCTGGCATTGGCGGGCCATGGCCGGGAGGCCTCTGTCGGCGAAACCGGCGGCCGCCCGGCCGAGCCAATGGCGGAGGTCCGCCCACCCGTCGGACAGGGCGGCGGGAGCGGCGATCAGGCGGGCAAGGTCGGCCCAGGCACCGCAGTTGGCCCAGCCAGTGTCAGCTTCGGTGACCAGCTGGCGGGCGCGGCCCTGGTCTCCCCGACGACCCGCCAGGATGGCCTGGGCGTAGCCGATCATCGCCCGGTTCAGCGCGAAGGAGGCCACCCCGAGGCGCCAGGCTTCGTCGACGGCCGCCTGGGCGCGCCGGTCTGCCCGGGCCGCCAGGACGAGCGGCCACAACGCCCGCAGGGCAGCCGGCTCGGCGTGGGGAAGGCCTGCCAGGATGGCCATGCCCCGAGACCAGGGCTCGATCGACGCCTGGGCATCGCCGGCGAGAAGAAGGGCTACACCTCGCGCACCCCAGCAGAGGCCCTGCAGCATCTGGTCATCGGGCCGGGCCGCCAGGGCCAGGGAGGCGTACCTGTCGGTCTCGGCCAGGTCGGCTCGCATGCTGGCGCTGCCGGCCAGCATGGCCAGGGCTTTGGCACGCACCTGGTCCAGCCCCAGTCGTCCAGCGATGGCGATGGCCGAGAGGGCGTGCGAGTCGCAGGCACCAAGGTCCCAGCGGCAGGTGAAGGCAGCCGATAGTTGCAGGTCGAGGACCGCCACGGTGCTCACGGCGCCCATCTGTTCGGCCCCCTGGCGGGCTTGGAGCAGCCGGTCTACCCCGGCGTGGTCGAACAGTTCGATGGTCCCGAGCTCGTGCAAGGCCCTTAGCCGCCACATCGGCAGGTCCGCGCTCTCGGCAGTTACCAGGGCGGCCTCAAAGGCGGCGCTCGCGGCGGAGAGGTCGGCCAAACGGTGACTTCGGCCGACAACCTCAAAGGCGTGGCAGCGGACCTCGGCCGCGACGCCCGCTGTGCGCAGGACTTCCTCGGCAAGACGACGGGCTGTGCCGTACTGGTCAGCCGCCATGGCCAGGTCGGCGTCGAGCACGTTGGCCCGGGCGGCCGTGGCCGGCGCGGAGCCGGCCGTCGTCAGCCGACGGGCCTCGTCGAGATGGTGACGGGCCATCGTCCAACGCGAGGCGGCGACGGCGGCGTGAGCTAGCCTCAGGTGCGCCTCCACCCGGAGGCTGGCAGTATGGGGGTCAGGCCCCAAACGGCTGACCATCCGTGCGCCGGCAGCGGCGGCCTCCTCGACCCGGCCAGCCAGGGCCAAGGCTGCGACCAGCTCGAGCTCCGCCTCGGACTGCTCCAGGGTGCCTGTAAGCAGGTCTGCTGCTCGGCGCAGGGCGTCTGTCGCCGTGGCCAAGGCACCCCAGGCCAACGACTTCCTGCCGGAGCCCAGCAGTAGCAGCCCGGCCCGGCGGCGGTCGCCGCCCCGCAGCGCCAGGTCTATGGCTACCTCTCGGTCCCCACCGCTCAGGACGGTACCGGCGTCGGTCAGGGCACCGAGGCCAGCCAGGGCCAGCTGCCTCTGGCGAGGAGGGACCAGGCTGTCCAGCACCGCTTCCCGGGTGAGGGCGTGGCGGAACCCCAGGGCCGAACCGTGGCTGGTGAGCAGCATCGCCTTCAGCCCGGCGGCCACGGCTTCGCCAACCACCTCCTCACTGAGGCCAGTCATCGCCGGCAACAGTTGCCAGTCAAAGTGGCGGCCGAGCACGGCGGCTGCCTCGATCACCTCGCGCTGGTCGCTCGTCAGTGCGCTCAAGCGGGCGTCGACCCCCGCCTTGAAGTCCCCCGGCAGGCCGGGGGAGGCCAGCAGCTCTTCGACCAGGAGCGGGACCCCCTCAGCCGTAGCCTGGATGCGCCCGACCAAACGGTCGTCGGCGCCCGGCCGGCAAGCGCGCACCATGGCTGCCGACTGGTGTTCGGTCAGCCTCTCGAGCGCTAGGTAGCTGGCCCAGGGCAGGCTGCGCAGGCGCCAGGCCGCTTCCAAAGCGGCTGACACCGGGCTGTCCCGTAGGGTCATGACCAACAAGGCGGGCAGGCCACTGAGGTTGTCGGCCAGGTACTCGACCAGCGACACCGTGTCCCGGTCGGCCCAGTGCAGGTCTTCCAGCAGGACCACCAAGGGGCGGTGGCCCACCCGCCCGAGCAGCTGGACGACCGCTTCACCCCGAAGGCTCGGCGAGACCTCTGGGGCCGCACGCCCACCTATCAGCGTAGGTAGGAGAGGCTTCAGCAGTGGGAGCCACGGGGCCATCCCCGGGCCAGCCGGCAGGGGGGTGTTGCGTAACAATTGCAGCAGGAAATTGGCGACTGGCCCGTAGGCAGTCGACGTCGACCCCGGGGCAGCACGGCCGGCCGCCAGACGCCCTCCACGCTCAAGCGCCCAGTCCACCGCCTGGCGGGCAAGCCGGGACTTCCCGATGCCCGGCTCTCCCACGAGCAGCACGCATTGGCCCTGGCCCGCTGCAGCAGCGGTCACCGCCTGCCCAAGGGCGTCCAGCTCGCGTTCGCGCCCCACGATCACCGGGCAGAGCTGCTGGGCCACAGCTCCAGTTTGCGTGCCCAGGGCCGCCAGCGCACGGGTACGCCGCCCGCGGGTGCTAGGAGGGGCGTGGTGCCGGGTCGTGCGGGTGTCCTCGGGTGGGCACCCAGTGGGCGACGGCTGTGCAGGTCCTTGCCGGACGCGTCCCCTCTGCCCGGTCGTGACCGTACGCCTGAGCGGCGGCTGGTACCTTGGGACAGCGAGAGGAGGTCGGTTTGAGCGAGCCGGGGGCGAACCTGGCCCGGGTGCTGGAGGCGTGGGGGGAGGCGTCCCGGAGCCGCAGCACGTCACCTCTATTGGGGCTGTTGGCGGAAGGCGTGGTATGGCAGGGCCTATTGCCAGAACTGGTGTGCCATGGGCGGGACGAGGTCAGCCAGTGGCTGGGAGCTGCCCGCGACGGGCGGTTGCCGGGGGTGGTTCGGATGGAGGCCGAAGAGGTGGGCAGCAAGGTGGTCGTGACAGTTGAGGGGCCCGACCTGGGCCCGGCCAGCGTGGTCCTCGGCCGGGAGCCGGCGGGTGCCCCGGAGGGGCCAGGCCCAGGGGCCCGCACCCTGGTCCTTGCCTTCGAGGAAGGCAAGGTCGTGCGCATGGAGAGCTACGCGACCCGGCAAGAGGCTCTGGCCCGGGCTACCTGAGCGGGCCGGCTAGGGCCATGACTTCGGCTGGGCCTCGGCCCCCGGCTAGGTTGGTGCCGGCAGTATGGAGGGGCCATGACGCATAGGAAGAAGTGGGCAGATCTGAGCCCGGGCACCCGTAGGTTGCTCGTGCTGGGCATGGTCGTCGAGGGTGCCCTCAAGGTCGCCGCGCTGGTCGACTTGAAGCGCCGGCCTGCCAGCCAGGTAAGAGGCTCGAAAGCCAAATGGGCCGTCGCGGTGGCGTTGGCCAACTCAGCCGGGTTGGTGCCCATCAGCTACTTCGTCTGGGGCCGGCGCGCCGAGCATCTCCCCGGCCCGGCATCCTGAGGGCCCGGCATCCCGAGGGGCGGCATCGTGAGAGCGGCCAGCCCGAGCAGCCGGTGACAGGCGTAGGCCAGCTGAGTGCGGCCCAGCCGGGCGCAGGCCAGCCCCTGCGGGGCCGGACGGTGGCCATAACCGCCGACCGGCGCCGGGAAGAGCAAGCCGTCCTTTTGCAGCGGTTGGGGGCAGAGGTCCAAATGCTCCCCTTGCTCCGGACCGAGCCGGCGGTGCACCGGGACGAGCTGCGGGCGGTCACCGAAGCCCTGGTGAGCTGCCCGCCTGGGTACCTAGTGGCCACCACCGGCTACGGGGTGCAGGCCTGGTTCGAGCTGGCGGAGCTCTGGGGCCTGCGAGAGGCGCTGGTGACGACGCTACGGTCGCGGGCCCTCATCGCGGCCCGGGGGGCCAAGGCGCTGGGCGCACTGCGCAAGGCCGGGCTCGAGCCAGGCTACAAGGCACCCGGCGGCAGCCTGGGCGAGGTGGTGGGGTGGCTGCTGGAGCACGACTTGGACGGGGCGACCGTTGCCCTCCAGCTGCCGGGGGACGTCGCTGGCGCCCCCAGCCCGGTGCCCAGCCGGCTGGCCCAGGTGGGGGCGAGGGTCGTCCAGGTGCCTGTTTACGCCCTGGCCCCGGGCGAGCGGCGCTCGGCGGTGGCCCTGGTGGACGGCCTGGTCGCCGGCCGCTTCGACGCGGTCACCTTCACGGCCGCGCCCCAGGTGCACGCCTTGGCGTCAGGGGCCCAGGAGCGAGGCGCGCTCCCGGCCCTCCTGGCCGCGTTCAACTCGGGCGGCGTGGTGGCTGCGTGCATCGGCCCGGTTTGTGCCGCGGCCGCGACAGACGTAGGGATCGTGGCCCCGCTCGTGCCGGAGCACCCCCGGCTGGGGTCGTTGGCTACGGCCCTCGGGAACTTCTTTTCCTCTTTCCCCCTTTGCCCCACTGGGGCCTCAAGCGCCTCCGGGCCGTTGAAGGCCGATAGGACGACCTCGTAGCGTCCTCGTCTAGGACGACCGGCGGCCTCCCGCGCCCCGCCCCCCTGGGGCACACCCCGCCCGTGCCCTGCTCCTCGTTCGGGGGTGGGCGACGCCAGGTCGCAGGCCTTCGCCAGGCGTCGAGCCGTCAGCCGTCCCTTCCGCCCCGCCTTACCTCCCCGTGGCGGTCCACCCAGATGAAGGGCTGCTGGCGGCTAGTCCCGAACCGGGCGTCAGTCACAAGCCGGCCCCGCAGGCCGAGGTAGTCCACGCGGCCGTCGCCCACCACGTCGATCGGCGGGTCGGCCCCGGCCGGGGCGGTACCGGGCCACTCGGGGTAAACCTGAAGACTGCTGACGACCGGACGGTGCTGGGCGGTCCCGCCGGGCCCGACCGGGGCGCGCCGGCGTGGTCAGGGTGGGGCCGCCGCACGGTCGCCAGGAGCCGGCCGACCTGCCAGTGCCTCGGGGTGCCGTCGAGGGCACGACGGTGCCAGGAACGTGGAACGCCCACCAGCCCGCAAAAGGCTCGCAAACCGCCCGGTACGTGGGCGGCTCGGTGCTCACTGCCCTAAGGGGGCAAGCGTGTCGGCAACACCGGGGTGCGAGGCCCCGAGAGGGGCCGGCCTGACGCGGGGGAGGCTGCCGGGGCCAGGGGCGGGGCGCTCAGGGCTACGCCGGCCAGGAGGCAGACGGGGCGGGCCGGAAGCTGGCCCACGTCCGGTGCTCGACCGGCACTCCCCTGGCCACCATGGCCGCGATGTCGGACGCCAGGACCACGCCCACGATGGCTGTGCCATAGCGCACCGGGAGGGCGAGGCCGCTGCGCCCGGCCACGGCCAGGGCAGGCTCGTCCGGACGGAGGGCGGGCTGGCTGTCGGGGGGAGGCGGGAGGGCGATGTCCTGCACCCGGACCGACCCCTGGAGCCCAGGGGGGACCGCGGCCAACTGTTGAGCTGTCACCACGCCGGCCAGGCCCTGGCCGTCCCAGCGCTCGAGGACGAAGGCCGCCTCGGGGTACTGGGTGACCCAGTTGCCCCAGAACGCCGCCACCGTGAGCCAGCCTGGCGCGACCACCGCTGGCCTCATGATGTCCGAGACGTTGACGTCGCCCAGGACGTACTGGGCCCGGCCGGCAACCTCCTCCCGTTTGGCCGAGGACATGACGAACCAGGCCATGAGCAGCAGCACCAGGCCGTCTGGCTGGTCGCCTTGGGCGAAGGTCACCAGGCCGAAACCGGCGCACACCGCCCCCAGGGCGATGCCGGCGCCGGCAGTGAGGCGGGTGGCCAGCCAGCGGTTGCGGGTGACGGCCCACAGGGCGCCGTGGAGCACCTTGCCCCCGTCCAAGGGCGACGCCGGCAGCAGGTTGAACCCGGCCAGCAACAGGCTGATGAGGGCGAACCAGCGCAGGGAGCCGGCCGCCAGGGCCCAGCCGGCTCGGGCGACAGGGACGGACAGCCCAGCCGAAATGGCCCCGAGGGCAGCGCTGGAAAGCGGCCCTACCAGTGCCACGGCCAGTTCGACCGAGGGCTTGGTGTTGTCGCCGTCGATCCGAGTGACGCCGCCCATGAACCAAAGGGTTATGCCTTCCACCCTCAGCTTTGCCCGCCGGGCTACGAGGGCGTGGGCCAGTTCGTGCAGGAGCACCCCCAAGACGAGGACGACCGAGGTGAGCACCGCTGCCAGCCAGTAGGCGCTTTGGGGGTAACCGGGGACGTCCGCGGGCAGGCGAGAGGTCGCGAGGAAATAGGCAACCATCAGGGCGAGCACCAAGAGGCTCCAGTTGGCGCCTATCTTCACGCCGCCCACACGGCCCAGCTTGAAACTGTCGTTCATAGTGCTCTGGTACCCAATTGTCGTCCTCCAAGTTAAACACTGCCTGAGCGCCAGCTGTTCCGGGGCTGAACCGCTGGTGGCCCGGGGCCACGAGCGCGGCCGCCCGCCCTCGGACGTGCCCTTCAGCTCCCCGGCATGCCTTCAGTTGCCCGTGCGCTGGCGGCTCGGCCGGCTCGCCCAGCGGTGCCCCTCCACTTGTCGCCGGGCTTCGCGCTGGGCGTCTCTCTCGGCGACCGCCCTCCGCTTGTCGTACTGGCGACGGCCCCTAGCCAGGGCCAGGTCGACCTTGGCCCGGCCGTCTTTGAAGTACACCGACAGGGGGACGAGGGTGAAAGGGCCCTCCTGGGCGCGCCTGGCCAGTTCGGCGATCTGGCGCCGGTGCAGGAGCAACTTGCGAGAACGGTCGGGGTCGGCCCGCCCCACCCCGGTGGCGAACCCGTAGGGCGAGATGTGCACCCCGTGCAGCCAGAGCTCACCGTCTTCGACCTTGGCGAAGGAGTCCCGCAGTTGCACCCTGCCCTCGCGCAGGGACTTGACCTCGCTCCCCAGGAGCACGATCCCGGCCTCGTAGGTCTCCACTATGTCGTAATCGTGGCGGGCGCGCCGGTTCTGGGCGACCAGCGGGCGGGCCCCGCCCTTGGCCTTGGCCGCCTTGGAGGACGCCGCCTTGATGGGCCCCTTGGAGGACATAGTGGGAGCCACGGTAGCCTCGGCGGCGTGCTCGTGCTCTCGCGGCCGCTATGGGAACGCATGGTCGCTCATTGCCTGGACGGGCTACCGCTGGAAGCATGCGGGTTGCTCGCCGGCCGGCCGGGGGCCGAGGCAGGCAGCGTCGAGGTGCTGGAGGCCTACCCGGCGCGCAACGCGGCTGGCTCGGCCCGCTTGTACACCGTCGAGCCGGTGGACCTGCTGCGGGCTGACCGGGACGCCGAAGCCAGAGGGTGGTCCCTGGTCGGGGTGTGGCATTCGCACACCCACACCGAGGCTTTCCCCTCACCCACCGACATCGCCCAGGCCCCCGACCCCGACTGGCACTACGTGCTGGTCTCGTTGCGGGACCTGGAGCCCTCGCTCCGCAGCTACCGCATAGTGGGCCAGGACGTGGCCGAGGAAGAGGTGCTGGTCCGGGGCTGGTGCTCACCCGCCCGCTAGGGCCCCGGGATGCCCTACAATGGCGATTAGCTAACTCGGGATTACTGGAGAGGACCGTGGCCGTAGAAGTCCGTCTACCGAACATCTTCCGTCCTGTAGCCGCCGGGCGCGCCAGCGTCCGAGCCGAGGGGGCGACGGTCGGCGAGGTGTTCGAGGACCTGGTACGCCAGTACCCCGAGCTGCGTGCCTCGTTGCTCACCCCCGAGGGGGAGCTGCACCGCCACCTCAACGTGTTCGTCAATGACGACGACATCCGCTACCTGGGGAAACTGGACGCCAAGGTCAACGACGAAGACATCGTGACCCTCATGCCCGCCGTGGCGGGGGGCGCATGAGATGGCTCGTTATGACAGCGTCCTCGACACCATCGGCAACACCCCGCTCGTAGACGTCAGCGAGCTCAGCCCCAACCCCCAGGCCCGGGTGCTCATCAAGCTGGAGGGCGTCAACCCGGGTGGCTCGGTCAAGGACCGCGCCGCCAAGGCCATGATCGAGGAGGCAGAGAAAAACGGCAGCCTTATGCCGGGCCAGCGCATCCTCGAGTCTTCTTCGGGCAATACTGCTGCCGGCTTGGCCATGATCGCCAAGGTCAAGGGCTACCCCTTCACCGTGGTGGTGCCCGAGAACGTCTCCGTCGAGCGGGTCAAGCTGCTACGGGCCTTCGGGGCGGAGATCATCTTCTCCCCTGCCGCTGAGGGTTCCAATGGTGCCATGCGCCGGGCGCAGGCGCTGGCGGCCGAGCACCCCGACTGGTGGTTTTCCTACCAGTACGGCAACCCGGCCAACCCCAAGGCCCATTACGAAGGGACCGGGCCGGAGATCTGGCGGGACTGCCCGGAGGTCACCCACTTCGTCGCCGGCCTCGGCACGGCAGGGACGATAATCGGTGTCGGCAAGTTCCTGAAGGAGCGCAACCCTGCTGTCCGTGTGTGGGCCGTGCAGCCTCCTGCGGGCGAGACGGTGGAAGGCTTGAAGAACTTGGACGAAGGGTTCGTCCCGCCCGTGTTCGTCGACAACGACGGCTATTCGTTGCTCGACCGCAACCGGGTGGTGGGCCCCAGGGAGAGCATCGAGTGGGCCCGCCGCTTGGCCGACGTGGGCATATTCGCCGGCATCTCCACGGGTGCGGCCATGGCCGGGGTGGCTCGTTGTGCCATGGAGGTGGACGAGGCCACCATCGTCACCGTTTCCCCCGATGGCGGCTGGAAGTACCTGTCTACGGACGTCTGGACAGGTGACCTGGACGAGGTCACCGAGCGCGCCCGCCACGAACTGTACTTCTGAGGGCTGTACTTCTGAGGGCTGTAACGCGGCAAAGAACCGGCTAGGTGCCGCAGTTGGGCCCGGCTGAGCCCTCGGCTGGGCCCGGTTGAACGGCGCGGCTGGCCTCGTCTGGCCTGGTCAAGCGTCGGCTGGGCTGGTTTAGCGCTAGCGGGGCGGAGTGCTCCGGCTGGGGTGGGGCCCCCTTATCTTGTGGCGGCGTCCAGCGCTTCGACCAGGTAGTCGGAGATGTCGCGGAACCTGACCGTCCCCCCGGCGGCCTTGCGCAGGTTGACCAGGCAGATAGGGCACATAGTCACGCACTCCGAAGCTACGGCGCCAAGTTCGCTGACCCTTTGGGCGGCCACCGCCGCCGCCTTGTCCGGGTAAAGGGACTCCGCTGGCCCCCCGCAGCACCAGGTCCGCTCCTTGGAGTTCTCGGGCTCCACCACCTTCACCCCGACGGATCGGAGCAGTCGCCGGGGCTCCTGCACTACTCCCTCGTAGCGGGCATAGGCGCACGAGTCGTGCAAGGTCACCCGCCCTTGCTGGGGGCCGCCACCGTCACCGCTGACCTGTGGTTGGCGCGCTGCTGGTGCCGCCACCTCGGTCGGTCCCGGCCTTGGCCCACCCGCGCCCGGCTGCTGGAGATGGCTGCTCGCGCCTGGCTCAGGCCCGTGCCCGGTCACGCTCAGCCCACGCTCGGCCAGCACTTCCAGGTAACTGCGGACCTTCACGTCATAGCCGGGCACCAGCCGGGGGTAGACCGAGCGGAGCATGTGGGTGGTGTGAGGGTCGATCGTTATCACCTCGCGCACGCCGTGCCTGGCAAAGATGTCGGCGACCCGGCGTGCATGGGCAGCCACCGCTTCGTGGGCGCCAAGATCCCACGCGAGCGTACCGGCGTACAGGTCCTCCTCGTAGAGGTAGCCGAAGCTGATGCCCGCGTGCCGCAGCAGGCGGGCGACGTTGCTGGGTACCCGGTCGTGCTCGCCCGTCCCCACCGGCAACAGGCCGATCAGGCCCAGCCCGTTCAGGTGACGGTTGGCCAACCGGGCCAGCCGGCTGAGGCGGCCCAGGCGGGCCGGCCCCAAGTGCCGGGCCACCGCCGGGCGGTCCAGGTACTTCTCCCAGCTGACCAGCCGCTCGATGTGAGGCACGAGCTGGTACATCATGCCCGTGTACAAGACAGTCGGCCCGCCCCGAGGCAGCCCTTGTTCCTTGGCCCACCGCAGCGCTCGCCGGGCACCGATGGGCAAGACCGAACCTCGCTGGCGCAGGTTGTCGGCGAGCACCCCGACCACGTCTTGAGCAGGCAGCGGCATCAGCCTTCTCCCCAGTCCTTGAGCAACCAATGGCGCAGGGCCAAGACGTTGGCGGTGATGTGCACCCCACCCGGGCAAGAGCTTTCGCAAGCCCGGCACAGTAGGCAGGAGAAAACGGCCTCGTGCTCCGAGCGCACCCGTTCCACCAGTCCCAGCACGACGTAACGGAAGAGCCGGCGAGGCAGCAGGTCGGTCCCCAACGGGCAGGTGGCGGTGCACACCCCGCAGTTCATGCACGCGTCTGCGTCAAATGGCCCCAGGCTCCGGAGCTGGCGGACCAAGCGGTCGGAGACCAGGCCGCCCGCCCCCGGCCTACCGGGGACCAGGCCGCTGGGGACCGTGCCGCTGGGGACCGTGCCGCTGGACGTCACCGCGGTGCTCACCGTCGCCTCACCACCCTGTAGCGGTAGTAGCCGGCGTCGTCCTTGCCCGGTTCTTCGGCTACGTAGCCGTACTTGCGCAAGCCCATGACCCAGGCCATGACCTCTTCAGGCGGCCAGCCGGTGGCCGACGCCAGTTCCGGTACGGTCATGGCGCCCTCCCCCAGCGCCTCGATCAGCCGGGGCCGCACGAACGGTTCGTCGCGCACCACCTCGCGGGGGTCCCTTTTCATGCCAGCACTCCTTGGGCTAGTGCGTCTATTGCCGCCCGGACCTGGGCATCGGTGTAGCCCTTCAGGTCGATGGCGTCGCGCGGGCATACCGGCACGCACCCGCCGCAGCCCTTGCAACCGGCGGGGTCAACGCTGGCCCGGCCGTCGACCATCGAGATCGCACCAAACGGGCAGGAGGCCACGCACGTACCGCAGCCGTCGCAGTGCACAGGGTCGACCTTGGCGACCTGAGGGTCGAGCTGGGCCACGCCGGCTTTCAGTAGGGCCCCGGCCAGTGCCACCGCGGCCAGGCCGGAGGTCACCGCCTCGGCCGAGGTCTTGGGGCCCTGGCAGGTGCCACAGATGCTGACCCCGTCGACGACGGTTTCCACCGGCCGCAGCTTTGGGTGCACCTCGTTGTAGAAGCCGTCCCGGCCCACCGGCAGCTTGAGGGCTCGCACCAGGCCCGGGTCGTCGTGAGGCACCAAGCCGGTCACCAGCACCACCAAGTCGGCCGCCACCCGGAGCTCTTCTCCGGCGGTCAGCTGGTCCCGGACGGTCACCTGAAGGCCGCCGTCAGTGGTGCCCCGGGTGACTTCCGGCGGGTCGTCGTCGGCGAAGCGCACGAAGACCGACCCGCGCTGGCGGGACTGGGAAAGCAGGGCTTCGTTGCTCCCGTAGGTGCGCAGGTCCCGGTACAGGTGGTACTGGCTCACCCCGGGGTTGCGCGCCGCCAGTTGCAAGGCTGCGTGCACCGTGGCGCTGCAGCAAAAGCGGGAGCAGTAAGGGTGCTGTTCGTCCCGGCTGCCCACGCAGTAGACGTACGCGACCGAGCGCAGCGGCCGGCCTTGGTAGGCAACTGGCCCCTCTCCGGCCTGGAGCAGTGCTTCGAACTGGGGGAGGGTGACCACGCCCTCCAGGCCGTAGCCGTACTCCCCCTCGGCTGGCTGGTAGGGCTCGGCCCCGGTGGCCACTATCACCTGCCCGGCGTCCAGCTCCAGCAGCTCGTCCCCTCTTTTCACGACCAGGTGGTAGTTGGCGTAAGTCCCAGCCTTGGAGACCACTTCGGCCCCGGTGAGGACGGTGATGCCCGGGCGCCTGGCCACTTCTTCCACCAGCCGGGCCACCACTTCGTGGCCGCTGCGGCCGTGGGGGGACATGGGGCCCAACGATGCCACCAGCCCTCCCAGGTGTTCCTCCCGCTCGACCAGGACGGCCTCGAGGCCGATGTCGGAGAGGCCGAGCGCAGCCCGCAGCCCTGCTACACCCCCTCCGACCACCACGACCCTGGGCGTGGTCTCGACGTCCAGCGGGTGGAGGGCTTCGGACAGGGCGGTGCGAGCGATGCCAGCGCGGACCAACTTGGTGGCTTTTTGGGTCGCCCCTTGGGGGTCGTCGGTGTGCGCCCAGGAGCACTGCTCGCGGATGTTGACTTGCGTGTACTGGTAAGGGTTGAGCCCCGCCCGCCGGGCAACCTCCCGGAAGGTCAGGGTGTGGAGCTTGGGCGAGCAAGAAGCCACCACCAGCCCGTCCAGCTGGTTGTCGGTTATGTCCTGGACGATCTCGCTTTGGGTCGCGTCGGAGCAGGTGAACATGGCCTCGCGGGCTACGACTACGCCCGGCTCGGCCCGAGCGGCCTCCACGACTTTGGCCACGTCGACGTAATCGGAGATGTTGCCGCCGCAATGGCAGACGTAAACGCCGATCCGGCGAGCCGGG
This sequence comes from Actinomycetota bacterium, assembly GCA_021323695.1. Taxonomy (GTDB): domain Bacteria; phylum Actinomycetota; class Acidimicrobiia; order Acidimicrobiales; family Palsa-688; genus JAKAWM01. Next base: position 29,285 of record JAJPKN010000009.1, on the reverse strand, counting down.
GTGACCTTGTCACCCGGGCTTGGCGGGGTGCTGGCGCCTCAAGCGGAGCCGGGCTGTCCTTGTCACCCGGGCTTGGCGGGGTGCTGGCGCCTGGGCGCGCCGCCGGGCTGTCCTCGCTCATAGGGCCATGGCCTCCCTCGTCCGTCGGGACCGTTCGATCCAGGCCGCGGCTTGGGCGGCAGCTGCCCCCGCGTGGAGCACTGACTCGGGGATGTCGCGGGGGCCGGAGGCAGAACCAGCCACGAACACCCCAGGGGTGCCAGTTGCCGCCGGGTTCAGGTCCTCGTCGGGCTCGTCCACGTAGGCGTAGGGGCTCAGCGCCAGCTTGCCCGGTGCGAACAGGCCGGCGGCCTCAGGGTTGGGTTGCACCCCGACGGCCAGGACGACCAGGTCGTACTCGGCCTCGGCCAAGCCCCCACCACCATCGACGTCTTCGTAGCGCAGCACCAGGTTCCCGTCGCCGACCTGCTTGATGGAGGCGACCCGGCCCCTTACGAAGTTGGTGCCCATCGCCTTGGCCTGCTCGAAGAACTCCTCGTAGCCCTTGCCGACCGCCCTTATGTCGATGTAATGGACCGTGACCTCAGCCAGTGGCAGCGCGCCCATGACCAGCTGGGCCTGCTTGAGCGAGTACATGCAGCAGAACTTGGAGCACAGCGGGTTGCCAACGGTCTGGTCGCGTGAGCCAGTGCACATGACGTACGCGACCCGCTCGGGGGCCTTGCCGTCCGAGGGGCGCAGCACCGAGTTGTAGGGCCGGGTCGGCGCTAGCAGGCGCTCCATCTGCACCCCGGTGATGACGTTGGGGTACTGGCCGTAGCCGTACTGGGGCTTGTTTTCGGCGGGGAACAGGTTGTAACCAGTGGAGACCACCACGGCGGGGACTTCGAGCTCGAAGTCCTGCGGCCGCATGTCGAGGTCGATGGCCCCGGCCGGGCAGGCCTTGACGCATTGGTGGCACTCGGAGCACACGCCGCAGTCCAGGCACCGGCTGGCGGCCGCCCGGGCCTCGTCCTCGGTGAGCACCGGTTCGGTCTCGGCGAAGTCCTTGGGGAAAGGTACGGCCCCCGGGGCTGGGGCGAGAGGTGCCCGGTAACTGTGCGAGCTCTGGCGGGCCAGGACGCTGGAGCGGTCCACCTCCGGTAGCGGGCTCGGCAACCCGTCCAGGGGCAACCCTGCCAGCCAGCGGTCGACCATGTGGGCGGCGCGGCGGCCCTGGCCCACTGCCTTGGCGATGGTGGACGGGCCGCTGACCGCGTCACCGGCCGCGAACACCCAGGGCAGGGCGGTCTGCAAGGTGACCGGGTCGGCTTGCAGCGTCCGGCCCCCGTTCGCCAGCTCGGGGAAGGCGGCCACGTCAACGCCCATGCCGATGGCCACCACGACCAGCTGGCAAGCCAGCTCGGAACGCTCCTGGGGGTCGTAGGTGGGGCTGAAGCGCCCGTCGGGCCCGAACACCGACGTGCAGCGCATGAGCTGCACCGCCCGCACGGCACCGGGCCGGCCGCCTTGGCCGTCGTCCCCCACGAAGCCGGCGATGCCCCAGCCGTCGTGCAGTTCGACGCCTTCAGCCAGTGCCTCGTCGACTTCCCATTCGTAGGCGGGCATTTCCCCGCGACGCTCGAGGCAGGCAAGGTGCACGGCCTGGGCGCCCAGGCGCAGGGCGCTGCGGGCGGCGTCAATGGCCACGTTGCCCCCACCTACTACCACTACGCTCTGGCCGCTCAGGTCGGGTGCCTGGCCGAGCTTGATCTCCCGGAGGAACCCGAGCGCGGGCCGGACGCCGGAAAGCTCGTCCTCACCGGGGACGCCCAGCTTAGCCGCCAGAGGCGTGCCGGTTGCCACCAAGACGGCGTCGAAGCCCTCGCGCCGCAAAGCGGCGAGGTCGTCGACGCGCGAACCAGTCACGATCTCGGCCCCGACCTCTTTCAGGTTGGCAATGTCCCGTTCCACCACTTCCACCGGGAGCCGGTAGGAAGGGATGGCCAAGCGCAGGGCCCCGCCTGGCTCCGGGCCGGCCTCGAAGATCTTGACATGGTGGCCCTTGCGGCCCAGCAGCCAAGCGGCGGTGAGGCCGGCGGGCCCTGACCCTACCACTGCCACCCGCTTGCCGGTAGGAGGCCCGGCCAGCGACGGCACCGGACGGCTGGGAGCTGAGGCGTAATGGGTATCGGCCACGAAGCGCTTGAGGCGCCGGAGGGGCACCGGGCCCTCCAGTTGGCCCCGAGTGCAGGCTGCCTCGCAGGGGGCGTAGCAGGCGCGGCCCAAGCTGCCGACCAAGGGCGTGGTCTCCGCCACGAGGTTGAACGCCTCTTCGTAAAGGCCGGACCGCACCAGCGAGGCATAGCCGTGAGCCTTGATGCCGGCGGGGCAGTTGAACGTGCAAGGCGAGGTGCCGGCTCGTTCGATGAGCGCCTTTTGCGGCACGGCTTGCGGGAAGGCGATGTAGGCTGCCCGCCGCGAGACCAGCGCCCCGTTGAACTGGTCGGGGACGGCCACGGTGCACGCCATCTCGCACTGGCGGCAGCCGGTGCAGGCCGATGTGTCCACGTAGCGGGGCTCCTGGTGGACCTTCACCGCGAAAGTCCCGTCGCCTTTGGGCGTCACCCGCTCGACGCGGGCATCGGTCAAGACCGTGACGTTGGGGTGGTGGGCGGTCGCCGCCATCTTGGGAGTGGATATGCAGCTGGCGCAGTCCAAGGTGGGGAAGACCTTGGACAGTAGGATCATCTTCCCGCCTACGCTCGGCTCTTTTTCGACCACCAGGACGCGGTAGCCCATGCCCCCGAGCTTGAGGGCCGACTCCATGCCCCCGATCCCGCTGCCCACCACCAGGGCGTCCCAGCCGCCGCCCGCGTTGCCTCCGGAGGTCATCTCAGGCCACCAGCTCACCGCTGCCCAGCCGGGACAGGTCGTCGCAAAATTGACGGATCTGCCTGGCGAACGGTTCTGCGCACACCGAGCATATGGCCGCTATCTTGAGCCGCTGGCCGTCGATGCCCGCCTCCGAGAGGAGCGCCTGGGCTTGGGAGACCACCCGAGCCGACCGCTCCGAGCAGTCGGGAAGATAAGCGCACTCGTCGCCGTCGGAGGCGATGAACACACCGTCGAAGCCCCGCTGCAAGGCGTAGAGCACCCACGACGGCTTTATGCCGCTGGTGCAAGGCAGGCTGATGACCACCGCCCCGGGGGGGTAGTGCAGGTGCGAGCTGCCGGCCAGGTCTATCCCCGGGTCGGAGATGTTATTGGTCGAAAAGACCAGCACTCGCGGGGCGGCGGCCACTGTCGTCATTTCCCCCGGCGCACGAACACGCGGTCGTAGCCTTCGGCGGCCACAGAACCCAAGAACTCATGGCCGACCTTTGTTGCCCAGGCGGCCATGTCGTTTTTGGTCTGGCTGTCGCTGGACCACAGCTCGAGGACCTCGCCCACCTTGACGGCGGCCATCGACTTCTTGGCTTCCAGCAGCGGCCCGGGGCAGGCTGCGCCTCGGGCGTCCACGACCTTGGCGGCCGTCAGCTGCGCCAGTTCAGCGTCGTTCATCGTTGTTGGCATTTGGTTCCTCCTTGGGGTCCCGGTCCTTGGGTTGTCAATAGGTGAGGGCGTTGGTGGCCGAGGTGACCTCGGCCACGAAGCGGGCCGCGGCCACTATCTCGCAGCCGTCCACCAGGTCCTCTTGGGCGAGGTGACGGCTCTTCAGGCAAGGTGAGCAGACCAGGAGCTTGCCGCCCAGCTCCAGGACTGTCCCGAGCAGCTGCTCCAGGGGGGTGAACTCAGGGGCGTGGACGGTCGGGGCCACTCCCTTTTTCACCAGCAGGCAGCCGTCGCCCTGGAACCCCATCACCAGCTCGACGTCGGCGGCCAGGGCAGCGGCGCCCATGACGAAGGGTATGGTGGCCAGCTCGGGCTGGTCCGGCCCGTGGGTGGCCATGATGAACAGTTTTTCTTGTCCTGCCATCGGTCAGGCCTCCTTGCGTACCCAGAACGTGATGGCCCCTTCCGCCTGGCGCCAGGTGACGACCCGGTTGCCGGTGGTCTCCGCCCAGGCCGGGATGTCCGCGATCGAGCCTGGGTCGGTGGCCAACAGCTTCAGGACCTGCCCGGGTTGCAGCTGCTTGGCCGCTTTGGCGGTACGGACCACGGGCATGGGGCATAGGAGCCCTCGGGCGTCGACGACTATGTCGGCTCCCGGTTCGGCTTGGCCGTCGGGGGCCGGGCCGTCGGGGGCCGGGGGCTGGGCCGTGGGCCCGGGGGACGGTGCCTGTGCTGTAGCCATTTGGCCTCCTTTAGACGAACAGCGTCAAGTGCGAGCGGCGGGCCTCGGCCAGGAAGGCGGCGGCACCGCCAAAGGTGACTCCTTCGATGAAATCCTCAGGCTTGTAGCCGAACACGTCCATCGTCATCTGGCAGGCGATGAGGCGCACGTCCAGCTCTCGGGCCGAGCCGAGCAGGTCTCCGATGGTGGCCACGTTCCTCGCCGCGAACTTGGCCCTCATCATCTTCGTGGCCAAGGCGCCCATCCCCGGTGCGCCGAGCACGAGGTTGGGCACCGGGACGGGCATAGGCATGGCCGGGTTGCCAAGAGGTGACACCTTGAGGAGGCGCTCGAAGTCCTTGTGGATGATGTTGAGGCCGTAGAAGGTGAAAAAGACCGAGGTGGCCATGCCGGACGCGGCTGCCGTGGTGGCGAGGATGAGGGGCGGGTAGGCCCAGTCCAAGGTGCCTTTGGAGGCGATGATGCTCGCGGTCTTGGCCGCCTGGTCCTGCTTGAGGGCCACCTCCAGTTCCTCGCGCACGATGGCACGGATGGCGTCGCCTTGGACGGCCTGGACGGCCTCTCTGGCAGCCTCGGTTGCGGCCCGCTGGGCTTCTCCCAGGACGACCTGGCGGGCTTGTCCTTCGTCTAGGAGGGCCTTGCCGGCTTCGGACGTATACCCCATGGGGTAAGTGAACAGCTTCACAACCTGGGCCGCGTAGGGCCCAACGTCCCAACCGTCTAGGGCAGTTGGTGCAGGGAGGCGGGGCTAACCACAAAGGTGGGGAAGTGGCGTGGCAGGAGCGTTTTCGTGCTCTATGCCGGGAGGTAGGCGGGCCCAACCACCTCCCGGCCACCTCCCGACCACCTGGCCTTCACCCTGCCACCGGGGGCGTCTAGGGCGGTGCCCTGGACGCCGGAGGCCTGCCCGTCTGTGCCAGGACCGTGCCGGGGCAGCCCTGCTGGGCCGAGCTCAGATGAACAGGAGCTGTGCCCCGGCGGTCATCTCGATGAAGTCGGATGCGTTGATTATCCCCTCGACGGCGTCGTAGAGGTCTTCCATGCGCAGCTTCATCATGTCGGCTGACATCCTGCACGCCCACAAGTGCCCGCCCGAAGCCACAATCTGGTCGAGGAACTCTCCGACTGCGGGGACGCCTATGTCGGCTATCTGCTTCTTCATCATCGAGGTCGCCACAGCGGTTATCCCCGGTAAGGCAGCGACGGGCTGGGGTACGTGGGCCGCAGTGTTGCCGACTGGCGTGAACTTGAGGTTGTGCATCCGCTTCTTCGTGATGATGTCGAAGCCCCAGAACGTGAAGAAGAGATGGACTTCGACCCCTTCGCCGAGCGCCGCGTTGCCGAGGACGAGCGCCGGGTACGCCATGTCGAGGCTGCCCTTGGAACAAATAATGGCGAGCTTCCTGCCCGCCTCGCTGTCGTCACCGAAGTCCGGGACGGGCGCTGGTTTTGGCTCGGTCATCTCCGTGTGCCCCTTTCCGGCATCCCATTGTCCACTGCCCGTGCTCACACGCAACCACGGGGCTTAGGCAGGCCCGCTATATAGGCCATCTTCTTAGCCGGCTTCTTCGGGAACAGGACGAAGAGCGTCTTGATGTCGATGCCAGTGCCCGCCGAGATCCTGCGTATTGTCGGCGTCTCTCCTGTTTGCTTGAAGTCGTCGCGCAAGAAGCGGACCGCCTTCCAATGCTCGGCGGTCAGGTTTATGCCGATCTGGGAAGCGAGGGCCTCAGCGAGCTCTTCGTTCCACTGGTCGGGGTTCGCAAGGAAGCCCTCGTCGTCGACTTGGACTTCGCTACCGTTGATAGTCGCCACTGGCATTTCCGTACCTCCTCCCCTAGCGGCTGGCCGTTGGCAGCTTCTCCTGCGGGGCTGTCGCCTGCGGGAGCCCCGCAGGCCGAGCTGGGCTTTCTGCACCGACCGCCCGCAGCGTCGCCACCAAGCGCGCTAACCCCCGCCGGACTCGGGGGTCCCGCATCTGCTTGACCAGCGCCAGGAACGATGGCGGCTCGCCCGCCCCGTCGCTGTCGTCTTCTTGGACGGCCAGGGCCGTACGGCCCAGCAGGCTCATGACCTCAGGCTGGGTCATCTGTTTCACGGTCTGCAGGATCAAGACGATGTTTTCTCCGAGGAGCCGCACGTCTTGCTCGGTGAAGGACGTGACGACCTTGTCGACGAGCGCGGCTGCCTCACGAAGGAACCGGAAATAGCCGCGTTCGTCCAGTTGCTGGAGCTTGTCGTTCAGGCTCGACACGGCCGGTGCTGCGAGCGGGCCCAGCTCGTCGGCCAGGGCTGACATCGCCCGGAGCGGCCCGATCCATGCCTCAAGCACGGCGGCGTTCTGCACGAAGGTGTGGGCAAGCTTCCACAGCTCACTGAACTGGCACTCGTCCTCGGCAAGATGGTTGATGGCCGAGCCCATGGCCTGTTCGACCAGGGGCGACAGGTCGTCGACGAGCTCCTGCCAACGTTCGCGCTGGTGGCGCTGCCTCTGGAGCTCGCCGGTCAGGTAGTCGAGCTGGAGGGCAAGCCGGTCAAGGCGCTCCTCGACCGACCCGGGACCTGCCGCGGCGAACCCGCCGTACGTGGTGATAGGAGCCGGCGCCATGGTCCTCACAGCTCCTCTGTCTCTTTGCCTGCCATCGACATCAAAGGCTCGAACGGCAGTTGCTTCCCGGGCAGCAGTAGGTTCCAGTAAACCCACCGGAAGAGCATCTTGCCCCAGTAGTTCGCCTCGGACTCCCTGAGCAGGGTGAACGGCCCGAGACCAGGCAAGGGGTACTTGCCGGGAAGTGGCTCTGTGTCGTAGTTGAAGTCGATGAGCAAGCCCTTCCCGTGCCCCGATGCGATGAAGCAGTTGGCGTGCCCGTCGAACGGCCGCGTCATCGGGCGGCCATGGGCGTGGTTGACGAAGTTGTCCTCGAAGAGCTCGACGGAGAAGTGGGCCACCGAACCCGCCTTGGAGGTCGGGATGTCGGAAGCGTCGCCGATGGCGAAGATGTTGTCGTGCGCCTTGGACAGCAGGGTGTGCCTGTCGACGGGCACGAAGTTGAGGTCGTCGCCGAGCCCCGAACGGGCGATGTAGTCGGCGCCCATATTGAGCGGGACCGTGACCAGCAGGTCGAAGGGGATCTCCCGCTCGTCGAAGGACACGAGCGTCTTGTTGGCGGGGTCGACCCGCTCCGTAGCGAAGTCGCCCTCGATAGTGACCTTGCGTTCCTCGAGGATGGCGCCCAGGTACTTGGAGGCGACCGGCTTGGTGAAGGCGCCCTCCAAGGGGGTCGCGTAGACGATCTCGACCCGGTCGCGCATACCACGCTCGGCGAAGAAGGCCTCGGCCAGGAAGGTGAACTCGAGGGGCGCGACGGGGCACTTGATGGGCATGTCGACGATGTGCACGACCATCCGGCCTCCTTCCCAGTCGGCGAGCTTGTCTGCCAGGGCAACAGCACCCTCGTAGGTGTAAAACTCGTGGATGCTCTTGCGGAACTCGTTCCCAACCATGCCCTCTGTCTGGTCCGGCCTGGGCGTAGCCCCGGTGGCGATGACAAGGTAGTCGTACGGGAGCTCCCTGTCGTCGGTGAGGAACACTCTGGCGGCGTCGGTGTCCACCCGGTCTACCTCCCCGAAGACGAGGTCTATGCCGTCGCCGATGAAACGCCTACGGGGCTTGACCAGGTCCCGAGCCCGGTAGGTGCCGAAGGGGATGAACAGCTGCCCAGGCTGGTAGACATGGTTGTCGTCCTTGTCGACGACGGTGATCTTCCACGCAGAGGGGTCGAGCCTCTTGCGCAGCCGGTTGGCGACCGTCGTCCCCGCAGTACCTCCACCGAGGATGAGCAGTCGGTTCACCTCGTGCTCCTTGGCTTGTCGGGGTGCCTTTCCTTGTCGAGGAAGAGCCTGTGCATCACGTCACATGGTCGGCTGGCTAAGAAGCTTGCGTCCAGGGACATATGGCCCTTCGGCAAGGGCCGATGTGCCCTATGGCTCGCCGTTCCGTAGCCTTCGGCCCAACCAAACGGGCCAGGTGGCCCCCCAAGCCAACTACCGTGCAGTGACCGTTGTCCTTGCCCTTCGTAGGCAGGTAGTTGGTGCAGGGAGGCGGGGCTGACCACAAAGGTGGGGAAGTGGGGTGGCAGGAGCGTTTTCGTGCTCTATGCCGGGAGGTAGGCGGGCCCAACCACCTCCCAACTAGGTCCCGCCCACGTCTGGGCCGCCTGTCGGGGCCCTGGCCTGGCAGGGAGCCTCAGGGCCGTGCCCTGGGCCCCGGGGGCCACGCCCTAGGCTCTCGTGGCGTGGACGACAGGCCCATAGGCATGTTCGACAGCGGCTTCGGTGGGCTCACCGTGGCCCGGGCGGTGATCGACCTGCTGCCGGCGGAGAACCTGGTGTACGTGGGCGACACCGGGCGCTACCCTTACGGTTCCCGGCCCCTGGGCGAGGTCCGGGCCTTTGCCCGCCAGATCACCCGGAAGCTGGTGGAGGAGCACGACGTGAAGCTGGTGGTGGTCGCCTGCAACACGGCAACGGCGGCGGCCCTGGACGACCTGCGCTACGAGTTCGACGTCCCCATCATGGGCGTCATCAGCCCGGGGGTGAGAGCCTTGCTCTCGGTCACCGAGACGGGCCGGGTAGGCGTCATCGGCACGGTGGGGACGATCTCGTCGGGCGCGTACCAAAGAGCCGTCCAAGCCCGCCGTGCCCTCACTGCCAGCGGCCGGCCGGTCAGGCTGACCTGCGCCGCCTGCCCCGGCTTCGTCGAGCTGGTGGAAAGAGGCGAGGAACGTAGCGACGAGGCCCTGGTGCTGGCCGAACGGTTGCTGGCACCGGTGCGGGCCGCAGGCGTGGACTCCCTGTTGCTCGGCTGCACCCACTACCCTTACTTGGCACGCACTATAGGAGAGGTAATGGGGCCCCAGGTGGTGCTGGTCAGCTCGGCCGATGAGACGGCCTTCGAGGTGCGCGACCTGTTGCTGGAGACGGGGCTGGGACGGCGAGCGGTGGGGGGCGGCGAGCACACCTGGATCTCCTCTGGCGACGTGGCCGCCTTTGTCCGCTTGGGGCGGCGCCTGTTCGGCCCCGAACTGGACCGGGTCGAACACTGGGAGCCCGAGGCAGGTGCCGCCCCGGCCCTGGGCGGTGCAAGGACCGTGCCGGGCCGCCTAGCCGCGCGCTCCGGCCGTGGCCCGGAGCCGTCCCCAGTCCCGGGCGGGAAGGTTGGCGGCCCGGAGCCGTCCCCAGCCCCGGGCGGGCAAGCTGGCGCCCCCGAGGCGTCCCCGGTGCTGAGCGCAGTGGCGACCGAGGGGGGGACGGCCGAGTGCTGACGGCCCCCGGGGCGGCCAGGGGGGAGGGTTTCACCCTGACCGTCCTCGGCTGTGACGGCAGCTACCCCGGCCCGGGTGGTGCCTGCAGCGGGTACTTGCTGCGCTCGGCGGGCTTTTCCACCTTGATGGACGCTGGTTCGGGCACGCTGGCCAGCTTGCAGACCCACGTGGGCTTGCACGAACTGGGTGCCGCCGTGGTGAGCCACGAGCACCCGGACCACTGGAGCGACCTGGAAGGCCTGTACGTGGCACTGCGCTACTTCCTCGGGCGGAGGGGGTTCCCCGTGTACGCCCCGGAGGGCCTGCGTGAGCTGGTGGTGAGCGACAAGCGCGACGGGACGTTCGACTGGCGGGTGGTGTCGGACGGGGACAAGGCACAGATCGGGCCTTTCCACTGGTACTGGTCCCGCACCGACCACCCGGTTGAGACCTTGGCCTCGCGGGTGGAGGCAGGCGGGCGGGCCCTTGCCTACTCGGCTGATTCCGGCCCCGGCTGGCAGCTGGCCAGCCTGGGCGAAGGCATCAACCTGGCGCTGGTGGAGGCGTCCCTGACGGCTGGCAGCGAGGGGACCATGCCCCACATGAGCGCCCGTCAGGCGGGCACCACCGCGGCCGGGGCGGGGGCCGAACGCCTGGTGATCACCCACGTGCCCCCCCCGGTCGACCGCGAGAAGTCCAGGGCGGAGGCAGCGGCGGCCTTTGGCCGGCCGGTGGAACTGGCAGGCGTGGGCCGGACTTGGGCAATATGACCTGGTGACGGGGGTGGCCTGGTGACGGTGGGGACGGTGGGCGGCCCGGTGACGGTGGGCGGCCCGGTGACGGTCGTCAGGGCCGCAGGGGCGTCATGACCGGGGGCGAGGCCGGCGCCGGGCGGCGCCCGGAAGGAGCGTCAGCCAGCGCCCGCCCCGATGGGCGGGGCCCCGACGAGCTGCGGCCGGTCGAGCTGGTGCGGGACTTCACCGAGTTCGCGCCTGGGTCGGTGCTGGTACGGATGGGCCGGACGGCGGTGCTCTGCACCGCCTCGTTCGCCGAAGAGGTGCCGCGCTGGCTGAAGGGGAGCGGCCGGGGCTGGGTGACCGCCGAGTACTCGATGCTCCCGGGTTCTTCCCCCGAACGGGTAGACCGGGAAGCCGCCCGGGGCCGCCAGTCGGGCCGGACCCAGGAGATCCAGCGGCTCATAGGGCGCAGCCTGCGTGCCGTCACCGACCTGTACGCCCTGGCCGACCAGCAGGTCACCTTGGACTGCGACGTGCTCCAAGCCGATGGCGGTACCCGTACCGCCAGCATCGTAGGGGCCTGGGTGGCGCTCCACGACGCCTGCACGCGCATGGTGGCCGCTGGCCGGTTGGGTGCCCAGCCCGTCCGGGAGGCCTGTGGCGCGGTGTCGGTGGGCATCGTCGGCGGCCAGCCCCGGCTGGACCTGTGCTACGCAGAGGACGCGGGAGCCGACGTGGACCTCAACGTGGTCATGACCGGCTCTGGGGGCTTGGTGGAGCTCCAGGGGACCGCCGAGGGCCGGCCCTTTTCCAGGAGCGAGCTCGACGAGATGCTGGCGTTGGCGGGCAAGGGGATCTCGCAGCTGCTGGCCGCCCAGGCGGCCGTGGTCAGCACCCCGCCGCCCCCTAGGGCCGAAAGGGGCGCCCCGGCTCGTGGGTGAGACGGCGCGCTTCGTCCTTGCCACCGCGAACCGGGACAAGGAACGGGAGATCCGCGAGATCTTCGCTGGGGCCGGCTTCGCCGTGGAGCTCGTGGCCCGCCCGGCCGAGGTGCCCGAGGTGCAAGAGACCGAGGACAGCCTGCTGGGCAACGCCCGGCTGAAGGCGCGGGCGCTGGTGGCCGCCACCGGGCTGCCTGCCATAGCCGAGGACACGGGCTTGGAGGTGCAGGGGCTGGGGGGCGCTCCCGGCGTCCGTTCGGCCCGCTATGCCGGTGAGCCTGTCGACGAGCAGGCCAACGTGGACAAGGTGCTGGCCGAGCTGGCCAGGGCCGGTTGTGCGGCCCCGGCCCAACGCCGGGCCAGGTTCGTCACCGTGGCCGTGGCCAGCTGGCCCGACGGGCGAGAGGTGAGCACCGAGGGCGTGGTCGAGGGCTGGGTCGCCGACCAGCGGCGCGGTACGGGTGGGTTCGGCTACGACCCCGTTTTCGTGCCCTTGGAAGGCGACGGGAGGACCTTCGCCGAGCTGGCTGCCGCCTCGCCGGAGGCCAAGCACGCCCTTTCTCACCGGGGCCGGGCCTTTGTCGCGCTGGCGGAGAAGCTCAAGACGGTGCTCCCCGGCGCGAGCATGGGCGGGTGAGCACGGCACCACCTGGGCTGGCGGAGGCCAAGCGACGGCGCTGGGTGCCGCGGACGGTGCGGCACCTGGCGGAGCTGCTGGTCGTGGTGCTGGTCGTCGAGGTCTTCGTCATCCCTCAGATCGGTGGCACCCACAAGGCCTTGCACGAGCTGTCCCACGTCAACCCCCTCCTGCCCGTAGTGGGCGTGGTGTCGGAGGTGCTGGCCCTGCTCGCCTACTTCGAGCTGACCCGCTCGCTGTTGCCGCGGACGTCCGACCCGGGCTTCGCCAGCGTGTCTCGCATCCAGCTGTCGACGCTGGCCCTGAGCCACTGCGTCCCAGGGGGCAACGCGGTGGCGTACTCCCTCGGTTACCGGCTGCTCATGCGGGCCGGAGTGAGCGGGCCAGACACGGGGTTCGCCCTGGCGACCCAGGGCCTGGGCTCGGCCGTGGTCCTCAACGTGATCTTCTGGGCCGCCCTGGCCGCGTCCCTGCCGTTCTACGGCCTCCAGCCTGTCTACCTGGTCGCCGCCATCGCCGGGCTGGTGCTCATGGCGGCTATGGCGAGCCTGTTGGTGCTGCTGACCAAGGGCGATGCCCGGGCCATGCGGGTGGTGCGGGCGGTGGGCCGCCGGCTGCACTTCATGCACCCCGAGACCCTCCCCCGGTTGTTCGCCCAGCTCTTGGCCCGGGTCGAGCAGATGAGCCGGGACCGCCGCCAGCTGGCGCGCGCCCTTGGTTACGCGTCGGCCAACTGGCTGTTGGACGCGGCGTCGTTGTTCTTCTTCCTGGGAGCCTTCGGGAGCTGGGTGAACCCAGTGGGGCTCCTGGTCGCCTACGGGGTGGCCAACATCTTGGCCGCCATACCCGTAACCCCGGCCGGGCTCGGGCTGGTGGAAGGCTCGCTCATCCCCATCCTGGTCGGCTTCGGCACCCCGAGCACCGTGGCTTCGCTGGGCGTGCTCAGCTACCGCCTGGTGAACTTCTGGTTGCCTATCCCCGTGGGGGGAGCTGCCTACTTCTCGCTCAAGGTCCACCCACCGGCGGAGGACCAAGCCGGGTTGGCGGCTCGCCGGGCGGTCTGGCGGGCCCGGTGGCGCACGGCCGTGGAACTGTTCGCCCCGGACACGCCCACGCCGCTGACCGAAGGAGCCTTGCCGGTGCTGGAAAGGACGCTCCCAGGGCTGTCCGGCCCAGCCGGGCCCGCGGACAGGCCCGGGCCATGGGAGGACGGCTCGGAGGCACCGGCGGCCAGGCCGGCCCGTGGGCCAGCGGCCAGGCCGGCCCGTGGGTCAGCGGCGCCGGGCCCCTGCGCTGGGGATGACTCCAGAGGCGGGGCTGGGGATGACGCCGGGGCTGGGGATGACGCCGGGGCTGGGGAGGACGCCGGGGCTGGGGAGGACGCCGGGGCTGGGGCTGGCCCCGGGGGCGAGCCCGAGGCTGGCGCCGCTGCCGGCTCGGGGGCCGGGCCCGACGCTGATGTACCGGCAAGCTAGCAGGACGAACCTCCCCGGTGGGTCGATCTTCAGCTCGGCCCAGCCTCGCCGGCCGGCCTGGCGGCAATGGGCTTGGGCCAGGGCCAGCTGCTGCTGCCAGGTGGGGCCATCGGAGCGGCCGTTGGCGGCCCGGAAGCCGACCGCCCAGGCGGGGGCCAGCAGGGCTACGCAGGCCAGGGCGGGCCACCAGGCGCCGGCCTGCCCGTGGGCGCCTGCGTGGGCAGCCCTGGCCCGGGGACGGGAAAGGGCACTGGCGACGACGAGGAGCACCGAGACCACCATCAGCACCGGGGCTGCCTCATAGCGGCCGCCGTAGCCGTAGGCGCTCGCGCTCATCAGGGGCCCGGCACCCCTGAGCCACACCGGCACGCAGAAGCACAGCAGGGCACAGGTCCCGGCGGCCACCGTGAAGCTGCGAACCTGGGGTGCCCGGCTGGGCTCGAGCTCGGCCCGCCGGCCAGCAGCTGCCAGCAGCCCGGCCCCGACCAGGCCCACGAGCAAGGTGGCACCCAGGGCGGTGGCCAGCCACCGGGCATGGGCATAGAGCTGGCCGGTGCCCTGCAGGCCGGCCACCCACTCGAGGCCGACGCGCACCGCGAACGCACCTGCCACCCCGCTGGTCGAGGCAGTGGTGAACGACTTCTCGCCCCCGGCGGCCAGCACGATGGCTGCCTGGTAGCCAAGGCCGATGAGGAACCCTGCAGTGGCGGCGTGCTCCCCGGCCCTCGGCAGTGCCACCACCCTGGCCGCGACCAGGGGCAGGAGCAAGCCGGCGAGCGGCTCGGAGCCCACCGCCAGCAGGCACACCCCAGCTGCCACCACCTTGCCGAGGGGGTGGGCGGGCCGCCACAGCAGCGCCCAGAACGAGGCAAAAAGGAGCCACCAGGGGACGTTGACCAGGTTGTCGAGCATCTCCACGGTAGCCACCGGCAGCAGCACGACCGAGGCCACGAGCACGGCCCGCAATGCCGGAGAAGGCAGGTGGCCCCGGGCCATGTGGAAGACCAAGCAGGCCAGCGCGGCCAGGCTCACCGCCCCGCTCACGGCTATGACCGAGGCGGCGTCCGCCTGCGGGGCGAGCCGGGCCAGCTCGACGGCGAGGCGGGGGAAAAGTTGGCCGTAGCCGTTGTACGAAGCACCCAGGCACCACCACAGCGAGTGCTTCAGCGCGTCCGAGTAGAACACCGCCCCGTCCTCGGCCCATACGGTGCGGGTGGCCGGTACCCCGGCCTGGCGCGCCAAGGCGGTGGTGGTGATGGCGGCCAGGGCCAAGGCGTAGCCCCCGGCGACCGCAGGCCGGGGCCAGCGGGTAGGGCCGCCCGGGGGCGCGAACAGCGCCTGAGCGAGCCGTCCGTCCTCCGCCCGCCCCGGGGCCCTGGCGGGGGGGCCCGCCTCCTCGCTCAGCACCGGGCCAGCTGGCGTGCCCACCGGCCTCAGCCGCAGGAGTAGTCCGGGTCGATACCTACCGGTGCCGATGTCCCCCCGTAGCCGTACTGGACCAGCCAAGGCACGCCGGCGGCGAAGCCGATGGCGTTGGAGTAGCGGTTGGAGGGGTCACCCGGCCGGAGCGCCCGCTGGCAGTAGGAGACGGCACTGTTGTTGTCCCCGCGCACGTTGTCGGCGCCGGGCACCCAGATGGGAGGGTTGCCCGAGGGCACGTAGGAGCCTGTGATCAGGCCCCACTGGTACCAGGTGCTGTAGATGCCGGCCCGGTTGCCGGCCCCCTTCAGCGCGTCCATGGCACCCTGCACCACGGCGGCGTTGGCCGCCTGGGCGGCCGGGGCGAGGGGCCAGTCCTCGCCCGTCTCCACGTCCACCCACCAGGTGCGCGGGCGGTAGCCAAGGCCCCGCACGTGGGCCAAGTCTGCCTGGGCCCAGTTGTAGCCCCAGTCATAGCCGGCGCAGGTGCGGTTCGTGGCTGCGCACGCCGCCCTGGGGCCGGCGCGCTCCTGGGTTGTGGCGCCGCCCGGGGCCGGCTGGAGGATTATGTACACGCTGAAGTTGGGCCCGGCCCAGGCCGCCTCAGCCGAAAAGCAGCTGTTGAAGCCGTTGACCCGGCCGTTGTTGACCCCGACGATGACAAATGGGGGATCCGAGGGCAGCTTCTTCACGGTGGCCGAGCCCAGGGGAGCGCACTGTGGCCAGGACACGTCGTAGCCGGTGGTGTGGGGTGGGTAGGGGTAGCCGCTGGGCGGGGGCGGAGGCAGGGTGGTGGTCGTGGGCCGGCTGGTCGTGGTCGTCGTGGGCCGGCTGGTCGTGGTGGTCTGGCGCCGCGTTGTCGTTGTCTTGGGCACGGTGGTCGTCGTGGGCCGGCTGGTGGTGGTGGTGGTCGTGGTCACCGGAGGTGGCGTGGTGGTGGTCGAAGTCGGGGAGACCGGCCCGGCCATGATGGCCACGATGGGTGCCTGGTTGCTGGAAAGGCTGGCCGAGCCCCGGAAGGGCGCGTCCCCGAAGGGGTACACGGTCCCGGTGGCGTCCACCAGCCAGTAGCCCCCGCCGTCGGGTGCCGGGGCCATCGCCACAATGGGCGCCCCTGTGGTGGCCGAGCCATTGGAACCGTGGTAGCCGGCGTCCCCGAAGGCGAAGATCCCCCCGTCGGAAGCCACCAGCCAGTAGCCCTGGCCGTCGGGGGTGGCCGCCATGCCCACGATGGGCTTGTTCAGGTGGAGCGAGCCGGTCGACCCGAAGAACCGGGCGTCCCCGAAGGCGAAGATCCCCCCGTCGGAAGCCACCAGCCAGTAGCCCTGGCCGTCAGGGGTCGAGGCGATGCCCACGATCGGCCGGTTGAGGTGCTGGCCCCCCATCGACCCGAAGAACCGGGCGTCCCCGAAGGCGAAGATCCCCCCGTCGGAGGCAACCAGCCAGTAGCCCTGGCCGTCGGGGGTGGCCGCCATGCCCACGATGGGCTTGTTCAGGTGGGACGAGCCGGTCGACCCGAAGAACCGGGCGTCCCCGAAGGCGAAGATCCCCCCGTCGGAAGCCACCAGCCAGTAGCCCTGGCCGTCGGGGGTGGGGGCCGCGGCGACGATGGGCTTGGCCAGCTTTGTGCCCGCCAGGCTGCCCAGTTGGGGAGTCCCGAAGTTGTAGACGGAGCCGTCCGAGCCCACCAGCCAGTACCCGGTCCCCGCCCCGGTGCCGGACTGCCAAGGCCGGACGGCCGCAGCGTAGCTCCCCCCGGGCCGGGCCACGCTCAAGGCCAGCAGGCCCAGGGCCAGGACGCTCGCGCTGACGGCCCACCACCCAGCTGCCCTTGGCCACCGTCTCCCCGCCCTGTGTGCCGCGCCCGGTTGGGCGCCAGGCACCCGCCGCCTTTCCAAAAGCCCTACCTCCTCAAATGATCCCTTCCTCCAGGGCGCTGCGCACCCAGGGGATGACTTCGTCCAGCATCTGGCTCAAGGTGGTGGTGGCCTCGAACCCCAGCAGCCGCTTGGCCTTTTCGACAGAGGGGACCCGCTTGGCCACGTCGTGCTCGAAAGGAGGGTCGCTCACGTAGCGGAAGGGCACCTCGGGCCCACGGATCTTGGCCCATATGAGCTGGGCCAGCTCGAGGACGGTGGTGGACGTGGAGGTGGAAAGGTTGAAGTCTTCGTTCCAGGCGGCCTCGTGCTCCATCGCCGTCACGACCCCTCGGGCCAAGTCCCCTCCATAGGTGTAGTGGCGCACCTGGGACCCATCGCCCAGTATGTGCAAGGGGTCTTGGCCTTTCAGGGTTTTTTGCACCAGGTCGGGCACGACGTGGCTCATGGCCAGCTTGATGTTGCCCGAGAGGATCTCGGTGTCGCCCAGGGCGCGGCCCTCCCCCACGCCCACACAGTTGAAGGGCCGCAAGATGGTGTAGGGCAGGCGGTACTGGTCCCAGGCGGCCCGGGCGAAGTACTCGACGGCCAGCTTCTGGAAGCCGTAGGAAGAACGCGGCGGCGGCACGCGCCGCTCGTCGCCTTCGGCTGAGGGCCAGTGGTCGGTCGACTCGAACACCATGGAGGAGCTCATGTAGGTGACCTTGCGCAGGCGGCCCTTGCGGTGGGCGGCGATGGCGGCGTCCACCGAGGCCGCCATAATCCGTTCGTTGGTAGCCAAAAGGTCGTAGGCGTAGGTGTGGAAATAGGAGATGCCGCCGATCATGGCCGCGCCGGCGATGAAGTGGTCGGCTCCCGACAGCAGCTCTTCCATGAGGGCGGCGTCCCGGCAGTCGCCCTCGACAAAGCTGTACATGGGGTGGTCGTCGTAGGACTTCTTCGTCGGGCCGTACTTGGAGAAATTGTCTACACCCACCACCCGGTAG
Source organism: Actinomycetota bacterium (assembly GCA_021323695.1). Classification (GTDB taxonomy): domain Bacteria; phylum Actinomycetota; class Acidimicrobiia; order Acidimicrobiales; family Palsa-688; genus JAKAWM01. The sequence goes on along the minus strand of JAJPKN010000009.1, from coordinate 11,634 downwards.
CCTCGGTGGAGCAGCTCCTGCACGACGTAGCCGCCGATGAAACCCGCGGACCCACTGACCACCACTGTTTGTGTCATTTCCCAGGACCTCCTGCTGGGCCGAGCAGCTCGTGCATCTTTTCCTTGGTCAGCTTCGGCCCGAAGGCGAAGCGGTACCACCGCAGGTAGGCCGGGAGCCAGTTGGCCACCTTGAAGTTGGACACGCCGAAGGTGCGGTCCAGCCAGATGGTCGGCACCTCGGCCACCGGCCGGCGCAGGCGCCTGGCCTTGGCCACCAGCTCCAGGCCGACCTCGAAACCCTTGTCGCTGTGTATGCCCACTTCCTGGACGAACTTGCGGTCGTAGGCCTTGAACGAGTTGGTCGGGTCCCACGTGCCCACCCGCGCCAGCACCCGCAGGCTGGCGCCGGCCAGGCGGGACATGAGCCCCTTGAGGAGCGGGCCGCCCACCTGCTGGCCCCCTTTGGAGTAACGGCTGGCCGCGGCGACCACCACCCCCCGCTCGACCAGGCGGGTGAGCTGGTCGATCTGCTGGGGGTCGTCGCAGCCGTCGGCCATGGTCACCACCACGACATCGGCCAGGGCTGCTTCGAAGCCGGCCCGGATGGCCCGGGCCGGCCCCGGGCCGTGGGGGTTCAAGACCACCCGCACCCGCTGGTCAGTCCCGGCGTACTTTTGGGCCCAGGGGACGGTGGTGTCGTCGGGGGAGTCGCAGACGACCAGGATCTCGCAGGGCAGGGTGACCGCCTCGCCGATGCGCGCCAGCACGTCGACGATGGGCTCGCCCTCGTCCCGGGCGGTCACGACCACGGAGACCCTTGGCCTCACACCCGGGCCCCGTTGCCGCGCAACCCCCAGATGTCGACCACCGGCTTGTCGGTGGCCAGGGTGGCATAGGCCCGGTGGGGTGCCCCGATCACCAACAGGTCGGAGCGTCCCACGACCTCCTCCAGAGGCAGCAGGTCCTTGTCGGTCTTCACGTAGGGGTCGGTGGTCAGCACCGCCTCGGCCTTGAAGCGCAGGATCCGTTTCAGCTTGTAGGCGAGGCTGCTGCGGGTGTCGTCGCTATCGCCCTTGAAGGCCATGCCCAATATGCCCACCGTCATGGCCGCCAAGTCGTAACGGCGAGCCATGCGGTCGACCACGTAGAGGGGCAGGCCCTCGTTGACCATCATGGCTGCGTGGCCCAGCACGAAGTTGTTGTTGTTGAACGCCGCCAGCTGCATCGTGTCTTTGAGCAGGCACGGCCCGGCGGCGAAGCCGGCGGCCGGCAGGTCCGCCGCCCGCGGGTAGTTGTAAGTCAGGGCCTGGCGGATGCGCTCGTAGTCCAGGCCGAAGTCGTTGGCCATGGTGTAGAGCTGGTTGGCCAGCGCGAACTTGAGGTAGCGGTAGGCGTTGGTGAACAGCTTGGCCAGCTCGGCTTCCTCAGGCAGCAGCTCGACCGTCTCGGGCGTCAGCACCTCGAACAGCTTCCTGGCCCGGGCCAGGGCTTCGGGGTTGCGGGCAGAGACAACCTGAGGGAGCTCGAACAGCTCCTTCAGCGCCTTGCCCTCGGCGATGCGCTCGGGGCAGAAAGCCACGTCCAGCCGCAGGCCAAGGGCGGCCAGGCGGCGCTCGACCATGGCCGTGACACCGGGGTAGACGGTGCTGCGCAGGACGACCAGCTGGCCGGGGCGCAGGTGGGGGGCCAGCGCCTCGACGGCTGCTGGCACCGCCTGGGGGTCAGGGTTCAGGTGCTCGTCCACCGGGGTCCCGATGACGACCACGACGTGCTCGGCCAGGGCCACGACCGCCGGGTCGGTGCTGGCGCGCAGGCGGGAGGCGGCGATGGCCCGTCCCAGCGCTTCGGGCCCACCCGGTTCGTCGAAGGGCATTTGCCCGGAGCCGACTTTTTGGACCGCGGCCGGGTCGATGTCGTAGGCGGCGACGGACAGGCCCCGTTCGGCGAAGGCCAGGGCCAGGGGGAGGCCGACATGGCCGCAGCCTCCGACGATCACCACGTCAAGCTCGAAAGGCATCAACGGCTCCTGCTGGGTGTGCTGGGTGTGCCACCGGGAGGGCGTGGGGTCCTGGGCGGTCGTCCTCCCTGAGGCAGCCTCGGGCTGGCTTGCCCAACCTACAAGCGTAGGGAGCCGGGCTTGGGGCCGACAACCCCGCCCCGGTCGGCCCCGGCCCGCTTGCTTGTCGGCCGAGGCCCGCCTCAGGCCGTGCGGGCGAGAGGGCTCGAACCTCCACCCCTTTCGGGACCAGGACCTAAACCTGGCGCGTCTGCCAGTTCCGCCACGCCCGCATATGGCTTGACCTGCACCGTCACTCTAGGCGCACTCTACGCGCTGGCCCCTGTCCCGGCCAAGGGGCCCGTCCCGCCGCTGCCCCGCCGCCGCGCTGGCCCGGCCCCGCCGCTGGCCCGAAGGTGGCCCCGCCCCGGCGGCTCGGCCTGGGGCCCCGCTGGCCGGGGTAACCTCATCGCATGGCCCAGCCCATGCAACTGCCCCTGCCCGGCGTGCTCCAAGCCCCTTCTTCGAGCCACGGCGACCCTGGCGCCGACGTGTACCAGCGGCTGCTCCGAGAACGCATCGTGTTCCTCGGCACCGAGGTGGACGACCGGGCCGCCAACCTCGTCTGCGCCCAGCTGCTGCTGCTGGCGGCCGAGGACCCGGCCCGGGACGTGAGCCTGTACATCAACTCGCCGGGCGGCTCGGTGACGGCCGGCCTAGCCATCTACGACACGATGCAGTACATACCCTGCGACGTGTCCACCGTCTGCATGGGCCTGGCGGCCTCGATGGGCCAGTTCCTGCTGTGCGCCGGCACCCCGGGGAAAAGGTACGCCCTGCCTCATGCCCGCATCCTCATGCACCAGCCGTCAGGCCAGATGCAGGGCCAGGCAGCGGACATCGCCATCCAGGCCGAGCAGATCGTCTACCTGAAGAGGATGATGGCCGAGCGCATTGCCTACCACACAGGCCAGACGGTGGAGCGGATCGAGCGGGACTCGGACCGGGACCGCTGGTTCACTGCCGACGAGGCCAAGGAGTACGGGTTCATCGACCAGGTCATCTCCCGGGCCCGCCAGGTCGGCGACCGGGCCACCGCCTGACCCGGAGGTGAGCTGAGCCACCCAGGGCCGGCCTGGTCCGCCGCGGCCCCCGGTGGTGGGGCGGGGCCACCTCACCTGCGGGAGGCCGAGCGCACCGCCCGGAGGGCCTTGCTGGCGGCACGGCCCGCCAGCTGGCGGGCCCCTCCTTGGCGGTAGTGGTGGCGGGCCAGGTCGGCCAGGTCGGCCAGTTTGCGCCATGCCCCGGGCGCGCCACCGGCTCCCGGAGCCAGAGCCGCGGGTGGGGACGGGAGCGGGGGTGGCGACGGGGCCGGAGGCGGGGACGGGCGAGCGCCGCCTGCCGCCAGGGTGCCGCCTGCCGCCAGGGTGCCGCCTGCTGCCAGGTCGGGGGCCCGCCAGGGCGACTGGCAGTAGCGGGCGAGGGGCCGGAGGGCCACCGACCAGCGGAAGCGTTCCCTCACTCGCTCGGCGTTGGCCCGGCACCGCTGGGCCAGGGCGGCGTCCCCGAGCAAGCGGTCGAGAGCGTCGGCCAGGGCCGCTGGGTCCTGGGGCGGGACGGTGAGCCCTAAGCCCTCGCTGGCCACCAGCTCGGCCAGGTAGTCGCCCTCGGTGGTGACGACAGGTAGCCCGGCCCACAGGTAGTCGAGGGCGCGGGTCCGGAAAGCAAAGCGGGTCTCGGCGCCGGCAAAGTGGGCGGTCACGCCCAGGTCGGCTTCCATCAGGTAGTCCTGGCGCTCGGCGTAGGGCACCCAGCCCTCGTTGAAGAACACGTGCCTGGCCCCCAGCCCCAGGTCCTCGACCAGTGCTCGAGCCTCCCTGAGGGCCCGCATCTCGGGCACGTCGGGGTTGGGGTGGCGGGTGCCCATGAAGTAGAGGCGCAGCGTGGGGCGCTGCCTGGAGAGCCGGTAGACCGCCCGGACGAGGGTCAGGGGGTCGAACCAGTCGTAGATCCCCCCAGCCCAGACGACCAGGTCGTCGTCGGGGCCGATGCCGGGGTGGACGCCTCGCAGCACGGGCCGGGTGTGCACTGGGCCCTCGTCGGGCAGCCCGAAGGGCACCACGTCGATGAGCCGGCGCAGGCCTGGGTCGTCGTCATAGGTGTAGGGGTTGACCCGGCCCAGGGCGCAGAGCTGGCCCAGCCACAGGTCCCGCTGGCGCTCGCTGGCGCACATGAGGAAGTCGGCTCGAGCCAGCTGGTCGTTCAAGGTGGCGATGGACAGCTGCACGTGCTCGGCCCGTCCCGGCCCGGGCAGGCCCTGGGTCAGGGCCAGGGTCTCCAGGTGGAGGGGGTCGTAGACGTCAAAGACCAAGAACTTGCCCGAGGTGCCCAGCTCGGGGTGATGGTGGGTCACGTAGCCCTGGAGCACCATGACGTCGCACCATTTCTCTGCTGCCGCCAGCCCGGCACCGTCCGCCGCCCGGGCGACGAAGCGGCCTGAGCTCAGCTCGCAGTAGGGAGAGGTGGTGACCAGCTGCACCTCGTTGTGGCTGGCCAGGTGGTCGGCGATGTGCCAGGCGCGCATGGCCGGCCCGGCCATCTGCGGCCGCAGGACGTCAGCGGTGACTACGACCACCCGCGTGCTCATGACCTGGTGGCTAGCCTCTCGGCGATGAGCACAACACGGGAGCGTACTCGGGTGCTGGTGCTGACCACCGACCCGGTGGGCCCGGAGATGCCCGGCCCGGCGGTCCGGGCTTGGCACCTGGCCGAGGTGCTGGGCCGCCAGCTGGACGTCGTCCTGGCCAGCACGGTCGAGGTGGCCGGGGCGCACCCCAACGCCGAGCTGGCGAGCGCCGGCGGGGGCGCCCTCCCGGCTCTGGTCGACGCCGCCGATGTCGTGTTCGCTCCCAGCGGGCTGGTCTACGTCTCGCCGGACCTGCGTGGCTCGCTCAAGCCCCTCGCCGTCGACATCTACGACCCCTACCACCTGGAGAACCTGGAGATGGCCGGTGCCGAGCGAGCCGTAGTCGACCGCACCGTGACCCGCCTGGCCGGTGTGGTCAACGCCGCGTTGCGCCGGGGTGACTTTTTCACCTGTGCCAGCGAGCGCCAGCGCGACTTCTGGCTCGGCTCCCTGGCCGCCGTGGGGCGGGTCAACCCCTACACCTACCAGGGCGACCCGCTCCTGCAGCGCCTGGTCGCAGTGGTGCCCTTCGGCCTGCCTGGCTCACCCCCCCAGCGCCATGGGCCCGGGCTGCGGGGCGTGCTGCCCGGCATCGGCCCCGACGACAAGGTCGTCTTGTGGGGTGGCGGGGTCTACGACTGGCTCGACCCCCTTTCGGCGGTGCGGGCCGTGGCCCGGCTCCGGCGCAGGGTGCCGCATGTGAGGCTGGTGTTCTTGGGCATGCACCACCCCAACCCGGCCATACCCGAGATGGCCGTGGCCGGCGAGGCCCGCCGGCTGGCTCAAGAGCTGGGCGTGGCCGGCAAGAACGTGTTCTTCAACCCGGGCTGGGTGCCCTACGAGCGACGCTCGGACTACCTGCTGGACGCCGACGTGGCCCTGAGCACGCACCTGGGGCACCTGGAGACGCGCTACTCGTTCCGCTCCCGGGTGCTCGACTACATCTGGGCGGCTTTGCCGATGGTGCTGACCGGGGGCGACAGCCTGGCTGACGAGGTCGCGAGGGAGGGGGCGGGCGTGGTGGTGCCGCCCGGCGACGTGGAGGCCTTGGAAGAGGCGCTGGCCCTCATGCTGGCTGAGCCGCCTCCTGCGGAGCGCTTTGCCAACCTGGCCCACCGCTACCGCTGGGAGAGGGTGGCCGAGCCGCTGGTCGAGTTCTGCCGCCGGCCGCGCCGAGCGCCCGACTTGTTGGTGGAGCGGGCCGGCCCGGACGAGCTGGCCAGCGAGGGGTAGCCGTCCCTGGGCGGCCCGCTAGGCTAGCGGCCCGGGCGCCCCGCCAAGGCGCGCTTTGCCGCTTCGACCAGGTTGGCGGCAGCTGCCCGGCTGTCCTCACGCAGCGTCCGCAGCTCGCGCTGCAGTGCTTCTTTCTCTGAGCGCAGCGCCTCGGCCTCCTGGCGGGCGGCCTCCAGCCCCGCCACCAGAGCCGGTTGGCCCGCCAGCTGGTCCCTCAAGCGGCCCAGCTCCGCCTCGATCAGCTGGATGTGGTGCTCCTTCAGCTCGGTGGCCTGCTCGAAGTGAAGGGCCCGGTGGCGCTCTTCGTCGTAGGCGGCCTCGAGGCCGTTGCGGTCGGCCACCAGGGCGAAGTGCTCACGTACCGGCTCCAGGGCCTCTTCGGGCTGGGCGCGTAGCTCCGGTGGGGGTTCGAGGGTCACCCAGCCAGGGGGCAGGGCGCTCAGCCAGCGCCACAGGGCCAGTTGCGACCCGGTGAGGGCCCGGCCGAGGGCCTCCTCGTCGGGGGCGGCTCGCTGGTGGCGGAGGCCGGGTGACACGAAGCTGGCCAACGACCGGCCCTGTTGGGGAGGGCGGGCCTTGCCGTCGCCGGGGCCGGGAGCCCCTCCGAGCGCCTCCAGCAGGGCGGCGGCTTGCCTGGCGGGCGCCTGGACCAGGTCTTCGTAGCGGGCGAACCATACCCGCTGGCCAGCCAGCCCGTCCAGCAGCTCCGCGCAATATAGCTGCCAGAGGGCCAGGGCGACGTACAGAGGCCGCCCGTCGCGCTTGCGCACCGAAAGGGCCACTTCCAAGGGGTTGCGGTCCACCACCACCAAGCTGAAGCGCCCCTGCAGGTGTGGCAGCCACGCCGGCAGCAGCACGCACACCCGCGGGTCTTTCACCATGACCGGCTTGCCCCCGGCTTGTCGCTCCAGGCGGCCGAGCAGGGCTTTGACCTTCGGCTGCCAGGCTGGCGCCCGGTCATGGACGAGCTGGCGAGCGGGCGGGTTGTCCCATGACCCCCCGAGCTCGGCGAGCAGCTTGTCGTTGAGCGCGTTGACGTCGAAGCGTTCGTAAAAGCCGGTGGGGTTGTCCTCGGCCGGCGCCAACAGCTCGGAGCTCTGCCCGGCATAGAAGCCGGCCCGGGCCAGCAGCCCGGCGAACGCGCTGGTGCCGCTGCGGTGCATGCCGAGCACCGCCACCGATGTGCGCGGCGGCGCCCCGGGGGGGGAGCTGGCCGAGACGTCTTGAGCCACCGAGCGCGAAACTACCGGAAGTATGGACTGGGTCACCGACGCCATCCTGGCTCGCCGGCCCTGGCTGGCCGCGGCCGGTGCCTCCGGGCTGTTCTCGTTCGGCTTCACCCAGGCCGAGGCGCCAGCCCACCCCGCCGCCCAGGCCGAGGTGGCCGAGAGGCTCATGGAGGCCTACCGCCGGGCGCGCGCCGACGACCCCGGGCCGGCGCACCCCCCCGACATGTGGACGGAGATCTCCGCCCGGTTCCACCAGGACCTGGCCCGCCTGGCCAGCCAGGGGCCGGCGGCCGAGCTCATGGCCTACCTCCGTTGCCTGCCCCGCCTGGCCGGTGGCCATGGTTTCCTACAGGGAGAGGCGGGCTTCGACCAGCTGGCCAACCACCCTGAGCACCAGCGCACCCGGGCGCTGTGGCTGATGGACCAGCTGGTGGGCATGGCCGAAGGGGTGGGCGTGCTGGCCTCCCGCTGCCCGGAGCAGGTGGGCTACGCCGACATGCCCACCGGTGCCGGCGCCGGGGAGCTGCGGGACCGCATAGAGGCCCGTACCGGCGTGCCGGTGAGCCTGCCGCCCGTGTTCGAGGGCCTGTTCGCGCTGGAGCCGGGGACCAGGCCCGTCCACCTGCGCACCCTCTCGGCCGGCTACGCGGTGTGGAAGGCAGCCAGCTTCGCCCGCCAGCTGCTCGGGGCCGGCACCGCCAGCATGACGATGGCCGAGATAGGTGCGGGCATGGGCTACACCGCGTACGCGGCCCACCGGTTGGGGGTGGCCGGCTACACCATCTACGACCTCCCCGAGGTCAATGTGGTACAGGGCTACTTCCTGCTCATGACCCTGCCCCCCTCAGCCGTGGGCCTTTACGGCGAGGAGGCCCCGGTGCCCACCTCACCCTGGGCGCGGGTCCTGCCTGCCTACGCTGCCTACGAGGCCCCGGCCGGCGCCTTCGACGTCACGCTCAACGTCGACTCCCTGCCCGAGATCGCCCGGGAGGAGGCCCTGCGTTACCTGAGCCATTTCTCTTCCGCCTCCCGCCTGCTGTTCAGCGTCAACCAGGAAGCCCAAGCCCCCCAGGCCGCAGGTCGCCGCCAGTCCGTGGTCCGCGAGCTGGCCGAGGCCAGCGCCGGCCTTCGGCCCCTCCTGCGCTATCCCAACTGGGCCAGGGCCGGGTACGTGGACGAGCTGTGGGCGTGCGGCACAGCTCGCTTGGCGGGCCCATCGGGGCCACCTGGGCCACCTGCGTCGCCTCACGGCCTGCCAGGGGGGCCGGCGGCCTGATGTGGCGGTTGGTGCACCGGAGGAAAAAGAAGCTGCGCATGCTGGGCGTCCTGCTCTGCTACAACGACGGCGACATCGTCGAAGAGTCCGTCCGTTACCTGCGGGAGCAGGGCCACGAGGTGGTGGCCTGGGACCACGGCTCCACCGACCAGACGCCCGAGGTCCTGGGTTCGCTGCGGGGGGAACTGGTCGAGCTGACGACGGTCCCCCGCAGCGTGGACTTCTACGAGCTGTACCCCATGATGTCGGAGCACCTGCTCAGGGAGTACGTCTCTCGCTACGACTGGGTCTCCTGGCCCGACCAGGACGAGTTCTTGGAAGGGCCCGACCGCTCCCGCAGTTACCGGCAATGGGTGGAGGAGGTCGCCAGCTCCCCTTACGACTGGGTCGAGTTCAACAACTTCAATTTCTGGTGGACGTCAGCGGACGACCCTTCCATAACCAGTGCCGTGCAGCGCGTCCGCCACTACAGTATTTTCCTGGGCTGCGCGCCCCGCATCCGTTCGTGGCGGGCATCGGCGACAAACGTACGGCAGTTCAACCACAACCCTCCGCTGGGTGAACGCTACCCGACGCTGTTCAACCTCAGGCATTACCCCATGCGCAGCGAGGACCAGATGCGCCGGCGCATCGAGCGGGACCGTGCCGGCCTGCGGCGGGGCCCCAGCAACTACCACTACGAGAACATGGCCTCGTGGCCTGAACGCCTCGTCATCCCGCCCGACAAGCTCCACGTCGACGACGGCGGGGAGCTCGACCCTTCGCCCATCTTCGACTGGCGGACGGTCTACGGCTGGTGACTGGCCCGGGGGCCCTCCGGCCCCGCGGCCCGTGCAGTGCAGGGACCGCAGCTGGCGAGGCCATCGATGAACCCCTCCGGCCCCCGCGGCCCGTGCAGTGCAAGGACGGCAGTGCAAGGATCGGGCCATGGCCACTGGACGCCAACCGCACCAGCCGGAGGGCTCTCCCTCAGGGGCCCAGCCGGCTGAAGCCGTACCCGAAGGCCAGCCCCAGCGTGCCGCCAGGCCAAGGCAGGTCCTCGACGTCGGCGAGTTCAGCAGGTGGCAGGACCAAGCGGCCTCGGCTGCTGGCCTCGCCCGCCTGGCCTCGGGAGCCGGGTACTACGAGTGGGCCTGCTTCGTGGCCGAGCAGGCCGCCCAGGTTGCACTGAAGGGCTTGCTCCACGGCATAGGTGCTGAGGCATGGGGCCACGACCTGAGCGTCCTGGCCCAACGGGCAGCCGAGGCGCTGGGGCCCCTTTGGCCGGCTGAGCTGGCCGGGCCAGCCGTCCGCCTGTCCCGGCACTACATACCGGCGCGCTACCCCGATGCCCACCCGAGCGGCCCGCCCAGTGCCCACTACCTGGCGAGCGACGCCGACCAGGCCCTCGACGACATGGAGCAGCTTATGGCTGCCGTGGCAGGGGCCTGGCAGTCCCTGTCGGCTGGCGGGCCATGACCCATCCTGTGGTACGGCGGCGCCTGGCCGAACGGGAACGGGCGGTGCAGGTGGCGCGCAAGTGGGCCGCCGGCCTGGCGGGGGAGGGCATCGTCGCGGCGGTGCTCGTCGGGTCCTTTGCTCGGGGCGACTTCAACAAATGGAGCGACATCGACGTGCTCGTGGTGGCCGACAGCTTGCCCGAGCCACTGTCGGGGCGCCTCGCCCTGCTTGGGGCCAGCGCGCCCCCCGGGCTGCAACCCATCGGCTGGACAGTGGCGGAGCTGGCACGCCGGTGGCGGGGACGCGACCCGATCGCCCTCGAAGCCTATGAAGTGGGCGTGGTCGTGAGGGGGTCGTTGCCGCCCCCGGGCCGGGGGGCGGAGGGAGGCCCGGCCAGCCACGCCCAGTAGGCGGCCGTGCCGCCGGCGCCCGGTAGCCGGCGCCCGGTAGCCGTGGCTCACGCCTGGGGGCCCGGGCCTGAGGGTGGCCGTCAGGGACAGCTCAGGTGCTGCGGGTGCCGGGGCCTTGGAGCCCGCACAGGGTCAGGGTGGTCCCTGCGTCCCACAGGAGCACGAGCTTGGCGTTGGCGTCGTCGTAGCTCAGGTACGAGGTGCCGCTGACGGCGGACGCCCGAGCGCCCAGCACGCCTCTCAGCCAGGCGGGGTGCGGTGAGACGCTTGGAAAGCGCCCGGCGACATGCCCTTAGCCCTCTTGAACACTTTCAGAAAGTAGTAGTAATCACTGAAGCCAACCTCCTTGGCCACATCTTTGATCGGCTTTCCCATCTGGAGCGCATGAGCGGCGACCTGCAGGCGGATCCGGAGCAGTTCTTGATGGATGCTGCAGCCAAAACTGCTCCTGAACACTCTTTCGAGGTATGGGTAGCTGTAGCCCATACGCGAAGCGATCGCGGAGCTCGTGAGTTGACCGGAATAATTCGCCCGGAGGAACTCGAGGATCTCGCTCGCAAGGACCCGCTTAGGGTCAGCCTGCAGGAGCACCCTTTCGCGTTGCATCACACAGAGCTGACCGAAGATAGCCCACAGTTGGACGCCAAGTTCGTCGCCGGACAGGAGGCCGCTTCGGAAATTGGCCTCTAGGAAGCGGAACAGCGCAAGGTAATTGAGGACTGGGGAGCATTCTCCACTCAGGGGTAGCTCCAAAAGAAGACCACGCTCACAGTCCTTGGGCAGCGTGAAATGAAAGAACAAGGTGTCGAAGGGGGTGCTGTCCAAACCGCGGTGCGGTAGGCGTGGAGGCAGTAGGTAGTAGTCGCCCGCCCCGACCGCGACTTGTTCGTCGCCGATCTCGAGGCGGAAACGGCCCGCCACTGCAATGCCGAGCACCCAGAAGTCCAGTAGGCGCTGAGCGTGACCGCGGGCGTTCTGTACCAGGCCGATATCGATGACGTGCGGTAAGCCAGCTATTGTCACTGTGTGCCTCGGATTCCTTTGGTCGTCCATCTCCGCTGCTTCCTTTGGTCGTCCCTCTCCGCTGCTGGGTTCGGTCAGGCCATGCGCATATGCGCCGAGCAAGGTTCATGCATCTGGGGCCACTCATGCTCCCTTACCCACGGCTAACCAGGCAGCCGCCTAGGTTCGCTTTCTTCATGGACAGACTGATACCCCACTGGTACCGATCTTACATCACTAGTAGTGGATATGCCATACTGAACATACCCCGGTTCCGTTGTCACTCCCCGATGAGAGGAGTAGACAGGTCCCATGGCACCACAGAGGCGGTCCTTCAGCCCAGAGTTCAAAGACAAAGCCGTT
>JAJPKN010000006.1 GCA_021323695.1 Actinomycetota bacterium | reverse complement strand
CAGGTAACCAGCGAGCTCCATACGCACACCTCTTCGTTCTGGTGTCCGCTATGTCTCGCGACATGTGTCCGGTATGTCCTGGAACCAGACACCCCCTTCCCGACCAGAACATCCTGGCCAGAGGCACTGTCCGAGCTGCCGTCACGTCGGGCGCGAGCCGGATGAGGGCTACAAACTTGGGTCTTTCGGGGGGTAGTAGCTAGCCGCCCCGTGCCCTGGCGTGGCCAGCGGGGCGACCCACCGAGCCACGATCTTGGGACATACGCCGTTGTCAGGCAGCCCGTCCGCACAAGGCCGCTGTCCATCAGAATACGCAGTTCCGGCGCCTTCGGCGCCGGTTCCACCTGCAGCAAAGCGACCGGGCGGCCCGGGACAAATCGGTACGCTTCGTGGCCACAGGAAAGCAGGTAACCCCACAGCTGCGGCCACCGTGAAGTCAGAGAAGGCTGCGCAGCTCCTCGACGGACATGCCGATGATCCCGAGGATGTTGCGGAGGGTGCCCTTCGGCATATCCCGACTGGCATGCACAGGCACCGCGACGGCGCGGCCGTCGGCGTGGCGCATGACGCGATGGCTGCCGCTGACCCGGACGACTGTGAACCCGGCCTGCTCGAGGGCCTTCACCACTTGCGCCCCGGATAGGACTGGGACCGAACCCGCCATCAGGCGACGTCGAGCATCAGCGTCAGCTCAGGTGGCGGTCCAGTCTCGGCCAGCAACACTTCTAGGGCGGCCCGGAGGTCGTCCACGGCGGCCTCCTCGGTCGGACCGTCACCCACCGCCCCGACGCCGGGCCCGAGCTGCGCGGAGGCGCACCAGACCCCGTCCTCGTCCTGGGAGATGCTGTACGGGACGTGGACGACCCTGCTCACAGCCCCCATTATGGCATGACCGACGCGGCACCGACTGCCGCCCTTGATCATCCCGCGTCCATCCCGCTTGCGCCCCGATCCGAGGTCGTCCGCATAGGGTGGATCCACGGCTGACCAGCACTCCTTGTTAGCGTCAGTACGCTCGGTACCGGTCTTGTAGCCTTCGGGACGCTGAGGCCGGGGGTTCAAATCCCCCCTTCCCGACCAGTGTTGGGCTGCGTCCCGACAAGTGGTGGGGAATTGATGATCCTCATTGGGGTCAGCTCACCGCCGAAAGCTCGGTAAGTGACCCGGGGCCATTGTCGCGCTCGGCGAGCAGTTTGGCCATAGAGCCCTCCGAGAAGTAGCGCCTCTCGGCTGCCTGCCACTCGTCGTGCATGTCCAGCAGCACAGCGCCGGCTAGGCGCACGACGGCGGCTTCGTTCGGGAAGATGCCCACCACCCGGCAGCGGCGTTTGAGCTCTTTGTTGACCCGCTCGAGCGGGTTGGTGGACCACAGCTGGCGCCACTGCTCACGAGGGAAAGAGGCAAAGGCCAGCACTTCCTCCTTGGCTTCGGCCATGAGCTCAGAAGCTTTGGCAAAACGGGTGGCCAACATGTCAGTGACGTGGTCATATTGGGCCTCGATCTCGGCCCTGGTAGCGTAGGCGAACACGGTGCGGAACGCTGCTGCCACCATCTCTTGCTGGGATTTTTGCACGCTGGCCAACAGGTTCCGGGCGAAGTGCACCCGGCAACGCTGGTGCGCTGCACCCTGCAGGCAACGTCGCAGGGCCGCTACCAGCCCGGCGTGGGCGTCGGAGATGACCAGGCGCACGCCCGACAGGCCGCGCTTGCGCAGGCTGGTGAGGAAGGCCCGCCAGAAGACCTCGTCCTCGGAGTCGCCAACGCCGAAGCCGAGCACCTCGCGCATGCCCTGCTGGGAGACCCCGGTGGCGATGACCACGGCCTTGGAGACCACGTGGTGGTCTTCTCGTACGTGCAGGTAGGTGGCGTCTAAGTACACGTAAGGGAAGCTGGTGTGGTCAAGGCGCCGCTCTCTAAAGGCGCTCACATGCTCGTCGAGGCCCTTGCAGATGCGGCTCACCTCCGAGCGGCTGATGCCGGTGCCGATGCCAAGCGCCTGGACCAGCTCGTCCACAGCGCGCGTCGACACCCCGGCCACGTAAGCCTCCATGACCACGGCGTAAAGGGCCTGGTCTATGCGCCGGCGCGGCTCCAAGATGGAGGGGAAGAAGCTGCCTTTGCGCAGCTTAGGTATGCCCAGCTCGATGTCGCCGGCCTTGGTGGACAAGGTCCTCGGCCGGTGCCCGTTGCGCTCGTTTGTCCTGGTCTCGGAGCGTTCGTAGAGCCCGGCGCCGATCGTGGCGCCGGCCTCGGCTTCGATCAGCTCTTGGAAGACGAGACGGACGGCGTCTCGGACGAGGTCGGTTACCTCGGTGGTCTTCAGTGCATCAGCTAGCTCGGACAGTGCAGACTGGTCAAGGGCCATCTGGTGATCTCCTCTCGTGCTTCTTGCCGGAACACAATGAGGATCTCGCCGATGGCCCTCCTAGTGGTGGACCCTGTCGGTCAGCTCAAAACCCCACCACGTGGGGGGACTCAGACCAGTGTTGTGTCGCGAGACATCCCGGACAGCTGTCTCAAGACATACCGGACACTACAGGCTTGCTTAGGGCTTGGTAACCCTTGGCCGGGTCGATGGTGCAAGT